>JASBUI010000041.1 GCA_030148005.1 Paracoccaceae bacterium | reverse complement strand
ATGGTTCGGGATGCCCATGATGTCGCCGGCCCAGGCTTCCTCGGCCAGCTCGCGGTCGCTGGCCAGGAACAGCACCGGATTGCTGATCGCCATCGGCTTCTTCGTGCGCACATGGGTCAGCTTCATGCCGCGCTTGAAATGCCCCGATGCCATGCGCAAAAACGCCACGCGGTCGCGGTGCTTTGGGTCCATATTCGCCTGAACCTTGAAAACAAAGCCTGCAACCTTCTCCTCTTCGGGAAGAACCTGCCGGGGCTGCGCCGATTGCGGCTGGGGTTCAGGTCCATAGGCGGCGATACCCTCCATCAGCTCCTTGACCCCGAACGAATTGATCGCCGAGCCGAACCAAATGGGCGTCAGCGTGCCTTCCAGCAGCGCCTTGCGATCAAGCGGCGGCAAAAGCTCTCGCGCCATTTCAATGTCTTCGCGCAGCTTCTCCAACTGATGCGCCGGCACATGTTCGGCAAGGCGCGGATCGTCCAGCCCGTTGATCTCGACCGTCTCCGCCACACGGTTGCGGTCGGCCCTGTCCATCAGCTCCAGCCGGTCGCGCAACAGATCATAACATCCGATAAACTCCGACCCCATGCCGATGGGCCAGGATGCGGGCGTTACGTCGATGGCCAGGTTCTCTTGAATTTCGTCAATGATATCAAAGGTATCGCGGCTTTCGCGGTCCATCTTGTTACAAAAGGTCAGGATCGGAAGATCGCGCAGGCGGCAAACTTCAAAAAGCTTCTGCGTCTGGCTTTCAACACCCTTGGCGCCATCAATGACCATGATCGCGGCATCCACAGCCGTCAGCGTGCGATAAGTGTCCTCGGAAAAGTCGCTGTGGCCGGGTGTGTCGACAAGGTTGAAACGAAAACTCTTGTAGTCAAAGGACATCGCCGAGGCGGAAACCGAAATGCCCCGGTCCTTTTCCATCGCCATGAAATCCGACCGCGTCCGGCGCGCCTCACCCTTGGCGCGCACCTGTCCGGCCATCTGAATAGCCCCGCCAAAAAGCAGGAACTTTTCCGTCAGCGTCGTCTTTCCGGCATCAGGGTGGCTGATGATCGCAAAGGTGCGGCGGCGGGCAATCTCGGGCGGAAGGGCAGGGCGGTTATCCAACATGAGGGCGCATATAGCAGAGCGCGTCAGAGAGTTGCAATTCGCCGCAAGTTCTTCTTTGCAAAAATACTCAATCGCTACCTGCGCCGCCAGTGCACCGCGTCGCCTTTACGACTTCAACACGAAATGCCCCGGCGCAACCTCGTCATAGACCGACGGGCCGGGCTCATAGTCCAGCGGGAAGATCGGCGATGGGATCGGTTTGAAGTTCAGGTCCTTCTCGGTCTTGCGCTTGCGCGGATCGGGAACCGGAACAGCCGATAGAAGCGTCTTGGTATAGCTGTGCTGGGGGTCCTCGAAGATCGCCGCGCGCGGGCCGATCTCGACGATGCGGCCAAGGTACATGACCGCCGCCTGATGGCTGACACGTTCAACCACGGCCATATCGTGGCTGATGAAAAGGAACGAGATGCCAAGATCCGCCTGAAGCTCCATCATCAGGTTCACGACCTGCGCCTGCACTGAAACATCCAGCGCCGACACCGCCTCGTCGGCAACGATCAGCTTTGGATTGACCGCAAGGGCGCGGGCGATGGCCACACGCTGGCGCTGCCCGCCCGAAAGCTCATGCGGATACCGGCGCAGAAAATCGCGGGGCAACTCGACCCGGTCGAAAAGCCGCGCGGCCCGATCTTCCAGCGCCGATCCGCTTTCAAGCCCGTAGTTGCGCAAAGGCTCGGTCACCTGATCCAAAAGGCGCATCTGCGGGTTGAGAGAGGCAAACGGGTCCTGAAAGACCATCTGCACATCGCGCCGCGCCGCGCGCAGCTCGCGCTGTGACAGCTGCAACAAATCGCGCCCATCCAAAAGGACCTGCCCCGACTGCGGCTCATTCAGCCGCAAAAGTGAGCGTCCGGTTGACGATTTTCCGCAACCACTTTCGCCCACCAGCGATAGGGTTTCGCCGATGTTGATGGTGAACGACACATCCTCGACCGCGTGAACGTTGGCCACCGTGCGCCGCAAAAGGCCGCCCTTGACCGCAAAGCGCTGGGTCAGGTTCTTGACTTCAAGCAGCGGCTTTCCAGTGCCGGGAATGGGCCCGCGCCCACTGTCGGCCTGGCCCATGATCTTCATCGGCTCGGGGGCGGATTTTCCCCGCATCTCGCCAAGCTTGGGCACCGCCGCCAAAAGCGCTTGCGTATAGGGATGCTTGGGCGCTTCGAAAATCTCCTCGACCGTGCCTTCCTCAACCTTGTTGCCGCGGTACATGACCACCACGCGGTCCGCCATCTGCGCCACCACGGCCATGTCATGGGTGATGAACATCACCGCCGTGCCGGTTTCGCGCTTCAGCCGGTCAATCAGGGCCAATATCTCGGCCTGAATGGTGACATCCAGCGCCGTTGTAGGCTCATCCGCGATCAACAGGCGCGGCTCACAGGCAAGGGCCATCGCGATCACGACGCGCTGGCGCATCCCGCCTGACAACTCATGCGGATACTGCTTTAGCCGCCGCTCAGGCTCGGGGATGCGGACAAGGCGCAAAAGTTCGATCGCGCGCGTCTCGGCCTCATCCTTTGTCATACCCTTGTGAAGCCGAAGCCCTTCGGTCAACTGCCGCCCGACCGTGAAAACCGGGTTCAGCGAGGTCATCGGCTCTTGAAAGATCATCCCGATCTCATTGCCGCGGATGCTGCGCATCAGGCTGTCTTCGGCCTGCGCGATGTCCGTCACGCCATCGTCGCGGCGAAACTTCAGGCGCCCGCCGGTAATCTCGCCGCCGCCAAACTCGACCAGCCGCATCAGCGACAGCGAGGACACCGATTTGCCCGATCCGCTTTCGCCCACGACGCAAACCGTCTCACCGGGGTTGATGTAGAAGGAAACGTCTTCGACGCCCACCACTGTGCCAGAACCTGTTTCAAACTCCACGCGGAGGTTCTCGATCTCAACGAGAGGGGTGTCGAGCATGTGGGGTATCCATTCAGCCGGTTGATCCGGCTCAAGGCTAGCCTTGTGCGCAGGCGCGGTCAAACGGATTGGGTGGCAATTTCAGCCCCGGCGCCGTGCGGCGCGCGCCGCTGCCTACCGCGCGCTTGCGGTGCGCAGTCTTTCGGCCGTTTCCGCGTTGATCTCTGCCTCGGGAATCTCAAGGCCCGCGCGCGGGTCCGCCTCATGCATATGCAGCCCATCGATCAGCTTTTCGGCAACTTCCTTGGGCACCGCCGGGCGCGTGCGCCGATCGAACAGCAGGCTTTCGGCCGCGATCCCTTCGGCATAGATGATCTGGTGATCATCGAAAAGCAGTTGGAAATAATCGATAAATCCGCCCGAGGCGCGCGTGACAGTCTGGCCATTGACCAGATGGCGCGCCTTGACCAGAACCTCTGAGCGCCCAAGGCCAAGCGTATCGCGGCGCTGATAGACGAAAAGCCGGTGGTTGGGGCTGACCAGAAGATCGCCCTCATTGTTCAATGTGCCGGCGGCAATGTGTATCGGGGCAAACTCACCCGTGGCCCGAACCGTGTTGGACCCGATCCAGCGCACTTCCTGCGGGCCTTCATCGCGTGTCAGAACCCGGTCGCCCGGGCTTAGCTCTTCGATGGGCATCTGGCGCCCGTCGGCCATGGTGATCCGCGTACCCCGCGCAAAAGAGACACAGGCAACTTCGGCAAAACGGGCCGCCGCACTTTTGCGATCGACGCCGATAAGGCGATAGTTCGTCTTGGGCGCAAGCGTTGTCAGCGGCAGGATAAAGATTTCGGTGATCCCGCCATCGGCCGCGACCTCGACAAGGATCATGACCTCGACGGTCATCCCGTCGGTCAGCATGAAGGTGGCAACACTGTCCAGATGCAGGCTCGCGCCCGGCGTGCCGCAATCGGTGCAATCGGCCACCCTGAACCAGTCTTCGCCTTCGGTGCTGGTGATGGCCAGCCGCTCGGTGCGGGCGCCGGGGTGCAGGGCATAGATATCGTCGAAAACCAGCTGCTCGGCTTCCATGATCGGATCGCCAAGGTTCGCGCCATCAACCACGCAAAACTGCGGGGCGCGATAGACCGGAAGACTTTGCAACGACGTTGCAAGCGTTGTGTTTTGATCGTGTGGCATCGGGCAGCTCACTATGTTCACGGGGCTGGCTGCACATATGTCCTGCGCTCTGACGGCTCAGTCACACGGCGCACCCCACCGCCATAGTGAGGTCTGTAAAGCATCGGCTGGGCATCTCGTCAAGCGCGGCGACGCCTATATGGCCCGCGGCACAAGACTGTTTCGCCGCTCGCAACAATGAGGGGGCTTTTCGGGCCGCTGCGCGGGTGCTAGCCCTGCATTAAACGCAATCTGAATGGGAGACGTGGCGATGGATCTGGGAATCAAAGGCAAACGGGCGCTGGTGACAGCATCCTCCAAGGGCTTGGGACGCGGGTGCGCCGAAGCACTGGCAGAAGCGGGTGTCGATCTGGTGCTGAACGCGCGCGGCGCCGAGGCGCTGGAACAGACCGCCGCCGAAATTCGCGACAAATATGGCGTCAAGGTCACCGCCATTGCGGCGGACGTCACGACAGAGGAAGGCCGCGCCAAGGTGCTTGTGGCCGCAGGCGAGGTTGACATTCTGGTCACCAACGCAGGCGGCCCGCCCCCGGGCATGTGGTCGGACTGGGACCGCGAAGACTTTATCGCCGCGCTTGACGCAAACATGCTGACCCCGATCGCCCTGATGAAGGCCTGCCTTCCCGCGATGATGAAGCGTGGCTGGGGCCGGGTGGTCAACATCACCTCGCAATCGGTGAAATCCCCCATCCCCGTTCTGGGCCTGTCCAACGCTGCACGCGCTGGCCTGACCGGCTATGTCGGCGGCACCTCGCGTCAGGTCGCAGGCTCTGGCGTGACCATCAACAACCTGCTGCCGGGCATTCATGCCACCGACCGCGCCGTGTCGCTGGACAAGGGTGTATCGGACGCCCAAGGCATCTCGATGGACGAGGCCAAGACCGCCCGCTGCGCCACTATTCCCGCAGGGCGTTATGGCACGACGCAAGAGTTTGGCGCCGCCTGCGCCTTTCTCTGCTCGGCCCATGCAGGCTTTATCATCGGCCAGAACATCCTTCTGGATGGCGGCGCGGTGAACACAACGATGTAACGCCTGAAAAACAGGGCCGGGTCGCCATTGCGCGGCCCGGCACTGACACAAACCGTCAAATCGCCGTGTGCGCCAATGATCACACTGGCCCGCCCGTAATCGCCCTGTTAGCGATGGGCCGGAAAGATCAGGGAGTGTACAAAACATGTTGGAACTGGCCGTTATCGGTGTCTTCGCCCTTGTGGTGATCGCCAGCCTTGCCGCCGCCCCGCGCCGCGCAACGATCGAAGGCTTCTTTGGAGGCTCAAGCGCCGAAGGCAAGGCGCCCGGCCTTTGGACGCTGGTTCTGTCACAGGTCACGACCTGGATTTTCGCCCGCTCTTTGATGAACTCGGCCATCCTTGGCTATTACTACGGCATCGCCGGCACGCTGGCCTATGCCGCCTATTACCTGTCGTTTCTGACCGGCGGCTTCATCGTCGGACGGATCCGCCAAAGCGGCGCCCAATCGATCCAAGGCTGGATATCGGCACGCTTCGGCCGCGCCGGGGCGACATCTTATAACATCGTGATAGCGCTGCGCCTTCTGTCCGAGGTTTTTGCAAACCTTCTGGTCGTGGGGCTGATCTTTTCGGCCATCATGCCCGAGGTTACGGGCGCCGGAACCGGCGCGATCCTTGTAGTGGCGATCCTTGGGCTTGCCTATTCGGCATGGGGTGGGCTTTCGGCGGCGCTGCGCACCGACGTCATCCAGATGCTTCTTTTCCTTGTTGTCTTCGCCGTGGCCCTTGTTGCACTTGTCGCCTCACCCGAATTTTCCTTCTCTGCCGTTCTGACCGCCGATGGCGCCTCTGGATCGCGCAATGGCTGGATCCTTCTGGCGGTCGCCTTCCTTCAGGTCTTTTCCTACCCGGCGCATGATCCGGTCATGATGGACCGTGGATTTCTCAGCGATGAGGGCACAACGCGCAAAAGCTTTCTGCATGCTTTCTGGATTTCCACGCTGTGCATCCTCGCCTTTGGAATGTTCGGCATTCAGGCATCGCTGGTGGGCGCCGAATACAGCAATGAACTTTTGGGGACATGGGGCGTGATGTTCCCCCCTTGGGTCTTTGTGGCGCTGCTGGTCAGCCTTCTGATCTCGGCGCTGTCGACGCTTGACAGCGCCCTTGCCTCGGCCGCGCGCCTTTCGGTGGAAGAGCTTCGCCTTGTACCGCGAAGCCTGACCGGTGGGCGCGTTGCCATGGTCGTCTTTATGGCCGCTGGCGCGCTTTTGACGCTTTGGGGCAACAAGACGCTGTTCGATGCCGTCGCCGTCAGCGGAACCGCTTCGATGTTCCTGACGCCGGTGCTGGTCTGCGGTCTGATCATGAACCATCAGGTGCCGCTTTGGTCCTACATGGTGTCCTTTGCCGCCGCGATCCTTGGGGCGGCGGCCTATTTCCTGCGCACCAACGATCTGGTGGCCGCGATCCTGCCTGATGACCACAAATACGTGCAGCTTCTGGCAATCTCGGCCACGGTTCTGGTCGTCGGCTTTGCCGCCGCGCTGATCGGCGGCGCCATGCGCGCAAGGGTTGCGGCAAAGCGCTGAGACTGCTAGGTCCGGGCAAAACCAAGCGTTTAAGTCGGGATTGATACCAAGTTGGAGCGGGCAGCCCCTCGTCTGAAAGCAAGCCACCTGACGCGCCGCTTTGACGGGCGCGCAGTGGTCGACGATGTCTCGTTCGAGTTGCGCCCCGGCGAGGTGACCTGCCTTTTGGGCCCCTCGGGCTGTGGCAAGTCCACGACGCTGCGGATACTGGCGGGCGTTGATGTGCAGGACGAGGGCGAAGTTGCCATCGACGGCAAGATCATCGCAGGGCAGGGGCGGTTCCTGGCGCCCGAACATCGCGGCGTGGGCCTGATGTTTCAGGATTTTGCGCTTTTTCCGCATCTCACCGTGGCCCAGAACGTGGGCTTTGGCCTGAGCGGCGCGCGCGCGGCGCGCGATGAACGCGTGGCGGCACTTTTGCAGCGGGTGAACCTTTGCGCCCATGCCGATGACTACCCTCATCAGCTTTCGGGCGGCGAGCAACAGCGCGTTGCGCTGGCCCGCGCGCTGGCGCCAAAGCCGCGCATCATGCTGATGGACGAACCCTTTTCAGGTCTCGACAACCGCCTGCGGGACGCGGTGCGCGACGAGACGCTTGAGCACCTCAAAGAGGCCGATACCGCGGTTCTTCTGGTAACCCATGAACCCGATGAAGCCATGCGCATGGCCGATGAGATTATCCTGATGCGCGATGGCCGCATCGTGCAGGCCGGCAGCCCCTACAACATCTATCACGCGCCCGTCGACCGCGCCGCCGCTGCCTTTTTCTCGGATGTGAACATCATCCGCGGCAAGGTGAACGGCGCGTTGACCGAAACGCCCTTTGGCATGTTCCTTGCGCCCGGCTATGCCGATGGCAGCACCGTCGAGATCGTCTTTCGACCGCAGCATGTGGCGATTGACTTTGACCGCGGCGGCAAGGGGCCGAACCCCACGGTATCGCAAGGCACGCCCGCGCGCGGCATTGTCGAGCGCGCGCGCTTTATGGGCAACGAAAGCCTTGTCGAGTTCCGCATGGACCACGACGGATCGATCGTCACGGCGGTGGTGCCGGCGGTCTTTCTGCCCAAGCCGGGCATGGCGCTTTGGCTATCAATTCGCCGCGACCGCTGTTTCGTCTTCAGCGCCGGGGCCTGAGCCAGCGCAAGTGCGGCGGGCCGGGTTTTCGCCTTCGGCGAGGATATTTGAGCCACAAAGAAGCGGCGAGGTTTCAGCGACGCCCTTCGCGCAGCGCGTAATCTGCAAGGGTCTTGCCCTGTTCTTCGACAAAGAGGCCGGGCAGCACTTCGGCCCGTTCCATCCGGTCCACGCGAAAGACGCGGAAATCATCGGTCATCTCGCACCATGCGGTGCAGGTCCAGACCCGGCCCCAGTATTCCAGTTTAAGCGGGCGGATGGTGCGGGTGGTCAGTGTGTTGTCCAGATCCAGATAGTCGATCTGTAGTTTCTGGCGCGATCTGATCGCGGCGCGCAGCACCGGCATGAACTGAAAGCCCGCAGCGGCGTCGGCAAAGGGGTAGACGGCAAAGCCCCAGCCCGTGGGCGCGGCGCTGCGATCTTCGGGCAGGACCGCGTCGATCTTGGCAGATAAGCTTTTGGCGGCGGCGCTGAGTTCTGCATCTGCGGCATCGCCCACAACGGCCATGCCAAGGTGCAGCGCTTCAAGTTCGACGAGTGTCAGGTTCAGGGGCGGCAGGGTGATCGGCGCGCTGAGCTGGTATCCCATTCCGGGCTCACCGGCGACGGGGACGCCGCTGGCCTGAAGCGTTGCCATGTCGCGATAGGTCGTGCGTTCCGAGACGCCAAGCTCTCGGGCCATATCCGCAGCCCGGTGCAGCCGCCCGTCGCGCAGGATCTGTATCAGCTCGATCAGCCGGTCGGTTCTGCGCATTGTCGTCTCCTGCTGAAGCTGCGGCGGCATGGGAGGCGGGGCGGCCAGAGAGAATCATCCACCCGCCACCCCGGTCTGACGGTCGTCTTCGCCGCCCCACTACTGACACTAACCTGTCAGGGGTCTGCCCAAAGGTCAATCCGGCGGGATTTTCTGCCCACAACCCATCAAAAAAACGTTCCATCTGTACGTTTCGGGCTTTGCCTTGGTCCCGCCACCCAATACATATCCTGAATGTTTTCGGCGGCGCATGAAGCGCCCCACAACGGAGAGATCAACATGTTCAACAATATTGGCCCGGTGGGTCTGATCCTGATCGCGGTGGTTGTCCTGGTCCTGTTCGGCAAGGGCAAGGTATCGTCGCTTATGGGCGAAGTTGGTAAGGGGATTACCTCTTTCAAGAAGGGCGTCAGCGAAGGCCAGAAGGAAGTGGAAGACGCCACGGCCGAAGCCGCAAAGGACGTCACACCCGCAGAAAAGGAAAAGGACAAGGCCTAGGCCTGTCCGTGGTCCGGAGGACCTGAAATGTTTGACATCGGCTGGACCGAGCTTTTGCTGGTCGGAATTGTCGCGCTGATCGTGGTCGGCCCCAAGGATCTGCCGGGGATGTTCCGCACCCTTGGCAAGATGTCGGGCAAGATGAAGGGCATGGCGCGCGACTTTCAGCGCGCGATGAACGATGCCGCCGATGAGGCGGGCGTGTCGGATGTCGCCTCGGACCTCAAGGGGATCAACAGCGCCCGCAACTTCGGCCTCGACAAGGTGGAAGAGGCGGCCAAGTCGCTGACCGGGTGGGAGAAGGGTAGCTCACAAAAGGCCGTGGGCTCTGAGACCGCCAAACTTGCGCAAAAGCGCGCCGAGGATGCCCGCAAGATCAAGGCCAGCGCCGCCGCCAAGGCAGCAGGCGGGGCAGAGGCCGCAACCAAAGCCGCAGCGACGGGAACGAAAACCGCCGCCAAGACGGCCGCCAAGCCTGCCGCGAAGAAGGCGGCAAAACCGGCCACTAAGGCCGCCCCCAAAACTGGCGCCAAAGCGCCCGCCAAAGCCGCCGCAAAAGCCCCGGCAAAAGCAGCGGCCAAGCCCGCGGCAAAGACCGCCGCCAAGGCAAGCCCAAAACCGGCAAAGAGTAAATCCACATGAGCGATGCAGAAGAGATCGACGACAGCTCGGCACCGTTGATCGAACATCTGGCCGAGCTGCGCACGCGGCTGATCCGGTCGGTGCTGGCCTTTGTTGTCGGCATGATGATCTCATTCACCTTTCAGGGCCGCATCTTTGACTTCCTGACGCGCCCCTTGTGCGACACGATGGTGGCGCGCGGTCAGGGCGATTGCGGGCTGATCCTGATCTCTCTGCAAGAAGGCTTTTTCGTTGCCATTTCCATCTCGTTGATGGGCGGCTTCGTTCTGGCCTTTCCCTATATCGCGGTACAGATGTGGCGCTTTGTGGCGCCGGGCCTTTACAAGACGGAAAAGAACGCCTTTCTGCCCTTCCTTGTAGCCTCGCCCTTCATGTTCTTTCTGGGCGCGTCCTTTGCCTACTATGTCATCACGCCGATGGCCTTTGACTTCTTCCTTGGCTTTCAAAAGACCGGAACGCTGACCGGAGAGGGGGCGCTTGAAACCGCCGGCATCGCCTTTCAGGGTTCGGCACAGGCTTATTTGTCGCTGACTATCAAGTTCATCGTGGCCTTTGGTCTTTGCTTTCAGTTGCCGGTGCTTCTGACGCTGATGGGCAAGGCCGGCCTTGTGACCGCTCAGGGGCTCAAGAACGTTCGCAAGTACTCGATCGTCGGAATTCTTGTGCTTGCGGCGCTGGTGACCCCCCCTGACGTGATCACCCAAGTGATCCTGTTTACGGTGGTCTACGGGCTTTACGAGATTTCGATCTTCCTTGTTGCCCGGGTCGAGCGTGAGCGCAACAAGCGCCTTCGCGAAGAAGGGCTTCTGGATGACGACGAGTTCGACGATGAGTTCGATGAGGACTTTGACGACGAACACGAAGGCGAAACTGCCGATGAGGCGCCCAAGGCATGATCGATGACCCGATGGACCGGATCGCCGCCGCGCTGGAAAGGCTAAGCCCGCCACCGGGCGATCCGGTCGATCTGGCCGCGGCCGATGCCTTCCTCTGGCACGTCGATCCCGATCGCCTTGTGCCGGTGGCCAATGTGAACCGCGTGGCGCTGGACCTTTTGGTCGGTGTCGGGCGGTCGCGCGATACGCTCTTGGAAAACACGCTTCAGTTTGCCCGCGGCCTTCCGGCCAACAACGCGCTTTTGTGGGGCGCGCGCGGCATGGGAAAATCATCGCTGGTTAAGGCCGTTCATGCAGAGGTGCTAAGGCGCGGTGAGACACTGAAAATCGTTGAGGTCCAGCGAGAGGATCTGCCCTCCATCGGCCGTTTGCTGAACCTTCTGCGCGCCGACCCGAACCGTTTTCTGCTCTTTTGCGATGATCTGTCGTTCAGCCATGACGACCAGCACTACAAATCGCTTAAGGCCGTTCTGGACGGCGGGATCGAAGGGCGCCCCGATAACGTGGTGTTCTACGCCACCTCAAACCGGCGCCACTTGATGCCGCGCGACATGATCGAAAACGAACGCGGATCGGCGATCAACCCCTCCGAGGCCGTGGAAGAGAAAGTGTCGCTGTCAGACCGCTTTGGCCTTTGGCTAGGCTTCCACCCCTGCAGTCAGGACGAATACCTGGAAATGATCCGCGGATATTGTGACGCGCATGGGGTCGATATCGAACCAGATGTGCTTCGCGCCGAGGCTATTGAATGGGCCGCAACGCGCGGCGCCCGTTCGGGCCGCGTTGCTTGGCAGTATTTTACCGATCTTGCAGGGCGCCGCGGCGTTCGTATCTGAACGCCGCCAGCCGGTTCATCATCAGTTCAGGAACGGCACCGGATCCACGGCGTCAAAGCCCTGCCGCACTTCGAAGTGCAGGAAGCTGGGGTTGCCCTTGCGCACCACGGCAAGCGCCTGTCCGCGTTTGACCTTGGTGCCCTTCTTGACCTTGATCCCGTCGATATTTGCGTAAACCGTCAACAGGTTGTTGGCATGGCGCAGCACAAGGATCGGCACCTGATCGGTGTCTTCCGTGATCGCGGCAACCACGCCGGTTTCGGCTGCCTGAACCACCGTTCCGGGCGCGGCGGCGATATCGATGCCATCATTCTTCTTGGCCACGAAGGCGCGAATGATCTTGCCATCCACAGGCGCGGCCAGCCGCGAGGCTGAGGCCGCCGTCGCTTCACCGCCCAGTTTGGGGGTATTCGCCTTGGGCGCGGCCGCGATCGGCTTTGGCAATGGCTTGACCGCGCTCGGCGGTGTCGGCGTCGGGCTTCCCGCGCCGGGCTGCGTGACCACCGAAGTTGCCGAGGCCTGCGTCTGCACGGCGACGGGGATCAACAGATACTGCCCCTCGCGCACCGTCAGGTTGCCGTCCAGCCCGTTCCAGTCCGCAAGCGAACGAACCGAGATGTTGTAAAGCCGTGAGATTGAATAGGCGGTCTCGCCGCGTTCAACCTTGTGGCGCAGCGGCTCACGCCCGCTGGTGCCGCTTGGCGTTCGGCTTTGCGTGTTGCTGGTCGGACCTGCGCGGTTGATCGCGTCGCCTGCGAGCGTGGTGATATCCACGCCGTCCGAGGGTTGGATCGGACCCGAGGTGATCGCACCGGTCGCCGCCGATGGCTCTGCTACGCGGCGGGGCAGGGCCAGAACCTCATCCCCGCGCAGCGATACATTGGCAGGAAGACCGTTGTAGCGGGCCAACTCATCCGCGCCAATTCCAACGCGCGCGGCAACATCCGCCACCGTGTCCCCGCGCTGGGCGACCGCAACCTGATAGTTGGGATAGGAAATGACCCCCCGATCATCGGGCATCGGGCGCGGCTCTGTCGCCTGCTTCACGGATGAAGTGGTGTCAAAGCCGTTGAAAGTGCTGCGCAGATCCGGATCGAAGCCGCCCGCACAGGCGGACAACAGAAAGGTTGCGGCAGTACCGGCAAGGATCGGGTAGATAGGGCGCTTGGCCATTGCTCTGTCCTCATGATTGGCCCCGTTGTTGGTCCGGGGCTCTGATCGTCTATTCCTGTCCCAGCCCCTCCAGCAGCGGCACAAAGCGCACCGGGCGAAGCTCGTCATACTCGTATCCGGTCTCTGTCCGCACCACCTTTATCAGGCTTTGAACGGCATCCGACTGACCAACCGGTACCACCATGATACCCCCAACTCGCAGTTGCGCCAATAGGGGGCCGGGCGGGTCTTCGGCCGCAGCCGTGACAATTATGCGATCAAAGGGCGCCTGATCGGGCAAACCATGCGATCCGTCACCGATCATCGCGGTGATATTGGTCAGGTTCAACTCGTCAAAGATCGCGCGCGCCTCGTTCACAAGGCGCCTGTGCCGCTCAACCGTGTAGACCCGGCGCGCCAGCTGGCTCAGGATCGCGGCCTGATAGCCCGACCCGGTGCCGACCTCCAGAACCTTGTCGCGCGGCTTTACATCAAGCGCCTGCGTCATCAGCCCCACGACAGATGGCTGGCTGATGGTCTGGCCGCAAGCGATAGGCAGCGGCATGTCCTCATAGGCGCGGTTGGTGAAAATCCCGCGCACGAAGGGGCCGCGATCGATAGCCTCCATCGCCTCAAGCGTGCGCTTGTCACGAACGCCCTTTGAACGCAGCGCGAACAGAAACTGCATTTTCTGTTCCGGGCTGTCCATCACTTCAGCGCCTCCGAAAGCGCACCCATATCCGCATGGCTGGTCAGATCAGCGCGCAGCGGCGTCACCGAAACATAGCCCTCGATGTTCAGACAAGCGTCCGATCCGGGCGCTGTCTTGTCCTGCTGCGGGCCGCCGTGGATCCACAAATACCGCCGCCCATTGGGCGAGGTTTCGGGCTTGACGCCAAAGTTGACGTTCCGCCTGTATCCCTGACTTGCCGCTGCAATCCCCTTGACGTCCTTTGCCAGAACGGGCGGGAAATTCACGTTATAAAACAGCTTGTAATCGGCTTCCTGATCCCATGGGGCCGAAGTCACAAGGCGCCTTATGGTTTCAGCGCCGAACTTGCGCGCAGCCTCAAAAGGATCGTCCGCGCGACCATTGGCGGGGCCATAGAACTGGGACAGAGCGATCGAACGCACGCCCTGAAGCGCCCCTTCCATCGCAGCGCCGATCGTGCCGGAGTAAAGAACATTCTCAGCCGAATTATTACCGCGGTTCACGCCCGACAGGATCAGATCGGGCGGGCTGTGGCGCATCACGTCATGCAGCCCGGCCAGCACGCAATCCGCAGGCGTGCCTTCAACTGATACGCGCCGCGGGCCCAACTCATGGATCATCGCCGGCTGAAGATAGGATATGCAATGGCCAACGCCCGACATCTCGACCGCAGGCGCAACTGTCCAGACCTCGCCGTCTGGCCCGGCAACCTCGGCGGCAATCTCGGTCAGCACGGCAAGGCCCTCGGCATTGATGCCGTCGTCGTTGGTTATCAGAATGCGCATGCTTCGCTCCGGACTGCTCTACCGCTTTAGTAGTGGAGCGATGGCGCAGCGGCAAGCATTGCCGCAAGCAGGCCGGGGCATTGTGCGCGAAGGAAATTGAAACCGCCGCCACGGGCGGTGGATCAGGAAAAAGGGCCGCGGGGCAGGGGCGTTAAACTCGCCCCAAATTTCATGTTTTCAGGCGTCAGTCGTCTTTTTCGCCGTCCTTGCCCTTCTTGCCGCTTTTCTCGCCCTTGTTTTCTTTCGAACCTTTGTCGCCCTTGGATCCACCATCGTCGCCGCTATCGCCTGCGTCCGATCCGTCATCCTGATTTTTGCTGCCCGATTTCCCGGTGCTCCCCTTGCCGCCGCCAAGCGCCTCGCTGGGGTCCACATTTGAAATCGTCGAGGCCAGGTTGTCGGACGTCGATGCCATCTGGGTCGACATCGTGCCTACAACCGCCAGCGCCATCGCAACCGCAAAGGCCGTCAATACAATCCAGTCAACTGTGACTGCGCCGCTCTCATCACTATAGAAATACTTGCCTTCAAACATCGTCATCGCGGGACCTCCAAGATCCTGTTCTGGGCTAATGCTCAAAAGGCTAGAAACAAAAAGTGGCAACTTTTTGTTCAACAGTTACGAAATTTTAAGGGTATTGTTTCTCAAACCGGCAAAATCAGGCGGTTTCCCGCCGGTTCAGGCCAATCAGCAGGGGCGCCGGGCCCTTAGCCCAGAACCTCTTTGAGCAACCGCTCGGCCTCTGCCGAGGGCGCGCTGAGATCGCTGCGCTCTTCGCCGGGATAAAACCTTGCGCGCGTGGCGGTCGGCATCGGGGCAGGGCGCAGGATGTGAACTTTGGGTTCAAGCTTTTCGGTTTCGGCCTGCCAGCTTTCGGCAAGCGTTATCTGCGCGGCCTTCGTTGCGGCATAGGCGCCAAAGAACTTCTCGCCCCGGTGGGGGTCGTCGAAAAAGATCGCGCTTGATCCCGGCGCCGCCCGCAAAAGGGGATCCATATAACCGATCAGCCGCGAGGTGGCCGTCACGTTGGTCTCGACCGTCTTTTTCAGATCGCGCGCATCGACATGCGCCGCCGGTGACAGGGGCGGGACATGCACGGCGGTGTGAGCCCAAAGGTTCACATGGCCCCAGCGATCATGGACCGATCTGCACATATGCTGCATTGCGCCGTCGTCGTTGATGTCCAGCGGCACCAGCGTGGCGTCACCGCCGCGCGCCTTGATGCGATCGTCCAGCTCTTCCAAAGCGCCGACCGTGCGGGCAACGGCGACAATGTGAAACCGCGGTGCAAGCGCCTCGGCCAGGGCCGCGCCCAGACCGCGCGAGGCGCCGGTTATAAGTGCAATCTTTTCCATGGGGGCGGTGTGCCGACTTGCGCTCAAATCGTCAAGGGCTCAGCCCGAAGGCAGCTCCAGAACGATGTTCTTTCCATTGCGCTGGATCAGCAGGCGATCATCGCCAATCGCCGCCACCCGGCCCCAGTTCAGCCGATCGCCCACCGTCACCTTGCGGACCTTGCCACTGCTCAGCCGCACAAGGGCAGAGCGTGCATCATCCGCGCCAAAGACCCCGATCAGGATGGTCTGGTCAAGCGCAACGACGTCCTTTTGTGTTGCCTGCTGCGCCGCCCGTCCCTTGGGGGCAGGGTTTGTGTTCGTTGCCATTGGGGCCTTTCGATCTGGCCATGCGGCCCGGCCCCTTGGGGCCTGCGTCATGGTCAAAGTTCTGGTTGAGGGGATGGGTGCCGTTATTGATCGGGCCGTGGGCTAACACAGCGATCCGGGGGCCAAAAGGGGCGAAAACCTTGCCCGTCGGCGGCATTTGGCCGGGGCGCGAAATTCGCGCAGCATCCCGCTGATCTCAAAGTTTTGAAGAGCCCGGAAGGCTGCCTATTCGGCGGCCTTCAACTGAAAGCCCTGCGCGATCATATCCGATGGCTTGACCGGGTATTCGCCTGAAAAACAGGCATCGCAATACTGCGGCGCATCCGCGTTGCGTCCGCTTTCTTCGCCAACCGCGCGGTAAAGCCCGTCAAGGGAGATGAACTTCAGGCTATCAACTTCCAGATGCTCGCACATCTCCTGCTCTGACATCGTGGCCGCCAAAAGCTTTTCGCGCTTGGGCGTGTCCACCCCGTAGAAACAGGGCCATGCCGTCGGCGGAGAGGCGATGCGGAAATGCACTTCGGCCGCCCCGGCATCCAGGATCATTTCCTTGATCTTCCGGCTTGTCGTGCCGCGCACCACGCTGTCATCGACAAGGATCACCCGCTTGCCCTTTATCAGCGCGCGGTTGACGTTCAGCTTCAGCCGGACGCCCATGTTGCGGATGCTTTCCGTGGGCTCGATGAACGTGCGCCCCATATACTGGTTGCGGATGATGCCCATCGCATAGGGAATGCCGCTTTGCTGACTGAACCCGATCGCCGCCGGTGTGCCGCTGTCGGGCACGGGGCAAACGATATCTGCCTCAACCGGCGCCTCTTTTGCCAGCTCAACACCGATCTGGCGGCGCGTTTCATAGACCGAGCGCCCGCCAAGGATACTGTCGGGGCGCGAGAAATAGACATGCTCAAAGATGCAAAAGCGCGGGCGCTGCGGGCGGAAGGGGTAGTGGCTTTCAACGCCCTTGTCGGTGATGACAACCATCTCGCCGGGATTGATCTCGCGGATGAAGGTCGCGCCGATGATATCCAAAGCGCAGGTTTCAGAGCTTAGGACCCATCCGTCGCCCACCTGACCCAGAACCAGCGGGCGCACGCCCAAGGGATCGCGCACGCCGATCAGCTTGGTGCGGGTCATCGCAACGACCGAAAAAGCGCCCTCGACCCGGCGCAGCGCGTCTTCCATCCGCTCGGGGATGGTGCGCTGCAGGCTTCGGGCCATCAGGTGGATGATGCATTCACTGTCCGACGAGGACTGAAAGATCGACCCGTGGTCGATCAACTCACGCCGAAGCGCCCCGGCATTGGTGATATTGCCGTTATGGGCAATCGCGGCCCCGCCCATCGAAAACTCGCCAAAGAACGGCTGAACATCGCGGATCTGCGTGTTGCCCTTCGAACCGGTGGTGGAATAGCGGACATGCCCGATCCCAATGGTTCCCGGCAATGTTTCCATCAGCTTCTGCGAGGTGAAATTGTCCCGCACATAGCCAAATCGGCGGGCCGAGTTGAACCCTTGGGTGGCGTCATGCGTGACGATCCCGCCCGCTTCCTGTCCCCGGTGCTGCAAGGCGTGCAGACCAAGCGCCACGAAGTTCGCAGCGTCCGTCACACCGACGACGCCGAAAATTCCGCACTCTTCTCGCAATTTATCATCGTCGAAAGGATGCGCGGGTGGCATTTCCAGCTGCGCGTTGTGCTGAGTTTCCGTGGTCAAGGGGAACACTCCGAATCCGTCATGACTGGCCGTACCGCTGACATAGTGCCTATGACAGGTGGTGTCACGAAACTATCACAACTTTGGAACGTAACGTCGCAGCCACGGCGCCCCAAAAGCCTTTGGGGGGCCTTGACTGCCACCTAACGGTCGAATCACGCGTTGCAGCCGCCGATCAGTTGCTCATAGCGGCTGACGATCCAGCCGGGAGCATCGGTGGGGATGCGATCGTTGATGTCGCCCTGAAGCTGCGCAAAGATCTTGGCCGTGCGGCTGTTGTCGATCATCGCCACTTCCTGGTTCACGACGATGCGGTCGTAGACCACCAGCGCCACAACTACCAAAAGGATGCCCCTTGCGACCCCGAAGAGGAACCCAAGCCCCTGATCGATGCCGCCCAGAGCAGAGCGTTGAACGATAGAGGCAAACAGCGGCGTGAATAGCGACACAACAACAAGCGCGACCGCGAAAACCGCAGCAAAAGCGGCTATGATCGACAACTCGCAGCTGTCTTTCAGAAACTCGCTAAGAACCGGGATCTGCTTGATCAGCGGCTCTGCGGACTTGGCGAACATGAACGCAAGAACGGCCGCGACGATCCACCCGACGATGGCCATCGACTCTCGGACGAACCCGCGCGAATAGGCCAGGATCGCCGAAAGGACGATCACACCGCCAACCACCGCATCAATGACTGTGAAGCCTTCCATTTCTCGCTCCATCCTCGGGGTCTAACCCGCCCCGAATACCTCACCAACAAAGCCTGACAAATCCGTCATTTCCATGACGCTTACGCCCAGACCACTGCCGGTTTTGCTTTTTGCCGGCAGGATTGCCCGTGTGAAACCAAGTTTTCCCGCCTCTTTCAACCGATTTTCCGTCTGACCGGCGGGTCTTAGAGCACCCGACAGGCTGATTTCGCCGAAAACGACCGTCTCTTTTGGCAGGGCCGCATCCTCGCGCGCCGATAAAAGCGCCGCTGCTACGGCAAGATCGGCGGCCGGCTCTCCGATGCGGATGCCGCCTGCGACGTTGAGATAGACATCAAGCCCGGTAAAGGGGATGCCGCAGCGCGCTTCAAGCACGGCAAGGATCATCGCAAGGCGGCTTCCGTCCCAGCCAACGACAGTGCGCCGCGCCTGACTATGCGGAGAGGGCGCAACCAGCGCCTGAAACTCGACCAAAAGCGGGCGCGTGCCCTCGATCCCGGCGAATACCACCGACCCCGGCGCAGGTTCTTCGCGATCGGACAGAAACAGGGCCGAAGGGTTGCTGACCTCGGCCAGACCCTCGCCCGTCATCTCAAAGACGCCGATCTCATCGGCAGGGCCAAAGCGGTTCTTGACCGCCCTCAAGATGCGGAACTGATGCCCGCGCTCGCCTTCGAAATAGAGAACCGTATCGACCATATGCTCGACCACGCGCGGGCCTGCGATCTGGCCATCCTTGGTGACATGGCCCACCAGAACCACCGCCATGCCCTTGCGCTTGGCAAAAGTCGTCAACTCATGCGCCGCCGATCGTACCTGACTGACAGAACCGGGAACACTGTCGACATTGTCGGCCCACATCGTCTGGATACTGTCGATGATGGCGATATCGGGCTTTTCCACCTCAAGGGTCGTCAGGATGTCGCGCAGGTTTGTTTCCGTGGCCAGCTTGACGGGCGCCTCTGACAGGCCCATCCGCTGGGCCCGCATCCGCACCTGCGCGCTGGATTCCTCGCCCGAGACATAGACCGCCTTAAGTCCCGCCGCCGCAAAACTTGCCGCCGCCTGAAGCAAAAGCGTCGACTTGCCGATCCCCGGATCGCCGCCGACCAGAATGGCCGATGCCCCCACAAGGCCGCCACCCAGAACGCGGTCCAGCTCATTGATGCCCGAAAGGGTGCGCTCTGGCGGGTCTTCCTGCGTGGCCAGATCGGTCAGCTCCATCGTGCGCCCGCGCTTGCCGCCCAGCGATTTGCTTGCCGGGCCCGCCGAAAGAGGCGCCTCTTCGGTGATGGAGTTCCACGCGCCGCAGGCATCACACCGCCCCGACCACTTGGAATGGGATGCGCCGCAGGCGCTGCAAGAGAACGTCGTTGATTTTGCCATGATCTCTTTTGTCCTAGCCGCCCTGAAACGGCAAGCCAAGGATCAGCGCAACGCCGAAGGCCGCCGAAAAAATCGGAAGAAGCCGCGACCAGCCCTTTTCAAGAAACGCCGTCGTTAGCCCCGCGCAGGCCACAAAGACGCCGATTGCCGGCGCTGCCGCGATCCACAGATAGCTTAGCGTGACCGCCCCCAGAAGGATGCCCGCGATATTGCCGCCATGTGCGTACCGCAAGGCCCCGCGCGCCTGTATCAGCTGCGCCACCGACCAGAAGAGCGACACAAAAACCGCCCCCGCCATCACGATACCGACCATCAGAACCAGAACGTTCATTGCCGCCTCGTCGCCCAGCCAAGGCCGATCTGTACCAGAACGCAGCCCGTGAAAAGATAAAGCCCCCAAGCTGTTTCAACCCGGCCAACGCCGATGCCCTTTGCAATCACGATATAAAGCGCAACCAGAAAGACATCCGCCATCGCCAGTTTGCCCAGAAAGTTCAGCGCCGGCAAAACCTTGCGCCGCAAAAGCCCGAAATGGATCAGCCCAAGGCCGATTGTCTTGAGGTATGGCGCAAAGATCGCAAGGAATGTCACCAAAAGCGCAAGGAAGGGATCGCTGCCCCAAAGCGACTGCAGACCCGAGACGACCGAAATTTCCGACAGACCGAAAAGCGGCAAAAAGCCTGCGCGCAGGATCGGCGCGAACCACGCTATGGGAAAGAGAACCAGCAGCGCAAGGTTGCACCACCTCAGCAGGCTACGGTTCATCGCCGGGCCACCCCGGCGGCTCTGGCCGCGTTTTGTGATTGCATCTGCGCTCCTCCGGTCTGCCCCCTTTTATTGCGGGCAGGGCTAGCGCAACAGCCCCAATGCGACCGGCAGGACAAGCGCCACCACGAAAAGACCGATCTCGGCCAGCGCGCGCCCGCGTGTCGATAGCGCCAGTGAGATAAGCCATGATCCCACGGCAACCCCCGCCGCCACGATGGAAACGACGCCCGGCACATCCACAAGGACCGATATCAAAAGCCCCGAGATGCCCAAAAGCGCCAGAAAGGCAAAGAACTGACCGATCCCGCGCCGCTCTATCACGCGAAAGATCGACCCAAGGGCGATGATCATGGGACCGGCAAGGGCCCATGCCACGAACAGGATGTTCATCGCGCCGCCGGTTTCATCACTTCCCATGCTGCCCCCTTGTCATGCTTCGGGCGATCCTAGCCTTGGCAGGCCGTCCTGTCAGGTCATTGGCTGAATTTCGACCATTGCGGGCCTTGCCCTTGATACAGTCAGGGGTGCGGCCGTCAGGGGCCCATGCGGCGCGCGCAATGCCCGCACGCCAAGCCATCGCGACAGCCCGCGGCGCAGCAATTCCGTTCAGCCCTTCAAAACCCATGACACTCCCCCAAGTATCCGATCATCAATAATGCCGTTTAGAGGGTTGATATAGCAAGGTATTCGTCAAATCCACTACCGGATTGAAACAATCGGGTGGTCAGCTTTGGCACTGTTTCGGCTGCGGGTGTGAATTTTTCCAAAATCGGCCGAATCCGCTGTTAGCGCACGGCCTCTATCGGCCCTTCCGCGCGCCCATGCACAAACTGATCCACAAACGGATCGCCCGAGTTGTCCAGATCGGCCACCGGACCATACCACTGAATGACCCCGCCGTGCAGCATCGCCACATTGTCGGCGATGGCGCGCACCGAACTCATGTCATGGGTTATGGTCATCGCGGTCGCGCCCATTTCGACGACAATCTCTCGGATAAGATCGTTGATCACGCCTGCCATGATCGGGTCCAGCCCCGTGGTCGGCTCATCAAAAAAGATGATCTGCGGCTCGGCGGCGATGGCCCGCGCAAGCCCCACACGCTTTTGCATGCCCCCTGAAAGCTCTCCGGGATACATATCCGCGACATCCGCCTTCAGCCCCACGCGCCGCAGCTTTTCTATCGCGATGGCACGCGCCTCTTCGCGGGGCCGTTTGAGCGATCCGCGCAGAAGCCGAAAGGCTACGTTTTCCCAGACATGCAGACTGTCGAAAAGCGCGCCGCCCTGAAACAGCATCCCGAACTGCGCAAGAAACGCATCACGGTCGCCCCGGCCAGCGTCTTTGCCGTCGACCATGATCCGGCCGCTATCAGGCTGAACCAGCCCCAGAATGCACTTTAGCAGAACCGACTTGCCCGTTCCTGACCCACCGATCACCACAACGCTTTTGCCGCGCGGAACCTCAAGGTTGATGCCCCGCAGAACGCGGTTTCGGCCAAAGGCTTTTTCTACTCCATCAAGCTTGATCATACCGAGAAAAACGCCTGTGTAAGAAGGAAGTTGGCCGCAAGGATCAAAACCGCCGCCGCCACGACCGACGCTTTTGTCGCGCGTCCGACGCCCTGCGCCCCGCGCTCTGAGGCCATGCCGTAAAAACAGCCCATCAGCGCGGCGATCCCGCCAAAGGCCGCGCCCTTGATAAGCGATGATGCGATGTCCCAGAACTCAAGGAAATCAACGGTGTTCTGGATATAGGCCGCCGGGTTGAACCCAAGGCGCAAGGTGCCCACAAGGTAGCCGCCAAAGACGCCGATCACATCGCCTATCCCCACAAGGATCGGCACGGTTATCAGGGCCGCAAGAACCCGCGGCACGACAAGGTATTTGATCGGATGGGTCGACAGGGTGACCAGCGCATCGATCTGCTCGGTCACTTTCATCGTCGCAATCTCGGCGGCAATTGATGAAGTGACGCGCGCGGCGATCATCAGGCCGACCAGAACCGGGCCCAGCTCGCGCACCATGCCGATCGCCACGATCTGCGGCACCACCGCTTCGGCATTGAAACGCGCGCCGCCCGCAAAGATCTGCAAGGCCAGCGCCCCGCCGGTGAAAAGCGCGGTCATGCCCACGACAGGCAGGCTGAAATAGCCGATGCCGGCCAGCGCTGTTGCAAACTCGCGCGGGTAAAAGGGGGGGCGAAAGACGTGGCTGGCCGTGCGCCCGGCAAAGATCGCGATGCGCCCGATCGCCGCCAGCGCGCCCATGGTCGAGCGGCCGATCGCGGCAACAGGGGACAAAACGCTCATCCGCCCGCGCCCAGATAACGGCGCTGATAGCGCGCGCCAAGGCTGGTCAGTATCTCATATCCGATCGTGCCCGCAGCATCGGCAAGCTGATCGACGCTTTGATCCGGCCCCAGAATTTCAAGCTCTCGCGGCACTTGCGTCAGATGGGTGACATCCACCGTCAAAAGATCCATCGAAACGCGCCCCGCAAGCGGGCAGGCCACACCATTGGCATATAGCATCGCCCGGCCTGACATCGTGCGGATTAACCCATCGGCATAACCTGCTGAAACCGTGGCTATTTTGGCAGGTTCATCTGCCTGCCACGTCGCGCCATAACCCACGGTTTCGCCCGCCTCCAGATCCCGCAGCTGGATCACCGGCAGGGCCAGCGTGGCCACCGGCTTTGCCTCATCAAAAGGCAGCCCGCCGTAAAGACCTATGCCGGGGCGGGTGACGTCGAAATGATACTCTGGCCCCAAAAGAATGCCGCCCGTCGCCGCCAGCGAGCGGGGCGCATCAAACCCATCGGTCATCTCGCGAAAGCAGGCCAGCTGCGCGGCGTTTTGCGCATGGCCCGGCTCATCTGCATTGGCCAGATGGCTCATGATCAGCCGCGGCGACTGTGCCGCGATCAGATCGCGCACCGCCGCCCATTCGGCCGGCTCCAGCCCCAGACGGTTCATGCCCGTGTCCAGCTGAATGCCAAAGCTGTGGCCGGGCAGGGCCTCCATATGGCGCGTCAGTTGATCGACAGAGTTCAGCATCGGCGTCAGATCAAGATCGGCGATCATATCGGTGTCGCCCGCCATATGCCCTGAAAAGACGCAAATCTCCGGCCCCGGACCCAAGGCTTCGCGCACCGCGGCGCCTTCTTCGGCCACCGCAACGAAAAAGCGCCGGGCCCCGGCCTGTGCCAGCGTGCGCGCAACGCGCCCCGCGCCAAGCCCATAGCCATCCGCCTTGACGACCGCGGCCGTTTCAACCGCCCCGCCCGAAGCTGCGTTCAGCGATCGCCAGTTGTCGGCAATCGCGCTCAGGTCAATTGTCAGCGTTCCAGTAGCCATGCGCGTTTCTCGACAGCCCAAGGCGCAAGGTCAAGGCGCTTTCTGCCACGGCCTGCCGTCTTGGCGTGGCTTTGGTCAGAACTGACCGCCACCGCCGCCGTTGTCCTGCCAGGGTTTCACAAGGTTTCCAAAGCGCGTGAAGCGGCCCTCGAAGGACAGATCGACCGATCCGATCGGCCCGTGCCGCTGTTTGCCGATGATCACTTCGGCCTTGCCATGCACGGCCTCCATCTCATCCTGCCACATCGCCATCTTGTCCATCTCGTGGTCGCTGGGTTTCTCGCGCTCTTTGTAATATTCCTCGCGGTAGACGAACATCACAACGTCCGCGTCCTGCTCGATCGAGCCGGATTCGCGCAGGTCCGACAGTTGCGGGCGCTTGTCTTCGCGGCTTTCCACCTGACGGCTTAGCTGCGAAAGCGCGACAACGGGTATGTTCAGTTCTTTGGCGATTGCCTTCAGGCCTTGGGTGATCTCGCTGACCTCGTTGACGCGGCTGTCCTTGGCCGTGGCCGGGCGCACCAGCTGAAGATAGTCGATGAACAGTGCATCAAGCCCATGGGTACGCTTCAGCCGCCGCGCCCGCGCCGCAAGCTGGCTGATCGGCAGGGCAGGCGTGTCGTCGATGTAAAGCGGGCAGGCCTCAAGCGTCTTGGCCGCCTCGACAAAGCGGCGGAACTCGCCCTCGGTCATATCACCGCGGCGGATCTGTTCGGAGGGAACTTCGGAAGCTTCGGACAGGATACGCGCCGCCAGCTGCTCGGCCGACATCTCAAGGCTGAAGAACCCGACAACACCGCCGTTGACCGCCCCTTCAGAGCCGTCGGGAAGCTGCCCGCGCTTATAGGCCTTGGCAATGTTGAAGGCGACGTTGGTCGCAAGTGAGGTTTTACCCATCGACGGGCGCCCGGCGAGGATCAAAAGGTCCGATTTGTGCAAACCGCCCAGTTTCTTGTCCAGATCCTGAAGCCCGGTCGAAACCCCGGCCAGCCCGCCATCGCGCTGATAGGCGGCATTTGCCACCATTACCGCATCGGTCACAGCTTTGAGGAACGACTGGAAACCCGTTTCGCCCTGTCCTTCCTCGCCCAGCTTGTAAAGCCGCTGCTCGGCCTCGATGATCTGCTCTCGCGGCTCGCTCTCGACATTGACCTCGGCCGCCTGCGCGCTGATATCGCGCCCCAGCGCAATCAACTCGCGCCGGATTGCCAGATCATAGATCATCTGGGCATAGTCGCGCGCCGCAAATCCGCTGATCGCCGCGCCCGCAAGACGGGCCAGATAGGCCGGACCGCCCAGTTCCTTCAGCCCCTCGTCATCCTCAAGAAAGGCCTTCAGCGTGACCGGAGACGCCAAAGCGTTCTTCTGAATTCGCGCCGAGGCAATTTCATAGATTCGCGCATGTACCGGGTCATAGAAATGCTGCGCCCCGATGATCGAAGCGATCCGGTCATAGATGTCATTGTTGGTCAGGATCGCGCCAAGAAGCTGTTGTTCGGCCTCGATATTATGCGGAAGGTTAACGCCGTCGGCCTGTGGGCCAACCGGATTTATCGTCGCGACTTCGTTCATTTCTGCCCCTACTGCTTGTTCCCATGGGAATAAGTAAAAGGTCCTGAATGCGCAAAATGTATATCTCTGTGGAAAACCTGTGCGCAGTCGGCAACGCCGCCATATTGCGTCATCAGGCGCCGTTTCGTCAACATCTGGTAGCGCTCAGCGCAAATCCCGCTTTGCCGGCCCGCCGGCGCGCCCAAGTTTTTTCCAAGCGTTGCGCGCGCGCCTCACTTGGCCGCGCGCTCGGCCTGCCATTTGCGCGGATCGTTAAGAAAGGCCTCGACCTCGCCCAGCGTGGCCTCGTCAAAGGCCGCCGATGCGCGCGCCTCAGCCAGAACATCCCACCATGTACACAAATGGTGCAGCGTCACGCCGTGATCGCCCAGCGTTTTGATCGTCTCGGGAAAGATGTCGTAATAGAAAATCACCGCCGTGTGGCCGCAACTGGCGCCGGTTTCACGGATCGCGTCCACAAACGACAGCTTGGAACCCCCGTCGGTGGTCAGATCCTCAACCAGAAGAACACGCTCGCCTTCCCCCATCGTGCCCTCGATACGCGCATTGCGCCCATAGCCCTTGGGTTTCTTGCGCACATAAGTCATCGGCAGCGCCATGCGCTCGGCCACCAGCGCCGCAAAGGGTATCCCCGCCGTTTCGCCGCCTGCGATATTGTCGAAGGCCTCAAACCCCGCATCGCGCATCACGGTCACCACCATGAAATCCATCAGCGCCGAACGAATGCGCGGAAAGCTGATCAGCTTGCGACAGTCGATATAGGTGGGCGAGGGCAGGCCAGAGGACAGCGTAAAGGGATCCTCGGCGTTGAAGTGAACCGCCTTGATCTCCAGCAGCATCCGCGCCGTCAGGCGGGCAATCTCGGATTTGTCGGGAAATGAAGAAGGGATCATGGCAGCGGCTTTCCTTTGGCGGTCGGTTTACTTGGGGTTCATTCTAGGCGGTGGATCAGGCGGCGGCCTCGCTGACCGCCCATAAAAGCGGATGGCCGGGGTCAAACAGCGTGACAGGCCCAACGCCGGTTTCGATCTTGGCGGGGTAATCAACGGGCCCCTGGCGCGTCAGCGTCAGGCGCGTCTCATTCGGCGGCAGGCGGTAAAAGGCGGGGCCGTTAAGTGAGGCAAAGGCCTCAAGCCGGTTTAGCGCGTTTTCCTCTTCAAAGACATGCGCAAGGCAGGACATCGTGTTGCTGGCCGAAAACACCCCGGCGCAGCCACAAGCGCTTTCTTTGCCCGCGTCATTGTGCGGCGCGCTGTCGGTTCCCAGAAAGAACCGCGCCTCGCCGCTGGTTGCCGCCTCGCGCAGCGCCTTTTGGTGGCGCGCGCGTTTGACCACCGGAAGGCAGTAGTAATGCGGCCGGATCCCGCCCACCAACATGTGGTTGCGGTTGATCATCAGGTGATGAGTGGTGATCGTAGCGCCCAGATCGCCATCCCCCGTTCGCGCGTATTCGACCCCATCGGCAGTGGTGATATGTTCCATCACCACCCGCAGACCCGGCACCGCGCGGCGCATCGGCTCCAGCACCCGGTCGATGAACACCGCCTCGCGATCAAAGATGTCGACCTCCGGGTCGGTCACCTCGCCGTGCACGCAAAGCGGCAGACCGATCTCGGCCATCCGTTCAAGCACACCGCGCACCGCGTCCAGATTGCTGACCCCCGAGGCCGAATTTGTCGTGGCCCCCGCCGGGTAAAGCTTGACCGCTTTTACAAGCCCGCTGGCATGGGCCGCCGCCACGTCATCGGCATCGGTGTTTTCGGTCAGATAAAGCGTCATCAGCGGATCGAACGCCGCGCCTTGGGGCAGGGCGTCCATGATCCGGCCATGGTAGGCGCGCGCGTCGTCAAGCGTCACCACCGGCGGGACAAGGTTGGGCATGATGATCGCGCGTGCAAAATGGCGCGTCGTTTCCGGCAACACGGCCTTTAGCATCTCGCCATCGCGCAGATGCAGGTGCCAGTCGTCGGGGCGGCGGATTGTCAGCGTCGTTGTCATGACGTTCCGCTAGCACGCAGGCACAGCCGTTGGAATAGGCTTGGCGCCACAATTTCCGCGCCAAAGCGCCGCTCTGTGGCAATAAGGGTTGAAACTATTCGGCTTCGGCGGCCTCTGGATCGACCTGCGGCGCCTCAAGCGCGGCCAGCCGCCGCCGGAAACGCGGCGCCTTGTAGCGCTCTGTGGTATGGCGACAGATCGCCATGGCGGCTTTTTCGCGCCCTTCGATGTCGCGATAGCTTAGCAGGGCACGAAGATAAGGCATGTAGCCGCGCCGCGCACGCAAAAGCCCGGCAAAGGTGCGATCGTCAAGCGATCCATCGCCCAGATGCTCGATGATCGGCGCCAATAGGCCCATCTCCAGCAATCCCGCCTCGATACGTCCGCCAAAAAGGCGCATTTGCTTTAGCCGCACATGCGCGCGGTGAAACAGCGCGGCATGCATGGCGTCGGGATCGTTCGTGGGATCAAACAGAACCAGCGCGCCATCGGCCGCCTCGATCATGTCGGGGGCAAAGGCATAGCGGTCCCCAAAGGGCAGGCGGCGATACTTGCGAAACCGCGGGTCCCAGCCTGTCAGCAATGGCTCAAGCGTTGCCTGCGGCTCCATCGCCAGAACCCGCGCGCCGGGCGCTGCCACCGAATAGGCCGCGGCCGCATAGCCGCATGATCCGGCGCCCATAAAGACGACCTGATCGAAATCTTCAAGAAACCCGTCATCCACAAGCCGGTCGAAATAGCCATAAACGCAAGGGTCGCGGTACCATGTTTCGTGGTCGCAAAGAACAATCAGATGCGACCAGCCGGGCAGCATGGACAGAACATAAGGCAAGCCATCATCAGAAAGCGTTCTTGCCGATTTCATGGTCATGAAACTGACCAGAAGCCGCGGGCTTTCCTCGGCAAAAAGGACCGAATGGTCCGGCCCTAGATTTTCAAAGTATCCCTTGTCCTCACCGATAAGAGACAGCTCAGCAAGCCATTCCTTATCCGAAAGATCGACAAGATCATTCTCCGCGTCTGCCATCTGCTCGTCCCTTCACGCTCCACCCCAGCTTATTGTGAACGATTTCACAAATCTTTCGGGCGGAATTAAGAAGTGCGGCGGCCGATTTCGCGACCATTCCCCGTCGCAAATCCGGCAGGTCTGTGACCCCACAAAGGCCCGCCGCCTTCCTTACTACACTTCCGGCCACGCCGGAACAAAACTCAAAAGAACGCCTGCAACCCGGTTTGCGCGCGCCCTAGGATAAGCGCATGAACGTCATGCGCCCCTTCGTAAGTATTTACAGTTTCTAGATTTACCATATGGCGCATCACCTGAAACTCTTCCGATATTCCGTTGCCGCCATGCATGTCCCGCGCATGGCGCGCAATCTCCAGCGCTTTGCCACAATTGTTGCGTTTCATCAGGCTTATCAGCTCGGGCGAGGCGCTGTGATCTTCCATCATGCGGCCCAGCCGCAGCGCGCCCTGAAGGCCCATCGCGATGTCTGTCTGCATGTCGGCCAGCTTTTTCTGAAACAGCTGCGTCCCCGCCAGCGGCTTGCCGAACTGCTTGCGGTCCAGCCCGTACTGGCGCGCCGCATGCCAGCAATACTCTGCCGCGCCCATCACGCCCCATGAAATGCCGAACCGTGCGCGGTTAAGGCAGCCAAACGGCCCCTTCAGGCCCTCAACGCCCGGCAAAAGCGCATCCTCGCCCACCTCGACGCCGTCCATCACGATCTCGCCGGTGACGCTGGCCCGAAGGCTAAGCTTGCCGCCGATCTTGGGCGCGCTCAGCCCCTTGGTGCCCTTGTCCAGAACAAAGCCACGTATCTTGCCCCCATGCGCATCGGACTTGGCCCAGACAACAAAGACATCCGCAATCGGCGCGTTCGAAATCCACATCTTGGACCCGCTGAGCCGATAGCCCGTCGCCGTCTTCTCGGCCCGCGTTTTCATGCCCCCGGGGTCCGATCCCGCGTCAGGTTCGGTCAGCCCGAAACAGCCGATCATCCGGCCCGCGGCCAGTTCGGGCAGGTATTTTCGCCGCTGCTCTTCGCTGCCATAGGCAAAGATCGGATACATCACCAACGACGATTGCACCGACATCATCGACCGATAGCCCGAATCGACGCGCTCAATCTCGCGCGCAACAAGCCCATAGGTGACATAGCCCGCGCCCAGACCGCCGTATTCCTCTGGCACCGTCAGACCCAAAAGCCCGGCCTCTCCCATTTCGGCAAAGATCTCGGGCGCCACGGTCGCCTCGCGGTAGGCATCGATAATCCGGGGGGCCAGCTTGGCCCCGGCAAAGCCGCGCGCCGCGTCGCGCAACATGCGCTCATCTTCACTAAGCTGCGTTTCAAGGTGAAAGGGGTCGTCCCAGCTAAAGCGGTTCAGTTCAGGCTTGTCCTGGCCGTGGATCGGCGTTGAAAGCGTCATTGCGCAGCTCCTTATGGGTTTGCCCATCTCCTAGCTTCTTGCCGCGCGCAGGGCAATCGGCTTGGCAATCGGCTTGGCAAAGGGCTTTGACTTTCACATGGTCCATCTGGGCGCGCAATGGACGGCGCGCCTTGCGGCCTTGCCGTTGCACTGTCAGAACTTGAACATACCTATCCTTAGATGAACCGGGCACCCCTGAATGGCACCTGACAAAACCGATATCGCCGCCCTCGCGCTTGACTGGCACAATCAGGGCCGCGCCACGGCCCTTGCTTGGGTCGTTGAAACATGGGGCTCGGCGCCGCGCCCTGTGGGAAGCCTTCTGGCTGTCAGCGCCGATGGCCAGATGGAAGGCTCGGTCTCGGGCGGCTGTGTTGAGGGCGCGGTGGTTCTTGAAGCGATCGAAGCGCTGGAAGATGGCGCGCCCCGCATTCTTGAATACGGCGTTTCGGATGATGAGGCTTTTGCCGTCGGGCTGGCCTGCGGCGGGCGCATCCGTGTGCTGGTCGAACCACTGGATGCAGGCCGCGCTTCGGGCGCGCTTGATCCCGCCCTTCTGGCCGATCTCGTCGCCGCCCGGCGGGATGCGCGCGCGGTGGCCTATGTCGTGGATACAGATACATGGCAGCGTGAGCTGGCCGCGCCGGACCAGTTCCCCGAACGTTTTCGCGCCGACCGGTCAGGTTTTGAAGGCGCGCGCTTTGTCGCCATCCAGAACCCGCCGCTGAAACTGATCGTCGTCGGCGCGGTGCATATCGCCCAGCCGCTCGTCGCAATGGCGCATCAGGCAGGCTATGACACGACCGTTGTCGATCCGCGCGGCGCTTTTGGCAATGCCGCGCGCTTTCCCGGCGAGACGCTGATCAGCGAATGGCCCGATGCCGCGCTAAGCGCCCTTGGGATCGACGCGCGCACCGCCGTCGTCACCCTGACCCATGATCCCAAGCTGGACGATCCCGCGCTTATCGTCGCGCTTCAAAGCCCCGCCTTTTATGTCGGCAGCCTTGGCTCGACCCGCACCCACGCCAAACGTGTGGCGCGCCTTACTGAGGCCGGTCTGGCGCAAGATCGGATCGACCGGTTGCACGCGCCAGTGGGGCTGAACATCGGCGCCCAGACCCCGGCCGAGATTGCCATCGCCGTCATGGCCGAAATCACCCAAAACCTCAGGCAGAAATGATGGAGTTTGGACCGGTCCCGCTTGCCCGGGCAGAGGGCGGCATCCTTGCCCATTCAGAGCCGCTTGGCGGTGGCCGTATGCTACGCAAGGGAAAAACCCTTGAGGCAGGCGACATCGCGCTTTTGCAGGGCGTGGGCCTGTCCGAGGTTGTCATTGCCCGGCTGGGCCCGGATGACTGTGATGAGAACCTCGCCGCCGCCGAACTTGCCGCCGCATTGGTGCCCGATCCTGACGCTGCCAATATCCGCATCGCGCGCGCCTCGACCGGGCGCGTCAACCTCTATGCCACCCGGCCCGGCATCGTGGTGCTTGACGCAGCGCGCGTGACCGCGCTGAACCGCGTCGATCCGATGATCACCTTTGCCGCGCCGCGCCCCTTTCGGCGGGCAGATGCGGGCGCGTTGATTGGAACCATCAAGATCATTAGCTACGGCGTGCCGCGCGCCGATCTTGATCGCGCAAAGGTCGCCGCCGCCGGGGCCATTCGCCTGCAACCGGCCGTGCTGACCTCGGCCGCGCTGATCCTGACCGAACTTGCAGGCGCGCCGCAGGACCTTTCCGGCAAGGGCACCCTTGCGGTTTCGCGCAGGCTTGAGGCCCTGGGCGCCAAGCTGACGGATGTGCGCACCGTCCCCCATACCGAGACGGCCCTGGCAGAGGCTATTGCCGCAGCGAAGGCGCAGGTCATCCTGATCCTCACCGCCTCGGCCACGTCAGATATACGTGACACCGCGCCCGCGGCGCTTGGGCGGGCAGGGGGCAGGCTTGCGCGTTTTGGAATGCCGGTCGATCCGGGGAACCTTTTGTTTCACGGCACGATCGGCGCGCGCCCTGTCATCGGCCTTCCGGGATGCGCGCGCTCACCTGCGCTGAATGGCGCCGACTGGGTGATAGAGCGCATTCTTTGCGGAGTTGATCCCACCGATGACGACATAGCCGCCATGGGCCTTGGCGGCCTTTTGAAAGAAAGCCCGGCGCGCCCGCACCCGCGAGAGGGCGGGCAGGACAGCTGAGATTGGCCGCCCCGCGAGGCGCGGTCTAAAAGACGCCCTGCGCGAGGATCATCAGCACCCCGGCCAGAACGATATAGCCCCCATCGATCGCCATCGCCGTGGTGCTTTTCATGGAAAACCCGCCGCTTGACATGATCAGGACACTGGTCGCCAGAATGGCAAGGATCGCCGTGCCAAGCGCATTGCTTTGCGCGGTCACGCCGATAACAAGCGCCAGCAAGAGAAGGCCAAGCACCTGCAGCGCCATGGCCAGCATCGGCATCTCTTTTCCATCTTCGTCAGTAAGCCTACTGCCTTCTGCCCAGGCCTTTGTGAAAAGCTTGCCATACCAAAGCCATCCGGCGCCAAAGGCAACAACAACACCGACGATGATAGCAAGCCAGTTGAGTGGGGTTGGATCAGTCATTTCAAGTCCCTTCAAGTCTGGGCGGTCCCCGGCCCTGACGTTGCAGGGCTGGGGCCGATGATACCAGTTTTGCCGCCATCGCGATAGCAAGCGAAAGCGTGAGGGACCAAGGGGTGTCTACCGCCCGCCCCTCAGGCGCGCATCTCGGCCAGAATCTCGTCGATGATGGCAAAGCCGCCGCCCCAACCCTTGCCCATATTCGCCACAACGGCGGAGAAACAGGCAAGCTCTGCCGGGGTGGCATCAACCGGCTCCAGCTTGAGAAGAACCTTGGTGCTGTCGCCCTCGTCGTGAAAGGTGACCGTGGTAAGAATGCTGCGCGGCCAGTCGGGCATCTTAGGAGAGCTTGTCACTTCCCAGTTTTCGTCGACCGAGTAATGCAGCCACGAAATTTTCTGATCCTCGATCACCTCCTGAAAATCCATCCGGCTAAGATCGACATTCTCGCCCCAGCGCATCTCATTGCGCCAGCAGCCGCCGGGGCGAAGATCGAACTCATGAATGATGGTTTCAACGCCGGGTCCATACCAGCGCGACAAAAGCTCAGGATCGCTCCAGGTTTTCCAGACCATGCCAACGGGGGCGTCAAATGTTCTTTCGATAACAAATTCGGAAAGCTCACTCATCTTCAGTCCTAACATCTTGTTGTTTCATAACTTTTAAAAGGTCGTCCAATTGATCAAAGCTGGAGCCCCAGAAGGCCCGGAACTGCGTCAGCCATTCCACCGCCTGCGCCAGATTGGCCGCCCGAAGCTTGGCCGGGCGGCGTTGTTCATCGATGCCCCGCTCAATGAGGCCCGCGCCTTCAAGCACTTTCAGATGCCGCGAAACCGCCGGCTGGCTGATTTCGAAGGGCGCAACAAGTTCAGTAACCGTCGCCGGCCCATGCGCCAGACGCGTCAGGATCGCGCGCCGCGTGGGATCGGCGAGTGCCCCGAAGATGGCATCAAGGCCGGGGTCGGCAGGGGGGATGTTCATGGCTTGCATAACAGACATGTTATATAATGAAGATGTTTTGCACAAGACCCCTCTGCCGCGCCATATTTTTTGTTTTGCGCCGCCTTACGGCGGCGCGGTGCCTCCGGCGGGGATATTTTGCCACAAAGAAGGGGCAGGGGTGCGGGCCCGGCAGTGTGGGAATTTGGCTCTGGCATGCAGTTCGGCGGTTGCAGAGGATGGTGCAGTTGGTAACCTAGCGCCAAGGTCGAAAATTCAGGAGGATGCCCATGGCTGCGGTAACGATGGTGGTAAACGGCAATTCCGTAAGCGCAGAGGCCGAAGGGCGCACCCTTTTGGTCGAGTTCCTGCGCGAAACCCTGCATCTGACGGGCACGCATGTTGGTTGCGACACCTCGCAATGCGGGGCCTGTGTGGTGCACGTGAGCGGCAAGGCGGTCAAGGCCTGCACGATGTTCGCGCAAGAGGCCGAGGGCGCCGAGGTCGCGACGATCGAAGGCATGGCGGAGCCGGATGGGTCGCTGTCGCGGTTGCAGCAGGCCTTTCAGGATCATCACGGGCTTCAGTGCGGGTTCTGCACGCCGGGGATGATCATGTCGGCGGCCGCGCTTTTGCGGGAGAACCCCAAACCGGATGAGGCAGAGATTCGCGCCTATCTGGAAGGAAACATCTGTCGCTGCACCGGCTATCACAACATCATCAGGGCGATCATGGCGGCATCGGGACAGGAACTGCCCCAGCTTGCCAGCCAGTAAATGAACCGGCCAGCGCCGGATTTGACATCAAAGCGACGAAAGAAGGGGCTTTGCCATGTATTCATTCGATATCGAGCAACCCAAGACGATTGCCGATGCGGTTGCCGCGCTGGCGGGTGATGAAGAGGCGATGGCGCTGGGCGGCGGGCAGACGCTGATCCCCACGCTGAAGGCCCGTCTTGCCGCGCCCTCGCGCCTGATCAGCCTGACAGCAATCCCCGAAATGCACGGTATCTGCATGGATGACGACGGGCGCGTCTGTATCGGGGCCAGCACCACTCACGCCGAGGTGGCAGAGGGCGTCCGCGCATCCTACCCCGCACTATCGGCGCTGGCGGGGCATATCGGCGATCCGGCCGTGCGCAATCGCGGCACGCTGGGCGGCAGCATCGCAAACAACGACCCTTCGGCCTGTTACCCCGCCGCCGCGCTTGGGTCTGGCGCGACGATCATCACCAATGCGCGCGCCATTGCCGCCGATGACTTCTTTACCGGTCTCTTTGAGACCTGCCTTGAAGAGGGCGAGATCATAACAGAGCTGCGCTTTTCCGTGCCCGAGGCCGCAAGCTATCAGAAGTTTGCCCAGCCTGCGTCGCGCTTTGCCCTTGTCGGCGTCTTTCTGGCCCGTTTTTCGGATGGCGTGCGCGTTGCGGTCACCGGTGCCTCTGAAGGCGGGGTCTATCGCTGGAGCGATGCCGAAGCCGCGCTGAACGAAGATTTCAGCGCCGCAGCTCTGGAAGGGATCGCCGCTTCGCCGCAAGGGATGATCGGCGATATTCACGCCAGCCCCGAATACCGGGCCCATCTTGTGGGCGTCATGACGCGGCGCGCTGTTGCCGCCGCTTCTTGAAGCATCGCGCGCGCCTTCGTATTATCGCCCCAGTTCAGGTAATTTGATTTCACCGTTTGCCAAAGCTGCGGCTCTGGCAAGCGCCCACGGAGGCCGCAAGTTGATTGTTGATATCTGGAAGAGTTTTCGCGCCCTGCGGCTGGGCTCTCAGTTATGGATCATCCTGATCCTGTTCCCGGTGAACATCGCCTCTGTGTTTTTCCTGTCCGAACAGCGCGGTGTATTGATCGCGGCGCTGGCGGTTGGCGGCATGACCCCCAACTTTGTCCTGATCCTTCTGGAAAGGGGCTTCTCCAAGGCGATGTCTCTGTCGCACCTTGTCTTTTGGATCCCGCTGGTGCTTTTGATCCCTAGCACGCAATACCTTGCGATTTCAGATAATTACAGCCTCTATCTCTGGGCGCTTTTGCTGATCAACCTTGTCTCGCTCGTCTTTGACATCGCCGAGGCACGCGCATGGTGGCGCGGCGATCGCGACATCGCCCGCTAGGCGCCAGGCCGCGCGCATCCACAAGCCTTAGCCAAAAGGAAGCCCCCGCCGATGGGCGAGGGCACAATGGGTATCGATGGGCGCGCAGGTGCTGCGCGGGCGGGTCGCTTACTTGGGCAACGGGCCGATCAGCATGATCATCTGGCGGCCTTCCATCTTGGGCATGTTTTCCACCTTGCCCACTTCCTTGGTGTCTTCGGCAACGCGCAGCAACAGATCGCGCCCCAGCTCCTGGTGAGCCATCTCGCGGCCGCGAAACCGCAGCGTGATCTTGACCTTGTCGCCATTGTCCAGGAATTTGAACACGTTACGCATCTTGACCTCATAGTCATGCGTATCGGTGTTGGGCCGGAACTTGACCTCTTTGACCTCGATGATCTTCTGCTTCTTGCGCGCTTCGGACTCGCGCTTTTGCTGCTCGTACTTGTACTTGCCGAAATCCATGATCTTGCAGACCGGAGGGTTCGCGTTCGGGGAAATCTCGACAAGGTCCAGACCGGCCTCTTCAGCCAGCTGCATCGCTCGTTCCGGCGTCACGACATCAAGATTTTCGCCTTCTGCGCCAATAAGGCGAATTTCGGTGGCCCGGATACGTTCATTCACGCGGGGGCCTGTTTCACGCACCGGCGGTGCGTTGTGTGGTCTGCGGGCTATGGTGCAAATTCCTTCTGAGGTTGCAAATACTTCAAGCGCGCAAGGTATATGCGGTTGCGGGCTCTTTCAAGCGGGTTTCCGGCGGCAATCGCTGGCCTCAGCCAACAAACGCCTTTTCAACGACAAAGGCGCCGGGGTCCGAGTTGGCACCCTCTTTCAGCCCATGGCCTTCCAGAATGGCCTTCAGGTCATTGTTAAGCCCGATCGACCCGCAAACCATCGCGCGGTCCGTCTCGGGGCCAAAATCGGTGATGCCCAACTTCTCAAACAGCGTGCCATCCTGCAAAAGCGTCGTGATTCGACCCATCAGCGGGCTTTTCTCGCGCGTTGTCGTGGCCACATAGCGCAGCTTCTGGCGCGCCTCATCGCCGACAAGCGGATCGACCAGCGTTTCGGCTATAAGCTCTTCTCCGAACTTCAACTCGGCAACATCGCGGCAGGTATGGGTCAGGATGACCTCATCGAAGCGCTCATAAGTTTCTGGCTCGCGCAAAAGCGAGGCATAGGGCGCAATGCCCGTGCCCGTGGCAAAGAACCAGATCCGCTTGCCCGGAAGCAGGGCGTCATGCACCAGCGTGCCCACCGGCTTGGGGCGCAGGATCACCTGATCGCCCGGCTTGATATGCTGCAACTTCGACGTCAAAGGCCCATCCTGAACCTTGATCGAATAGAACTGAAGCTCTTCATCCCAACTGGGCGAGGCGATCGAATAGGCCCGCAAAAGCGGCTTGCCGTTGTCGCCCATCAGCCCGATCATCACGAACTCGCCCGAGCGGAACCGCAAGGATGCAGGCCGCGTCACCCGAAATGAAAACAGATCGTCGGTATAATGGTGCACGGCCGTTACGGTCTGGGCATCGGGCAGAGCCCGGATCGGTGTGGCGGCTTCGGTTTTCACGTGTCTCTGCTCGGTCATTGTCATCACGAAGCTTGCGCTCCGTCCTCTATCTAGGGGTGTTGGGCCAAAAGGAAAAGCCGGGTTTCAGCCGGCAAGGCGCGACTGATAGTCATGCGCGCGCCAATCAAAGCGAAAAGCCCAGTCCTCTTCGGGCTGCCGCGCGGCCAGCTCGGCGCTGATGACAACCTCATCAAAACCCGCGCGCCGCGCCATTGCATATTGATCCGAAATCACATGCCCCGTGGCCCGCAGACGCCCGCCAAAACCGCGCAGCCGCAAAAGCCGCGCAAGCGTAAAGCCGCGGCCATCGGCAAAGCCGGGGAAATTGACCGAAATCATCGCAATATCGCCCAAACGCCCGGTCAGCGCCTCAAGATCGGCGTCCGGCTCCAGCGCAAGGGCGGCAACGGCGCCCCGCTGCGCGCTCAGGTCCTCAACCGTCGCATAGCTGCCGCTCCAGTCGTCCGGCTGAAACCCGCTGTCGTTTACAAGTATGCTCATGTCACTCTTCCTCTGGTTGGGCCTTCTTCTTTGCCCAAATACTCAAATTCACCGGCCCGGATCCGCGCCCGCGCCCTCATTGGCGCACCAGCTTTCCATCCACGAAATGGATGCCGCATTCCTCTTTCGCCTGACCCCGCCAGCGTCCGGCGCGCGGGTCCTCTCCGGGGGCCACAGGGGTTGTGCAGGGCGCACAGCCGACACTAGAAAACCCTTTTGTAACAAGGGGGTGACGCGGAAGCCTATTATTTGTGATATAGTCCTCCACATCGCCCCGGCGCCAGAATGCCAGCGGATTGACCTTGATGCGCCGCTCCGTCTCGGCCTCGAACAACTCCAGCCCCCTGCGCGCGCCGCCCTGAAACCTCTTGCGCCCGGTGATCCACGCATCAAAAGGTTCCAGCGCTGCCTGAAGCGGCCGCGTCTTGCGCAAGGCGCAACAGGCATCGGTGTCAAAGACATGCAGGATCCCATCGGCATCCTTGTCCAGAAGATCACCGCGCCCCGGCCGCACCCGCCGCACATCGCTAAGCCCAAACCGCTCGGCCAGCATCTCCTGATAGGCGATCGTTTCGTCAAACAGCATCTCGGTGTCGGCAAAAAGGACCGGCGTTGTGCGATCCAGCATCGCCACCATGTGCAAAAGCACCACCGCTTCGGTTCCGAATGACGAAACCAGCGCCACCCGGCCCACCGTTGGATCGCTCAGCGCCCCGCGCAGCACTTCAATCGCAGCATGCGAGGTAAAACGCCGGTTGAGCTCAAGCGCCCGCTCTTCTGCCGGGGGGATCATCGCCTCAAGCGGCATCGGCCCGCACCTGCGGATAAAGCGCGGCCTTGAAGGGCGCCATGCCCAGCCTGCGATAGGTTTCGATGAACGTCTCGTCGCGCGAGGTGCGCAACCTCAGGTAGGCATCCACAAGACGCTCAACCGCGCCCACAATCTCATCTGCGGGAAACCCCGGGCCCACCCGCGCGCCAATCGCGGCATCCTGCGTGCCGTCACCGCCCAGCGTGATCTGATAGTTCTCAACGCCGGCGCGATCCAGTCCAAGAATGCCGATATGGCCCACGTGATGATGCCCGCAGGCGTTGATGCAGCCCGAGATTTTCACCTTAAGCGGCCCCACATCATGTTCGATCTTCATCTCGGCGAACCGCTCTGCAATTTCCTGCGCAACCGGGATTGACCGGGCCGTCGCAAGGGCGCAGTAATCCATTCCCGGGCAGGCAATGATGTCGGAAATCAGCCCGATATTGGCTGTCGCCAGCCCCGCCTCGCGCAAAAGGGCGTGAATCTGCGGAATGTTCGATTTATGAACATGGGGTAGGATAATGTTCTGCTCATGGCTTACACGTAGTTCGTTATGTGCAAATGCCTCGGCAATATCCGCCATGGCCCGCATCTGATCCGACGATGCATCCCCCGGTGTTTTGCCATGCGCTTTAAGCGAAATGGACAGGGTCGCATAGTCAGGGTTGCGATGGTCGGAAAGGTTGGTGTCAGCCCAGGCCCGAAACACCGGATCACGCTCCAAAGCAGCCTCAAAAGCCTCTGTCGGGGCCTTGATATAGGCGGGCGGCGCAAAGGCCGCCTCTATCGCGGCAAGCTGTGCCTGATCTGCGCCGGAAAACCGGCCCAAAATCTCGGCAAAGCGGTCCTCGACCAGCGTGCGGATACGCTCTATCCCATGTTCATGAACGGTGATCTTTATGCGCGCCTTGTATTTGTTGTCGCGCCGACCAAGCAGGTTGTAGACACTGACGATCGCCTCGACATAGGGCAGAAGATCGCGCTTAGGTAGAAATTCGCGCAGCACTTTGCCGATCATCGGCGTACGTCCCAGCCCGCCGCCGACGATAACCTCAAAGCCGCTTTCGCCGCCTGCATTCCGTACCATCCGCAGCCCGATATCATGCGCGCGCGTCACCGCCCGGTCATTTGGCGATCCGGTCACCGCAATCTTGAACTTGCGCGGTAGGAACTGAAACTCTGGGTGATCGGTCGACCATTGGCGCAAAAGCTCGGCAATTGGGCGGGGATCTTCGATCTCATCGGCTGCCGCCCCGGCAAAGTGATCAGCGGTCACATTGCGAATGGTATTGCCGGATGTTTGGATCGCGTGCATCTCAACGTCGGCCAAACTGTCAAGGATATCAGGGACATCCGTCAGTTTTGGCCAATTGAACTGGATGTTCTGGCGGGTCGTGAAATGGCCATAACCCTTGTCCCAGCGATCCGCGATCATCGCCAACTGCCGCATCTGGGCGGCGTTCAGCGTACCATAAGGCACCGCCACGCGAAGCATATATGCATGCAGCTGCAAGTATAAGCCGTTCATAAGCCGAAGCGGGCGAAACTCATCCTCTGTCAACCGGCCATCAATGCGACGCGCAACCTGATCGCGGAACTCGGCATTCCGGCGGGCAACGAACTTGGCGTCAAAGTCATTGTATTTATACATTGTTTTGCTCCACTTGCTTGCCATGGGCATAGTTTGACGGCCCCTTGGCGCGAAACTCTTCGCGGAAATGCACGGGCGCCGGCCCCCGCGCCGTGGCCGCGACATCGGCCAGATAGGCGCCTACAATGACACCTGGCTGCGCCGCGGCCGCAGAAAGCCGGGCAGCGGCAAGATCGGCGCCTGCCAGAACCTCAGCCTGCGCGATCTCGCGGCTCCAACCCCCATCGGGGGCCAGGTACACAACATCGCCGGTCAAAAGGTCATTGGCCGTCACGATTTTCAGATCAGAAGCAGCGGGCATCATCCAAGCCTTTCGATTTGGTCCGCAAGCGCCTTGGTGGCGGCGCGGGGGCCTAGGCCCAGAAGGATGATCGCCGGCGTGCCTTCGGGCGTGTCCTCAACCGCGCGCGCAAGGCCCGCGATCGTCGCGGCGCGCACCTTCTGCGTGGGCAGGCTTGCGTTTTCGACAACGCTGACCGGCGTCTGTGCCGCCGCGCCATGCATCATCAATCGCCCCTGAATGAACCGCGCAGAACGCTTGCCCATATAGATCGCCGCCACCGCACCGGGCAGGGCAAGGGCGCGCCAGTCATGCTCGGCAAAGCCGCGAATGTCATGGCCCGTCAAAAGCCGCAGCGATCCGTTCCGCCCGCGCTGCGTCAGGCTTTGGCCGATGCTTGCAACCGCCGCTGAAGCTGCCGTAATTCCCGGAATGACCGACCATGAAACCCCGGCCGCCTCGCAGGCGCTGATCTCTTCGTCCAGCCGCCCGAAAATCGTGGGATCTCCGCCCTTTAGGCGAACGACATGGGCGCCAGAGCGGGCGTGAGAAACGATCAGATCGTTGATGTCTTCTTGCCGCGCCGACGCGCCAAAGCCCTGCTTTCCAACCGGCAGGATCACGGCCTCGCGGCGCGCAAGTTCAAGGATTTCCTGGGGGACAAGACGGTCATGGATCACCACATCCGCCCCGTCCAATGCGCGGCGCGCCTTCAGCGTCAAAAGCTCCGGATCGCCCGGGCCCGCGCCGACAAGATCAACATGGCCCGCAAGGTCCGGCGCGGTTTCACGGGTGTGGCGGTCAAGAAGCGCGCCAATCGCCGCCTCGGCGCCCCCTTGTTCAATGGCGGCGGGGCCCGCCCGTTCAAAAACTTCCGCCCAGAAACGCCGCCGCGCGCGCCCCGGCGCAAGGGCGCGGGCAGAGCTGCGAAAAGTGGCCGCGATACGGGCAAGCCGGCCAAGCTGCGCAGGAAGGCGCGCCTCAAGATCTGCCTTGATCGACCGCGCCAGAACCGGCGCGGCGCCTTCGGTGCCGATGGCCACCGTCACCGGGTCGCGATCGACGATGGCGGGGGTCAGAAAATCGCTGGCCGCAAGGTTATCGACGATATTGACCAGCGCGCCCTCGCGCCGGGCGATCGCAGCGCTGCGCGCATCCGCCTTTTCGTCGTCTTCGGCGGCATAGAAAAGCCGGGCCGCGCCGATATCGCCGGGCGCAAGGGCGCGCCGGACAAGGCCAATCCGTCCCGTATCCGCAAGCGCGACGACAGCTGCCGAAGGGGAGGCGGCATAGACGGTGATCGAGGCCGTCGTCTTCAAGAGCAGCCGCAATTTGGCAAGCGCCGTCTCTCCGCCGCCGCTAAGCACGACATCGCGGCCACTTAAGGCCAGAAAGATTGGAAAATGGTTCATTTCAGGCATCCTGTTTCTGCAGGCAGTATAGAATAATGTTCTGACATGACGCCATGGGGCTGGACAAATAGGAACAATCGTCTATCAAGATGACCCGAGAAGACAATATGTTCCATTTATCGAAGAGGCCCGGAATGGCTGCCCAGATCGACAAAACAGACCGGAAAATCCTTGCAGAGCTTCAACGCGACGCAGGCCAGTCGCTTGAGGAAATTGCGCGCCGTGTGGGCGCCTCGAAGACGCCGGTCTGGAACCGGATTCGCAAGCTGCGCGAGACGGGCGTCATCGGAAACCAGACCGTCGTCGTGAACCCCGAAGCGGTCGGGTTTGAGGCCTGTTTCTTCGTCCTGATCCGCACCTCGGCCCATGATGCCGACTGGCAGGCCGACTTTCTGCGCGCATTGCGCTCCCGCCCCGAGGTGCAGGAGGCCCATCGCCTTGCAGGCGACATCGACTATATCCTGAAGGTGCGCGTCGCCAACGCCCGCGCCTATGACGCCTTCTATCAAGCGCTGATATCACAGGTGCGGGTCTTTAACGTCACCGCGCTTTTGTCGATGGAAGAGATCAAATCCACCACCGCCCTGCCGCTCTGATTTTGGGTGCAAGCGCATCCAAAATGGGCGCTACCGCGCATTTCCTTGCAGCCACAGGCCGGTCTGACGCCTAATAGGTCACGTCGAGGCGGCGCAGCCCGTGGAAATGGTAAACATCGGCATATTGCGGCGTTCCAGCCAGCCGTATGTTCGGCAGGCGCTTAAAAAGCACAGGCAGCGCCGTTCGAAGTTCAAGCCGCGCCAGCGGCGCGCCAAGGCAGAAGTGGATCCCTGCGCCAAAGGCGGCATTCGGGATAAGCTTTCGGGCCGGATCGAAAACTTCCGGGTTATCATAGACATCGCCATCGCGATTGGCCGAACCCAGAAGGCAGGCAATCTGATCGCCGGGTTTGAAGCTATGGCCCAGAACTTCGACCTCTTCATAGACCCAGCGGGTGAACATATGCAGCGGCGGGTCATGGCGAAGCGTTTCTTCGCTGAGCGCAAGGGCGTTGTCTTGGGTGGGCTTTTGCCCGTGTTCCAGCAAAAGCTTTATGGCGTTGCCAAGAGAGTGAACCGTCGCCTCATGCCCTGCGTTCAAAAGCAGGATGACGGTTGAGATGAGCTCTTGCGTGCTTAGGGTCGGGGCATCGCTTTCGGCGCCTTGCTCTGAAACCTCGATGAGATGTGAGATCAGGTCATCGCGTGGGTCTTTGCGGCGCATCTTTATGAAATCACGCATGAAATCGACAAAGTCATTGGTCGCGGCGACGGCGCGGGCCTCATCCTGCGCGCTGCGCCCGGCCTGATACATGCCCACCATGGCATTGGACCAGCGCAAAAGATCGCCCGCCATGATTTCGGGGATGCCAAGAAAGCGGGCGATGACGATCACCGGGACCTGGCGGGCGAACGCCTCTAGCAAGTCGCAGCCGCCTTCGGGCATGGCATCGATCAGCTGATCGGCAAGCTGCGCAATCGAAGGTTCAAGCACCGCGATCCGGCGCCCGGTAAAAGCGCGCAAGGCAGAGCCGCGCAGCCTTGTGTGGCGCGGCGGTTCAGCTTCGAGCATTGAGTGCGCTTCGACCGCGTAGAAGGGGGCAAGGGCAGGGGGCGGCGTGGTTTCAAACCCCGGCGGCGCCTCGCGCCCCATGCGCCGGTCCTTCAGAACCGCGTTCACCGCCGCGTGGCTTGTGGCGGCGGCCATCGAATAGTCGGTCCAATAGACGAAATCGCCGAGCGCGCGGGCACGGGCGTAAAACGGATAGGGGTTCTGAACGAAGGCGTCTTCGGTCGGGGACTGAGAGATGGGCTGCATCTGGCAGGTTCCCAAGGCGGCGCCGGGCGCGCGGCTTAGGCCGGTCTTTCGGCCCCAAGCGCGTCATCGAACTTGATCGACTCGCCGCATCCGCAGGCATCCACGACATTGGGGTTGCGGAACTTGAAGCCAGATTCAAGCAGCGAAACCTCGTAATCGATCTCGGTGCCGAAAAGGAACATCTGCGCCATCGGAGCAATCATCACCCGCGCGCCGCCATCTTCGACGACCTCGTCATTGGGGTCAATTTCGGTGACGTAATCCATGGTGTATTCCATGCCCGCGCAGCCGCCCTTCTTGACGCCGATCCGAAGGCCCTGATGGCCCTGACGTTCCATGAGTTTCGCGATCTGCGTGCTGGCGCGCGGTGTAAGCGTTATGGCCGCTTTGCCTGGAATGCCGAACATCTGGATGATCTCCTTTGGAGGGTAACCTAAGCGCCTTTGCCTGCCATCTCAAGACTTGCGGGTGCGGGCCATGCCTCCGGCGGGGATATTTTCCCCCACAAAGAAGCCAATGGGCTTTTACATGAAACCCAGTTCAAGACGCGCCTCATCCGACATCATGTCCATGCCCCAGGGCGGCTCCCATGTCAGTTCGACATTGACGGTGCGCACGCCGGGGAGCGGTTCAACCGCTTCGGCAAGCCAGCCGGGCATCTCGCCCGCGACAGGGCAGCCGGGGGCGGTCAGCGTCATGACGATGGAGACGTCCGATTCAGGCGAGATATCGACCGTGTAGACAAGGCCAAGATCGTAGATATTGACAGGAATTTCAGGGTCATAGACCGAACGGCATGCCTCGACCACCTGATCATAAAGCGGGTGATCCGTCGACGAGGGTTTGATCAGGGGCGTGCCCTGCAGTTTTTCTGGTGACGTGGCTGTCATGGCGTCTCTCGCTAATTCCTGACTAAAGATATAGGGGTTAGCGCGGGGCGCGTCCAGAGCCCGGGGTCAGTCGTTGATGTCGTGTTTGAAGAACTTGGCCGCCGATTGCCGCTTGGCGAAGAAAAGGCGCAGGCCAATCCAGGCCAGAAGCGATAGGCCGGCAAAGATCGCAAGCGACACCTCTGTGCCTATGGGCGAGGGCACCAGCGCGACGATCACCGTCATCACCGCAGCGCCGATCGCAAAGCCGAGAAAGATAAAGCCCGGCGCCATGATCTCTATGATGGCAAGGGCAAAGGCGGCCGAAAGCCAGACCCACCAGATTGTGACAAGATCCGCCATCATCCGCGCCCTTTGAGCAGTTTGAAGGCATCGCCAAAGGCCTCAAGCGCGGCGGCGGGCACCACGATCGTCTGTTTTCCATCGCCCTGACCCAGCGTGTTCAGCGCCTCGACCTGTTTCAGCGCAACCTGATACTGCGCGGCCTCGATGCCGTGTTCGGCAATGGCGCGGGCGACCACTTCGGTTGCATAGGCCTCGGCGTCGGCCAGAACGCGCCGCGCCTTGGCCGATTGCTCGGATGAGTAAAGTTCGGCGTCCGCGGCCAACTCCACGGCACGTTTCTTGCCCTCGGCCTCTGTAACCTGCGCCCGGCGTGCGCGTTCAGCGTTCAGCTGCTGCATCATTGCCGCGCGCGTTGCCGCATCAAGGTTCACATCAAGGATCTCGGCGCGGGTCACCTCGATGCCCCAGTCGTCAACCGCATCCTCGACCGAGGATTTGATCGTCGAGATCAGGTTCGAGCGGTTGGCCTGCACCTCATCAAGGTCCATCTTGCCGATCTCGGCGCGCACGATACCGGCAACGGTGGTCGAAATGGCGCTGTCGACATCGCGGATCCGGTAGACGGTCTTTTCAGGCTCGGTAATGCGATAGAAAACCGAAGTATCGACCTGCACCAGCACGTTGTCGCGGGTGATGGCATCCTGACTGGCGGTGGGCAACTGACGCTCAAGGATAGAGATTTTATGCGCAACCCGGTCAAGGAAGGGCACGATCAGGTTGATGCCCGGGCCAAGCACCGCGTGCAGGCGGCCGAACCGTTCGATGACGTGTTTTTCCGACTGGGTGACGATGCGCACCGCCTTTAGGATGATGACGATCAGCAGGATCGCCAGCACAAGGTAGGCGATGTTTTTTTCCAGAAGGCTTAGAATGATGTTTTCAATCGGCACTGGGGCGGGATTCCTTTTGCGGGGACGCTTTGCGTTGAATGTGCGTTGCGCAATGGCCAATTGCAAGTTCGCCCGCATCGCGCTATCGCCCCTTTTTAGCAAGAAGGCCCGCGAAAATGAGGGGCTTAACCGGCAAAGGGCAGGGCGATGACCCCGATCAGCTTTGACAAACTGGCCGTGGACGGCAAGGCGCGCACCGGCGTGATCCGCACGCCACGCGGCGATATCAGAACCCCGGCCTTTATGCCCGTGGGCACCGCCGGCACGGTCAAGGCGATGCTGCCTGAAAGCGTGGCCGCCACCGGCGCCGACATCCTTCTTGGCAATACCTACCACCTGATGCTGCGCCCCACGGCCGAGCGCGTGGACCGCCTTGGCGGGCTGCACAAGTTCATGAACTGGGACCGGCCGATCCTGACCGACAGCGGCGGCTTTCAGGTGATGAGCTTGGCGGACCTGCGCAAGCTGACCGAAAAGGGCGTGACCTTCAAAAGTCATGTCGACGGCTCGCGCCATGAACTGACGCCCGAACGCTCGATGGAAATTCAGCGGCTTTTGGGCTCGGACATCGTGATGTGCTTTGATGAATGCCCCGCGCTTCCGGCATCCGAGGCGGAGGTTGCCAAAAGCATGCGCCTGTCGATGCGTTGGGCCATGCGCTCCAAAGAGGCGTTCGGCGATCGTCCGGGCCATGCGCTTTTTGGCATTCAGCAGGGCGGCGTCACACAAGAGCTTCGCGCCGAAAGTGCCGAGGAACTGACGAAAATCGGCTTTGACGGCTATGCGATCGGCGGTCTGGCCGTGGGCGAGGGGCAAGAGGCGATGTTCGGCGTTCTGGACTATGCGCCGGACATGCTTCCGCAGGATCGGCCGCGCTATCTTATGGGCGTGGGCAAACCTGATGACATCGTCGGCGCCGTGGCGCGCGGCGTGGACATGATGGATTGCGTTCTGCCTTCGCGTTCTGGGCGCACGGGCCAGGTTTTCACCCGCCGCGGTGTTCTGAACATCAAGAACGCCCGCCATCGCGACGACCCGCGCCCCTTGGATGAGGCATGCAGCTGCCCCGCCTGCCGCAGCTATAGCCGCGCCTATCTGCATCACGTCTTTCGTTCGCAGGAAATGATCTCTGGCATGCTTTTGACCTGGCACAACCTGCACTACTTTCAGGAACTGATGGCCGATATGCGCGCCGCCATATCGGCAGGCCGCTTTGCGCAGTTCCAGACCGCTTTTCACGAAGCGCGAGTTCAGGGCGATATCGAACCTCTTTAGCGCGAGGCCCCTCTGCGGCGCGGCAGGGTTAATTCATCCCGATACCCACAAATGGCCACGAGGGTGCCAAATTTCCCCGCGACAATTGCGTGTGAACTAACGATCTCTGCCTTGTCTTCCAGCAAAACCCACTACATGATGTGATGGAAATGCAGAAAGGCCGGGTTGAAACAGGCGCTACAGCAACCCACCTAAACATGCTGTGACAGGAGAAGCCTGACGCCGCTGCAAGGCAGGGCCATAAGCTTCTTGCTACGAGGTAAGGAAATTAAAATGACCGAGCAACTGACGACATCCTATCCGGTACTGCCGCTACGCGACATCGTCGTCTTTCCGCACATGATCGTGCCGCTTTTTGTCGGGCGCGAAAAGTCGGTGAAGGCGCTCGAAGAGGTGATGAAGGACGACAAGCAGATCCTCTTGTCCTCCCAGATCGACCCCGGTGTCGATGACCCCACCGCCGAGGGCATTTTTGAGGTTGGCGTCATCGCCAATGTCCTGCAACTGCTCAAGCTTCCCGATGGCACCGTCAAGGTGCTGGTCGAAGGGCGCGCGCGCGTGCAGATCACCGAATACGTTGATAACCCCAACTTTTTCGAAGCCCACGCCGAGATCCTCGAAGAGATCCCGGGCGATGAGGCCACGATCCAGGCGCTTGTGCGCTCGGTTGCGGGCGAATTTGAACGCTATTCGAAGATCAAAAAGAACATCCCCGAAGAGGCGCTGACCGCGGTTGCGGAAACCACCGAAAGCGCCAAGCTGGCCGATCTGGTGTCGGGCCATCTGGGTGTCGAGGTCGACAAGAAACAGGAACTTCTGGAAACGCTGGCTGTTGCTGCGCGTCTGGAACAGGTTCTGGGCCTGATGCAGGGCGAGATGTCGGTCCTTCAGGTCGAGAAAAAGATCAAGACCCGCGTCAAATCGCAGATGGAGCGCACGCAGCGCGAATACTACCTGAACGAACAGATGAAGGCGATCCAGAAAGAGCTGGGCGACGGCGAGGAAGGCCAGAACGAAGTGGCCGAACTTGAGGCGCGCATCGCTGACACAAAGCTTTCGAAAGAGGCCCGCGAAAAGGCCGACAACGAGATCAAG
>JASBUI010000038.1 GCA_030148005.1 Paracoccaceae bacterium | reverse complement strand
GATCTTGATGACCTCGTTGCGGCCCGACTCGCGGGATTTTTCAGCCTTCTTGAGGACGTAAGAGTCGACAAAAGGACCTTTCCAGACAGAACGCGACATCTATCAGCGCCCCTTCTTCTTGGCGTGACGCGAGCGGATGATAAGCTTGCTGGACGCTTTGTTCTTGTTCCGGGTGCGAGCACCCTTTGTCGGCTTGCCCCAAGGGGTAACCGGATGACGGCCACCCGAGGTCCGGCCTTCACCACCACCATGCGGGTGATCGACCGGGTTCATGACCACACCACGAACCGAAGGACGAATGCCCTTGTGACGGTTGCGGCCGGCCTTGCCGAGGTTCTGGTTCGAGTTGTCGGGGTTCGAGACAGCGCCAACCGTTGCCATGCATTCCTGGCGAACCATGCGAAGTTCACCCGAAGACAGGCGGATCTGGGCGTAGCCACCATCGCGGCCAACGAACTGGGCGTAAGTGCCAGCTGCGCGCGCGATCTGACCACCCTTGCCGGGCTTCATCTCGATGTTGTGGACGATCGTACCGATCGGCAGACCCGAGAAAGGCATCGCGTTACCGGGTTTCACGTCGGCCTTTGCCGATGCGATAACCTTGTCGCCTACGCCAAGACGCTGGGGGGCCAGGATATAGGCCTGCTCGCCATCGTCGTATTTCACGAGTGCGATGAACGCTGTCCGGTTCGGGTCATATTCGATCCGCTCGACCGTGGCCGATACGTCAAGCTTTGTCCGCTTGAAGTCTACGATACGGTAAAGGCGCTTTGCACCTCCACCACGTCGACGCATTGTGATCCGTCCGGTGTTGTTCCGTCCGCCGTTCTTGGTCAGACCCTCTGTAAGGGACTTGACCGGGCGGCCTTTCCAAAGCTCCGAACGGTCGATCAGAACCAGCCCACGCTGGCCTGGCGTCGTCGGTTTATACGACTTGAGTGCCATGCTTACTGTCTTCCGTTTGCTTGCATGAGATTTCTTGTGAAACCTCTGGGTGAAGGGCCCCGAAGGTCCCAAGGTGATTAAAATGAACGGCCCCGGCGGTGTGCCGGGGCTGATCAGAAGGGCCTCTTATTAGAGACCCGTCGAGACGTCAATCGTGTTGCCCTCTTCGAGCGTCACATATGCCTTTTTGACATCCTTGCGGCGACCGGGCTGACCCCGGAACCGCTTGGTCTTGCCTTTTGTGATCGTCGTGTTGACCGCTTTGACCTTTACACCAAACAGACCTTCAACGGCCTCTTTGATCTGTGGTTTGTTCGCGTCGATCGCTACTTCGAAAACAACAGCGCCACTTTCAGAGGCCATGGTTGCTTTTTCGGTGATGATCGGCTTGCGGATCACGTCGTAGTGTTGAACCTTCGCACTCATTTCAAACGAGCCTCCAGAGCTTCGACGCCTGCCTTGGTCAGGACCAGAGTGTCCCGGCGCAGGATGTCATAAACGTTTGCACCCATCGACGGCAGAACATCGATGCCTTCGATGTTGGCGGCCGCGCGGGCAAAGTTTTCGTTCACCTGAGCGCCGTCGATGATCAGCGTACGCTTCCAACCAAGCTTTTTAAGCTGCTTGGCCAGAGCCGATGTCTTGGCGTCTTTCATCTCGGCAGTGTCGATGATGACCAGCTCGCCCGCAGTTGCCTTGGCCGAAAGCGCATGGCGCAGACCCAGTTTGCGGAACTTCTTGGTCAGGTCGTGGCCGTGCGAACGCGGCGTGGGACCCTTGTAGACACCACCCTTGCGGAAGATCGGCGCGTTACGGTCACCGTGGCGTGCGCCGCCGGTGCCCTTCTGGCGGTAGATCTTCTTGGTCGAGTACGAGGTTTCCGAACGTGTCTTGACCTTGTGGGTGCCGGCCTGCGCGTTGTTGCGCTGCCAGCGGACCACGCGGTGCAGAATGTCTGCACGCGGCTCCAGGCCAAAAATCTCATCGCTGAGATCCACTGAACCAGCGGACTTTCCGTCCATCTTGATCGCATCAGCTTTCATCGGATTTGCCTCCTTCAGCTGCACCATCTTCGGCTTGGTCCGCCTCGATCGATGCTTCGGCATCAGCCATGGCTGCAGCTTCTGCTGCGGCTTGCTCTTCGGCGGCTGCCTTGGCGGCTGCGGCTTCTTCAGCGGCGGCTGCGGCTGCGGCCTCTGCTGCAAGACGCTCGGCCTCTTCGGCGGCGGACTTCAGAGCAGCAGGATAGATCACGTTCTCAGGCGTCGCCTTCTTGACGGCGTCCTTGATCGTGACCCAGCCACCCTTGGAGCCGGGAACCGCGCCCTTGACCATGATCAGACCACGGTCGGCATCGGTGCGAACGACCTGCAGGTTCTGCGTCGTCACACGGGCAGCACCCATGTGTCCGGCCATCTTCTTGCCTTTGAACACCTTGCCGGGGTCCTGACACTGACCGGTCGAACCGTGGCTACGGTGTGAGATCGAAACACCGTGCGATGCACGAAGACCACCAAAGTTGTGGCGCTTCATGGCACCCTGAAAACCCTTACCGATCGAAGTGCCCGATACGTCGACGTACTGGCCTTCGAAGTAGTGGTTCGCGGTGATTTCTTCGCCCACGTTGATCAGGTTCTCGGGGGCAACCCGGAACTCGGCGATCTTGCGCTTGGGTTCTACCTTTGCAGCAGCAAAGTGGCCGCGCATTGCCTGCGAAGTCCGCTTGGCCTTTGCCGTGCCTGCACCCAGCTGAACGGCCGAATAGCCATCTTTTTCAGCGGTGCGGGTTGCAACAACCTGCAGCTTGTCGAGTTGAAGAACGGTCACAGGAACCTGCTTTCCGTCTTCCATGAAAAGGCGGGTCATCCCGACCTTCTTTGCGATAACGCCTGAGCGTAACATGATCATTACCCTCCCGGACTTACGATTGCAGCTTGATCTCGACGTCCACACCAGCGGCCAGGTCGAGCTTCATCAGCGCATCGACGGTCTGGGGGGTCGGATCAACGATGTCGAGCAGACGCTTGTGCGTGCGGATCTCGAACTGATCACGGGATTTCTTGTCTACGTGGGGGCCACGCAGAACGGTGAATTTCTCGATCTTGTTCGGCAGCGGGATGGGCCCGCGAACGGATGCACCTGTGCGCTTGGCGGTGTTGACGATTTCCTCGGTGCTGGCGTCCAGCACGCGGTAGTCAAACGCCTTCAGGCGGATGCGAATATTTTGGCTTTGAACTGCCATTTTACTTTGCCTTTCAACGGCTTGAGATTGAGAGGAGGAACGGCGATCATCGCCGTTCCTCTTCGAACCTTAGTCAGATCAGTCGATGATCTTGGAGACGACGCCGGCGCCGACAGTGCGGCCGCCTTCGCGGATCGCAAAGCGCAGACCGTTTTCCATCGCGATCGGGGCGATCAGTTCAACCGTGAACGACACGTTGTCGCCCGGCATGACCATCTCGGTACCCGCAGCCAGTTCAACCGTGCCGGTCACGTCC
>JASBUI010000030.1 GCA_030148005.1 Paracoccaceae bacterium | reverse complement strand
GTCGGGGGCGGTGATGGAACTTCCCGAAAGCTCTTCCAGCACGGCGTGCCCGCAGAAGGGGACGTAAACCTCGGAATAGCCGCCCTCATGCACCAGAACCAGACGCCCCTGACAGATGTCATTGGCCAGATCGCGGGTCATAGCGGTCATGTCGCGAAAGGTCTGGGCGGTGGCAAGCATGCGCGACAAGGGATCGATGGCGGCGGCGTCATAGCCACAGGCCACGATGATCACATCGGGGTCGAACTGGCGGATGGCGGGCAGGGCGACGCGCTCCATCACCTCGATGTAGGCATTGTGCCCCGCGCCCGGCGGCAGCGGCAGGTTGACGTTGGCCCCCTCGCCATCACCGCCGCCCTGATCAGCGGCATCGCCGCTGTCGAGCGGATAGTTATGCTCTTGATGGATCGAAACCGTCAGCACATCGGCGCGGTCGTAAAAGATCGCCTCGGTGCCATTGCCGTGGTGCACGTCCCAGTCCAGAACCGCAACGCGCCGGGTAAGCCCATCGGCCAGCGCTGCCTCAATCGCGATGGCGATGTTGGCCAACAGGCAAAAGCCGTTCGGAAACTCGGGCAAACAGTGGTGCCCCGGCGGGCGCGACAGGGCATAGGCATTGTCGGCCTCGCCCTTCAGCACCGAATAAAGCGCCCCCTTGGCAAGCCCTGCCGATAGCGCGGCAAGTTCGAACCCGCCCTGCGCAAAAGGCGTGCGAAGGCCCAGCTCACCACCGCCTGCGTCCGACATTGCCTTGAATTCATTCAGGAAAGCCTCTGGGTGGACCCATGCCAGATCTTCCCATGTGGCGCTGGGGGCGCCGCGCGGGTCCAGATCGCCGATCAGGCCGGTCACCTCGATAAGGTTCTTCAGCCGCCGCTTTGTTTCGGGGCTTTCCGGCAGGCCACCCGCGGCCAGCGGCTGCACAAGGCCGCCGAAGGGCAGGGTAAAGGCATAGTTGCCGCCGCCATGCCAGAAACAGCGTTCATCCCAGAAAAATGCGGTGGTCATTGCCGTCTCCTCGTTGCGGTGCCTGGAAAGCTTGCAACGCGGCCGGGCAGAGGTAAATGCCTTTAGCTGCCCGCCGGGCCGGGGCGGCGTTTCTTAAGCTGGCGAAGATCATGCGCGCGCGGGTGCAGGCAGGGGTCCTGGCCAGCGCCAAAGATGGCGTGCTTCTGGATTTTCTGGGTTCCCGTGACAGGCAGACCATCGACAAAGACGATCCAGCCGGGCGCCTTGTAATAGGCCATCTTGTCCATCGCATGATCAAGCAGGCGCCGCGCAAGCTCGGCCCCGGCGACGGGGCCGCTGGCGACGACACAGGCCATCACCTCTTCGTCGCGGATGGGGTCGGGCACGGCGATGACGGCCACTTGGGTAACCTCGCTGTGGGCCAAAAGACAGGCCTCGACCTCGGCGGCGGCGATGTTCTCGCCCGACCGGCGCACGATGTTCTTGCGCCGGTCGACGAAAAAGACGGTGCCGCTTTCGTCCATCGTGACCGTGTCACCGGTGTGAAACCAGCCGCCGCGCCAAGCCTCTTCTGTTGCCTCCGGCAGGTTCAGATAGCCCGAGAACGCGCCGCGCCGGGGCGTGCTTGCGCTGTGGCGCAGAACCATCTCTCCGGCGGTGCCTGGCGGCAGTTCGGCGCCATCGTCATCGACCACGCGCACCTCAAGGCCGGGGCAGGCGCGCCCGATTGCGCGGGTGTCGATCTGGCGCGGCTCATGCGTTGCGCCAAGGATGCGGCACATCTCGGTCATGCCCCAGACCTCGATCAGCGGAAATCCAAAGCGCTCTTCAAAGGCGCCATGCAGCGTCGGCTCAACTCCGGCGCCGACGGCCCATTTGATCGAATGGGCCCGGTCCAGCGGGCCGGGTGGCTGTTTCATCAGTGCGGGGATGATGATGCCAAGGTAATGGGCGACGCTGGCGCGCATTTCAATGATGTCGGGCCACCATGCGCGGGCGCTGAAACGGTCGGGGATGATCTGGGTGCTGCCGGTCGCGATGACGGCAAAGAAAAGAAAAATCCCGGCGTTGACGTGAAAAAGCGGCAGGGGGCAATAGATCCTCTCGCCGCCGGGATCAAACTGGATCAGCCCGCCGCGCCCTGCATACCATTCGCCCATCAAAAGCTCATACTGATGCGACAGGATACAGCCCTTGGGCCGCCCGGTGGTGCCGGAGGTATAGATCAGGCTTGCCTCGCTTTGCGGTGTGACAGGGCCCGTCAGGGGCGCGGGCCGGGGCGCGGGCGCAAGCGCGTCATCTTCGATCAGCGCCAGCGCGATGTCGCCGCCGCTTTCGGCAATGCCGTCGGCCATCTGCGCGGCCATCTCTTTGGTGGCAAGGCACAGATCGGCGCCGCAGTCCTGCAAGAGATAGGCGGTTTCGGCGGGGCGGTAATCGGGATTGACCGGCACCCATGAGATACCCAGATCGGCCAGCGCCAGTTTCCACAAAAGCATCTCGGGCCGGTTGCCCAAGAGAACCGCAATGCGGTGGCCATGGCCGTATCCGGCATCTTTCAGCGCCTGCCTGTTGCGGGCAACGGCGCGTGCGGCCTGATCAAAGGTCATCTCCATGCCGGCGGGGTGCCATGGGCGCGCGTCATCGGCGGGGGCGGCCAGAAAGGGGCGGGCCGCATACTGCGCGGCGCGGGCGCGAAAATAGGGGCCGATGGTTTCGGGCATGTCCGGCGGAAACTCCGCCGCATTGGGATCATGCGGTGTCATCAGGCCTCCGTTGCGCTGGCTCAGCCCTTGTCGGGCAAGCGATAGACACCTTCAGGCAGGTTCAATGCCGCGCCGATATCGCGAATCTGGCGCATCGACAGGGTGATCCTGTTCAACCTGTCGGTATGCGGGTCCAGTTGTTCGATGGTTACGCAGTCGTCAAAGGCGTTGACGGTGACATCGCCCTGCAAATGCGTCTCGCCCTCGTCAATCAGGGTGACGACGGTGGCGTCAAATTCGTGCTCAATGGTAAACATGTGCCCGACGATAGGGCTTGGGCATAGACTTGCCAAGCCGATCAATAGCGGTTTCAGGGTCTGGCGCATCACGTCCTGCGTGCTAGGATCGGGGCAAGTGAATGAGGATAAAGTTATGCGTCTACCCAGAACATTAGTTGCCCTGCCTTTGGCCTTTCTTTTGTCGGCTTGTATGGATGTCGTCACCGGCGCCACGCCGGTCGACGAGGTCGCCCCCCAAAAGCTTAGCGTCAAGACAGCGGTCAACAATTTTGTCACCGTCATGCGGCGGGTGGAACCTGTGGCCGAACGCGAATGCCGCCAGCGCCGGCCGGGCGCAAACTGTGACCTTCTGATCGCGGTCGATGACGATCCCAAAAAGGCGCCCAACGCCTATCAGACGCTTAACCGCAACGGCCGCCCGGTGGTGGTCTTTACCGTCTCGCTGATCGCCGAGGCGCGCAATCAGGATGAGATCGCCTTTATCCTTGGTCATGAAGCGGCGCACCACATTCGCGGCCATATCCCCAAGACGCAGGAAACGGCGCTGGCCGGGGCCACGCTGGCCGGTGTGCTGGCGGCGCTTGGCGGGGCAGGGCAGGCAGGGGTCGATGCGGCCCAGAACGTCGGCGCCACCCTTGCCACACGCCAATACTCCAAAGGGTTTGAGCTTGAGGCAGATCAGCTTGGCACGATCATCGCGATGCGTGCAGGCTATGATCCGGTCCGCGGCTCGCGCTATTTCGCGCGCATCCCCGATCCCGGCAACCGCTTCCTTGCAAGCCACCCGGCCAATGCGGCGCGCATCAAGATCGTGCGCGAAACGGCAGCGGCCCAGCGCTAGGCCAACGCCTCCCATAAGGCACATTTGGGCCTGCAGGTATCAATCTACCGCTATTCGTGTTAGGCTGAGGGCCTTCAACTAAGCATTTTCAAAAGGCCGGCAAAGCTGCGGCCGGTCAGCCTATGGGAGGGCGCTATGGCTAAATTCGTAATTACCGCGAACTATACTGACGCTGCGATGAAGGGGATGATTTCAAACCCCTCAGACAGGAAAAAGGCCGTGGCCCCGATTATTGAGGCTATGGGCGGCAAGGTACTCGACTTCTACGCCACCACCGGAGAGCATGATTTGATCATGATCGTCGAAGCGCCGGGCGCCGATAGCGTCATTCCCGGCCTGATCGTTGCAGGCGCCTCTGGCACGGTGTGCAACCTGCGCACCGCGCAGGCCTTCACGACAGAGGAGTTCATGGCGGCGCAAAAGACCGCAGGCTCGATCATGGCCAAGTTTCAGCCAGCGGGGTAACCCGCGCCTCGATCCGCTTGGGTTCAGGCCGTGATCCGTATGTCACTTTCTGACGGAAACTTGTCCGTCAGGCCGCGCGCGCCGCTTCTATGCGCGCGGCGCAGGGCCGGGGAAAGCCCGACCGAGACGATCTTGAGCATGATCAGATCATCGTGCGAGAACCCGTCGCGCACCGAATGCTCGACATTCATCACGCCGATACAGCGCTGCCTGTCGATGATAGGGAAACAAGCCTCGGCCATGATGTTGTCAGCTACATGAAGATAGTCGGGGCACTTGTCGATGTCCTGAACCAACCTCTCGCGTCCGCTTTGCAGAACGCTATAGATGACGCCCTTTGCAGGGGGGCGAATGATGCGGTTCACCCGCGCCACTTCCAGATGTTGGCTTTCGGTGACGTAACCGTCCGAACTATGGGCAAAGACAAGTGGAATGTCCGTCGATTTCTGGACCAGAACGACCGAGGTACGCTCGTAAAGCAAAGTTTTTCGAAGATAGGAAATGACGCTCTGGCACAGCTCCAGCGGATCGTTGATATCCGCGATCATCTGTGTGCAGTCCAGACACGCCATGGTTCTGGCGAGATCCAAAATCGTTAACCTTCTACTGACTTCAACAAACTTTGTGCGCCGCATGGCAGCGCTCGGCACTCTATATTTAATACATTCGCAAATAAAGATATGTCGTTCCGTTAGCTTTTCGATCTTGCCGTGACGTCAACTGTGCGAAAAATACTAGGAAACGGCGGAAATGTACCAAGTCGGGGCGTCGCGCGGCCGGTGATCAGCCGAAGGTTTCGGCGTGCGGGCAGAGGGCGCTTTTGCTAAAGACGGCGCATGGACAAGGGCGGCGCGCAAGTATTCGACAACATCCTAAGCGACCGCGGATCGAAATACGCGGTCTCTGGCGGGCCTGTTGCCAGCCGGGATGAGGCGCTGGATTTCCTGCGCGATCTTCGCCGCAAAAAGAAGTTCGCCAAGGCCAAGCATAACACTTGGGCTGCGCTTCTGGACGAGGGACCGATCAAAAGCGACGACGGCGAAAGCGGCGCGGGCATGGTGATCCTGCGGATGCTTGAGCGTGAGGGCCTCACCGGGCACATCATCGTCGTGACGCGCTGGTACGGCGGGGTCAAACTGGGCGGTGACCGTTTCCGGCGGGTGCAGGATGCGGTGCGCCATTATCTTGATGCGCGGGGCCTTGGGCAATCGGGGCAGGATTGATCCAGATCAAGGCGGCGCGGCGCGGGGCGGGGTAGTTTGGGCCAAATGCAGCACCAAACCGGGGGCCTTCGCACCATGTCCGTATTCAAAAGGATCGACCGCCACGCCCAGCTTTTGCACGCAATGGCCAATACCGTGGGGTTCGACTTTGACGAACGCATCCAGACCGCAAAGATGACGCCCGACGACATGGGCCAGATGTTCCGCCGCTGCCTGACCTGCCGCGAGGGCACCGCCTGTGGCCACTGGCTTGAAGCAAACCCAAACGGCGCCGAGACGGCCCCGGGCTTTTGCAAGAACGCAGATGAGTTTGAGCGGGCGAAGGGTTAAACCAACCGCCCCCACAGATCATACTCGCCCGCCTCGTCCACTTCGACGCTGACGATGTCGCCGGGCTTCAGCGCTTCAAAACCTTCGTCGATAAAGAGGTTCCCGTCGATCTCGGGGGCGTCGCCCTTGGTGCGGCAGGTGGCGGCTTCGGCGTCGATCTCATCGACGATGACCTCGATGCGCTGGCCAACCTTGGCGGCCAGTTTCGCCTCGGATATCTCTTGCGCCTTGGCCATGAAGCGGTCCCAGCGGTCCTGTTTGACCTCTTGGGCGACGTGACCTGGCAGGGCGTTTGACCGCGCGCCTGCAACGTTCTCGTACTGAAAGCATCCAACCCGGTCCAGCTGAGCCTCATCCATCCAGTCCAGAAGGGTCTGGAACTCTGCCTCGGTCTCGCCGGGGTAGCCGACGATAAAGGTAGAGCGCAGGGTGATATCGGGGCAGATGGCACGCCATGCGGCAATCTCTTCCAGCGTCTTGGCCCCGGCCTGCGGGCGCGCCATGCGGCGCAGAACATCGGGGTGGGCGTGCTGAAAGGGGATGTCCAGATAGGGCAGGACGCGGCCCTCGGCCATCAGCGGGATCAGATCGCGCACATGCGGGTAAGGATAGACATAGTGCAGGCGCACCCAGACGCCCAGATCACCAAGGGCGCGTGACAGATCGGTGATGTGGCTGCGCACCTCGCCGCCCTTCCACGGGTGGCTGTCGTAGCGGCGATCAACGCCATAGGCCGAGGTGTCCTGAGAGATCACCAAAAGTTCCTTCACCCCCGCCTCGGCCAGCTTTTCAGCCTCGCGCAGAACCGCATGGGCCGGGCGGCTGGCCAGTTTGCCGCGCATATCGGGGATGATGCAGAACTTGCACTTGTGATTGCAGCCTTCCGAGATCTTCAGATAGCTGTAATGGCGCGGCGTCAGCGATACGCCAGAGGCGGGCAGCAGGTCGATAAAGGGATCGGGGCTTGGCGGGACGGCCTTGTGCACCGCATCCAGCACCTGTTCGTACTGATGCGGGCCGGTGACGGCCAGAACGCGCGGATGCACTCCGGTGATATACTCAGGCTCGGCGCCCAGACAGCCGGTGACGATGACGCGGCCGTTCTCGGTCAAAGCCTCGCCAATGGCGTCTAGGCTTTCGGCCTTGGCACTGTCCAGAAAGCCGCAGGTGTTGACGATCACCGCATCGGCGCCGGGATAGTCGGGCGAGATGGCATAGCCTTCGGCGCGCAGCCGTGTCAGTATGCGTTCGCTGTCAACCAGCGCCTTGGGGCAGCCAAGGCTGACCATGCCAATCTTTGGCTGGCCGTCGCGGGCAGGCTCATTGATGCGCGCCTTGGGGGCAAGGTCGGGGCGAAGGGAAGGTGGGTTCTGGCTCATCGCGCCGCTATAGCCTGCGCCGGGGCCAAGATCAAAGGTTCAGATCATCGGCCCGATCACGCCGGCCACCTTGCCGCAGGGGCATCAGGCACTATCTTTCAAAACGTCGGATGGGGCGGCGGCGTTGCTTTGCATCCGCTGCGATTGCGCCTAGAATGGCGCGGTTAACAATGGGGCTAAGATCATGCGTTGGATAGTACGAGTTTTTACCGGTTTGGTGGTTCTGGTCCTGGTGGCGATTGTCACCGTTCTGCTCTTGCCGTCCGACCGGATCGCGGCGGTTGTCACGGATCGCTTTGAAAAGGCCACGGGCCGTCAGATGACCATCGCCGGCGATATCTCGCCCTCGGTCTGGCCGACGCTGGGCGTGCGCATCGGGCAGGTTTCGATCGCCAATGCCAGCTGGACAGATGGCCAGCCGATGGTCTCAGCCGAAGACCTTTCGGTGGGCGTCGATCTGGCCGCGCTTATCGGCGGTGAGATCAAGGTCACCGAAGTGGTGATCGACAGCCCCCGCATCCGTCTGGAAAAAGCGCCCAATGGGCAGGTGAACTGGGACCTTTCGGATGGGACCGCGCCCGCGGCGGGCGGCACCTCTGCTCAGGGATCGGGCGGCATTCCGGCCTTTTCGCTTGATAAGGGCACGATCCGCGATGCGCAGATAAGCTATTTCGACCGGGCCGCCGGCACCGCGATGGTGCTGACAAAGACCGACATCGACCTGACGCTGCCCGATTTCAACGGGCCGATGGATGTCAGGGTCAAAGGGTTTTTGAACGGCGAGCCGCTGGATACCACGCTTAAGATCGAAAGCCTTGCCGATCTTCTGGCCGGTAAGGGCAAGACCGTGGGCGGCAAGGTTTCCATCGGTAACTCGACCGCCGATTTCGGCGGCATCCTTGCGCTGTCGCCGGTGGGCGCGGATATGCAGATAGACGCCACGCTCAAGGATCTGGCCCAGCTTTTCCGCGCCATCGGACAGGCGCCGCCGAAAATGCCCAAGGGCATGGGCGAGCGGATTTCGGTCAAGGGCAAGGTCACCTTTTCGGATGGCGACAAGATTTTCCTGCGCAATGGTGTTCTAAGCCTTGATGGCAATGACCTGACCGGCGAGGCGGATGTGGTGATCGGGGCCAAGCCGCGCGTGACGGGGCGGTTCTCGGGCGGGCAGCTGAACTTTGCCAAACTGCTTGCCAGCGATGGCTCTTCCAAGTCGGACGGCGGTATCGCCAGCTGGCCCATGGACCGGATCGATGTTTCGGGTCTTGGCGCGCTGGACGCCGATATCTCGCTTTCGGCGGGCGGGATCGATCTTGGCGCGCTGCGCTTTGGTCCGACCCGGGTGCGCATGACGCTGACCGACCGGCGCGTCGTCTTTGCCTTGAACGATGTGCAGGCCTATCAGGGCAGGGCCAAGGGCCAGTTCGTGGTCAACGGGCGCGGCGGGCTTTCGGTGGGCGGTGATCTGAACCTTGCAGGGGTGCAGATCCAGCCGCTGATGAAGGACCTGACGGGATATGAGCGGCTGATCGGTCAGTCCGATCTTCAAGTCAAGTTCCTTGGCTCGGGCAACTCGGTCGATTCGATCATGAAAAGCCTTTCGGGATCCGGCGCCTTCAACGTCGGGAAAGGAGAGCTTTTGGGCCTCGATATCGTCGGCATGATCCGCAACCTTGATCCGTCCTTTGTGGGTGCGGGGCAAAAGACGATCTTTGACCGGATCGACACGACCTTTGCCATCGACAAGGGCGTTCTGAGCAATGACGATCTTGTCTTCAAGGCGCCGCTGCTGACGGCGACGGGCAAGGGCACGGTCGGTATCGGTGAGCAGGTGATCAACTACACGGTAACGCCTGCCGCGCTTCAGGGCGCTGATGGGACGGGCGGGATCCGGGTGCCGCTGCAAATCTCGGGCACTTGGGCCAATCCCAAATACGGTCTGGATGTAAAGGCGCTGGCCGATCAGAACTTTGCCAAAGAGCGTGACAACCTCAAGGCGCGGCTTCAGGCAGAGGCGGAAAAGGCGCTTGGCCTGACGCCGACGACGCCAGAGCCGGCACCGGCCCCAGCGCCCGCTGAACCGGCCCCCGCGCCCGCGCCCGCGCCGGCAGAGCCGCAGACCGCGCCAGCGGCAGAGGCGCCCGCAACCTCGCCCGCGCCAGAGCCAAAGCCGGCGCTGACGCTGGAACAGCAGCTTGAACAAAAGCTGCGCGAAGAGGCCAAGAAGGGCCTTTTGAACATTCTGGGCGGCGGCAACTGAACCAGACAAAAGAAAACCGCCCCGGCCATCTGGCGCGGGGCGGTTTTCGTTTTCGGCTTTGGCCGGTTTAGCGGCGGCGGTCGCGGCGCGATGACATTGGCTGGAACGCCACGCCGACATGCGCCTCGCAATAGGGTTTGCCCGCCTGAACCGACAGGCCGCAGAACCAGAACTCTTCAGTAGCCGGATCGCCGATCGGCCATTTGCAGGTCCGCTCAGTCAGTTCCATCAGGCTGATCTTCTTGGCCTTCTTTTCGACCTCGCGCACGCTGGCAAGCGCCTCGGGGCTGATCTCATTTGCCGAAGGCTGCGGCGGAAGCGGCTGGCCTGCGGGAATGATCTGTTTGCGCGCGGGAAGCGAAGGCTTGGGCGCGGCGCTGACCGGTTCGGGCTTTGGCGGCGGCGCGGCGGCCGCCTTTGCGGTTTCTTCGGTCTTGGCCTTGGCCGGCTTTTTCTCGGCCGTCTTGGCCGGGGTTGCGCCGGCACGGTTGGACAGGCCAAGCCGATGCACTTTGCCGATCACCGCATTGCGGGTCACGCCGCCAAGTTCCTTCGCGATCTGGCTGGCGCTCTGGCCTTCGCCCCAAAGCTTCTTCAGCAGATCGACGCGTTCATCCGTCCAAGACATAGGTGTTCCTTTGGATAAAAACGGCCCGCATCGCCGGACCGTCTTGAGAAATTCTTCTAAGCCCTATTTTAATCACCCCGGCTCGGGATACAAGCGGTGCAGAAAATCAAGGAGCGTTACTATGGCAAAAACCACAGGAATGGGCAAACGCCGTTTTGGCCGGGTCAACTGGATGGGGCTGTTTACGCTGGGAGAGCGTGAGTTTCGCCGCTTCTTCAATATCTGGGCCCAGACGGTTGCCGCGCCGCTGATTACGGCGGGGCTTTTCCTTTTGGTCTTTTCCATCGCCATCGGCCCGCAAAGGGGTGAAGTGATGGGCGTGCCATACCTGACCTTCCTTGCGCCGGGCCTGATGATGATGACGGTGATCCAAAACGCCTTTGCCAATACGTCCTCGTCGATCATGGCTGCCAAAGTGCAGGGCAATATCGTCGATACGCTGATGCCGCCGCTTTCTCCGCTAGAGATCGTGCTTGGCTATCTGATCGGCGGCATCGGACGCGGGCTTTTGGTGGCCGTGGCGATGATCGCGGCGATGTGGCTTGTGCTGGGGATCGGCATCGCCCATCCGCTTTACGCCATTGCCTTCATCATCCTTGGGTCGGCCTTCATGGGCGCGCTGGGCATCTTTGCCTCGATCTTTGCGCGCAAGTTCGACCAGATGGCGGCGATCACCAACTTTCTGATCACGCCGCTGGCCTTTCTGTCGGGCACTTTCTATTCGGTCGAGGCTTTGCCGAAGGTTCTGCGCGATCTGACCCATGCCAACCCGATCTTTTATCTCATCGATGGCGCGCGCTTCAGCATTCTGGGCGTTTCGGACGCCAGCCCGGCCTTTGGGCTTTTGTTCGTTACCGTCTCGCTTGTCGTGATGATCGCGATCTGCCACTGGTTCTTCCGCACGGGATACCGCCTGAAACCCTGAGTTTTCCGGCAGGGGGCAAAGTTTTTGCACTTGCCCCTTGACCTTCCAGTCACTGGAAACCTTATCTGCAATGTTGAAGCAATTTCAGCAATGCCTTTGAGGTGCAAAAATGACTGCAACGGAAAAACCGGCTATCGGCGCAAACCCGGGTGAAAGCGCCCCGCAATCGCTTGCGGTTTCGATCGAGGGGATGACTTGCGCCTCTTGCGTCGGGCGGGTCGAAAAGGCCCTCTCCGAGGTAGAGGGCGTTACCCTCGCGCAGGTTAACCTTGCCACCGAAAGCGCCCGGATTGAGGGCAGCGCGGTAAATCTCGAAGAGATCGCGCGCAAACTGGACAAGGTGGGGTATCCGGCGCGCCATGAAACGGTCCGGCTAGAGCTTGAGGGCATGACCTGCGCCTCTTGCGTCGGGCGGGTCGAAAAGGCGCTTTATGCGGTGCCGGGTGTGCTTGAGGCGACGGTCAACCTTGCCACAGAATCGGCGCAGCTTCGCGTGCTTACAGGCACGGGCGCCGCCGAAGCGGCCGTCAAGGCAACCGCCAAGGCGGGCTATCCCTCGCGCGTTATTGCCGACAATGCCCCCAAGGTCGATCGCAAGGCCGATGAGATAAAACGCCTTGGCCGCCTGACGGCAATCGCCGCCATTCTTGCCCTGCCGGTCGTTGTGCTGGAAATGGGCGGTCACGTCATTCCGGGCTTTCACGGCTGGATCGCCGGGACCATCGGCATGACCAACAGCTGGCTGATCCAGTTCGTTCTGACCACCATCATCCTTGCCTGGCCGGGGCGTAATTTCTACCTGCATGGCTATCCTGCGCTGTTCAAAGGCGTGCCGGATATGAACGCGCTTGTGGCCTTGGGCACATCGGCGGCATGGATCTATTCGGTTGTGGCCACCTTCCTGCCATCGCTTCTGCCCGCCGAGGCGCTGGGCGTCTATTACGAGGCTGCGGCGGTGATCGTGGTGCTGATCCTTCTGGGCCGCCTGATGGAGGCGCGCGCCAAGGGGCGCACCGGTAGCGCAATTCGCAAACTTGTCGGACTACAGCCGCGCAGCGCGCGGGTTCAGCGCGGCGATGAGGTGGTCGAGATCGCGATCGAAGAGATCACGGTCGGCGATGTCGTGCACCTGCGCCCGGGCGAAAAGATCGCCGTGGACGGCGAGGTTGTCACCGGATCGTCCTATGTCGATGAAAGCATGATCACCGGAGAGCCTGTTCCGGTCGAAAAGTCCAAGGGACAGACGGTTGTCGGCGGCACGGTCAATGGCACCGGCGCACTGACCTTCACCGCCACCAAGGTGGGCAGCGACACGATGCTGGCCCAGATCATCCGCATGGTCGAAGAGGCACAAGGCGCACGCCTGCCCATTCAGGACCTCGTGAACCGGATCACCGCATGGTTCGTGCCGGTGGTAATTGTCGTGGCGATCCTGACGGCGGCGGTCTGGCTTTTGATCGGGCCAGAGCCGACGCTTTCCAACGCGCTTGTCGCGGCAGTGTCGGTGCTGATCATCGCCTGCCCCTGCGCGATGGGCCTTGCCACGCCGACATCGATCATGGTCGGAACCGGGCGCGGGGCTGAAATGGGCGTTCTCTTTCGCAAGGGGGCGGCGCTTCAGACGCTGCATCAGGTGGGGATCGTTGCGGTCGACAAGACCGGCACGCTAACCATGGGCCATCCCGATCTTACGGGGCTGGAACTTGCGCCGGGCTTTGACCGGGCCACCGTTCTGCGCCTTGTGGGCGGGGTTGAACAGAACTCAGAGCATCCCATCGCCCGCGCCATCGTCAATGCCGCGCGCGCCGAGGGGCTGGAACTGGCGCAGCCTGACAGCTTCGATACGCTGACCGGGCGCGGGGTGACCGCGCAGATAGACGGGCATGACGTTCTTGTCGGCTCTGTTGGCTTGATGCAGGAACGCGGCATCGCGCTGGGCAATCTCAGCGAAGAGGGCGCGCGCATGGGTGCCCGTGGCCAAAGCCCGCTTTACGCTGCCATCGACGGCAAGGCGGCCGCCCTTATCGCGGTCACCGACCCGATCAAGCCGACAACGCCGGGGGCAATCCGGGCGCTGCATGATCTGGGGCTGAAGGTTGCGATGATCACCGGTGACAACACGGCAACCGCCCGCACGGTCGCCAAGGATCTGGGGATCGACCATGTCGTGGCCGAGGTGCTGCCCGATGGCAAGGTTGCGGCGATGAACGCGCTGGCCGATGAGTTGGGCGAAAAAGTCGCCTTTGTCGGTGACGGCATCAACGATGCGCCCGCGCTTGCGGCGGCCCATGTGGGCATTGCCATCGGCACGGGCACGGATGTGGCCATCGAAAGCGCCGATGTGGTTCTGATGGCGGGCGATCTTGATGGGGTGGTCAACGCCTTTACCCTCAGCGGCCGCACGATGAGCAATATTCGCCAGAACCTCTTTTGGGCCTTTGGCTACAACACGCTGCTGATCCCGGTTGCGGCCGGGGTTCTCTACCCCTTCAACGGCATGCTTCTGTCGCCGGCGCTTGCCGCCGGGGCGATGGCCTTTTCCAGCGTCTTCGTGCTGACAAACGCCCTTCGCCTGAGGTTCGTCAAACCCTCGCGCCAGCCTGCTGAAACTCAATCGAAAGGCCCGGCCATGGTTGCCGCGCCCGCAGAATAGGAGACATATGTCATGAATATCGGTGACGTCGCCGCCCGCTCGGGCATCCCGCCAAAGACCATCCGCTACTATGAGGATATCGGCCTTGTGACCCCGCCGCGCGATACCAACGGCTATCGTGTCTTTCGCGAAACGGACATGCACAAGCTGGCCTTCATGGGGCGGGCAAGGGCGCTTGGTTTCACGATCGAAAACTGCCGTAACCTCTTGGCGCTTTGGGAAGACAAGGAACGCGCAAGCGCCGATGTGCGCAACATCGCCAAAGAGCATCTGGCCCAGATAGAGACCAAGATTGCCGACCTGAACGCGATGCGCGATACGCTGAAGACACTGGTGTCTTCCTGCTCGGGCGACAACCGCCCCGAATGTCCGATCCTGAACAACCTGGCCACGATCGCAAACGGCTGACAGCGGCCAAAATGGGGCCTTGGCCGTTTTGCCAAAGCCCCGATTGCCCTAAAAATTTGTCATATAAAACAAACGCGTACAGAAATGTGCGCGTTTTTTCAGCATCTACTAACTTTTTAGTTTGACAAAATCGTGAGTTTGCATCGACACTGCAGCAGTCGGCGAGATCCGGCTCATATAATCTCAAGGGAGGAGATAAGATGCGCAAGTATCTGCTCTCCGCAGTCGCGGTAACAGCCGTGCTTGCGGGGCCCACTACAGCTTTGGCCGATGAAGCGGCCGCTCAGAAATGGATAGACCAGGAATTTCAGCCATCGGTGCTTAGCAAAGCCGATCAGATGGCCGAGATGAAATGGTTCATCGATGCTGCACAACCCTTTGCTGGAATGGAAATCAACGTTCTCAGCGAAGGCATTCCAACGCATTCCTACGAAAGCGAAGTTCTTACCAAGGCATTTCAGGAAATCACCGGTATCAAGGTGAACCACCAGATTCTTGGCGAAGGCGAGGTCGTACAGGCCGTCCAGACCCAGATGCAGACCGGGCGGAACCTTTATGACGCCTATGTCAACGACAGTGACCTGATCGGTACGCATTCGCGTTTGCAACTTGCCGTGAATCTGTCCGACTGGATGACCGGTGCTGGTGCGGCGGTGACCAACCCCGGCCTTGACCTGGCCGATTTCATCGGGACCGAGTTTACCACCGGCCCGGATGGGGCGCTTTACCAGCTGCCCGACCAGCAGTTCGCGAACCTTTACTGGTTCCGCAAGGACTGGTTCGACCGCGAAGACCTCAAGACGGCCTTCAAGGCGAAATACGGCTATGATCTGGGCGTTCCGGTCAACTGGTCCGCCTATGAGGACATCGCCGAGTTCTTTTCCAAGGACGTCAAGACGATCGACGGAACCACGATCTATGGCCACATGGATTACGGCAAACGCGCGCCTGACCTTGGCTGGCGGATGACCGATGCATGGCTGTCGATGGCCGGCGCCGGCGACAAGGGGGAACCCAACGGTCGTCCGGTTGACGAATGGGGCATCCGCATGGAAGCGGGATCGTGCAACCCTGCGGGCGCAAGCGTCTCGCGCGGCGGTGCGGCCAACGGCCCTGCGGCGGTCTATGCGATCCGCAAGTGGGACGAATGGCTTCGCAACTATGCGCCTCCGGGTGCGGCAAGCTTTGACTTCTACCAGTCGCTTCCGGCTCTCAGCCAAGGCAACGTTGCGCAACAGATCTTCTGGTACACGGCCTTTACCGCCGACATGGTAAAGCCGCGCTCGGAAGGCAACAACACGGTGGACGGCGATGGCAATCCGCTGTGGCGCATGGCACCAAGCCCGCACGGCCCCTATTGGGAAGAAGGCCAGAAGGTCGGCTATCAGGACGTGGGATCATGGACGATCCTGAAATCCACGCCCGAGAACCGCGCCAAGGCTGCATGGCTTTACGCTCAGTTCGTCGTCTCCAAGACGGTCGACGTCAAGAAAAGCCACGTGGGTCTGACCTTTATCCGCGACAGCACGGTGCGCCACGAAAGCTTTACCGAGCGTGCGCCAAAGCTTGGCGGCCTTGTCGAGTTCTATCGCTCGCCTGACCGCGTTGCATGGTCGCCGACGGGTATCAACGTTCCCGACTATCCAAAGCTGGCCCAGATCTGGTGGCAGCAGATCGGTGACGTGAACTCGGGTGCCTTCACCCCGCAAGAGGCGATGGACCGCCTTGCCGAGGAGATGGACATCACCATGGCCCGGATGCAGGCCGCTGATGAGGCTGCCAACGTCTATGGCGGCTGTGGTCCGCGCCTCAACCCCGAGGTGGACCCTGCCGAATGGCTGGCCAAACCCGGCGCACCCAAGCCGAAACTGGCAAATGAGAAACCACAGGGTATGACCGTTAACTACGACGAACTGGTCGCCCGTTGGGCAAACAACTAAGCGTTTCTCCCGGCGCGGTCCGGTCAGCAATGACCGGGCCGCCGCTGGCCGGGGCCGCAAGGTTCCGGCCGTCCCATCGCCTTCAGCGCCTCGGCTGCAAACTTCAGGACACGAGATGACCCTCGAACTTCGATCAATCACCAAACGTGTCGGAGCCGCGTTGCACATCAAGGAAACCAGTCTTGTGCTGGAACCGGGTCAGTTCAACGTCCTTCTGGGCGAAACCGGCGCGGGCAAGACATCTCTTATCAAGCTGATGGCGGGGCTTGATCCTCTGGCCAGCGGCGAGATCTTTCTCGATGGCAAGGACGTCACACGGCTGAACACGCAAAAGCGCAACATCAGCCTCGTGCATCAGTTCTTCGTCAACTACCCCCATATGACCGTTTTCGACAATATCGCCTCCCCCTTGCGGGTTGCAGGCATGGCCAAATCCGAAATTCAGGGCCGGGTCGAGGACGCCGCAGACATCCTGCAACTGCGCCCGATGCTGCACCGGCGCCCGCATGAATTGTCAGGCGGCCAGCAACAGCGCACCGCGCTGGCACGCGCCATCGCCAAGGAAAGCCGCGCGGTCTTTCTGGATGAGCCTCTGGCCAACCTAGACTACAAGCTGCGCGAAGAGTTGCGTGAACAGCTTCCCGAACTTTTTGCCGGGCGCGGCGCGGTCGTGGTCTATGCCACATCCGAGCCTGAAGAGGCGCTTTTGCTGGGCGGCAAGACCGCCCTGATGGAAGACGGCAAGGTGGTTCAGTTCGGCCCCACGGCAGAAATTTACCGCGCGCCGGTCGATCTGGCCTCGGCGGCGGTGTTTTCGGACCCACCGATCAATTCCGCGCGCATCGTAAAGAAAGGCACAACGGCGCAGCTTGCGGTTGGCCCGGCGTGGCAACTGACGGGCGGGGCGGCGGCGCTGACCGATGGCGAATACATCGTCGCCATCCGGCCCAACCACGTTCTGCCCAAGCGCCAGAAAGAGCAGGCGGTCGAACTACCCGGCACGGTTCTGGTGACAGAGCTTAGCGGCTCTGAAAGCAGCGCGCATTTTGCCATGGGCGACGAAAACTGGGTCTCGCTGGCCCATGGCGTTCACCCCTACCAGATCGGCGGCAAGCACGCCTTTTACATGGATCCGGCGCATTGTTTCTACTTTGCCCCCGACGGAACGCGGGTGGCGTAAGGATCATCATGGCAAAAATCACGCTCTCCAACCTGCGCCACAGCTATTATCCCAATCCCCAAGGGCCGGATGACTATGCGCTCAAAGAGATTGACCTTGATTGGGAAGATGGCGGCGCCTACGCGCTTTTGGGGCCATCGGGCTGTGGCAAGTCCACGCTTTTGAACATCATCTCGGGGCTTTTGATCCCGTCCGAAGGGCGCATCCTTTTCGATGACCGCGATGTGACCAAGCTTGAGCCGACACAGCGCAACATCGCGCAGGTTTTCCAGTTTCCGGTGATCTACGACACGATGAGCGTTTTTGACAATCTCGCCTTCCCGCTGCGCAACCGCGGCGCGGCAGAGGCGGATGTGACGCGGCGCGTTCATGAGATTGCCGAGATGCTGGAATTGACGGATATGCTGAAAACCCGCGCGGCGGGGCTTAGCCCGGACAACAAGCAGAAGATCTCGATGGGGCGCGGTCTGGTGCGCGATGATGTCAACGTGGTGATGTTCGACGAGCCGCTGACAGTGATCGACCCGCATCTGAAATGGAAGCTGCGATCAAAGCTCAAAGAGCTGCACCAAAAGGTGCGCGCCACGATGATCTATGTAACCCATGACCAGACAGAGGCGCTGACCTTTGCCGATCAGGTCGTGGTGATGCAGGACGGCGAGATCGTGCAGATCGGAACGCCGGTGGACCTTTTTGAGCGGCCCGCGCATACCTTTGTCGGCCATTTCATCGGCTCGCCGGGGATGAACCTGCTGCCTTGCGAGATCAACGGCCAAAGCGCCAGCTTTCAGGGCCAGCCGATTACTCTGGAAGGGGCGATCACAAAGGGCGAAGGGCGCTGCGAGATCGGCATCAGGCCAGAGTTCGTGGCCCTTTCGGACAAGGGGCTGGCGGCCAAGGTGCTAAAGGTTTCGGACGTCGGGCGCCATTCAGTTGTCGAGGCGATGGTGGGCGAGACGTCGATCAAGGCCATCGTCGAGGGCGAAACACCGGGGCAGGGGGCGGATGTGCACCTTGCCTTTGATCCAGCGCGCACGCGGCTTTACCGCGACGGCTGGATCGCAACAGAGGCAAAGCAATGAAAACGCAAAACAACAGAGGTTGGTTCTTTGTGCTGCCGGTGCTTTTGCTGGTCGCCTTCAACGCGCTTATCCCGATCATGACCGTGGTCAACTACTCGGTTCAGGAAACCTTTGGGAACAACGTCTTTTTCTGGCAGGGGCTGGACTGGTTTCAGCAGCTTCTGAACTCGGACCGCTTTCATGCCGCGCTCGGGCGCCAGTTTCTCTTTACCGGGCTGATCCTTGTGATCGAGATCCCGCTGGGGATCATCATCGCGCTGTCGATGCCGCGTCAGGGGGTATGGGTGCCCGTCTGCCTTGTGCTGATGGCGCTGCCGATGCTGATCCCGTGGAACGTGGTGGGGGCGATGTGGAACATCTTTACCCTGCCTGACATCGGGCTTCTGGGCTATCTGATGAACCACACGCTGGGCATCAACTATGACATGACGCAGAACCCGCTGGCGGCATGGGTGACGATCATCACCATGGATGTCTGGCACTGGACTTCGCTTGTGGTGCTCTTGTCCTACGCGGGGCTGGTTTCGATCCCTGATGCTTACTATCAGGCGGCCAAGATCGACGGGGCGTCGAACTGGTCGGTGTTCCGCTACATCCAGCTTCCCAAGATGAAAACGGTGCTGACCATCGCGATCCTTCTGCGGTTCATGGACAGCTTTAACATCTACACCGAACCCTTCGTTCTGACCGGGGGCGGGCCGGGCAATTCGACGACACTTCTGTCGATCGATCTGGTCAAGATCGCGCTGGGTCAGTTCGACCTTGGCCCGGCCGCCGCGATGAGCCTGATCTACTTTGCCATCACGCTACTGGTGTCGTGGCTGTTCTACACGCTGATGACAAAGGATGACGCCAAATGAGTGGGCCCTTGTGTTTCTTCCCCCTGCGGACGTCCCGCGCGGGGTGGGCGAGAAGCGCCCGCCTCGTGGGGGGGCGGGACGGGCGCTGCCCGGCGAAGCGCCGGGCAACTAAGCTCAAAGCGGAGATGCGGACATGAAAAAGCGCTATATCATCCCGATCGTCTATATCGCCTTTCTGATGCTGCCGATCTACTGGCTTGTGGCGATGTCCTTCAAGACAACGAACGAGATCCTTGCAGGGTTCTCGCTGTTTCCGCAGACCTTCACGCTGGCCAACTACAGGGTGATCTTTACCGACCCGACGTGGTACTGGGGCTATATCAACTCGATCTCTTACGTGACGCTGAACACGGTGATCTCTGTCACCGTGGCGCTGCCGGCGGCCTATGCGTTCTCGCGCTACAGGTTTCTGGGCGACAAACAGCTTTTCTTCTGGCTTTTGACCAACCGCATGGCGCCCGCCGCCGTCTTTGCCCTGCCGTTCTTTCAGCTTTATTCGGCCGTCGGGATCTTTGACACCTACCTTGCCGTGGCGCTGGCCCATACGCTTTTCAACGTGCCGCTGGCGGTCTGGATCCTTGAAGGGTTCATGGGCGGCGTGCCCAAAGAGCTGGATGAGACGGCATACGTCGACGGCTACTCTTTCCCGCGCTTTTTCGTCACCATATTCCTGCCCACGATCAAGGCAGGCGTCGGGGTCGCGGCCTTCTTCTGCTTCATGTTCTCATGGGTTGAACTTCTTTTGGCCAAGACGCTGACGGCGGTCGCGGCCAAGCCGATTGCCGCGACGATGACCAAGACCGCCTCTAGTGCGGGGTATGAACTTGGCCTTCTGGCTGCGGCCGGAACGCTGACGATCATCCCCGGCGCGATCGTGATCTATTTCGTGCGCAACTACATCGCCAAGGGCTTTGCCCTGGGAAGGGTTTGATATGCTGACATGGATGGCATGGACATGGCCGACGGCCTTTGTCTTTATCGGGATCTTCAGCGCGATGGCGGTTCTGACCGTGCTAGAAATTCGCCACCCCGGCGGGGATGAAAGGCGCGGCATCCTTGGGCTGACAACAACCCGAGGCGACCGTCTTTTCATCTCTCTTCTGGGCAGCGTCTATATCTTCCTGGCCTGGCTTGGCCTGATGGGAGAGCCGCTTTGGATCCCGCTTGGCCTTGCCATCGCCTGGGGCGTCTTTTGTTTTTGGAAGGTCTGATGAGGGCCCTTCTTGCCCATACGCTTGGAAATACGAACGTTTTCGTATTTAATTCTGTCCTGAGCAGTTCGACACAAAGATGACCCAGGCAGGACCTCTGATGCGACCAAAGAAAAAAGCTGAATTTCTGACCGAGGTTGAACTGGAATTCATGTCCCATCTTTGGGATCTGGGTGAGGCATCGGTTCGGGACATTCTGGCCAATTTGGCGCCGGGGCGTGATCTGGCCTATACTTCGGCCGCGACGATCATGCGCATCCTTGAACAAAAAGAGTTTGTGATTAGCACAAAGACTGGCAAGACTTTCATTTATAAACCGGTTGTCGAAAAAGACGCCTACCAGTCACGCTCGCTCAGGGATCTGTCGCAAAAGCTGTTTGACGGAACTCCGGCCAGCCTTGTGGCGCGTCTTGTCGATGACGAAGGTCTGTCCGAAGAGGCACTTCAGGAAATACGGGCGTTGCTGGATAGGAGGTTGAGAAATGATCCCGACTGAAGCCGCTCTGAACGCGTATATTGACGCAAACATTGTTCTGGTCTTCGCCTTTCTGATCTGGATGCCCGTCCGTCTGGCCATGTCGCGCCTGGGTTTCCGCCACTCTTACGTTGCCCAACTTAAACTGATGAACTGGATCTTTGCGGCGATGGCCGCCGGCGGGCTTGCCGTGGTGATCCACCCGATCCTGATGCGCAGCGGCCTGACCGTCACCGCACCCTTCAACTTCTCTGATTTCGCCGTCGCCCAGTACCTTGACGGGCGCCTTGGCATGAAACCGTCCGAATTTGAGCGGATGTTGACGCTGCGCGAAACGGCGATACGTGATTTTCTGTCCTTTGCCAGCACCACAAGCCTTGTGATCTGGGGCGCGCTAATCGGCGGGGCGATGTATTTCGCCGGGCGGCTGGCCGTCAGTGCCCTGCGCCTGCGCGCCACGCTGAAGGCAAGCTTTGAATGGCGCCGCTTTGGCCGGGTTCAGCTTTTGCTCAGCGATCATGTGAAAGTGCCCTTTTCCACCCGTGGCCTGCGGCGGCGGTACGTGGTGATCCCCTCGGGGATGCTGGCCAATGCCTCTGATCTGAAGATCGTCATCGGCCATGAGCTTCAGCATTTCCGGCAGGGCGACATCGAATGGGAGTTCCTGCTTGAATGCCTGCGCCCGCTGTTTTTCTGGAACCCGGTCTTCCTGATCTGGAAGGGTCAGGTCGAACGGCTTCGCGAACTGGCCTGCGACCAACAGCTTCTGGCAACGCAGCGCTTTGATCTGCGCGCCTATTGCGATTGCCTGATGCGGGTCTGCCATGACAGCCTGCGCCATCGCGGCGGCGGTGTTGTGGCCTTGCCCTCTGTGCCGCTGGTTCAGACCCAGTGGCGCCTTCTGGGGCCCAGCTCTGCGGCGTTTCTGCGCCAGCGGTTCGTGTCGCTTATGGATACGACCGGGCGGCGGGTTCCGGGCTTTAACGCGCCCCTTGCGGCCCTGCCGATCGCGGTGCTTGTCGTGGCGGCGGCGCTGGCCATTCAAAAGCCCGGCGACTGGAGCCAGGATCGCCTGATGCTTTCGGCGATCGTCAATCTTGAAAGGCTCAATGCCTTGAACGAAACCGGCCAAAAGTAATAAGGCCGGAAACTGCCCGCGCGGTTGTTTTTGGCCGCGTTTTACGTCCCTGCGTACCGGGGTGTCACATTGGTTTTACAAGCCCCCGTTAGCAGGACGTGTCAACAACTGAAAGTCTTGGGAGAAGCTTATGAAAATCAGTATCTTATCCGGGGTATTTGCCTCGGCGCTGGCTGTCGGCACAGCCGCCCATGCGCAAACGGAAATCCAATGGTGGCATGCCTTTACAGGGCGCCTTGGCACATTGCTGGCCGAACAGGTCGATACCTTCAATGCAAGCCAGAGCGAATACAAGGTCGTGGCCAACCACAAGGGCAACTATTCCGAAACGCTGAACGCCGGAATCGCGGCGTTTCGTGCAGGCGAACAGCCCGATATCCTGATGGTGTTCGAGGTCGGAACAGCCACGATGATGGCCGCCAAAGGCGCCGTCAAACCGGTCTATGAGGTGATGGCCGATGCAGGTGAACCTTTTGATCCGGATGCCTATCTGGCAGCGGTCAAAGGCTATTACACCACAACCGACGGCCAGATGCTGTCGCTGCCCTACAACTCTTCCACGCCGGTTCTTTACGTCAACCGCGACGCGCTGTCGGCGGCTGGCATCGATCCTGACACCGACCTGTCCACATGGGAAAACGTCGGTCCGGTTCTGGACAAGCTGAAAGCTTCGGGAAGTACCTGCCCGATGACCACCGCATGGCAAAGCTGGGTGCATCTGGAAAACTTCTCGGCCTATCACAACGTGCCCTTCGCCTCGAAGGAAAACGGCTTTGCAGGTCTTGATACCCAGCTTGAATTCAACGGCCCCGCTCAGGTCAAGCACATCGCCCAGATGGGCCAATGGGCCAAAGACGGCAAGTTCATCTATGCCGGGCGGCGCAACGAAGGTGGCGCCAACTTCCGGGGCGGTGAATGCGCGCTCTTTACCGAAAGCTCGGCCGGTTACGCCGGTGTGAAAGCCGAAGCCAAGTTCGCCTTTGAAATTCGCCCGCTGCCCTATTGGGCCTCGGTCGAAGGCGCGCCGCAGAACACCATCATCGGTGGCTCGTCGCTTTGGGTCATGGCCGGAAAATCGGATGAGGCCTACAAGGGCGTCGCCAAGTTCCTGAACTTCCTGTCGACATCGGAAATTCAGGCCAAGTGGCATCAGGATACCGGTTATCTTCCGATCACCACGGCGGCTTATGATCTGACCAAGGATCAGGGGTTCTACAAGGAAAACCCCGGCACGGATGTGGCCATCATCCAGATGACGTCAAAGGCGCCCACGCCCAATTCCAAGGGTCTGCGCCTGGGATCGTTCGATCAGATCCGCGGCATCATCGACGAAGAGCTTGAAGCGGTCTGGGCCGGTGACAAATCGGCGCAAGAGGCACTGGATAGCGCGGTAACACGCGGCAATGTCCTGCTGCGCCGTTTTGAACAGGCCAACCGCTAATCGCCTGATCTGAAACCATAAGACCCGCGTGCCGCCCATTCCTTCGGGCGGCGCGCGGCACAATTTCGGGAAAGACCACGAAAGCGCATGGAAAAACGCGTCACTTTCAAGGGATGGCTTTTGCCGCTGATCCTTTTGACCCCGCAGATCATCGTCTCGGCGGTGTTCTTTTTCTATCCCGCGGGTCAGGCGGTCTGGCAGTCGCTTTTCATCCCCGATCCCTTTGGCCTGCGCTCTCAGTTCGTCGGGCTGGGCAATTTCGAATACCTTCTGGGCGATCCCTATTACCGCGCAAGCTTTGTCACCACGGCGATCTTTTCCATCCTCGTGACGGTGGTCTCGATGGGCATGGCGCTTTGGCTGGCGCTTCTGGCTGACCGGCTGATCAAGGGCTCGGGCGTGTACCGTACGCTGCTGATCTGGCCCTATGCCGTGGCGCCCGCGGTTGCCGGTGTCCTTTGGCTTTTCATGTTCAACACCCGCGTCGGGGTGGTGTCGTGGTATCTTGGCCTTCTGGGCTATGACTGGAACCACGTCCTGAACGGCTCCGAAGCGATGGGCCTTGTCGTTGTCGCCTCGTCCTGGGGGCGGATCAGCTATAACTTCCTGTTCTTTCTCGCCGGGCTTCAGGCGATCCCGCGCAGCGTCATCGAAGCGGCCGCCATAGATGGCGCGCATTTCTGGACACGCTTTCGCACCATCGTCTTTCCGCTTCTGTCGCCGACCACCTTCTTTTTGCTGGTCGTCAACGTCGTCTATGCCTTCTTTGAAACCTTCGGCGTGATCCACACGATCACCGGCGGCGGGCCACAGCAATCGACCACCATTCTGGTCTACAAGGTGTTTTCCGACGGCTTTGTCGGTCAGGATCTTGGCTCATCGGCGGCCCAGTCGGTGATCCTGCTTTTCGTTGTCGGCATCCTGACCGTCGTCCAGTTCAAGTTCATCGAGCGAAGGGTGCATTACTGATGGCTCAGCGTTCCGGCATGGTCGAAAAACGCGGCGCCTCGCATTGGCTGATCCATGCGGGCATGATCCTTGGCGTTGTGATCATCGCCTTTCCGATCTGGCTGGCCTTTGTCGCCTCGACCGTCACCCAGTCCGATATCATCAGCCCGCCGATGCCGCTTTGGCCCGGAGAGCATTTCTTTGAGAACTACTCCAAGGCACTGGTTTCGGGCATCAATGCGCCGGTTGGCCGGATGCTTTTGAACTCGACCATCATGGCGCTGGGCATTGCACTGGGCAAGATCTTCATCTCGATCCTCTCGGCCTTTGCCATCGTCTATTTCCGGTTTCCGGGGCGGCGGCTTTTCTTCTGGCTGATCTTTCTGACGCTGATGCTGCCGGTCGAAGTGCGCATCGTGCCGACCTATCAGGTGGCCGCCAACTTTGGCCTGCTCAACAGCTACTCGGGCCTGATCTTTCCGCTTCTGGCCAGCGCCACGGCGACCTTTCTGTTCCGACAGTTCTTCATGACCGTCCCCGATGAGCTGGCCGAGGCCGCGCGCGTCGATGGCGCCCGCCCGATGCGGTTCTTCTGGGACATCCTTCTACCGATGAGCCGCACCAACATGGCCGCGCTTTTCGTCATCCTCTTCATCTACGGCTGGAACCAGTATCTCTGGCCGCTTCTGATCACCACCGATCCTGAGATGAACACCATCGTGATGGGCATCAAACAGATGTTCCCCTCGGGCGATGACTTTGCCGACTGGCCGGTGATCATGGCCACCTCGATCCTTGCGATGCTGCCGCCGGTGATCGTGGTTGTCGGTATGCAAAAGCTCTTTATCCGCGGCCTTGTCGATAGCGAGAAATAACAAATGGCGACGATCAAACTGGACAATATCCACAAAAGCTTTGGCAAGACCAAGGTGATCCATGGCGTTTCCATCGACGTCAAAGAGGGTGAGTTTATCGTCATCGTCGGCCCCTCGGGTTGTGGCAAATCCACGCTTTTGCGGATGGTCGCGGGGCTTGAAACGGTGTCCGAGGGCGAGATCCGCATCGACGACCGGCGCGTCAATGAGGCCGAACCGATGGACCGCGACATCGCCATGGTGTTCCAGAACTATGCGCTTTACCCGCATATGTCGGTGTTCGACAACATGGCTTACGGCCTTAAAATCGCCCGCCTGCCGCGCGCCGAAATAGAGGACCGGGTCGCGACCGCGGCAAAGATGCTTCAGCTTGAACCCTACCTTGCCCGCAAACCACGAGAGTTGTCGGGCGGGCAGCGTCAGCGCGTTGCCATGGGCCGCGCCATCGTGCGAAAACCGGCCGCCTTTCTTTTCGATGAACCCCTGTCGAACCTTGACGCCAAACTGCGCGTTCAGATGCGGCTTGAAATTAAGGCCCTGCAGAAAGAGTTGGGCATCACCTCGCTTTATGTCACCCACGACCAGATAGAGGCGATGACGCTGGCCGACCGGATGATCGTGATGAACGCCGGGCGCGCGGATCAGATCGGCGCCCCGCTAGAGGTTTACGCAAATCCCCAGACCGCTTTTGTGGCGGGTTTCATCGGCTCTCCGGCGACCAATTTCCTGCCCGGCGCCGATCTGGGCGTTCAGGCCCAAAGCCTTGCGGTGCGCCCCGAACACATGGAACTTGCTGCGCCGGGGAAGGGGCGGATCGACGCAACCCTGACCTTTGCCGAAGCGCTTGGGGCAGAGACGCTTTTGCACTTCCGTCTGGCCAGCGGCGATGTGGTCACCACGCGTCAGGACGGCACCGCGCCGGTGCCCGCACCGGGAAGCACGGCGGGGCTGAACTGGTCCGAAGATCACCAGATTCTCTTTGATGGCAACGGAATGCGCCTGCCTGCGGGGTGACTGGACAGGCGCGCGGCGCTGCGCTAAAGGGGGCGCATGACCAAGGCATGCATCCTTTTGGCGCAGCTGCGCCGACGCTGAAACTCAGCCCCCCCGCGGCCCCCGACAAGGGGCCTCACTTGCCCTGCCTTGCCATCCTTCACCGACAAAACGTAATTGACAGGTCTTTGCCCATCGGGCACCGATGACCCTTTCAGAATTAAGGACTACGCCCATGATCCCGTCGCTCCTGCCAACCTATAACCGGGCCCCGCTTTCCTTTGTCTCGGGCCAAGGCTCGTGGCTGACCGAGGCCGATGGCAGCCGATACCTTGATCTGGGCGCCGGGATCGCGGTCAACGCGCTGGGCCATGCCCATCCGGCGATGGTTCAGGCGATCACCAATCAGGCGCAAAAGCTCTGGCATGTCTCGAACCTTTACCAGGTGCCGGGGCAACAGGCGCTTGCCGACAAACTGGTCGAGAACAGCTTTGCCGACACCGTCTTTTTCACCAACTCAGGGACAGAAGCCTGCGAGCTTGCGGTCAAGATGGCGCGCCGCCACTGGCACGCCAAGGGCATGGATGAAAAGACAACCGTGATCGGTTTCGAAGGCTCCTTCCACGGCCGCTCATCTGCCGGGATCGCCGCGGCAGGCGGGGCAAAACTGACGGACGGCTTCGGCCCGCTTCTGCCGGGCTTTCGGCATGTGCCCTTTGGCGATCACGAGGCGCTGAAGGCGGCGATCGACGACACGGTCGGCGCCATCATCATCGAACCTGTGCAGGGCGAAGGCGGCATCCGCCCGGTGCCGGATCAATGCCTCAAGGGGCTGCGCGATCTCTGCGATGACCGGGGTATCCTTCTGATCTTCGACGAGGTGCAATGCGGTATGGGCCGCACGGGCCGGCTTTTTGCGCATGAATGGGCCGGGGTGGAACCTGACATCATGATGGTCGCCAAGGGCATCGGCGGCGGCTTTCCTCTGGGCGCGCTCCTTGCCACCGAAAATGCCGCCAGCGCCATGACCGCCGGCAGCCACGGCACCACCTATGGCGGCAACCCTCTGGCCATGGCGGTCGGCAATGCGGTCTTCGATATCGTCGCGGATCCGGGCTTTCTGGCCGAGGTCGGGCGCAAATCCGGCCTTCTGCGGCAAAAGCTCGAAGGTCTGGTCGCCGCCCACCCGGATGTCTTCGAAGAGGTGCGCGGCGCGGGGCTGATGCTGGGGCTGAAATGCAAATGCCCCAACACCGATGTCATCGCCGCAGGCTACGCCCAGCACGTTCTGACCGTTCCGGCCGCCGACAATGTCATCCGCCTTCTGCCCGCACTTACCCTGACGGATGACGATATCGCCGAGGCTCTGACCCGCCTTGACGCCGCAGCAGCCGGGCTTGCAAGCAATGCCGCCTAAGCCCCGCCTGTCCCGCCACCTTCTTCTTTGCTGAAATACTCCGGGGTCCGGGGCAGCGCCCCGGCTCCTTCACTAAAGGCCAATGAACCGATGACCCATTTTCTTGATATCCATAAAACCGACGCCGCCGATCTGCGGGCCATGCTTGACAGCGCCGCCGCGATGAAGGCCGCCCGCAAGGGCCAGCCCAAGGGCACCCCCGACGCCGAGCAGCCGCTTGCCGGGCGCATGGTCGCGCTGATCTTTGAAAAACCCTCGACCCGCACGCGCGTGTCCTTTGACGTGGGCGTGCGCCAGATGGGGGGCCAGACGATGGTGCTCACCGGCTCTGACATGCAGCTAGGGCATGGCGAAACCATCGCCGATACCGCCCGCGTTCTCAGCCGCTATGTCGATCTGATCATGATCCGCACCTTCGACGAAACGACGCTGCTGGAGCTGGCCGAGAATGCATCGGTGCCGGTGATCAACGGTCTGACCGACCGCACCCACCCCTGCCAGATCATGGCCGATGTTCTGACCTTCGAAGAGCATCGCGGCCCGATCGCGGGCAAGAAAGTCGTCTGGGCGGGCGATGGCAACAACGTCTGTTCCTCTTTCCTGCACGCGGCGGGCCAGTTCGGCTTTGATCTGACCTTCACCGGGCCAGAGGTTCTGGACCCAGAGCCTGAGTTCGTCGAGTTTGCCCGCTCAAAGGGCAGCACGGTCACCATCGAACGCGACGCGGAAAAGGCGGTTCAGGGCGCCGACCTCGTGGTTGCCGATACATGGGTTTCGATGCATGACGCACAATCCACGCGCGAGCGTCGCCATAACCTTCTGCGCCCCTATCAGGTGAACGACGCGCTTATGGCCCATGCCAAGCCCGATGCGCTTTTCATGCACTGCCTGCCTGCGCACCGCGAGGAAGAGGTAACCTCCAGCGTCATGGATGGCCCCAATTCGGTGATCTTCGATGAGGCCGAAAACCGCCTGCATGCGCAAAAGGCCGTGCTGCGCTGGTGCCTCGGGGTCTAAGGGCGATGGCCCGCTACATCGCCCTTTTGCGAGCGGTGAATGTCGGCGGGCACGGCAAGATAGAGATGCGCGCATTGAAAGAGCTCTGCGAGAGTGCGGGGTTTGAGGATGTGCGCACCTATATCGCCAGCGGCAATGTGGTCTTTACCAGCGCCCTTACGCGCACCGACATTCTTGCCGCGCTTCAGGCGGGGCTGAAGGCGCACACCGGGGCCGAGGTGGGGGTTTTCCTGCGCTCGGGCACCGAAATGGCTGGCGTCCTTGAAAGCAACCCTTTCGCGGATAAGGCGCCAAACAAGACGGTTGCGATCTTTCTTGATGGCCCGCCGCCTGCCGATGCGGCAAGCCACGTGCGCGGGCGCAAGGATGAAGAGATCGCTCTGGGCGCATCCGAGATCTACGTTCACTATCCGGCCGGGCAGGCAGGCTCGCGCCTTGTGATCCCGGCGGCCAAAACCGGCACGGCGCGCAATATGAACACGCTTTTGAAGCTTTGCCAGATGGCCGGCGCCGCCTGATTGCCTTCGCGCGCACAACCCTTAGTCTGACGGTATCTAAAGAGGATCGGAGGCAAGGGCCATGAGCAAGGCACGTATCGGCGTTTACGGAATGGGAACGATGGGCCGGGCGCTGGCGCTCAACATTGCCGAAAAGGGCTTTGATGTTGCCGTCTCGAACCGAAATGCCGGCGATCTGCCGCAGGTGGCCGACGCTGGCGAAACGCTTAAGGGGCGGCTGACGGCGCATGCGGGGCTGGCCGATTTCGTCGCCGCGCTCGAGCGTCCGCGCAGCATCCTTTTCATGATCCCCTCGGGCGCGCCGCTGGATCAGATGATCGACCAGATCGTCCCGCTTCTGGGCAAGGGGGATTTGCTGATCGACGGCGGCAATGCCGATTTCAACGAAACCCGGCGGCGGGGCGATGCGCTTGCCGCGCAGGGCATCGACTTTGTCGGCATGGGCGTCTCTGGCGGGGAAGAAGGCGCGCGCCATGGCCCCTCGATCATGGTTGGCGGGCCTTTTGCCACCTACCGGCGCATCCGCGACATCATAGAGGCGATCGCCGCGCGCTATCAGGGCGATCCTTGCGCGGCGCGCCTTGGCCCGGATGGGGCGGGGCATTTCGTCAAGACGGTGCACAACGGCATCGAATACGCCGATATGCAGATGATCGGTGAAATCTACGGTATCCTGCGCGATGCCAAGGGTTGGGACGCGGCGCGCTCAGCGGCGCTGTTTGAGCGTTGGAACAAGGGGCCGCTACAATCCTACCTTATTGAAATTACCGGCAAAGTTCTGGCGGCGGTTGATCCTGAAACCGGCCTGCCCATGACCGATGTGATCCTTGACCGCGCCGGCCAAAAAGGCACCGGGCGCTGGACGGTGATCGAGGCGCTGAAGCTGGGGCAATCGGCCTCGGCGATAGAGGCGGCGGTTGCGGCGCGTTCTTGGTCGGCGGCCAAACCTGCGCGCATGGCGGGGGAAAAGGCGCTGCCCTTTGCGGCGCAGGGGCAGGTCACGATGGGCGAAAGCGCGCTAGAAGCGGCGCTTCTGGCGGCCAAGATCATCGCCTATTCGCAGGGGTTCAGCCTGCTGCGCGCCGCGTCCGAGAACTTTGACTGGGATGTTGATCTGGCCCGCGTGGCCGAGATCTGGCGCGCAGGCTGCATCATCCGCTCGGCGCTTCTGGATGACATCGCCGGGGCGGCCCGCGCCGGGATGCCGCATGGCAATCTGATCCTGTCAGACGCCTTTGCCGCGCCGCTTCTGGCGGGGCTTGGACCGCTGCGCGATCTGGTGGCAGAGGCCGCGCTTGCCGGTATCCCCGTGCCTGCGCTTGCCGCCTCTCTGGCCTATCTTGAAACGATGCGCCGAGGGCGCGGCACGGCCAATCTGATACAGGCGCAGCGCGACTTTTTCGGCGCGCATGGCTTTGAACGCACAGACCGCGAAGGGCGCGGCTTTCATGGGCCGTGGGGGCTTGGAACCGGGGCCTAGCTGCGCGGTTTGGCGCGCAGCGTCGGGGCGGCCATGGCGGGATCTTCGGGCCATGGATGCTTGGGGTAGCGCCCGCGCATGTCCTTGCGCACGTCGCTGTATGAGCTTTCCCAAAAGCCCGGCAAATCCATCGTGGTCTGCAAGGGCCGCCCGGCGGGCGACAAAAGCGTGATGCGCAGGGGCTGGCGGTTTGCGCCCACGGTGGGGTGGCGCGTGACGCCGAACATCTCTTGCAGCTTCAGCGCGATATGCGGCACCTCGCCGTCGTATTCGATGGCGATCTTGCGGCCTGTGGGGGTGGTGAAACTGGCCGGGGCCAGATCGTCCAGCAACTGCCGCGCGGGCCAGTCCAGACAGGCTTCAAGCGCGGGGAAAAGATCCATCCGTTTAAATTCGCTCAAGGACCTGACGCCGATGACATGCGGCGAAAGCCATGTCTCAAGGCCTGCCATCAAGGCATCCTGCGACAGATCGGGCAGGTTTTCGGCCCCGCTTTGCCGCGCCAGATGCACCCGCGCGATCAGCCGGGCGGCTGCGGGCGAAAACTTCAGCCCCGCGCCGCGCAGACCTTGCAAAAGCGCGCGGGCGATATCCTCGGGCGGGGCCGCGCCCCAAGGCTCTCGGGTCAGGACAATGGCGCCAAGCGCCTCTTCGCTCACCGCTTCAACGCGGCTTTCCTGATCGTTCCAAAAGCACCGCTGGCGGCGCTCTATCTGCTCGGCGTGAACCGCGCGCAGCTCTTCTTCGGGGATGGCGATGGCCTGACGGATCGCCGCCTCGCGCGGATCGCCGTCAAGATCGGTTGCGATGATCAGCGGCGCGCGCAGGGCAGCAGGAGCAGAGATGGGCACCGCGCCCGCGCCCCGGCGCACCGGGCCCAGATGCGCGCCCTTGCCGCCCGACAACAGATAGCTTTGGCCGCCGGGTTTGCGCTGCTTGCCGATCCGGTCGGGAAAGGCCAGAGCCGCCATCTGCGCCGGCGACAGATCACCCTGCGCGGGCGCCACTTTCCCAAGCAGCCGGGTCAGGCGGCGCGCCTCTGTGCGAATGCGCTCAATCGCGCGCGCATCGGCGTCGGCGGCGGGCGCGCGCGCCGCCAGAACCTCAAGCCGCAGCGCCAGATCGATGCCCGCGCTGCGCATCGGGTCGCGGTCGGCCAAAAGGGCGGCAAGCGGCGCGGCCTCGGGGCCAGAGCGGATCAGCATATGCGCCAGACGCGGATGCAGGGGCAGGGCGGCCATGGCGCGCCCGTGATCGGTGATGCGCCCGCTTGCGTCCAATGCCTGAAGCATCCGCAACAATTCGCGCGCGCGCTCAAAAGGGCCCGGCGGCGGCTGGGTGGGGAACTTCAGATCATCGGGCGCGGCGCCCCATTCGGCCAAATCCAGCGCAAGGGCGGTCAGGTCCGCGGCCTCTATCTCTGGCGGGGGAAAGGGGGTCATCGCGCCCTCTTCGCGCTCTGTCCACATCCGATAGCAGACCCCCGGCGCCAGCCGCCCGGCGCGGCCCCGCCGCTGGACGGCTTCGGCCTGCGTCACCCTTTCGGTCACCAGCCGCGACATGCCCGACCCCGGATCAAACCGCGCCCGCCGCGCCCGCCCGGCATCGACCACGCAAGTGATCCCTTCGATCGTCAGCGATGTCTCGGCGATTGAGGTGGCCAGCACGATCTTGCGCCCCGCCTCTGGCGCGCGGATCGCGGCGCGCTGGTCCTTTATGCTCATCGCGCCATAAAGCGGCGCCAAGGTGCAGTTACCGGGCAAATCGGCGCGCAACAGCGCCTCGGTGCGGCGGATTTCGCCCTCGCCGGGCAGAAAGGCAAGGATGCTGCCCTGCGTTTCGGTTATCGCCCGGCGGATCAGGGCGGCCACCTGCGGCTCGAACCATTGATCCTTGGGCGGCGGGCGGTCCAGCCAGCGGGTTTCAACGTCAAAGCTTTTGCCGGCCGAGGTGATAACCGGCGCGCCGATCAGATCGGCCACCGGCTGGGCGTCCAGCGTGGCCGACATCACCAAAAGCACAAGATCCTCGCGCAGGGCCGCACGCACCTCAAGGCATAGCGCCAGCCCCAGATCGGCGTTCAGGGATCGTTCGTGAAACTCGTCAAAGATCACCGCGCCGACGCCCTCCAGCCCCGGATCGCGCTGCAGACGGCGGGTCAGGATGCCCTCGGTCACCACCTCGATGCGCGTGGCGGGGGACACCGACGCCTCGCCGCGCATCCGGTAGCCCACCGTTTGCCCAACCTTCTCGCCCAGGCTTTCGGCCATCCGGGCGGCAGCGGCCCGCGCGGCAAGGCGGCGCGGCTCAAGCATCAGGATCACGCCCGGTGTCACACCTGCCTCTAGCATCGCCAGCGGCACGCGGGTGGTCTTGCCCGCACCGGGCGGGGCCTGCAAAACGGCGCAGCCCTGCGATTGCAGGGCGGCGTTCAGTTCGGGCAGGACATCATCGATAGGAAGTGGCGTCATCGCCCCCCTTATCGGCGATTCATCACCGCAGAGCCATAGAGCGTTGCCATGGAAATCTTGGTGACGCGGTAGTCCCCGGATTCAAGCTGTTCATAGTGAACGTTAAAGGGGAACTTGCTGCGCTCGGCCATCTCGGCGGCGGTGAAACCCTTCAGGCGGCGATACTCGGCATCACAGACGAAACCATCCTCCTTGGCCACCGGGTTGGAAAAGGTGATCTGGCTTCGGCGCGCGCCGTCGAACATCTTGACGTTCAGCGCACATATCTGGTCCTTGGGCACATCGCGCAGCGCGGCATAAATGGCCGTCATCGGATCGATGGTGCCCTTCTGGGTCGATGGTTTGACATCGCCCTCCTTGACCTCGCGCGCGGGCTTGTAAGTTTTCACCTGCGGCACGCCCGATTTGTACTCCATCACCGATTCCGACACGCGCTTGCCGGTATTGGCAACCTCGCTATAGCGCGAGGGAACATAAGTTGATCCGCGCACCGACCCTTTTGAGGCTGCGTCATATTCGACCTTGAAGAGCAGGCCGACAACACCGGCCGATTCCAGTTTTCCGGCAGCAGCATAGCGTCCGTTCCGCTCGGCGCCGTTGAACTTCAAAACGGCGGCGCGGATGCCGCGGATGTATATATCAAAGGTGCCGGTGTCGGATGCGCCGGCAAACGAAGGGGCGGGAGCAGCCATCGCAAGCGCAAGCGCGAGGCTGGAAAACATTGTGCCAAAACGGCGATACTGGGTCATGAGTTTTACCTGCTAGATGAGTTTTCTCAACGGTGTCTCTGGACTTGATCTATGGGACAAGGCAGAAATTTCCAACACACGTCAACTGACGTTTGCGACAGGAAAGCGAAACATCGCCGGAGCACCGTGATGAATGTGTCAGAGCTTGCAAAAGCCGTGAAATCAGGTGACCGCCGGGCGCTTGCACGTGCAATCACGCTTGTCGAAAGCGCGCGCGAGGATCATCGCGCGTCAGCCAACGCGCTTTTGACGGGGCTGCGCGCCGATGCCGGGGGGCAGGGCAAGGAAGCGCTGCGTATCGGGCTGTCGGGCACGCCCGGCGTTGGCAAAAGCACCTTCATCGAAAACTTCGGAATGCGGCTGACGGCGGCGGGCCTGCGCGTTGCGGTGCTGGCGGTCGATCCTTCCTCGACCCGCTCGGGCGGCTCGATCCTTGGCGACAAGACCCGGATGGAAAAGCTCTCGCGCGAACCTCTGGCCTTTATCCGCCCCTCTCCCTCCCAGACCCGCCTTGGCGGCGTGGCGCGCCGCACCCGCGATGTGGTGGCCCTCTGCGAGGCGGCGGGCTTTGACGTGGTGCTGATCGAAACCGTGGGCGTGGGGCAGTCCGAAACCATGGTCGCGGGCATGTCCGATCTTTTCGTCCTCCTGATGGCGCCGGGCGGCGGGGATGAGCTTCAGGGCGTCAAACGCGGCATCATGGAAATGGCCGACATCATTCTGGTCAACAAGGCTGACGGCGATCTGCGCGCGGCCGCCACGCGCACGGCGGCCGATTACGCCGGTGCCCTGCGCCTTCTGCGCCGCCGCCCACAGGACCCCGAAGGCTTTCCCAAGGCGCTGATGATCTCGGCGCTGAACGATGACGGGCTGGGGCAGGCCTGGGATGAGATGCAGGCCCTTGCCACGTGGCGGCACGACAACGGCCACTGGCAAGGGCGCCGCGCCGCCCAGGCCCGCGCCTGGTTCGAAGATGAGGTCCGCCAAGGCCTTCTGGCCCAGCTCACCAGCAGCGAAAAGATTCGCCGCAAACTGGACGATCTTGGCCAAGAGGTCGCCGAGGGTCAGCGCAGCGCCCCCGATGCCGCGGCCGAGATTCTCTCCGATCTTGCGGACCCATAGGCTTCTTTGTGGTGCAAATATCCTCGCCGAAGGCGAAAAAGGCGGGCCAAAACCCCGGTTTTGACCGGTTTGGGCCCTGCTGCGCCCCTGCAAGCGCCCGGGGCCCCGTAAAATTGCCGCGCCCTTGCATCTTCGGCGCGTGCTGACACTTGACGCCCCGCCGCCAACGCCCTAAACCGCGCAGACGAATTCAGGGTGCCCATGCCGCGCCCGCCGATGATCTCGATGGATACGAAGGATAAACCGATGTCACGCGTTTGCGAATTGACCGGAAAAGGCCCGATGGTTGGAAACAACGTCAGCCACGCCAAAAACAGAACCCGCCGCCGGTTTCTGCCGAACCTGAACGACCAGTCCCTGACCTCTGAGGTTCTGGGCCGCACGTTCAAGCTGCGCATCTCGGCTTCGGCCCTGCGCACGGTTGACCACCGCGGTGGTCTGGACGGGTTCATGGCCAAGGCCAAGGATACCGAACTTTCGGCCAAGGCGCTGAAGATCAAGAAAGACATCGTCAAGGCTCAGGCTTCGGCCTGAAGGACCTGGCGGTTGGCTTACATGGCCCCGGCGCATCGGCGCTCGGGGCCTATTTCGTTTGTGCGCCCGGCGCGCGCGCAGCACCTTCTCTTCGTTGCAGCAAACGGGCCGGATAACCCATGACCAAACGCCTTCTGTTCGTCTGCCTGGGAAACATCTGCCGCTCACCCGCAGCAGAGGGGACCATGCGCAAGATTTGTCCCGGCTTTACCGTCGACAGCGCCGGAACCGCCAATTGGCACAGTGGCAAGCCGCCCTATCAGCCGATGATGTCGGTGGCCGCGCAGCGGGGCATCGATCTTGGCGATCTGCGCGGGCGTCAGGTCACGGCCGAAGATTTCGACCGCTTCGACATGATCCTCGCGATGGATCTGCAGAACCGCGCCGATCTTGAGGCGCTGCGCCCGGCGGGCAACACGACCCCGGTGCGCCTTTTGATGGAATTTGCACCCGAGGCCGAATGCGACGAGGTGCCCGACCCCTATTTCACGCGCGACTTCGATCAGGTTCTGGACCTTGTCGAGATCGCGCTGTCGGGTCTTTGCGCTCAGTTACAGTAATTCTTGGCGGCCACGCCGAAGTTCTTCCAGTTCTTCCAGAAACGGCTGCTGGTAAAGGAAGAGGACTGGCGCAGATCCTGAAGCGCCTGCGGGTCGGCGAAAAAGCGGGCGCCGCGGCGCTGCTCGGACCGGCTTAGCGTGGCGTCAGCGGCATCCTGAATACAGTTGCACAAGCTGCGCGAAGCGGCCGCGCGGTCGGAATTCAGACAGGCGCGGCGAATGGCACTGGCATCGGCAATCGGCGCCCATGCCATCGTTGCGCTAACCGCAAATAGTATTCCAATGGAAGATCGTTTCATGAATTCTGCCTCGTTCAACGCGTGCCGGGTATGTTCCCGGCTTGGGGGGCATACTGGCAAATTTCGGGCATTCTGGCAATTCACGCTTTTGCGCGGCAAAGGGGGCGCCGCGCCGGGCCGCGCCCCCAAAGGCCGCTCAGCGGTCAGGCGCTACAGGCTGACCACCTCAAGCGCGCGCCCCGACAGCGATATCGTTGCGCTGCCGCCATCCAGCACCACGCGGATACGCCCGGTGACCGGCCCCAGCCCCGAGACAGAGGTAAAGGTCACGGGGATGTTGATCACGCTATTGGCAGGCACGGTGATCTGGCCCGAAACGGCGGTGAAATCGCCTTGGGTGATGCCGCCCAAAGTGGTGGTGCGCCCCTGCGGCTGCGGCGGGTCGATGACGGGGGCATCTATGGTGACCGATTTGGGCTGATCGTGGGTGTTGGTGATCTGAAAGGATTTGGTCACCGACATCTGCCCGATACGCGCCAGAAAGCTTAGGCTTCGGGGGCGTGCATCCATGCGCCCGACCGGATCAGGGGCCGGATCGGCCGGCGGCCATGTCGTGGGCCAGCCATCGGGCCATGGGTTCACACCTTCGGCGTAACAGGGGTCTCCGGCTGATACGACCGCCGAAAGGCGTTTGCCGCGCCATTGCGCCCGGCAAAGCGATTCCACGCGGATCGGCTGGGGCGCGTTGACGCCCCATTCCCATTCGTCCAGAAAATCGTCGTTGGTGTCACTGTCGGAATCATATTTCTGCACGACACAGACCGGCGACAGGAACTCCTGATAATAGCGCGAGTTGATGATCGCCGCCTCAAAGTCGGGACCAAAGGTGTCGATCTCGGCGCCCATGCTCCAGTAAAGCCAGTTCGACTTGCGATAGGCGCGGAACCTGATCCAGCCGGTGTCATCGCCGAAGGTGACCGATTTGCCGTTCTCATCCTCGCAGCGTTCAAGACCTGAGATATCGTCGTAACAGGCCACCTCATGGGCTATCACGCCCGGCAGATCGGTGCGCCCTCCGGGGGCGCGTGCGCCGGGGCGGGCGGCACCGGCAAACCCGCGCGCCATGTTGAAGCTTTGATCGCCGACCACAAGCTCTCCATGGGGCGAGGTGATCAGGGCAAGCACCGGGTCATTGATCGCCCGCCCCGATTTGCGCCCCAGCCGCAGGGCAAGATCCTTGGGAACCGAGCGGCCCGTGCCGGTCAGGCTCTGGCTGCTGGCCGGCTCTATGTCCAGCGCGCGGGCAAGATGTTCGACAAGCGCCTCGATGGACTTAAAGTTCCACCGGCTGCTGACCGGGTCTTTGCGATAGTGCTTGGTCTTTGCCGCCTTGGATTTTGCGGACTTCTTTGTCGTCTGGGAAACAGATTTTGACATACTGGCCTCCTACAAAGGGTGATAGGCCGATAGGTCCGATGCTGTATGAAATGCGCACCCAAGGTCTCATGCCCGCCGCGGGCCGGTCAATGGCCTTGGCCCCGGCGACGACGAATGCGCTGCTATTCGCTGGTGGGCTTTGGGGTTTTGGTAGGGCCAGCCGACCTAGAGGATCGACAGAACTATGACGCCAAGGCCTATGATCCCGCTGACCGTTAACACGATTTCGGCCGCAGCATATCCGGGGCTGCTCTTGATCCGCTTAATAATCTCTGGCGTTTTCCGCCACAGTATGGCGATCTTTGACACGCGGCTGAAAATCCGGGTCGCCTCATCCGCGCCCGGCAGGCGCGGCGCGCTGTCCGGAACCGGCCCGATAGCATCGTTAATCAGCGCGGGGATGTCCTGATCCCATTCCTCGGCCAGATCATCGCGCGATATGGCCCCCGCCTTTGGTTCCGGGCGCGAACCTGCCCGTTTTTCCTGACCGATTTAGGGAAGCGCTGAAAGCCAGGTCTTCGCGGCCTCAATCACCGCCGAAAGCTTATCCGGGTTCATCGCAAGATAGCCGCCACCCGCTGCGGGAATTGCCCATTTGATTGCCGTATCCACCGCAAGATCAGCTTTGGAACCACTCCAAGCGAGTCCCCGAGCCAAGGCCTTGGACAGCGCCTCAATGGCCACCCTGATCTTGGTTTTGTCAGGTTCGTCCGCCTCGACTTCTTCCTTGATATCCCGAAGCGGCGCCCAAACAATCGTCAACTCCGACGATTTTTTCTGTGCTTCCTCGATCGGCTCAGGCGGAAAATTTCCACCGACACCGTGACGCAGACGTTTCTCCAGGACGACCTCGCGCTCAAGCTCGTTGATCCTCTGTTCAAGCTCGAACCGTGCCCTGATCTCCTCGATCTTCCCCGCGATATGCGCCAGCCCCTTTTCCCAGTCATCATCGGGGATCAGCGCCACCCGGCGCTGCAATTCCCAGTCCAGCGGCTTTCCATCCAGAAACCCCTGATACCAATCGCGCCAGAAGGCCCATTCAGGGCCTGTTTTTAGGAGGTTCTCGCCGGTGGACAAAGCTGACCGCAACGCGTGTGGAATTTCCACACTGTGCCAAATCGGTGATCTAAAAAGTTCGTCCGTGGGGATGGTGGTGTCCAGAAAGGCAGCATCATAGGCGGTCACTCCTGCGGCACGGGCCGCGGCATTTGCCGCGGCATAGGCGGCGACGTTTGCGGTGGCACCGGCGGAGGCATAGGCTGCGGCATTTGCGGCGGCTTCGACGGCAAAGGCGGCTTCGGCGGCTCCGGCGGCACCGGCGGCGGCATAGGCCGCGCGTGTGGCGGCATTTGTGGTGGCATTTGTGGTAGCACTGAAGCCACCGGTGGCACTGATGGCGGCAAGGGCGGCGGCCCTGATCTCGCTGCTTGGCATTTTGGCCCCAACCCCCGAGGTTAGTATGGCCCGTGCTGCCAGTAGCGCAAGGACGCTACCCTCACCCCGGGTGTTCTCTGATGCCAGCACCAGCGGAAACACCCGCAACGCCGCGCGCGCCGCAATCAATGTGCTCGTTTCCTGTGGCTGCTCGCTTAGCCAGGCCCTAAACTCTTCCTCGTCCAAAACCCCGGCACCCTAACCTGTTACGTTGCCGCAACATTGGCAGGGTGCTTCTTTGGTATCAACCCGCGCCCCCGCGCCGCGCCTGTGTGGGGCCAATGACCCCATTGACGAAACCCGCAATCCCCCGCATATCCGCCCCATGACAGACCTTGCACATATCCGCAATTTTTCCATCGTGGCGCATATCGACCACGGTAAGTCGACCCTTGCCGACCGGCTGATCCAAGAGACGGGAACGGTCAAGGATCGTGACATGAAGGCCCAGCTTCTGGACGCGATGGATATCGAGCGTGAGCGCGGCATCACCATCAAGGCCAATACGGTGCGCATCGACTATCGCGCCGATGACGGGCAGGACTATGTGCTGAACCTGATCGACACCCCCGGCCACGTCGATTTTGCCTATGAGGTCAGCCGCTCTATGCGGGCGGTTGAAGGCTCTCTTCTGGTTGTGGACAGCACCCAAGGGGTCGAGGCGCAGACGCTGGCGAACGTCTATCAGGCGATTGATGCCGATCATGAGATTGTGCCGGTTCTCAACAAGATCGACCTGCCCGCATCCGACCTTGATCGCGTGGCCGAGCAGATCGAGGATGTGATCGGGATCGACGCAAGCGGCGCGATTGCGGTGTCGGCCAAGACGGGGCAGGGCATTCATGAGACGCTTGAGGCGATCGTCAAACATCTGCCCGCGCCCAAGGGGACCCGCGATGCGCCGCTCAAGGCCATGCTGGTCGACAGCTGGTACGACGCTTATCTCGGCGTCATCGTCCTTGTGCGGATCATCGACGGCGTTCTGAAAAAGGGCGACAAGATCAAGATGATGTCCAACGGATCAACCCACGGGGTGGACCGGATCGGCGTCTTCAAACCGGCGATGGCCGAGATCAACGAGCTTGGCCCCGGAGAGATCGGCTTTCTGACCGCTTCGATCAAACAGGTGCGCGACACGCGGGTGGGTGACACCATCACCCATGAACGCGGCGGCACCGACAAGGCGCTGCCGGGCTTCAAACCCTCGCAGCCGGTGGTCTTCTGCGGCCTCTTCCCGGTCGACAATGCCGAGTTCGAGGACCTGCGCGATGCGATCGAAAAGCTGGCCCTCAACGACGCCTCTTTTTCCTACGAGATGGAAACATCCGCCGCGCTTGGCTTTGGCTTTCGCTGCGGCTTTCTGGGGCTCTTGCACCTAGAGGTCATCCGCGACCGGATCGAGCGCGAATATGATATCGAGCTGATTACCACAGCGCCTTCGGTCATCTATCACATCCACATGCGCGACGGCACGGTTACGCATCTGCACAACCCCGCTGATATGCCCGATCTGACCCATGTCGATCACATTGAAGAGCCGCGCATCAAGGCCACGATCCTTGTGCCCGACGACTATCTTGGCGATGTGCTGAAACTTTGCCAGGACCGGCGCGGCATCCAGATGGATCTGACCTATGCC
>JASBUI010000010.1 GCA_030148005.1 Paracoccaceae bacterium | reverse complement strand
GATGATCCTGTCGCTTCTCTACAAGCTTTCGCCCGAGGATTGCCGGCTGATCATGATCGACCCCAAGATGCTGGAACTGTCGGTATATGACGGCATTCCCCATCTGCTTTCGCCCGTCGTCACCGATCCCAAGAAGGCGGTCGTCGCGCTGAAATGGGTCGTGGGCGAGATGGAGGAACGCTATCGCAAGATGTCGAAGATGGGCGTGCGCAACATCGAAGGCTTCAACGGCCGCGTTCAGGAAGCGCTGTCCAAGGGCGAGATGTTCAAGCGCACGATCCAGACCGGCTTCGACGAGGAAACCGGCGATCCGATCTTCGAGACCGAGGAATTCGAACCCCGCGCCCTGCCCTATATCGTCGTCATCGTCGACGAGATGGCCGATCTGATGATGGTGGCCGGCAAGGAGATCGAGGCCTGCATCCAGCGTCTGGCGCAGATGGCGCGGGCATCGGGCATTCACCTGATCATGGCGACGCAGCGTCCTTCGGTCGATGTCATCACCGGCACGATCAAGGCCAACTTCCCGACCCGGATCTCGTTCCAGGTGACCGGCAAGATCGACAGCCGCACGATTCTGGGCGAGCAGGGTGCAGAACAGCTTTTGGGCATGGGCGACATGCTTTACATGGCTGGCGGCGCAAAGATCACCCGCGTCCACGGACCGTTCTGTTCCGACGAAGAGGTCGAAGAGATCGTCAACTACCTTAAATCTTTCGGCCCGCCAGAGTACATGAGCGGCGTTGTCGATGGACCAGATGAGGACAAGGAAAGCGATATCGACATGGTGCTTGGCCTTGGTGGCAACACCGATGGCGAAGACGCCCTTTACGATCAGGCCGTTGCCATCGTGATTAAGGACCGCAAGTGTTCGACCTCATACATTCAGCGCAAGCTGGCCATCGGCTATAACAAGGCAGCGCGTCTTGTCGAAGAAATGGAAGATCAAGGCCTCGTCAGTGCGGCAAACCATGTGGGCAAGCGCGAAATTCTGGTCCCCGAACAATAGTCGGGGATCGGGGCCGCGCCCTTGCGGGTTTCCGCCTGTAACCATTGCTAACTGTTTTTTGACCGCCGCCGGGGTGTAAACGCCAATGCCCATCACCTAGGTAGAAGCCATGAAAAAGCTTATCAGTGCAGCCGCCATCGCGGTCTTTACCTCGACGCTTCCGGCCCTTGCGGAAAAGATACCGCTTAGCCGGATTTCGGCCTATTTCAACAGCTTCACGACGGCCGAGACGAACTTTACCCAGTTCAACGGCGACGGATCACAGTCGACCGGAAAGCTTTATATCAAGCGGCCTGGTAGGGTTCGGTTCGAATATGATGGCCCCAGCACCTCACTTGTGATGGCCGGCGGCGGGAAGGTTGCGATCTTTGACGCAAAGTCAAATTCCAATCCCGAAGAATACCCGCTGCGCCGCACGCCGCTTTCGATAATTCTGGCCCGCAAGGTTGATCTGGACCGCGCCAAGATGGTCGTCGCGCATGTCAGCAGCGGCGCCTTTACGACCGTAACGGCGCAAGACCCTGACAATCCTGAATACGGCAGTATCGATCTGACGTTCTCTGACAATCCGGTGCGGCTGGTTCAATGGGTCATCGACAACGGCGCGGGCGATCAGACCAAGGTCGTTCTGGACGAGCTGAAAACAGGGGTCGAACTTTCGACCTTCCTTTTCAACATCATCTACGAAGCCGAGAAGTGGAATAAATAGGGGCGCTTGGTCCGCCCCTATCGCTTGCCGCAGGTAATCAGCTGAATCTGATAGTCCACGGCGCGGTCTGCCACCTCATCTGCAACCCGGACAAGCCAGTCCTTCTTGCGATAGCTTCCACGCGAAAACCCGGTGCGCCCTTCGTGATAGGCCAGATATTGTGATCTGGCATCACCCTTGGAAATCCCAAGCCGTGACGTGGATTCGTCCATATACCAGCCAATAAAGTCGGTGGCGTCACGGATGTCATCCCGGCGCGCGCTGCGGCGGCCTGTTTCGCGGCGGTACTCATCCCAGGTTGCGTCCAGCGCCTGGGAATACCCATAGGCCGAGCTTTGCCGCCCCATCGGAATGACGCCCAGCACATACTGGTGCGGCGTGCGCGCGTTTCCGATGAACTTTGATTCTTGATAGATGGTCGCCATCTGAACCGGCACGGGAACGCCCCAGCGCTGTTCAGTGCGTTCCATGGCCGACAGATATGCCGGGCGCTCTTTGACTATGCTGCACGCATTGTCCAGATTTCGCGGTGCCGAATACTGACTGCTTCCGCAGGCCGACACCAACAAGGTCAAAACAATGGCGCGAAAGGGTCTGCTCATCCTGCCGCTCGCATTTTCTTTTTTATTGGCTTCACGATAGCCTATTTCAGGCCAATTGCAAAGCTGCGCTCAGACCAGAAACGCCAAAATCAGCGGCAGGCTGAACACCGACAAAAGCGTAGAGGCAACCACAAGCCCCGCAACGGCATCGGAATCAGCGCCGTATTTTTCGGCCAATAGGTATGAAGTGACCGCAACCGGCGTCGAAACCTGCAAGATCAGGATTGCAAAGGGAACCGGCGCCAGTTTGAAAAGCAGGCCCATACCCACCCCGACGCCGACGCAGACAACCGCCTTTGCAATCGAAAGCCATACAGCGCGCGTCATGCGCCCCGGCTCAAGCCGGGCCACTGCGACGCCCAATGTGATCAGCATCAGCGGTATCGCCATCTGGCCAATCAGGCCCAGCGTATTGGTCACAAAGACCGGTGTGTGCCAGCCCATCCCAAGAAATAGCGCACCCAAAAGCGTGGCCCCCACAAGGGGTTCTTTCAGGGCTTTCCAGATGGACCCGCCGCCTGACACAAGCCAGATACCAAAGGTGAACGAATAGATTGCCATGATGGCAAATATCACCACCGCATAGCCCAAACCTTCGTCCTGAAACGCAAAAAGGGCCAGTGGCAGACCAAGGTTGCCGGTATTGCCAAAGATCAACGGCGCAAGGTAGCTGCGCCGGTCCAGCCTGCCGATGCGCACCAAAAGCCACATAAGCAGCGTGACAGCGCCATAAGCGGCAATTGCGGCAAGCGAAACGGTCGTAAGCGACGCCGGATCGATCTTGGTTTTCATAAGCGAAACGAAGATCAGGCAGGGCACGGAAAGCGTCATCGCCAACCGCGTGACGAACTGAACGCGATACTCAAACCCCAGTTTCACCCAAGTAAAACCAATTGCCGCCAGCAAGAATACCGGAGCTACAATTTCCAAGACTGTTAGGACAAGGTTCACAGACTGTTTCCGCTTATTTTGGCCAATTCCCATGGACTCAAACCGTCCTCGGCGTTTACTAACGGCAGGTAAGGGGCACAATCAAATGCTGAAGAAGCACGCGAAATATTATTTGGGACAAGTCGTTCGTCACAGGAAACATCCGTTCCGCGGTGTTGTCTTTGACGTGGACGCAAGCTTTTCCAATACCGAGGAATGGTATGATGCCATTCCAGAGGAAAACCGCCCCTCAAAAAACCAGCCCTTCTATCACTTGCTGGCCGAAAATGACCAAAGCTACTACGTGGCTTACGTGTCTGAACAGAACCTGATCGCCGATTACTCGGGCCAGCCGGTCGACCATCCGGACCTGCCTGATCTTTTCGGCGAAATGGAAGATGGCGTTTACCCGCTTCAGGTTCATCTTAACTAGGTCTTTTGCTCCGGCGCCTCGACCGGAAGTCCCTGAGACCGCCAGTTCCCAAAACCACCATCCATTTCGCAGATGTTCGTTGCGCCCATATCCGTCAGGGTTTTGACGGTCAGGGCCGACCGCCAGCCTGAGGCGCAGAAAAAGATCAGTTTCTGGCCAGTCGCAAGGGCCGGCTTGAAATAGGGGCTGGCCGGGTCGATCCAGAACTCGATCATGCCACGGGGTGCATGAAAGGCGCCGGGGATGCGGCCCTCGCGGGCCAACTCGCGCGGGTCGCGCAGATCAACCAGCAAGGCATCGCCGCTGCCCGCTGCGGCCTGCGCGGCGCTTGGCTGGACCGTCTCGATCCCCGCCTTCGCGTTGGCCACAAGCGTTTTCACCGGCGTGATTGGCATCTTAATACCCCAACGCCGCGCCATCTTTGCGCGGATCAGAGGCGCCGATCATCGTGCCCTGCTTTTCGTCGATCATGATCGCCTGCGCCCCGCCAAGGGGCACTTTGGGGATCTCGACCTGATGACCCAGATCGGCCAGCTCTTGTCTCACATTCTCGGAATAACCTTCTTCGACCTTAAGGCTATCGGTGTCCGCAAAGCAGCGCGGCGCGTCGATCGCGGTCTGAAGGTCCAGATCATAGTCAACAAGGTTGGTGATGAACCGGGCGTGACCGGCAGGTTGATAGGCGCCGCCCATCACCCCGAAAGGCATCGTGTATTCGCCCGCCTTGCGAAGAATGCCCGGAATGATCGTATGCATCGGGCGCTTGCCGCCCATCGCCTCATTGGGGTGCCCGGCTTCAAGGCTGAAACCGGCGCCGCGGTTCTGAAACAGGACGCCGTATTTGGAAGAGGCGATACCAGAGCCGAAGCTGTGGAAGATCGAATAGATCAGCGAAACCGCCATCCGGTCCTTGTCGACCACGGTGATATAGATCGTATCCTTGTGCACCGCCTCAGTCAGTTTCGTGGCCGATGACATGGCTTTGGACGTATCGATCAGCGCTGCAAGCTGTGCGGCCGTTTCCGGTGCAAGCATGTGAGCCAGCCGCGTGGTGTAATCGGCGTCGGCGATAAAGCGGTTGCGCGCGTCATAGGCCAGCTTTGTCGCCTCTGCTTCGATATGCGCACGAAGCGTGCCGAACGGATCCATGTCCGGCAGATCAAAATGCGAAAGGATGTTGTTGAGCAAAATCGCTGTGGCGCCCTGACCGTTGGGCGGATGCTCAAAAAGATCGACGCCTTTGTAGTTGCCTGAAACCGGATCGCAGTACTCTGACGAAGCCTTGGCAAAGTCGTCAGCGGTATGAGTACCGCCAGCGGCCCGCAGCGCGGCGATCATGTCATCGGCAACTTCGCCTTCGTAGAAACCCGCACGCCCGTCCTTGGCCACTTTCCTTAGGACATCAGCCTGCCCCGGTGCCCGGAATACCTGTCCGATTTGCGGCGCCTTGCCGCCAAAAAGAAAGATGTCGCGCGCATGTCCCTGCAACTTGTCTTCGGCAAGCTGCCAGTCAAAGGCAGTGCGCGGGGCCACCGGCAGCCCGGTTTCGGCGTAATAGATCGCAGGCGCAAGCGTCTGGGCCAGATCAAGGGCGCCCCAGTCAGCGGACAGCCGGCAAAACGCATCAATCGCGCCCGGCACCGTTACGGCATGGGCGGAACCGGGCGGAACCACTTTGTGACCATCCTCGCGCAGGGCTGCGGCCGTCAAACCCGCCGGCGCCCGGCCCGAACCGTTCAGCGCAACGATCCTGTCCTCGCCCGGCGGGGTGAAAAGCGCAAAGCAATCACCGCCGATGCCGGTCATCTGCGGCTCTGAAATTCCAAGTACGATCGCCGCGCCAATGGCAGCGTCCATTGCATTGCCGCCCTGCTGCAGCAAATTCAGCGCAACATGGGATGCCAGCGGGTGGGATGTTGCACATAGCCCGTTCGTTGCAAACACGGCCGAGCGGCCCGGAATATGAAAGTTCCGCATCTCTGTCCTTCTTGGCTTTGGTGACTTTTCGCGACACTAGAATGCGTAAAAGTCAAAGCCAATGCACAAAGCCGGTTTTCACGATGCGGGAAGTGCCAAACCCCAGTTTTAGTAGTCCTCGACGCCGCGTACTGGGTGGGGGCTGTTAAACGCGGCGCCGAGGGAAGCTTTATGCAGCTACATTTCCCTGATATTTGCGTAATCGGGCCGAGTTGAGGCTGACTTGCGTTTCATTTAGGGCGCTTTTGCGGCGATCCGCTCAAATTGGCGGCAGTTCGCCCAGCCGGCCCTGAACTACCCCGAAAAGCGCACTTGGAACGACAACCGATTCTGGCCCTGTCGACGTTCATAGACAAGTTCGGTCGCAAGATGCTGGATAAGCGAGCGGCCAAAACCGCCCTCGGGCAGAGAGTCTGTTCGTTTGCCGATCCTCGGCATCATGGCCTTGCGCAGGGCACCGCCCGGCATTTCGGCGCCGTCGTCATGAACGTCGCAGGTTAACCCCGCCGCGCTGCACCCGATCTCAAGCCTGATCCGCCCGCCAGTGTCGGCGCAGGCATGTTCGACGATGTTGTTCAGAACCTCTGCCAGAACGACCTGAACCGAAAAGCGATCCTCGGGTGCAACGCCGAGGTTGGCCAGATGGTGCTGAATGTCCTGCAGGACATTTCGCACTGCAATAGCCTCGGCCGGCAGATCGTAATTCTGGCGGGCCTCGCGATCTTCGGGTGTCTTACACATATATCACTGAACCCTGCCGACGCTGGCGCCTTTCAGTTCGGTAAACCGGACGTATCTATCGCATCGCCGATATGCGGATGAATTGTAAAAACCGTATCCATCCGCGTCAGGCGAAAAACCTTTTCGACATTGGGTGTCAGGCCCGCCAGCTCAAGCTGACGATCAGGGCCGACCATCTTCATCACCGACACAATGGCCCCAAGGCCGCTGGAATCCACAAACTCCACATTCGACATATCGATCACGAACCGGGTCTGCGCAGATTCGGTAACCTCGCGCATTGTATCCTTGAACTGGATCGCGACCGCAGCATCGATCCGCGGCTCAAGGGCCGTGATCAATGTCACGCCATCATGTATCTGCGTTTCAAGTTTCACTTTGCCTGCCCCGTCTAGTAATAGCTGCGACAAACGCTAGGTGTTAATTGTTACTATTCGGTTTGCACCGGCCGGTCGCAAAGGAGACGACACATGCAAAACGTTTTCATTTCGGGCGCGGCCCGGACCCCAATGGGCGGCTTTCAGGGCTTGTTTGCGGGTGTCGATGCGCCTCAGTTGGGCGGCGCGGCAATCAAGGCCGCGCTGAGCCAGGCCGGGCTGAGTACTGTTGATGAGCTTTTGATGGGCTGTGTTCTGCCCGCGGGTCAAGGTCAGGCCCCGGCGCGGCAGGCAGGCTTTGCCGCCGGGCTGGGCAAGGAAGTTCCGGCAACCACGCTGAACAAGATGTGCGGCTCTGGCATGAAGGCGGCGATGATGGCCTTTGACCAGATTGCCCTTGGCCACACGCAAACGATGGTCGCAGGGGGCATGGAAAGCATGACCAATGCGCCCTACCTCTTGCCCAAGATGCGCGGTGGCGCACGGATCGGTCACCAGAATGTGCAGGATTCGATGTTCCTCGACGGGCTTGAGGATGCCTATGACAAAGGCCGCCTGATGGGCACGTTCGCCGAAGACTGCGCCGAGGCCTTTCAGTTCACCCGCGAGGATCAGGACGCCTATGCCTTGGGCTCGCTCAGTCGCGCCTTGGAGGCCGAAGCGACAGATGCCTGGAGCGGCGAGATCACCCCGGTGAGCGTCTCAACCCGCGCGGGCACGACAGAGGTTTCCGCCGACGAACAACCCTCAAGCGCGCGGCCCGAAAAAATACCGCAGCTAAAGCCGGCTTTTCGCAAGGATGGAACGGTCACGGCGGCAAATTCATCGTCGATCTCGGACGGTGCGGCGGCCCTTGTGCTGACCTCTCAGCGCACTGATCAGGCCCGCGCCCGCATCGTGGGGCACGCATCCCATGCCCAGGAACCGGGCTGGTTCACGACCGCGCCTGTTCCAGCGGCAAGGACGCTTCTGGACCGTATCGGCTGGAGTGTTTCGGATGTTGACCTTTGGGAGGTGAATGAGGCTTTTGCGGTTGTCCCGATGGCGTTCATGAAAGAGATGGGCATCGACCGCGAGATCGTGAACGTCAACGGCGGTGCATGCTCGCTTGGCCATCCTATCGGAGCATCGGGCGCGCGCATCATGGTGACGCTCTTGAACGCACTTGAAAAGCGCGGCCTCAAACGCGGTGTCGCCGCAATCTGTATTGGCGGCGGCGAAGGCACCGCAATCGCGATCGAGCGTCTTTGATGGATTACAAAGCACTGGCCGGACGCATCGCTTCGCTGACCGACGGGGAAACCGATTCCGTATCTCTGATGGCGACCGTCGCCTGCGAGGTTCACCATTCCGACGACCGGTTCGACTGGACCGGTTTCTACCGTGTCACCCAGCCGGGCCTGCTTAAGATCGGGCCATATCAGGGCGGGCACGGCTGCCTTGTGATCCCCTTTGACAAGGGTGTCTGCGGCGCCGCTGCGAAAACGGGAAAGGTGCAACTGGTTGCGGATGTCCACGCCTTTGAAGGGCATATCGCCTGCGCCTCTTCCACCATGTCAGAGATTGTTCTGCCCGTGCGCGATGCCGTAGGAAACATCATCGCTGTCTTTGACATCGACAGCGATCAGCCGGGCGCATTTGACCAAGGCGATGCGGATGCCTTGGAAGAGATCCTGCATTCGGTCTTTGCCACGCGCCAGTTAAGTTAGCATCAGCCGGTTTCGCAGCCTCATTTGTCGCTCTTGGACCTTGCTTGGGCCAAGCCCGTCTGGCACCGTGAAAAAACGGGGACAATTTTCACGAAAGGCCGGCTGCCGGTGCTGCACACAGGCCATAATGGGACAAGAACACTGGGCGCTGATCTGCGCGCGCTGCGCCGTGCGCGCGGCATTACCCTTGCAAAGCTTGCCGAAGATCTGGGCCGCTCCGTCGGCTGGATGAGCCAGGTTGAGCGTGACCTTTCCGAACCCTCGATCAGTGAGCTTCGCAAGATAGCCGCGCTTTTGGATGTTCCGGTCTCGATCCTTTTTGGCCAGCCCCAGACGCCCGCGCAAGAGTTTGGATACGTCGTCCGCAAGGGGCAACGACGCCAGATCGGATCATCCCAAGAGGGGCTGATCGAAGAGCTTTTATCGCCGGATCTGACCGATGACTTCGAGGTTGTTCATTCAACCTTCAGGCCCAACTCTGCACTGCCAGAGCCGGTAACACGCCCAACTCAGGAAGTGGGCTTTATCCTGTCGGGCAAGCTTGATCTTTGGATCGACGGCAAGACCTTCAACCTAACGACGGGCGACAGCTTTCGCATAAGGGGCGAGCCGTTTCGATGGATGAACCCTTATGACAACCAATGCGTCGCCATCTGGGTGATCGCCCCTCCGGTCTATTAGGTGAACATGATGCAATCCAAGGAAACGCCGCGATGCTAGAGACGCTATGGGCCATGGACCCTTTGATCATTGCCACCTTCATGGCGGCGGCGGTTGTACTTTATCTTACGCCCGGCGCCGACATGATGTTCACCATTGCCAGCGGCATCTCGGGCGGCTCGCGCGCGGGGCTGGCGGCGGCGTTCGGAATTTCCGCGGGCGTTCTGGTTCACGTCACGCTTGCCGCAGCGGGCCTTGCGGTTCTACTTAAGACGCACCCTGCCGCCTATACGACCATACGTCTGACCGGTGCGGGCTATCTTTTGTATCTGGCTTGGGCAAGCTGGAACGCAAAGGGCGATCTTTCCGCCCGGCGCGGGCGCAGCAATGTCTGGCGCGCGTTCCGGCGCGGGTTTGTGACCAACATCCTGAACCCCAAGGTTGCCCTTTTCGTGCTGGCGCTGCTGCCGCAGTTCACCGATCCGGCCGCAGGGCCGGTCTGGCATCAGATCCTGATCCTTGGCGGTCTTCTTGCCCTTGGCGGGGTGATCACCGACGGCGCCTATGGTGTTTTTGCGGGGCTTTTGGCCAGCCGGCTTCAGAGGTCCGCCCGCTTCATGAACAAGCTTTCCGCAATTCTGTTCGGCGGTCTTGCCGCCCGTCTCATCTTTGACTGAAGGAAAAACCCAATGTCCAGTTTTCCAACAACTGCGCGTGTTGTCATCATCGGCGGTGGCGTTGTCGGAGTTTCATCGCTTTACCACCTTGCCAAGGCCGGCTGGACCGACTGCGTTCTTCTGGAAAAGAACGAACTGACCGCAGGATCGACATGGCACGCGGCGGGCAACTGTCCCTCGTTCAGCACTTCTTGGGCCGTGATGAACATGCAGCGCTATTCGCTGGGGCTTTATCGCGGTCTGGCCCAAGAGGTCGACTATCCGATGAACTATCACGTCACCGGATCGATCCGCCTTGGCCACACCAAAGAGCGCATGCAAGAGTTTGAGCGCGCGCGCGGCATGGGCCGCTATCAGGGGCTGTCGCTTGAGATGATGGATCTGTCCGATATCAAGGACCAATACCCCTTTATCGAAACGCATGATCTGGCCGGTGGTCTTTACGATCCCGACGATGGTGACATCGATCCGGCCCAGCTGACGCAGGCGCTTGCCAAGGGCGCGCGCAACATGGGCGCCAGCATCCAGCGCTTTACCCCCGCAACTGGCATAAGCCGCGAAGGGGGCGAATGGATCGTCCATACCGACAAGGGCGATATCCGTTGCGAGAAGGTGGTCAACGCCGCAGGCTACTACGCCCAGCGCGTTGGCGAATGGTTCAAGCCCTTTGGCGGGCGCACTGTCCCCATGGTCACGATGAGCCATCAGTTCTTTCTGACCGAAGAAATCCCCGAGCTTAAGGAATGGACAGAGGCCAACGGCCGCAAGGTCCCGCTACTGCGCGATGTCGACAGCAGCTATTATCTTCGCCAGGACAAGAACGGCCTGAACCTTGGTCCGTATGAGCGTAACTGCAAGGCGCATTGGGTCACACCAAGCGATCCGATGCCCGAAGATTTCAGCTTTCAGCTTTACCCCGACGATTTGGAACGGCTGGAATGGTACATCGAGGACGCAATGGCCCGCGTTCCCATTCTGGGAAGTCAGGGCGTCAATCGCGTCATCAACGGACCCATCCCATATGCTCCCGATGGCCTTCCCCTGATCGGCCCGATGCCCGGCGTTCCCAACGCCTATGAGGCCTGCGTCTTTACCTTTGGCATCACCCAAGGCGGCGGCGCGGGCAAGGTGCTTGCCGAGTGGGTGACCGAAGGCGAAACCGAGTGGGACATGTGGGCCGTCGATCCGCGCCGTTACACAGATTACACCGATCAGTCCTATTGCCACGAAAAGGCGGTCGAGGTGTACGGCCACGAATACGCCATGCATTTCCCGCACCACGAATGGCCCGCCGGACGCAACAAGAAGCTGTCGCCGATCCACGACAAGATCACCCAGCTGGGCGGTGTCATGGGGGCCTACAACGGCTGGGAACGCGCCAACTGGTTTGCCAAGGACGGCGACGATACTTCCCACGAAAGCACCCAGACATGGGACAGGCAGGGCCCGTGGACAGCCCGCATCAAGGAAGAATGCGAAAACGTTCGCGACCACTGCGGTGTGCTGGAACTTTGCGGGTTTTCGCGCTTCAAGGTCTACGGTCCCGGCGCGGATGAATGGCTGCGCGGGCGCATCACCGGCGCCTTGCCGAAAGTCGGGCGCGTCGGGCTGATATACTTCGCCGACAGCCGGGGCCGGATCCTCACCGAGATGTCCGTCACCCGTGAGGCCGAAGACAGGTTCGTTCTTGTCACCGCCGCAGCGGCCCAGTGGCACGACGCCGAACTGATCCAGAACAGCCTTCCGGCCGACGGCAGCCTTGTGTTCGAAGACTGGACAACGCGCATGTCCACGCTGATCGTGACCGGCCCAAAGACAAGGCAGATCCTAGCGGGCCTGACGCCGGGCGATCTGACGCTTCCATGGCTAAGTTTTCAGGAAACCGAAGTTGCGGGAAAATGGGCCGCGCTTTTGCGCGTGTCCTTCGCCGGAGAGCTTGGTTGGGAAATCCACGCCGAGAACGCCGATATGCCCCAGATCTACGACGCGGTCCTTGCGGCTGGGGCCAAGCCTTTTGGAATGTATGCGCTGAACGCGCTGCGAATTGAAAAGGGCTATCGAACATGGAAGGGGGATCTGTCGACCGACTACACCCTGCTTGAAGGCGGCCTGGCCCGCTTCGTCAAGCTGGACAAGCCACAGGACTTCCCCGGAAAGGCGGCGATCCTGAGCGAACGCCAGAGGGGCCGCGCAAAGGCATTCGTGACACTTACCGTCGAGGCCGGAAGCTGCGATGCGCCCTATATGTCCACGATCTGGAAAGGCGATCAGGTGGTGGGCGAAACCACTTCGGGCGCATGGGGTTACCGCGTTGAAAAGTCGATCGCGCTGGGAATGATCCGCGCCGATCTGGCCGAGCCGGGAACAGAGGTTGAGGTTGAAATCTACGGCGAGCGCTGTTCAGCGGTCGTGCAAAGCGATCAACCGCTTTGGGACCCCGAAAACCAAAGGCTTCGCGCGTGAACTTGCCAGCTACGATGTCAGGCGTGGTTCTTACGCGCCACGGTGGCCCCGAGGCGCTTGAATGGCGAGATAACCTGCCAGTTCCGGCCCCGGGCCGGGGTGAGGTTTTGGTGCGGGTGCTTGCCGCCGGTGTCAACAACACGGACATAAACACGCGCGTCGGCTGGTACTCGCGTCAAGTAACCTCGGCCACAAACGATGTTGATCAGGACGAAGGCATCGAACTGGGCGGCTGGGGTGGCGGGATTGATTTTCCCCGAGTGCAGGGCGGCGATCTTTGTGGACGTGTTGTGGCCTGCGGAGAGGGAGTGGGCGATTTCCCTTTGGGAGCACGCGTAATCTGCCCCAATTGCATCCCGCGCCCGACGCCTGAAAACCCGGTGGCGCTGACTGTCATCGGATCAGAGTTCGACGGCGCATTTGCGCAGTTCTGCCTTGTTCAGGCGGCTGACCTTTATGACGTCAGCACTTCTCCCTTGCAGGACACAGAGATCGCGGCGATCCCGTGTGCATATGGAACTGCTGAAAACCTTCTGACGCGCGCAGGCGCCCGGGAGGGCCAAAACATCCTTGTGACCGGCGCTTCGGGCGGCGTTGGAATGGCGGCCGTGCAACTTGCACGTCTGCGCGGCGCGATGGTGACCGGCGTATCCAGCGCCGACAAGGCGGATGCGGTGCGCAGTGCAGGGGCCGCCCACGTGATTGGCCGCGCCGAGCTTCCGTCAGAACAAACCTATGATGTGGTGATTGACGTTGTTGGCGGCGACAACTTTGGTGCGTTGATCCGCGCCTTGAAACCCGGCGGTCACTACGCTGTTGCAGGTGCGGTCGCCGGACCGATCGTCGAGGCGGACTTGCGAGAGATCTACCTTGCCGACCGAACAATCCACGGCTGCACCTACCAGTCGCCAGAAGTGTTTGAGCGTCTTGTCTCGCTGATCAACCAAGGCGCTTTCAGGCCTTTGGTTTCTCGCACCTATCCGCTTGCCGAAATAGCCGCCGCGCAAGCCGACTTCACCGCCAAGCGCTTTCCCGGAAAGCTTGTTCTTATCCCCCCACAGGAGGAGCATTGATGTCTGTCACAATCCTTGATGGCGGCCTTGGGCAAGAGCTTGTCCATCGTTCGGGCGACGATGCAACGCCGCTATGGTCCACTCAGGTCATGGTCGATCACCCCGGGTTGGTGCAGCAGGTCCACGAAGACTACTTCAAGGCCGGCGCGGATGTCGCGACGACGAACACATATGCCTTGCATAAGGATCGTCTTGAAAAGTTCGGCCGCGAGGATGAGCTTGAGAACCTGATATCGCTGGCCCTGAAAGAGGCCGCAGCGGCGCGGGACGCCAACGGCGGTGGGCTGATCGCAGGCGCCATCGGGCCGCTTGGGGCATCCTACCGCCCCGATCTTGCACCTGCGCCCGAAAAGGCCGCGCCGCTTTATGCGCAAGTGGCCGCGCTTGTCGCGGCGGGGGCTGACATGCTGATCCTTGAAACGGTGTCATCCATTGCCCAGGCCGAGGGCGCGCTGATGGGCACCGGCGGCTTTGGCAAACCCGTCTGGATTGCCTTTAGTGTCAGCGATACCGACGGAAGCATCCTGCGCTCGGGCGAGCCGCTTGCGGATGTGGCCCCGCTGATCCGCGACTATGCACCGGATGCGGTCCTTGCCAACTGTTCGGTCCCCGAAGTCATGGAAGATGCGCTAAAAGTCATCGGCCAGTTCGGGCTGCCGTTCGGGGCCTATGCCAATGGCTTTACACATATCACCGCCGACTTTCTGGCCGACAACCCCACTGTGGATGCCCTGCGCCAACGCAGTGATCTTGGCCCTGAACGCTACGCCGAACACGTCATGCGCTGGATCGATCTGGGCGCCACGATCGTCGGGGGATGTTGTGAGGTCGGCCCAAGCCATATCGCGGAAATATCGCGGCAAGTGAAAGGCCGGCAGAATGGCTGAAATACCAAAAGAAGCGCGCGTTGTGATCATCGGCGGCGGGGTTGTCGGTTGTTCCGTCGCCTACCACCTGACCAAGCTGGGTTGGAAAGACGTCGTTCTGCTGGAACGCAAGCAACTGACCAGCGGTACGACATGGCACGCCGCCGGTCTGATCGCGCAGCTTCGCGCGACCGCCAACATGACGCGCCTGGCCAAGTACTCGCAAGAGCTTTACGGCAGTCTTGAAGAGGAAACAGGCGTTGCTACAGGCTTTAAGCGGTGCGGGTCGATCACAGTGGCCCTTACGGCAGAGCGGCGCGAAGAGATTTTCCGCCAAGCCGCAATGGCGCGGGCCTTTGGTGTCGACGTTCAGGAGATTAGCCCGCAAGAGGTTAAAGAGCGCTATGCGCACCTGAATATCGAGGGCGTCACCGCAGGCGTCTATCTGGACAAGGACGGGCAGGGTGATCCGTCAAACATCGCATTGGCCTTGGCCAAGGGCGCACGCCAGCGCGGCGCGATCATCTGTGAAAGAACAGAAGTCACCGGCATTGCACGCAACGGCCGGCGCGTGACTGGCGTCGAATGGCAAAGCGGGACCAACGCAGGGCGGATCGATTGCGAAGTTGTGGTCAACTGCGGCGGGATGTGGGGCCATCAGGTCGGGCGCATGGCGGGGACTAACGTACCCCTGCATGCCTGCGAACATTTCTACATCGTCACCGAAGCGATCCCGGACCTGACCCAGATGCCGGTGCTGCGCGTGCCGGACGAATGCGCCTATTACAAGGAAGATGCGGGCAAAATGCTGCTGGGCGCGTTTGAACCGAACGCAAAGCCTTGGGGCATGGATGGCATTCCGCGCAATTTCGAGTTTGATCAGCTTCCCGAAGACTTTGACCACTTCGAGCCGATACTGGAAGCGGCGATAAACCGGATGCCCATGCTTGCAACGGCAGGGATCCACACGTTCTTTAACGGCCCCGAAAGCTTTACGCCCGACGATGCCTACCACCTTGGGCTTGCCCCCGAGATGGACAACGTCTGGGTCGCGGCTGGCTTTAACTCAATCGGCATTCAATCCGCCGGGGGCGCAGGGATGGCGCTTGCAGAGTGGATGGACAGCGGCTCAAAACCCTTTGATCTGGGCGATGTCGACATAAGCCGCATGCAACCCTTTCAGGGGAACAAGACCTATCTGTTCGAGCGCTCCAAAGAAACGCTGGGCCTTCTTTACGCCGATCACTTTCCCTACCGCCAAAAGGCAACGGCGCGCGGTGTCAGGCGCAGCCCGTTTCACGATGCCCTTGCTCGTCGCGGCGCGGTCTTCGGGGAACTTGCCGGGTGGGAGCGTGCGAACTGGTTCGCCGATGAGGGGCAGGAGCGCGAATATCAGCTTAGCTGGAAGCGCCAGAACTGGTTCGACAACTGGAAGCAGGAACATCACGCCATCCGCACGGGCGTTGGCATGTATGACATGTCCTCTTTCGGCAAGATCCGGGTCGAAGGGCCTGATGCCACGGCCTATCTGAACCATCTTGCGGGCGGCCAGTTCGACGTGCCCTTGGGCAAGATCGTCTATACCCAGTTCCTGAACGAAAGCGGAGGGATCGAGGCCGACGTCACCATCACGCGACTGACAGAGCTGGCCTATCTTGTCGTAACGCCCGCCGCAACGCGCCTTGCCGATCAAACGTGGATGATGCGCCACCGCGGCATTTTCCACGTGGTTCTGACCGATGTCACCGCGGCCGAGGGCGTTTTGGCCGTGATGGGGCCCAAGGCGCGCGACCTGATGCAAAAGGTATCACCAGCGGATTTCTCAAACGATGCGAACCCCTTCGGCAGCGCGCAAGAGATTGAACTTGGAATGGCCCTCGCCCGCGCGCATCGCGTGACTTACGTGGGCGAACTGGGCTGGGAGATTTACGTATCAACCGACATGACGGCGCATGCCTTTGAAGTTCTGGATGAGGCCGGTCAGGATCTGGGGCTAAAGCTTTGCGGTATGCATATGATGGACAGTTGCCGGATTGAAAAAGGCTTTCGCCATTTTGGCCATGACATCACATGCGAGGACCATGTGCTTGAGGCCGGACTTGGCTTTGCGGTCAAGACCGACAAGTCAGAGTTTATTGGCCGCTCGGCAGTGCTGGCCAAGAAAGAGGCGGGGCTCGACAGGCGGCTGGTGCAGTTCAAACTGAACGATCCTGAACCGATGCTTTACCACAATGAACCTATCCTGCGTGATGGTCAGATCGTGGGATACCTTTCATCGGGGTCCTATGGGCACAGCCTTGGCGGGGCGATGGGCTTGGGATATGTCCCTTGCGCCGGTGAAACGGCGGCGGAGGTTCTGGCATCAAGTTTTGAGATCGACGTCGCAGGAACAAGGGTTTCGGCAGAGGCATCTCTTAGACCGATGTACGATCCCCGTTCGGAGCGCGTGAAAGTTTAACGCGCTCTGCCTTCCACATCCGCGCGGCAAGACGTACAAGCGCCTTGCCCGCGTTTATGGGCGTCACTGCAAGGAATGATGCTTGTCCGCCGACTATTCACCGCCAAACGATCCGTTGGAAATCATCGAGGATGATCACCAGCTGCTTTTCGTGAACAAGCCTTCCGGTCTGCTTTCGGTTCCGGGCAAGGGCGAACATCAGGCCGATTGCCTGATGTCCCGGGTACAGGCGGTGTTTCCACAGGCGCTTTTGGTGCACCGGCTGGACCGCGACACATCGGGCGTCATGGTCTTTGCCCTGACGCCCCACGCCCAGCGTCACCTTGGCCTGCAGTTCGAAAAGCGGCAGACAAAAAAGGTTTATGTCGCGCGTGTCTGGGGAAATGTTCAGGAAGACGCGGGAACGATTGATCTGCCCATCGCCGCAGACTGGCCCAACCGGCCGCTGCAAAAGATCGATCATGAAAACGGACGTCAGGCCATCACCGATTGGAAGGTGCTGCGCCGCAAGCCCGATGAAACCCGTGTGCGCCTTTACCCGCAAACCGGTCGTAGTCACCAGTTGCGCGTTCACATGAAGGCGCTTGGGCATCCGATCATGGGCGATCCGTTTTATGCAGAAGGCCCGGCCGCAGCCGCATCGCGGCTTATGCTACATGCCGAAAGCCTGAAACTGCGCCACCCGGACGGCGGGCGCGGCGTGATCGCTAAGGCCAAGGCGCCGTTCTGACAGCGCCTTGGCCTATCTTATGGCGTCTTATTCGGCCGCCCAGCCGCTGACCGCTTTGACCTCAAGAAACTCTTCAAGACCAAAAGCACCGCCTTCGCGCCCGTTGCCCGACTGCTTGTACCCGCCAAAGGGTGAACCTTGGGCAAACCCGCGCGCGTTGGTTTCAACCATCCCCGAACGAAGCTGGCGCGCAACGCGGCGCCGCTTTTCGTCGTCCGGCGTCTGGATATAGTTCGTCAGGCCATAAGGCGTGTCATTGGCAATCTCGATCGCCTCTGCCTCAGTCTCAAACGGGATGACGGTCAGCACGGGGCCAAAAATCTCTTCCCGCGCGATGGTCATCTGATTGTTGACGTCCGCAAAGACGGTTGGCCGCACGAAATAGCCCCGGTTCAAACCGTCGGGCCGACCTGTGCCGCCCGCCACTAGCCGCGCGCCTTCGTCGATACCCTTTTGGATGAGGTCCTGGATCTTGTTGTACTGCAACTCGCTGACAACAGGCCCGATGTGATCGCCATCTTCTGAGGCTGGGCCGACCTTGGTTTCCTTGGCATAACTTGCCACCACCTCGACCGTGCGATCATAGACCGACTTTTCAACCAATAGCCGTGTCGGCGCATTGCATGACTGGCCGGTGTTTCTGAAACAGCGAAAGGCGCTGTAGCGCATCGCTTCTTCATCGGCATCGGCAAACAGGATGTTCGCGCCCTTGCCGCCAAGCTCAAGCGACACGCGTTTTAGCGTATCAGCCGCCGCCTTTGAAATGGCGATGCCTGCGCGTGTCGAACCTGTAAAGCTGACCATGTCGACATCGGGGTGCGATGACAGCTGCGAACCCACGCCCGCACCATCGCCGTTCACAAGGTTGAAGACACCTTTGGGAAAGCCCGCCTGATCAACAAACTCGGCAAACAAAAGCCCCGACAGCGGTGCGATCTCGGACGGTTTCAGAACCATGGTGCAACCGGTCGCCATTGCCGGAATAGCCTTAAGCACGATCTGGTTCATCGGCCAGTTCCACGGCGTGATCAGTGCCGTAACGCCGATCGGTTCCAACAGGGTCTTTTCGGTCCCGGTAAAGTCGCGCTCAAACTCGAACTTCTCAAAGGCTTTGATGAACCCCTCAAGATGCCAGATCCCAGCGCCGACCTGTGCGGTGCGCGAAAGCTTTACGGGTGCGCCCATCTCGATGCTGATGGCCTTGGCCATTTCGTCAGAGCGTGACTTGTAGATGTCCAGAAGCTTGCGCAGAAGAACAAGCTTTTCCTGCTTTGGTACGACTGACCAAGACGCAAAGGCGCGCCGCGCGGCCGCAACGGCCGCATCTGTGTCCGCTTGCCCACCAAGCGAAATGACCGCCGCAACTTCTTCGGTCGAAGGATCGGTTACGTCAAAGTCGTTGGCCACAGCGGGGTCAACCCATTGGCCATCAATGTAGAACTGGCGCTTTTCGATCATCTTCAACTCCTTGGAAAAAACTTTGGCTCAAAACATGCCGGCTCTGCGGTGTGATTGGCCTGACCGGCATCCTATATAAGCTGCCTGACGCTTTAATGAAAGGAACCGACATGGGGCTTCGCATCAACGACACTATCCCTGACCTGACCGTGCAAACCGATCAGGGCCAACTGCGGCTGCATGAATGGATCGGAGACAGCTGGGCCATCCTTTTCTCGCACCCCAAGGATTTCACTCCGGTGTGCACGACAGAGTTTGGCGCGGTCGCCCAGCTTGCGGACGAATGGAAAAAACGCAGCACCAAGGTCATTGGTGTTTCGGTCGATGGCGTTGAGGATCACAAGAAATGGAAGGGCGATATCGAAAAGGTTGCCGGAACTGCCGCCGGTTTCCCGATCATCGCCGATGACGATCTGCAGGTTTCCAAGGCTTTCGATATGCTGCCCGCCGAGGCCTATTTGCCCGACGGGCGCACACCCGCCGACAGCGCAACCGTGCGTTCGGTCTTTATCATCGGGCCGGACAAACAGCTGAAGCTGTCGATGACCTATCCGATGACCGTGGGCCGAAACTTTGCCGAGGTTCTGCGCGCCCTTGATGGCCTTCAGACCAGCGCTGGCAAGGGCGTTGCAACACCTGCGAACTGGCAGGTCGGGGAAGACGTCATCATTCCAACGTCGGTCAGTGACACGGACGCAAAGGCGCGTTTTGGATCCTTCAAAACCGTGTTGCCATACCTGCGCACAACCAAGCTTTGACAAGGCACGCGTGTGCGCCGGGTGAATGCATCATCTTGCTGATCCCGGCGCACCGCAGATCCAAAAGCTTGATTTATGGGCCAAGAGAACTTTGAATGTCCGGGCGATCTCATTGTGGAGGTTCGGATTTCAATTATGTCTTTTTCAGATCTTACAGACAAAGAAGTAAAAAAGCGCGTCCCGCCAAGCATATCCTCGCGCTGGTGGAAGCAAGCCTGGCCCGGCGAAAAGCCATCCAAGTGGGACCGCGCGGTGGCCACCGCGATCAAGGACTACAAGGATGCCCGCCGCGGAACCGCCCAATCGCTGGTCGTCATTCAGCTTAACAAGCTGGGGGATTTGCTGACCAAGGTAGAGGTCGAAGCGAAATCAAGCCTTAAGGCCTATCCCAAACGGCGCAAGGCCATCGTTTCGGATGTTGCCGCGCTGGGAACCATCATCGAGAAACAGCACAAGGATGCGCTGAAGTTCGGCAGCAAAACCCGCGAGGTTTTCCGCTATGATTTTGCGGCGCGGGTCTATGAGGCGGTCAAGGACAACCCTGACTGCAAGGGGTTCAAACCCAAGCCGCAGATGACCAAGATCGAACTGCTTGAAGCGATCGCGCAGGAACTTGACCGAAAGAACCTGCTGAACTCTCTTTTCGCCGAGTATGACAATGCCTTGCAGATCATGGTCAACAAGGCGGCCAGCGAGATTAAGGCGACGGGGGTCAAGCGCCGCGGAAGAAATGCCCATAACACGGCCAAGCTTTACGGCAAGATCATCGATGCCCATGGCGCAACGCTGGCCGATCTGATGCACAAGGCCCCCACTAACGTGATCAAGAAACTGGGCCTGAACGCCGAAATGGAGGCCGAGTATCAAAAGGAACTGAAAAAGCGGCGCAAGGCGATCGCCAAGGGCACGGTGATGACCGTCGCCTCAGGGGTGGCCATCGCATTGCCCGGCACACAAGCCTTTGCAATATACGGATTTGTGCGCTCGGCCGCATCACTGACCCAGCAGATCGTCGAACACAACATAAGCATTTCGGCCGCCGCCAAGATCGTCGAAAAACAGCTTATCTTTCTGGCGACGACCTTCAAGAAATCCGCCGGGCGCGCGGTTTCAGAAACCGGCGCAACGACCCTGAATGCAGTTCTTGGCGTCGACATTGTTCCAACGCTGGACAAGGCGACCTCGAACATGAAGCTGCTGAAAATCAACACGCGCCACGCCGGGTTCAAGACGCAAAAGCTGACCGATCTCATCATGGAAATGATGGACAGCAACAAGCGGCTGGAAAAGACCGTCAATGGGCTTGCCGACACCCACCCTTACAAGAAACGGCTGGCCAAGAACCTTGCGCGAAATGAAAGGCAACTCGACAAACTTCTCAAAAAGACCTCTGAGCTTGCCAAAAAGCTAAACACGGTGGAACGCAAACTTCCGACGCTGGGCAAGGCGCTGAACGATCTGGGCAAGAACAGCCGTGGACAGATTGCCGCCAACGCGATTGCCAAGATCCTCGTTAACCTTGGCGGTATTGCCTCGGGCGGTCTTGTCGATGCAACCGCAGCCGTCGAAACGGCGGCCGCAACCGTTTCGGTTGCTGAAAAGGTCGCGGCAATCACTATAGCTTCGGTGGGTTATGTGGATGAGCTTAAGACCGACGTTGAGGATGTGATCGCGCTTGGCAAGGACTAGGGCCAAGGCACGGCCCGCATCCCGTCAGGCGTTTTCAAGCTTTCGGTTCTTGGGGTTCAGAACAACGCGCGTTCCCAATGGCACCATGTGATAAAGTTCGGTCGCTTGATCGTTCACTAGACGCGCGCAGCCGTTCGAAACCGCACGGCCAATGGTGCGGGGCTGTGACGTGCCATGGATGCGCAGATAGCTGTCGCGCTTGTTGGCCGTAAAGAGATAGAGCGCCATAGACCCCAAGGGGTTGTTGATGCCGCCCGGAACGCCGTCTGCAAATTGCTCATAGGCCGCAGGATCGCGTTTGATCATTTCAGGTGTTGGCGTCCAGCTTGGCCACTCACGCTTGGCGCCGACATAGAACTCACCCGCGTGATAAAGGTCATCCTTGCCCACGCCGACGGTATAGCGGATCGCGCGGTTGTCCGGCAGCGTCCAGTAAAGCCGGAAAGTGTTCGGATCAACGTGAAGCTCACCCGGCTCAAGCTTGGTCCGCAACTTCACTTCGACGGGCATGTATTCTTCAGGAATGACATATGGCTCTAACTTGTGAGCAAACGCAGGCATCGCCCCCGCTGCCCCGGCCGCCAGAGTTGTCGCTAGAAAATTACGGCGCTTCAGCATTCTTAAATCCTTAAAATCGGTATTACACGTCGCGATCATAATGGTGCTTGTGGGCGAAAAATCAAATGTAACCAACGGGATTGTGATTGGCCCGTTCCGCTGCCCCTCTCGCCTGCGTTTCAACCGGGCGCAAACCTTTAGGCCACTGCGCCGAAAAGCGGATATTCTGGCATTTGTTGCCAGAACGCGGCCGGGACTTCATAATTGAAGGATGTCACACCCGTTAACCATCTACGGCAGTGGGCCGGTTAGGCCATGACCGGAAAGGAAAATCCTCGTGCCAAGGCGTCGGCTTGGGCGTAGCCCGCGCCGCGCGGCATTCAGATCGATCGTGAAATCGACGCGGATATCGCGCGAGAGGCCGCTGAGGCAGAGAGGCAGCGGCAGGAACTAGAGGCGCTTGTTCGTGAGGCCGAAAGCGATGACGGCGGTTTCGGCGCAATGATGCAATCCATCGGTGAGACCGCCGCGAAGATGAACGCAGACCAGAAATCGCAGGCGGCGCAGGATGCCGAAGGCATGGCGATCCTGCGGGAAATCCAGCGATCCGACGCCCCTTACCTCGATTTCTATCTCACGCAGGAATTTGCAGAGCCCATCATCATTCCGCCGGCTGAGCCTGCTTCAAGGCCCGCTTCGTCGTCTTGGGAATACCAGACTCCGCGTTATAAACATGAATGTGATGACGACCCGAGTACACCGTGCGGAATAGGGAAGTAGCCTAAAAGAGAAGGGCCCCGGCATGACTGCCGAGGCCCTTACGGTTTTCTGGAACAAAGCGCCGAGTTAGTCGGCTTTTTCTTCGTTCTTGATCTCTTCGCCGGTTTCCTGATCGACAACTTTCATCGACAGGCGAACCTTGCCACGATCATCAAAGCCCAAAAGCTTGACCTTAACTTCCTGACCTTCCTTAAGAACGTCCGAAGGATGGTTCAGGCGGCGGTTCTCGATCTGGCTTACGTGTACCAGACCGTCGCGCTTGCCGAAGAAGTTCACGAAGGCACCGAAGTCGACGATCTTGACGACCGTGCCGGTGTAGATCGCACCTTCTTCAGGCTCAGCCACGATCGCGTGGATCATGTCGTAGGCTTTCTTGATCGAATCACCGTTCGGCGAAGCGATCTTGATGACACCATCGTCGTTGATATCGACCTTGGCACCCGACACTTCAACGATTTCGCGAATGACCTTGCCGCCCGATCCGATAACTTCACGGATCTTGTCGGTGGGAACATTCATCGTCTCGATGCGCGGTGCATGTGCTGAGAACTCTGCGCGTCCTTCGGAAAGAGCCGCAGCCATCTCGCCCAGAATGTGCAGACGACCGGCCTTGGCCTGATCCAGCGCCTTTTCCATGATGTCAGGCGTGATCCCTGCGACCTTGATGTCCATCTGCAGCGACGTGATACCGTCTTCGGTACCGGCCACTTTGAAGTCCATGTCGCCAAGGTGATCTTCGTCACCAAGGATGTCCGTCAGAACGGCATAGCTGCCTTCATCTTCCAGAATAAGACCCATGGCCACACCAGCAACCGGCGCCTTCAGCGGAACGGCCGCGTCCATCATCGACAAGGACGAACCACAAACGGTCGCCATTGAAGAGGAGCCGTTGGATTCGGTGATCTCACTGACCAGGCGGATGGTGTAGGGAAAGTCGGTTGCCGACGGCAGAACTGCCTGCAGCGCGCGCCATGCCAACTTGCCGTGACCAATCTCGCGGCGGCCCGGAGGACCAAAGCGACCAACTTCGCCAACCGAATACGGAGGGAAGTTGTAGTGCAGCAGGAAGTTCGACTTATACGTGCCGTTCAGCGCGTCGATCATCTGTTCGTCGTCGCCTGTACCAAGCGTGGTCACGACAAGGCCTTGTGTCTCACCGCGTGTGAACAGGGCAGAGCCGTGTGTGCGCGGCAAAAGACCAACTTCGCTGACGATCGGGCGAACCGTGTCCAGTGCCCGGCCATCAATGCGCTTGCCGCTTTTGACGACGTCGCCACGAACAACGCTGCTTTCCAGCTTCTTGAGAGCCGAACCAAGGTTGGCGTCTTCTTTCTGCTCGTCGCTAAGCGCTTCCATGATTGCATCGCGTGCGGCGCTGACCGCGGCGGTGCGTTCCTGCTTGTCGGTGATCGCATATGCGGCACGGATCTTGTCTTCGCCTGCGGCTTTGACGGCATCGTAAAGGGCCGAGTAATCCGGAGGGCTAAAGTCAAACGGCTCTTTCGCTGCCGCTTCGGCCAGATCGATGATCAGGTCGATCACGGGCTGAATTTGCTCATGGCCGAATTTGACCGCGCCAAGCATCTCGGCTTCGGTCAGCTCATAAGCTTCGGATTCAACCATCATCACGGCGTCTTTGGTGCCGGCGACAACAAGATCAAGCCGCTGCTCGGGCTTGTTGCGCAGATCGTGCATGTCGTCGACTTCGGGGTTCAGGATGTATTCGCCATCCACGAAACCAACGCGGCAACCTGCGATCGGACCCATGAAGGGCGCACCGGAAATTGTCAGCGCAGCCGAAGCGGCGATCATTGCAACCATGTCCGGGTCATTGACCAGGTCGTGGCTGAGAACCGTACAGATGACCAGAACTTCGTTTTTGAAGCCGGGAACAAACAGCGGGCGCAGCGGGCGGTCGATCAGACGGCTTGTCAGCGTCTCTTTTTCCGTCGGCCGTGCTTCGCGCTTGAAAAAGCCTCCGGGGATCTTGCCGGCGGCATAATACTTTTCGTTGTAGTGAACCGTCAGCGGGAAAAAGTCCTGTCCGGGCTTTTGCGCCTTTGCAAAGGTCACTGCGGCCATGACGCTGGTCTCACCAAGAGTGGCGATAACCGTTCCGTCGGCCTGACGGGCGATCTTGCCCGTTTCCAATGTGAGGGTCTCGTCCCCCCACTCCATCGATTTCGTAGTTACGTTAAACATCACGTTTCCTATTTTGGCCGCCGGGGCCTATCCCCATTGGCCGTTCATGTAGAGGCCGTATTGCCTCTGGCCCTATGTCTGTTCCCCTGCCGCGGGCCCGGAAGCGGGGGACTTGGTGTTGCAGATAAGCTTTGCAACGGTGTTTCGCCTGTTTGGAACTGCTTCCTACAAGCGAAAACCGCGCCCCATTGGGGCGCGGCTTCGGGTCTTAGCGACGCAGGCCAAGCCGGGTGATCAGGTCCTGATACCGGGCCTCGTCCTTGCGCTTGACGTAGTCCAGAAGTTTGCGGCGCTGAGCGACCATCATCAAAAGACCACGGCGGGAATGGTTGTCCTTTTTGTGGGCCTTGAAGTGCTCGGTCAGTGTCGCGATGCGCGAGGAAAGGATTGCAACCTGAACTTCGGGCGAACCTGTGTCGCCTTCCTTGGTCGCGAATTCTTTCATTACGCGTGCTTTTTCTTCTACCGTTATCGACATCGGGGTCTCCTTATAATCAAGGGTTCATGGCGCAGGCCGGGATGTCGTCCAGCAGGGCCCTTGGAGATTTTACCGCCTCGGCAACGTTCATCGTCACATCAGCGGATGCGCGCGTATAGGGGATTATGGCCCAAAAGGAAAGCGTTACTTGACGTTGATCTGTTCGGCGATCCGGGCCGCCCAATCGCCAAGAATAGGGATGAAATCAATCGTCGAAAGAACAAACGCAATGAGCGACACAAGGATCGTGGCCCCAACGACCGTGCCCAACCCGAAAGCCAGACCGCGCAGGAACTGAAACGCCGCAAGGCGCCACCGGGAATTGTGCATCTTGATGAAAGTGTGGTCGTTCAGGCGGCGGATTTCCGTAGTCAGCGCCTCGAACTCCTTGCGCCCCGGGGGCAGATCTGGATCTTCACCTGGCATTGCAGAAAACTCGTCCCTCGCTATTGGGCCGAAAATGCGACCTGCTGGGCAAGTTTGCAAATGAAATCTGACAATTAGTGCGCAACCAGGGTTATCATCTCGGCGCTAAGCGATCCGGCCCCGCTGACAAGCGCGACAACCTCTCCGTTCATCACCACGCGGCTGGTGCTGCTGTCCGTGTCCTTCTCAACCGAAATGACGGTCGTTGAAAAATCAGCCTCGCCCACCGCAACAACCAACCTGTCCACCGCAGCGTCGAAGTCCTGAATGACGGCTTCTGGGCCGCCTTCCATCCAGTCACCGACGACAAAACTGTCGGCGCCGGTTCCGCCGCTGGCGATATCGTCTGCGCCCAAAAGAAAGACATCATCGCCGCTGCCGCCGTTCAGAAAATCGCGCATGTCCGTATCCTTGCCGGCGCTGTCGATCTGCGTGCCCACAAGTATATCGTCGCCGACATCGCCAAACAGGGTATCCGAACCTGCCCCGCCGATCAGGATGTCGTGGCCATAGCCGCCCTCGATCGCGTCGTCGCCCGCCCCGCCATAGGCGCGGTCGTCGCCAGCACCCCCGGCAATCTGGTCATTGCCACTTCCCCCCGAAAGCAGGTCATTCCCAAGCCCGCCAAAAAGCGTATCGTCGCCATCGCCGCCCCAAAGGCCATCGTTGTCCTCTTGCCCGTTCAAAAGATCGTCGTCAGCGCCCCCGGCCAGCGTATCATCACCCTGACCGCCAAAAATGTGGTCATCGCCGCCTTCACCGAAAAGCGCGTCATCGCCCGCATACCCGTTGATCTGATCACCGCCGGCGCCGCCGGCCAGCGTGTCGGCCGCATCCGTCCCGGCAAGGATCGTCCCGAGGACGGCATCAATAGTATCCTGTGGCAAAGTGTTGTCATCGCCGACAACGTCATCTTCGCCCGGATCAAAACCCGTGGTGCTTTCGGCGGCGTCGACGGGCGCCAAACCCATGCCAGCTTCGACCGTGTCTTCCGATTGCACGGCGTCTTCTTCTTCGTGAAATTCCGGCTCATCCGGTTCGTCGTTCTCGCGTCCCATTCCAAGAAGACTGGGAACCTCTACGACCAGACCCGCCATGAACAGCCCAAGTAAGCCAGCAAGTGCCAACATCTTATTCGTATCCTCGTCCAAAGCCGACGCCAAAGGCACGTCAGCCACCCATCTGAAATTGGGCAGGAAATGAATTAACAGCCCGTCAATTCGGACAATAAGGCGGCTGGAAAACTCGGGCCGAATAGATTCGAATTGGACGCAGGTGGAAGAAATTGGAATTTCCAAGCCGGATCAGCGCCTTAATTGTCATCAAATTGGAAACAGTACCGGAGCATCCGCAGGACTTTACTTAAAACATTCTCTTTTTGCGTGCGTCCGGTCCCTCGTAGGTTGACCGGGCCATTTCGCGCTGAAACAATTGAATTGGGTAAAGTCGCAATTGATATGCGACGACGAAGTACTGGGGGGTACTGTTATGCTGCTACTATTGTCGCTATTTGGAATGCTGGCCATCGGTTTGATTGGCGAAAGCCTTTTTGGATCAAACGATTCAGAAACAGACGACACGATTGTCGGAACGGAAGGACCGGATCAATTGACCGGTACTGAAGGGCCGGACGTCATAGAGGCGCTTGGCGGAAATGACACCGTTGCAGCGCTGGGCGGCGATGATGCCGTTGACGGGGGCGCGGGCCGCGATGACATCGATGGCGGCGCTGGCAACGACATACTGTTCGGGGCCCAGGGTTATGACACCCTTCGCGGCGGCAGTGGCGATGACATCCTGCTTGGCGAGAACGGATATGACACGCTGCTGGGTGAAGACGGCAACGACGACCTGATCGGTGGGCCGGGACGTGATATGCTGGATGGCGGCGCTGGCCACGACATTTTGCTGGGCGAAACCGGTGATGACACGCTGATCGGCGGCGAAGGCGACGACCTTTTGGTCGGAGGTCTGGGCGCTGACAACCTTTCAGGTGGCGCTGGCAACGATATTCTGGATGGCGTTCTGAACTATCCCGGAGAGGCGCCTACCGGTCTGGATCAGGGGGACATTCTGGATGGCGGCGATGGCTCCGACTTCCTGTTCATGGGCAGCGGCGATATTGCCACCGGCGGCGCTGGTGCTGATGAATTCGCCAGCGGTGACTGGATTACCAGCGGCCAAAACGCCACCGTAACCGACTATGATCCCGCCGAAGACGCGATCGTCTTTTTCTATGACACCAACGTTACCCCCAATCCGACCTTCACCTTGGAGTCCTCTGGCACCAATGGCGAGGATAAGGCGGTCATGATGGATGGAGAGCTAAAGCTTTTGATTCAGGCAGCACCTTCGCTGACCTTGGGGGATATCACCTTTAACGGCGCGCCGAACTACGGTCTGTGACCCGGCGCAAAGAACGGGATAAACTCGTCAATCACGGCTTGTGGGTTTTCTTCCATCACGAAGTGCCCGCTTTCGCAGGACGCTTCGGTCAGGTGATCACACCAGCGCCGCCAGTGTCCTGCCGGATCGCCTGATCCTGCGGGAAAGCCGGAGGTGCTCCATAAAAAATGCAAGGGCGCGGCAATCTTGCGCCCGGCTGCAAGATCGCCGTTATCCAGCGCCCGGTCCATGCCTGCCCCGGCGCGATAGTCCGCGCACATTGCATGGATGCGTGCAGGATCTTTGGCTTGGGCGCGATAGGCCTGCAATGCCGCCTGCGGGAAATCATCCAGTGTTCCGGCCTTGGTCCACGACGCCAGTGTCCAATCGACATAAGCCACGGGATCGGCGCCGATCATCCGCTCTGGAAGCGGATAGGGCTGTGCCAGAAACGTCCAGTGGTAAGCGTCAAGGGCCAGTTCCGCGTTCCACGAATTCCAAAGGTCCGCGGTCGTGACCACTTCGACAATGCCAACCCGGCCCAGGCGGCTTGGATGGTCCAGCGCAAACCGGTAGGTCACGCGCGCGCCGCGGTCGTGGCCCAGCATATGGGTTTTTTCAATTCCAAGCGCATCCAAAAGCCCGGCAATGTCCACCGCCATCGTTCGCTTTGAATAAACGGTGTGCCCCTCATCGTCTGCTGGCGCGTCGCTTTGGCCATAGCCGCGAAGGTCGGGAATGATCACATCGAAATGCTTTGCAAACTCAGGCGCGACATTCAGCCAGCACATGCCGTTTTGCGGATACCCATGCAAAAGCACCAAAGCAGGGCCCTCGCCGGCGCGCTGAACACTTAAGCGGATGCCATTCGTTTCTACAAAGCTGTGCTTAAATCCGGGGATCACTTCAGGCAACGTCGGCCATCCCGCCTTTGGGCCACGGTTCCGGCTGCTGCGCGTAAGAGATATAAAGCGGGTGCTTTGGGTGGCCGTGCTTTGAAAGCCCCAGATGGAAAAGCTCGCATCCGTGCGATCTAAGCATCGCTTCGACCGCCGCGCCGCGGCTTAGATGCGCCCCATGTGTTCCCCATGCCGCAACGACCCGATCGGCCCAGTCGCAACCTTCAAGGATTGCCGCGTCATTTCCGGGGCCCACCGGATCGCCCGCCTTGCGCATGGCAAAGGGGTCGGTGTCGCGCCATGCAAAGATGTTGGTGACCCGGAAACTTCCAAACCCCAGCGCCCGTGCCCGACGCTCGCAGCGCTCAACCGTAGGATCGTTCTGAACTTCGGTCGCGGTGGAAGGGTTGAGCATGATGAAATGCACGCGCTGACCACTTGCATCCCATGTGCGGGTCAATTGATAGCGATACTTCTCACAGGGCGAATAAACCGCGCTGGACTGGGCATCGCCCTTCTTGAATTGCCTTGTAATCATGTCCGGCAGTTTCCCGCGCTGCGGGCCCGTTGTCAAAGGCTTGGCAGGTGCTCAGGTGTTGAAAACGCGGCTGGGGTGAAGTTCGCCCGCGCGATAGATACCCACCGCAACAGCCCGCCCATTTTCCGAGGCCCATGCCTCATCCCCATATTCGGCGTTTGAGGCGATGACCTGACCCGGGTTGCCGTTTCGCATCCGCGCCGCACCCTGCGGCGTTGCCTGAAGTTCTGGCAGATCGCACAGACCCTCTTCGAGAGGCAGAAGCATGGCGTCAAGCTCTGGCGTGCGGGCAAGTTTTTCAATCTCTTCAAGGCTGACACCGTCCTCGGCCTCGAAGGGTCCCGACCAGACGCGGCGCAGCGACTGCACATGCCCCAGACAGCCAAGCGCCTGTCCAAGATCGCGCGCGATAGAGCGGACATATCCACCCTTGCCGCAGATCATTTCCAGAACGGCATGATCAGCATCCGGGCGCGATACAAGCGTAAGCTCTTCTACAAAAAGCGGCCGCGCCGCCAGTGTCAGATCCTCGCCTTCGCGCGCCAGTTTGTAGGCGCGCTGCCCGTCGATCTTTACCGCAGAGAACTGCGGCGGGACCTGCTGAATGTCGCCGACAAAGTCCGGCAGGGCATCGCGGATCTCTTGATCCGTTGGGCGCCCTTCTGCGGTCTTGATAACCTCGCCTTCGGCGTCATCGGTGTTGGTTGCCGCGCCAAAGGTCACGGTAAAGCGATAGGCCTTCAGCGCATCGGTAATATAGGGGATGGTCTTTGTCGCTTCCCCAAGGGCAATGGCCAGAACGCCGGTGGCATCTGGGTCCAGAGTTCCGGCATGGCCGGCCTTCTTGGCTTCAAAGGCCCAGCGTACCTTGTTGACGACCGCCGTCGATGTCGGGCCCGCCGGTTTGTCGATGACGATCCAACCCGAAATGTCGCGGCCTTTCTTGCGCCGCCCCATCAGTCGTCCAGATCACGGCGGACCGTGTCCTGGGAAAACAGGCGGCGCGTGTCGTCGATCCTGTCGAACGTATCGTCGATCTGAAACCGCAACTCGGGCGAAAACTTTAGCGATAGATGCTTGGACAGCAGGCGGCGAAGCTCATGCTTGTTGCGGCGCAATGCCTCCAAAGCCTCATCCGCGCCCTTGCCGCCCAGCGGCAGCACGAACGCCGTTGCGATCCGAAGGTCGGGCGATGTGCGCACTTCGCCGACAGTGATCGAAATACGGTTCAGTTCGGGGTCGTGAACCTCGCCGCGTGCCAAAGCATCCGAAAGCGCCCGGCGAATAAGTTCGCCGACGCGCAATTGCCTTTGACTGGGGCCTGCGCCCGCATGATTCCTGTTCTTTGCCATGGCCGAGCATCTATGCAAGGTTGCGCGTCCTTGCAACCAAGGCTTTGCCTTGCTGCGTCACTCGCGCTAGAGACGCGCAGAGTACCAAGGAGAGAACAATGTCGCAATTGCCCGGAATCGTTGTCACCGGCGCCTCGGGGCGCATGGGCCAGATGCTTGTGAACACGATACTGGAAAGTGATCGCGTAAAACTTGTCGGCGCGATCGAGCGCACGGGGCATGCCTGGATCGGCAAGGATCTGGGCATCGCAATGGGCGGCGCCGAAATTGGCATCACTGTAGATGACGATCCGCTCGACAGCTTTGCCCGCGCTCAGGCCGTCGTGGACTTTACAAGCCCCGAGGCAACCATCGAGTTTGCTGGCCTTGCCGCGCAGGCGCGCGCCGTTCACGTCATCGGAACAACCGGCTTTACCGAAGATCAGCTTGCCCGGCTTGAACCGGCATCACGGCACGCGACGATCATCCGCGCCGGGAACATGAGCCTTGGCGTCAACCTTCTTGTTCAGCTTACCCAAAAGGTGGCGGCGGCGCTTGATGAGGATTTCGACATCGAAGTCGTCGAGGCGCACCATCGCCACAAGGTCGATGCGCCCTCTGGTACAGCGCTTATGCTGGGACAAGCGGCGGCGGACGGGCGCGGCGTGAACCTGCCGGACGTCACTGAAAGCGGGCGCGACGGTATTACCGGCGCGCGCGGGAAAGGCGCGATCGGGTTCTCAGCTATTCGGGGCGGCGATATCGTCGGAGAGCATGACGTCATCTTTGCAGGTGAAGGTGAAAGGGTGATCCTGCGCCACGTGGCAACCGACCGGCGCATATTCGCGCGCGGCGCTTTGAAGGCCGCGATCTGGGGGCAGGGCAAGAACCCCGGCCTTTATTCCATGCTGGACGTTCTCGGCCTTTAGCCGCCAGAATGCGCCGGGGCGTCAAAAGTCGCTGGCGATGCCGTTCTTTTCCCAATCACCATAGCGCGCGGGGTCGGGGCCTTTGCGCCCGCCCAGTTCTGGCTTTCTTGGCGCGTCGGACTTGGCCTTGCGGCGCTCTTCGGCCTCGGCCAATGCGCGCTTTGCCTCTGGTGTCAGCTTTGGGTTTGGCGTGTGAGTCACGGCGGTTATCCTTGTCAGTGCGCAACTGCTGATATACCGCCCGGCGGACAGAAAACAAGGAATGCCACATGGCGGACAACTCTCAGACCCCTCGGCGCGCGGCGCTTAAGCTGCTAGGCGCGGTGATGGACGACGGGCAGCTTTTGTCGGATATCCTTGATCCGGCACTGGCCGAGTTGCAGCCCGCTTCGCGCGCCCGCGCCCAGCGTCTGGCACTTGGCGTTCTGCGATCATACCCGCGCGCTGACCATCTTTTGGCGCCGCACCTCAGAAAGCCGCCGCCGCTTTTCGTGCGCAACGCACTTCGGCTGGCCTGTTATGAGATTTTCGTAGATGGGGCGGCGGCGCATGGCGTTGTCAACGATGCGGTTAACCTTGTGCGCAGCAACCGCAAGACCACGCAAATGGCGGGGCTGGTGAATGCCGTTCTGCGCAAAGTGGTTACGGCCGGTGTTGATGCGTGGACCGATGCGCCGGGCCTGAAGCTGCCTAAATGGCTTCGCGGACGTCTTTTGAAATTCTACGGGGCCCAGCGGGTCGCCGCCTTTGAGGCGGCACACGAAAGTGGCGCGGTTACCGACCTGACGCCCAAAGATGGGGATGCTGCCAGCCTTGCCAAGGCAACGGGCGGCGCGGAATTGCCAACCGGATCGGTGCGCATTTCGGGCTCTGTTCAGCTAACGGGGCTTGCAGGCTTTGAGGCGGGGAACTGGTGGGTTCAGGACGCAGCGGCGGCCATTCCTGCAAAGCTGTTGGCGGCTGGGCCGGGCGAGCGCGTTTTGGACATATGTGCCGCGCCGGGCGGCAAAACCATGCAACTTGCAGCGGCGGGCGCAAAGGTGACCGCCCTTGATATCGCGCCCCAGCGGATGCAGCGCGTTGCCGAGAATTTGGCGCGAACCGGGCTTTCGGCGGACATGCAGGTTGCGGACGCCCTTGAATGGACGTCGGCCAAAACCTTCGATGCGGTGCTTCTGGATGCGCCCTGTTCGGCCACAGGGACGATTCGCCGTCACCCGGACTTGCCCTTTGCCAAGGACGGAAGCGGCCTGCGCGATCTTTTTGCGCTTCAGGCGGCCCTTCTGGACAAGGCCGCGAAGCTGCTGGCACCGGGCGGGCGGATGGTCTTTTGCACCTGCTCATTGCTTCCCGAAGAAGGCGAACGGCCCGTTGCCGCGTTTCTGGAACGCACGCCGGGCTTTTCGGTTGAGGTTCCCCAAATGGATTGGATCGACGATGCGTGGCGCGAACCCGGTGGTGGCCTGCGCCTGACGCCGGATTTTTGGGCCGATCGGGGCGGGATGGATGGATTTTACATGGCGGTTTTGCGCAAAGCCGCCTGAGGGGTGTTTTTCAGCGGTGACACATTAGTTCGCCGCGCCTATGATCCGGCAGCAGGCAAATTTCCCCAAGGGACAGGCAGATTGTGACAAACTGGGAGGGCTGGTCGGCGCGTAGCGCGCGCTGGATGAACCGCTTTCACGCGCGACTTTCCACGTTCGCGTCGCCTGCTACGGGATTCGTATCACAGCCGGAACCGCGCACGATCGGTTCCTTCGCGCGCGGCAAACAGCTTATGGCCGGTAACTTTCTGTTCGCCGGACATCTGGTCGAAGCGCCCGGCGTTTCAATCTGGGAAATCCCAATACCCGACCGCGAGTTTGACGCCGCATTGCACGGCTTTGCCTGGCTGGATGACCTTGCAGCGGTCGGCGATCTTGCCGCGCGGCAACTGGCGCAGGCATGGTTATCGGGATGGATGGATAAGTTCGGACGCGGCGCTGGCCCGGGGTGGAGCCCGGACATCACCGGCAGGCGGCTAACCCGCTGGATAAACCACGCGCTTTTCCTGCTGAACGGTCAGGATCGCGACGTGTCGGCCGCATATTTTCGCTCGCTTGCACAACAAACGAACTTTCTAAGCCGCAGATGGAAGGTTTCGGCGCCCGGGCTTCCACGGTTTGAGTCGTTGACAGGCATGATCTATGCGGGGCTTGCCCTGACCGGGATGGAGCGGCACGTCACGCCCGCCACCCGGGCATTGTCGCGCGATTGCGGTGAGCGCATTGACGCCGAGGGCGGCATTCCTACGCGAAATCCCGAAGAACTTTTAGAGGTCTTCACCCTGCTGAATTGGGCCGCCTCTGCCTTGGCCGATGCCGGGTATCTGGCCCAGCGTGAGCATCTGCTTGCCATAGAGCGAATTGCGCCGACCTTGCGGGCGCTGCGTCATAGCGACGGTGGTCTGGCCCGGTTTCACGGCGGCGGCCGCGGCCCCGAAGGGCAACTGGACAACGCGCTTGCCTCTTCGGGCGTGCGCGCAACCGCCAATACCGGGCTTTCCATGGGCTATGCCCGCCTGTCCGCAGGCCGAACAAGCGTCATCGTCGACGCCGCAGCGCCGCCCAGTGGCGCCGCCTCATACAATGCCCATGCCTCGACATTGGCTTTTGAACTGACCTCTGGCCGGCGCCCGGTTGTCGTCAACTGCGGCTCCGGCGAAAGTTTTGGCGCTGAATGGCGCCGCGCCGGGCGCGCAACCCCGTCACACTCTACCCTTGGTATGGACGGGTTTTCATCATCGCGCCTTGGAACCCGAAACTTCGGCGCTGGGCGCAACACCGAACTTTTGGTCGATGTGCCCAAACGTGTGCGCATCCAGCAGACGGCGGGGCAGGACGGCGTAAGCCTTCAGGCCGGGCACGACGGGTTTCTTCTGACGCACGGCCTGACGCATATCCGCCAGCTTGATCTGGCTTTCGACGGGCGCAGCCTGACGGGCGAAGACACCGTTGCCACCCTTACCGACGAAGACAAGATCCGCTTTGACTACATGATGGATCAGGTGCGCCTTCAGGGTCTGCCCTTTTCCGTGCGCTTTCACCTGCACCCCGATGTCGAAGCTCAGGTGGACATGGGCGGCGCCGCAATTTCGATTGCCTTGAAAAGCGGCGAAATATGGGTGTTTCGCCATGATGGCGTTGGCCGTTTGTCGCTTCAGAACTCTGTCTACCTTGAAAAAGGGCGCCTAAAGCCACGTGCGACGAAGCAGATCGTTTTGTCTGGCCGCGCGATAGAGTATGCCACGCGCGTAAGGTGGTCCTTGGCCAAGGCTCAGGACACGCCGATGAACATTCGTGACCTCGAGCGCGACAGCCACCCGCGCTGAACTACGCAAGGAAAAACTTCTAAATGACCGACCTCGTCCCACTTCGCCGCGCGCTTTTGTCCGTCTCTGACAAAAGCGGTCTGATTGAACTTGCCCGAGAATTGGCTGGCCGCGGGGTCGAGCTTTTGTCGACCGGTGGTTCTGCCAAGGCAATGCGCGATGCCGGGTTGAAGGTCACCGATGTTTCGGAAGTGACCGGCTTTCCCGAGATGATGGACGGGCGCGTGAAAACGCTGCACCCAAAGGTGCACGGTGGCCTTTTGGCGCTTCGCGACAACGATCAGCATCTTGCGGCAATGCAGGAACATGGGATCGGCGCCATCGACCTGCTGGTCGTCAACCTTTACCCGTTCGAAAATGCGGTCGCTGGCGGCGCGGACTATGCCACCGCGATTGAAAACATCGACATAGGCGGCCCCGCGATGATCCGCGCCGCGGCCAAGAACCATGGTTTCGTGACAACGGTCGTGGACACTCAGGATTATGACGCCCTGATCGCCGAGCTGGCACAGAACGATGGCGCAACCAGCTATGCGTTCCGCCAGCAACTGGCGCTGACTGCCTATGCCCGCACCGGTGCCTACGATGCGGCTGTTTCGGCGTGGATGGCGGATGCCATTGGCCAGTCAACGCCGCGCCGCCGGGTCTTTGCCGGATCGCTTTCACAAACGCTTCGCTATGGTGAGAACCCGCATCAACAGGCCGCGTTCTATACCGACGGCACGGCGCGCCCCGGCGTTGCCACCGCGCGCCAGCATCAGGGCAAAGAGCTGTCCTACAACAACATCAACGACACGGACGCAGCATTTGAAGCCGTGGCCGAGTTTGACCCAAAGAACGGTCCGGCCTGCGTTATCGTCAAACACGCAAACCCATGCGGAGTTGCCACCGGCGACAGCCTTGCCGCGGCTTACCAGCGCGCGTTCGACTGTGACCGGGTGTCGGCTTTTGGCGGAATTATCGCTTTGAACCAAACACTTGACGAAGAAACCGCGCGCCTCATCACCGAGATTTTCACAGAAGTGGTCATCGCCCCCGACGCCACGCCAGAAGCTGCCGAGTGGTTTCAAAAGAAAAAGAACCTGCGCCTTTTGACGACGGCGGGTCTGCCTGACCCGACCACGGCGTCGCTGACCTACCGGCAGGTTTCGGGCGGCATGCTGGTGCAGGACCGCGACAATGGCCGCGTTGATCTCAGCGATCTGAAGGTCGTGACAAAACGCGCGCCAAGTGACAAGGAAATGGCCGATCTTCTCTTTGCGTGGAAAGTCGCGAAACACGTGAAATCCAATGCCATCATCTACGCCAAGGACGGCGCAACCGTCGGCGTCGGCGCTGGCCAGATGAGCCGGGTCGATTCCACCCGTATCGCCGCGCTAAAGGCGCGCGACATGGCCGAGGCTCTGGGCCTTTCAGAGCCTCTGACACAAGGTTCTGTCGTGGCATCTGATGCATTCTTTCCCTTTGCCGACGGGCTTTTGACGGCGGCCGAAGCAGGCGCAACGGCGGTCATTCACCCCGGTGGGTCGATGCGCGACGATGAGGTTATCGCCGCGGCAGACGAAGCAGGCTTGGCGGTTGTCCTGACCGGCATGCGCCATTTCAGGCACTGACGATGAAGCTTATGTGGAAAATCGCGGCAGGTATCTTTCTGCTGGACCAGATCCTGAAGTGGCTGGTCGTTCAGCAAATGGACTTGCTGAGCCGGGGATCGATTGATCTTTGGCCGCCCTACATCACCTTTCGCATGGCATGGAACCAAGGCATCAACTTTGGTCTCTTTGCCGGGGCAGGCGAGTTGACGCGCTGGACCCTGATCGTCGTTGCGATTGCGATCTCGGGCCTTGTTGTCTGGTGGGTTCGCACCGAACAGGGCAACCGGCTGGCCAACATCTTTGGCGGTATTCTGATCGGCGGGGCGCTGGGCAACATCGTTGACCGGCTGTATTACGGCGCGGTTGCCGACTTTTTGAACATGTCCTGCTGCGGGATCGAAAACCCTTATGTCTTCAATGTCGCCGACATCGCGATCTTTGTCGGGGCGATCGGATTGGTCATCTTTACGGGCGGCAAAGACAAACAGCCGCCTGCAAAAGGAAAAACCGGGTAGATCACCCCGTGACGAACCCGTAAGGTTCAGCTAAACAAATCCAGAGATTGGTGAGGGAGACGTTCATGCAGATGCGGGTTGGCAAATACATTGCCCTTGGCATCCTTGTTTCCTTCGTGGCCGCCTGTAGCTCGCGGGAAGAGCCGAAACTGCTCAATTTTCCCAATAGCAAGACCGGCCCGGACGAATTTGCGATCCTTCCGACAAAGCCTTTGCAGGCACCTGCGTCTTACGCCGAGTTGCCCACGCCAACGCCGGGTGGTTCCAACATCACCGATCCGACACCGGATGCAGATGCTGTTGCGGCGCTTGGTGGCAAGCCATCGGCGCTTGGCGCAACGGGTATTCGCGCAGGCGATCAGGGGCTGATCAACTATGCGGGCCGCTATGGCGTTGCGGGCAACATCCGCGATCAGCTTGCCAAGGAAGATCTTGAGTTTCGTCGCCGCAACAACGGCAAACTGCTAGAGCGTCTGGCCAAAGTTAACGTCTACTTCGAATCCTACCGGATCTACTCTCTCGATCAGCATCGTGAGCTTGCCAGATGGCGCCGCGCGGGTGCGCGCACGCCTTCCGCGCCGCCAAGAGTGCCCGGCGAGTAACCCAAATTACGCTCACAAGGGCGTGCAAGGGCTTGATCCCGCATAAAGTCGGCGTAGGTATCGGCGACAACAACCGGAGAATTGCCCAATGAACCGAATTCTGGCTTTTGCTTTCTCGCTGCTTGCCTTTGCGGGCGCGGCGTTTGCCGAACAGGCGGTTACAAGTTTCAAGCTGGATAACGGTATGCAGGTGGTGGTGATCGAAGATCATCGCGCCCCGGTCGTCGTCCACATGGTCTGGTACAAGGTTGGCGCGGCCGATGAGCCGCCGGGAAAATCGGGCATCGCCCATTTCCTTGAGCATCTGTTGTTCAAAGGCACCGATGTTCTGGCCCCGGGTGAGCTTTCCGATGTCGTTGCCGCAAATGGCGGAACAGACAACGCATTCACGTCATGGGACTATACCGGTTACTTTCAGCGCGTGGCAGCCGACAGGCTTGAGCTGATGATGCGCATGGAATCCGATCGCATGGTCAACCTTCGGCTGACAGAAGGCGACGTCAAGACAGAGCGCGATGTCATCCTTGAAGAACGCGCCCAGCGCACCGACAGCGACCCGGGCGCCCTTTTTGGCGAACAGCGCCGCGCCGCACAGTATCTCAACCACCCCTATGGCATTCCGATCATCGGCTGGCGTCAGGAAGCATCGAAGCTGTCGCTTCAGGATGCGATGTCCTTTTATAAGACCTTCTATGCGCCCAATGACGCCATTCTCGTTGTTGCCGGAGACGTGCAGCCCGATCAGGTCAAGGCATTGGCCAAAAAATACTACGGCGTCATTCCCGCCAATCCCGATCTGCCAGAACGGGCACGCCCGCAAGAGCCGCCGCAACTGGCCGAACGCCGCATGACCCTGAGCGATGAAAAGATTGCCCAGCCTTACGTGATCCGCACCTACCTTGCGCCCGAAAGAGACCCCGGCGATCAGGACAAGGCAGCGGCATTGATGATGCTGTCCGAACTTTTGGGCGGAAACCCCGCAACCTCAGTTCTGGGTCAGAAGCTTCAGTTCGAGCAGAAAAAGGCGCTATATGCCTCGGCCTTCTACAACCCGCTTTCCACCGATGACACGACCTTTGGCCTTGTCATTGTCCCAGCGCCGGGCGTCACCCTGACCGAAGCTGAAGCGGCGCTCGATGAGGCGGTTCAACAGTTCATCGCAGGCGGCGTCGACAAGGTTCAATTCGAACGCATCAAGATGCAATTGCGCGCCTCGCGTATCTACGGCGAAGACAACGTTCAGTCGCAGGCCCAGAAATACGGATCGGCGCTTGCCACGGGGCTGACCGTTCAGGATGTCCGCGACTGGCCCGAAAGGCTTCAGGCTGTGACAGAAGAGGACGTTCTGACCGCCGCGCGTGAGGTGTTCAACAAGGACCGCGCGGTCACAGGATGGCTGACAAACCCCGCCGCTCAGGAGGCCGTTTCCCAATGACCCGCATTCTTACTCTTCTGACGGCCCTGATCCTTGCCTCGCCCCTGCAGGCAGAAATCAAAATTCAGGACGTGGTTTCGCCCAAAGGCGTTGACGCATGGCTTGTCGAGGAACATTCGATCCCCTTTGTATCGCTTGAAATACGTTTCAAAGGCGGCACAAACCTTGATGCACCGGGCAAGCGCGGCGTTACCAACCTTATGATGGGGCTGATAGAGGAAGGCGCCGGCGACATGGATGCGCGCGCCTTTGCAACGGCGCAGGAATCGCTGGCGGCCAGCTACAGCTTTAGCGCCTACAACGATTCTGTCGCGATCTCGGCCAAGTTCCTGACCGAGAACCGTGATCAGGCGGTTGAACTTTTGCGCACGGCAATCACCAATCCGCGCTTTGACCAGGATGCGATCGAACGTGTGCGCGAACAGGTCCTTTCTGGCATCAAGTCCGATCTGACCGACCCCAAGGAAATCGCGAACCGAGCCTTTGACAAGGCCGCCTTTGGGGATCACCCCTATGGGTCTTCGCGCAAGGGAGCGCTGGAATCAGTCGCCTCGATCACCCGCGACGACATCCTGGCCGCGTACCGGGGCGCTTTCGCCCGTGACCGGCTTTATGTCGGCGCTGTCGGTGACATTACCGCGGCCGAACTGTCATCGCTTCTGGATGACCTTTTTGCCGGTTTGCCGCAAACCGGGGCGCCGATGATCGAACACGCCAAGTATCAACTGACCGGGGGCGTTACCGTCATTCCGTTCGACACGCCGCAATCGGTGGTCGTTTTCGGGCACGAAGGGATAACACGCGACGACCCGGATTTTTTCGCCGCCTATATCCTCAACCAGATACTGGGCGGGTCGAACTTTTCCTCGCGCCTGATGAACGAGGTGCGCGAAAAACGCGGGCTGACTTATGGCGTCTATTCCTACCTCGTCCCGATGGATCTGGGAGAGCTTTACATGGGGCAGGTTTCATCGGCCAATGATCGCGTCGCTCAGGCGATCGACGTTATCCGGGACGAATGGGCGCGCGCCGCAAGCAAGGGCGTTACAGCCACGGAACTTGAGCAGGCCAAGACCTATCTGACGGGCGCCTATCCACTTCGCTTTGACGGTAACGGACCGATTGCCGACATCATGGTCGGCATGCAGTCGCAGGGCCTTCCGATCGACTATATCGCCACGCGCAATGATCGGATCAACGCCGTGACGCTGGAAGAGATCAATCGCGTCGCCGCCCGCATTCTCAGGCCTCAGGACCTGCGTTTCGTGGTGGTCGGCCAGCCCAAGGGCCTTGAACCCTCAAACTAGAAAGCGCCATCGGCGGGCGATGACAATCCATTGGTAGAATCGCACCTGAACGTGCTAGATATCGCCCTATGCCAGCATCAAACCGCAAGATAGGCGAAAATCGCCCGGTAATCCGCCAATTGGATGATGCCGCGATCAACCGGATCGCGGCTGGTGAAGTGATTGAGCGGCCTGCCTCGGCGGTCAAGGAACTGATCGAGAACGCGCTGGATGCAGGCGCCCGGCGGATCGAAGTGGCCTATGGCGATGGTGGCAAGACGCTTTTGCGGGTCACCGACGATGGATGCGGCATCCCGCAGTCCGAACTGGCGCTTGCCCTGTCCCGTCATGCGACCTCCAAAATTGACGGCCATGACCTTTTGAACATCCATACCTTCGGGTTTCGCGGCGAGGCGCTTCCATCTCTGGGTGCGGTCGGAAATCTTTCGATCACCTCGCGGATCGAGGGTGAGCCTGCCTTTCGGATCGACGTCAGTGGCGGCCGGATGGGTGCTGTCACCCCTGCTGCGTTGAATCAGGGCACGGTCGTTGAACTGCGCGAAATTTTTCATGCCACGCCTGCGCGGCTGAAGTTCCTGCGCACCGATCGCGCCGAGGCTCAGGCGATAGCGGACGTGGTCAAACGCCTTGCGATGGCCGAACCATTCGTGAGCTTTACGCTGCGCGATGTTTCGGATGGCCGGGACGGGCGCATCGTGCTGCGGGCCGACGCCGAATCCGGCGATCTTTTCGACGCCCTTCACGGCCGCCTTGCAAGTATTCTGGGCAAAGAGTTTGCCGAGAACGCTTTGGCGATCGATGCCGAACGCGAAGGGCTGCACCTGACCGGATACGCGGCGCTGCCAACCTATTCGCGCGGATCGGCGACCGCCCAGTTCCTCTTCGTGAACGGCCGGCCGGTTCGGGACAAACTTTTGCTGGGCGCGCTCCGCGGCGCCTACTCTGACTTTCTGTCGCGTGATCGCCACCCTGCTGCCGCGCTTTTCATCGACTGCGACCCGACGCGCGTGGACGTCAACGTTCACCCCGCCAAGGCCGAGGTTCGTTTTCGCGAACCGGGCGTCGTGCGCGGGCTGATCGTTTCGGGCCTGCGCCATGCGCTGGCCGATGCAGGGCACCGCGCATCCACGACCGTTGCCGGTGCAACGCTTGGCGCCTTTCGCCCCGAACCGGTGGGCGCCGCGCCGCATGTCTACCAGATGGACCGCCGGCCGGCCCAGACAGCCGGCTTTGCCGAAACCGCCCCCGTCTCGGCCCGCTATGAGCCGCCGATCACAGAACTGGCGCAAAGCGATCCCGGCTCTGGTCCCGCGCCCGATCCTCAATCCGCGCCACTTGGCGCTGCCCGCGCGCAAGTGCACCAGAACTATATCATCGCGCAGACGGCGGATGGCGTTGTCATCGTTGATCAGCACGCAGCGCATGAACGTCTGGTCTATGAGAAACTGAAATCTCAGATGGCGCAGAACGGTGTCGCATCGCAGGCTCTTCTGATCCCCGAGATCGTCGAGTTGTCGCAAGAGGACGTGGCGCGTCTGATGGACGTATCCCAGATGCTTCTTGAAATCGGGCTGGTGATCGAACCCTTCGGCGGCGGCGCAATTGCCGTTCGTGAAACACCGGCGATCCTTGGCGTGGTCGATGCCGCGGGCATGATCACCGACATATTGGATGAACTAGACGACTTGGGCGAAAGCCAAAGCGTCAAAGACCGGATAGAGGCTGTTCTAAGCCGCGTTGCCTGTCACGGATCAATTCGCTCGGGAAGGCAGATGCGCGCCGAAGAAATGAATGCGCTTTTGCGCGAGATGGAGGCGACGCCCCATTCGGGCCAGTGCAACCATGGCCGCCCCACCTATGTCGAACTGAAACTATCCGACATCGAACGGTTGTTTGGGCGCACATGATCAGCATCGACGGCAAATCATACGCTTTCAGCGATCCGGTCGTTCTGGCCACGCTGGCAGGGATCGCCTTGGCCGTTTTGGTCATTTTCCTTTTGGTGTCAGCGGTGCGCGCTGCGGGACGTTCGGCCCGGATGGCAGAGCCGCTTTTGCACCAGATGGGGCAGTTGAACCAGACGGTTCAGGGGTTGGGGCAGGGCCAGGCACAGCTTTCCGGCGGGTTGGAATCGGTGTCCAAATCGCAAGCCATGACCATCCAGACGATGGAAGTGCGCCTTGCCGAAGTGCAACGCCAGATGGCCGACAAGCTTCATGAAAGTGCGATGAAATCGGCGCGATCTCTTTCCGACCTACAAGAGCGGATGAACGATACGCTGCACGGCTCTTCTGAGAAGACCACCAAGTCGCTGACCCAATTGCAAGAGCGTCTTTCAACGATCGACAGGGCGCAGACCAACATCGAGAAACTGTCGACCGATGTTCTAAGTCTTCAGGATATCCTGTCGAACAAACAGACGCGCGGTGCCTTTGGCGAAATTCAACTGAACGATATCGTGTCCAAGGCGCTGCCCTCTGACAGTTATGCCTTTCAGGCGACCCTTTCGAACGGCAAACGCGCCGATTGCCTGATACATCTGCCGAACCCGCCGGGGCCTATCGTAATCGACGCCAAGTTCCCGCTTGAGGCCTATGAGGCGCTGGTCAATGCAGAAACCAAAGAGGCTGGCGTCCGCGCCCTTGCGGCGCTGAAAACCGCCGTGCGCACACATATCAAGGCGATTTCCGAACGCTACCTGATCGAAGGGGAAACCGCCGACGGGGCGCTGATGTTCCTGCCGTCCGAAGCGGTCTATGCCGAATTGCATGCGCGCCTGCCCGAGGTCGTGCGCGAAGGGTTCGCCGCGCGCGTCTGGATCGTCTCGCCGACGACCTGCATGGCAACACTGAACACGATGCGCGCCATTCTAAAGGACGCGCGGATGCGCGAACAGGCGGGCGCCATTCGGGCCGCGCTGAAACAGCTTCACCGCGATGTTGAACTTATCGTCGAACGCGCGGGAAAACTTGAAACCCACTTCGATCAGGCGCGCCGTGATATCGACGGGATTTCAACCGCCGCAGAGCGTGCGGGAAAAAGGGCCATCAAACTGGACAACTTCGACTTCGAAGAGATTGCGCCGGATGCCAGCAACGTTCTTCCATTGGCGCAGGCCGAAAGAAAACCCCGGTCAGATACGTAAGAACGGTTGCGCCAGCCTTGGCAGCAGACCGGTGAAGCGAAGCGGCGCGTCCGTAGCCGCCAGACAGATACAGGCGGCGCCCTCTTCGGCAATCGGCGTATGCTCAAGATCTTCGTTTGCAACCTCGATATCGCCGCGCCCAAAGCGGTCGGTTTCATCGCGAAAGGCACCTTGCAGGACCAGCGTTAGTTCCGTGCCCCGGTGCCCGTGGTCCGGCACTGCCATTCCGGCAGGAATGTAAAGAAGTCGCACGCTAGAGCCGCGCGCAACCGGCAGGATGCGCTGTTTCAGCCCGATACCGTATGAACGCCATTTCACCCGGTCCAGATCACCCCCGACATATGCGGCCAGAGGCGCGGGAAAGACGCCGCCCGTTGCCGGCCGCGGTTCGTTCGCCGCACTGGGCCGCCCTGCGCGAATACGCTCCAGCGTCTGGGTCAGGCTGTGTGCGGGCATCGCCGCCTCTGGCCCGGCGCTGGTTTCAAGTACCGCGCCGCCCAATGCGTCAAAGCTTGCCGCGCGCGCACGGCATTCATCGCACATCGAAACATGTGTTGCGACGACAAGCCCGAAACCCTCGGGCAAGGTGCCAGCGGAATAGGCCATCAAAAGCCCGTCGGTCAGGTGGTGATTGATCTGGTTCACTTCGGTCATTTTTCAGCCCAATCCATGGCGCAGGCGTTCCAGCGCCAGACGTATACGTGATTTGATTGTTCCCAGCGGCAGCCCCGTTTCCTCGGCGATCTCGCTATGCGTCAGATCCCCGAAATAGGCGCGTTCGATCAGCTTGCGCTGCTTTACCGGCAAGGCCTTCAAGGCCAGGTTCAACTGGTTGCTTTCTTGTTGCAAAGCCAAGGCGTCAGCCTGATCCGGTTCGGCCACGGGGCCCCACCCAAGCTCTTGTGGCTCTGGGCGCCGCTGCCTGCGCAGCAGATCGATGCTTCGGTTCCGGGCAATGGTGAACACCCATGTGGCGACGCCTGCGCGCGCGGGGTCAAATAAATGCGCCTTTTGCCAAACGCTGGCCATCACGTCCTGTGCGCATTCCTCGGCCGTACCCGCATCGGCGCCGGACTTCATAAGGAAGGATTTGATCCGTGGCGCGAAATGCTCAAAGAGAGCGGCAAAAGCCGCTTCGTCCTTGTTGTCGCGCACCATGTAAAGGTGCTGCGCCCACTCGCATTGTTCGCCTTCGGCGTTGGTCATCCCGTTGATCCGCGCACCATGAAGTGCAAGAAACTGCGTCCCCGCCGCACCAGCATAGGCGGAGGCCCGGCGCGATGCACCTCTTTCCTGAGCGATATTCTGACCTTGCAACATATGAGTTTTACGCACAGTGCAGGTGGCCGGATCAAAAAAAGAAAATTCGGCCGCTAAAGTTGATCCAGTTGGGCCGCCCGCCCGTATCAGGGATAGTTTGCAAGGTCCGGAAGGTTCCAGAATATGCCATTTGATACAAGGCCAGCCCGGCCCCGAAAGATTGCCGTCATCGGCGGCGGAATTTCAGGGATGGCGGCCGCCCACCTTCTTGGTGCGCAAGCGGAAGTTACCTTGTTCGAAAGCGCCACCCGGCTGGGCGGGCACGCGCGGACGGTCTTTGCCGGCAAGTACGGCGATCAACCGGTCGATACCGGCTTTATCGTCTTCAACTACGAAAACTACCCGCATCTGACATCGCTTTTCGATGAGCTTGATGTCCCCGTCGCCAAAAGCAACATGACCTTTGGTGCCTCGATAGACGGCGGGCGGATCGAATACGGGCTTCGCAATCTTGCGGCCGTCTTTGCCCAGCCAACAAACCTTTGTCGCCCCCGGTTCCTTGCGATGATGCGCGACGTCGTGCGCTTTAACGCCCGCGCGCTTGAACTTTCGCGCAAGCCCGGCCTGACCATCAGGGGACTGCTGGAGGAACTTGGAACCGGCGACTGGTTTCGCGACTATTACCTTTTGCCGCTCTCCGGGGCGATCTGGTCTGTTCCGCCTCAGCAGATACTGGAGTTTCCTGCGCAGGCAATGATCCGGTTCTTCGCCAACCACGCCTTGCTGCACCACTCAGGCCAGCACCAGTGGTGGACGGTTGATGGCGGCTCGATCGAGTATGTTCGCCGTCTTGAGGCGTCGCTGCGAACCAAGGGCGTTACGCTTCGCCTGGGCGCGGACGTTCGTGCCGTTCGGCGCTGGCCAAAAGGCGCAGAAGTTAAAGTTGCCCGCGGCGAGTGGGAACAGTTTGACGAGGTTATCTTTGCAACCCACGCAGATATCACCCTAAGGCTTCTTGCCGATGCCTCGCCGCACGAAACAAAGAACCTTGGCGCCATTCGGTTTCAGCCAAATGAGGCGGTCCTGCACGCGGACAGCTCGACCATGCCGAAACGTCGTCAGGTCTGGTCTTCGTGGGTCTACACAGAGGCGCCCGCAAAGCAATCCGATCAGATCGACCTTACATATTGGATGAACTCACTTCAGCCGATCCCCAAGGACGATCCGATGTTTGTCACCCTCAACTCGACAAGGCCGATCCGGGAGGAGTTGATCTATGATCAGGTTACCTTCCAGCATCCGGTCTATGATCAGGCCGCTCTGGCGGCGCAAGTCGAACTTGGCAATGCCAACGGAACCAATCGAACGTGGTTCTGCGGCGCGTGGATGCGCAACGGGTTTCATGAAGATGGATTTGCAAGCGCGGTCGATGTGACCCAAGCCATGTCCGCTGCGGCGCCTGCAAGGTCTGCTGCGTGACCGCGCCCACCCACATCCGCGGTCGCACCGTACACCGTCGGCGCGGGAGCACCGAAAACAGCTTTGGCTACGGTGTGGACTATCTGTGCATCGATCCCGAAACGCAAAATGGGCCTGCGCTGTTTTCCATCGACCGCTTCAACCTTTTCTCGATACGAACAAGCGACCACGGCGGCGTACCGAAATCCGGGCGCGGTGCAAAATGGGTCAGGCAGGTTCTGTCCGAACGCGGGATCGATGTGACCGGACCGATCCTTTTGGTGGCCCAGCCGCGGGTCTTGGGCCATGTCTTTAACCCGGTTTCATTCTGGTTCTGCCTTGATGCCGATGGCGACCCCCGCGTCGTGATTGCCGAAGTTTCCAACACGTTTGGCGACCGCCATTCCTATATCTGCAAGCGCGAGGACGGGGAAAAGATCACGGCAAGCGATGAACTGATCGCAGAGAAGGTTTTTCACGTCTCGCCGTTTCAGCCGATCGCGGGCGCCTATAAGTTTCGCTTTGATTTCGGACCAGAGCGTATTTCGGTGCGCATCGACCTTTCGCACCAGTCCGGCGGGCTTGTCGCAACGCTGGTTGGCCCGCGCACGCCGCTGACCAACCGTTCGATTCTGATGGCATGCCTGCGCCGGCCCTTTGGATCGAGGCGCGTTCTGACGCTGATCCACTGGCAGGCGCTGAAACTTTGGTGGAAAGGGGCGCGTTATCGCGTGCGCCCAGAGCCGCCCAAAGAGAACCTCAGTGGCTAGGCCAAACCTGCAGGGACGCTTGAAATGAAGAACTTTGAAACAAAGCGATACTGGCTGATCGGCGCCAGCGAAGGCCTTGGCCGGGCCCTTGCCCACAAGCTAAGCGGGGCGGGCGCCGAACTGATCCTGTCGGCCCGAAGTGAGAAACGGCTGATCGAACTGGCGGGCGAGTTACCCGGAACTGCGTCCGTGCAATGCATCGACATCGCCGACACCGCATCCTGCCAGGCGGCGGCAAAAGCCATCGGGCCGGTCGACGGGATCGTGTTTCTGGCCGCCGTCTATAAGCCGATGGACGCGCAGAACTGGGATGCCGATGCGGTCGAACAGATGCTTGATGTAAACCTGACCGGCGCCGCGCGGGTTCTGGGCGTCAGCCTGCCGGAAATGGTTGCCCGCGATCGGGGGCACATTGTTCTGATCGGAAGCCTGTCAGGCTTTCGCGGCCTTCCCGGAGCGATTGGATATAGCGCCAGCAAGGCCGGCCTTATGTCCCTTGCAGAAAGCCTCTACGCCGACCTGCGCGCCAGCGGTGTCAATGTTCAGCTCGCCAACCCCGGCTTTATCAAGACGCGGCTGACGGACATGAACGACTTTCGCATGCCCTTTCTGATGACGGCGGATGAAGCCGCCGAAGAGGTATTTGCGCATATGCAAACCGACCGCTTCAAGAAGAGCTTTCCAAGGGTCTTTTCCTGGGTCTTCCGTCTGGGCCAGTTCTTGCCCGACTGGGCCTACTACAGGCTTTTCTCCTGATCGCGCCCGCCTATAGGTGGTCGACGATCTGAAGGTGCTGGGACAGCCGGTCAACTTCTGCCAGCCAGCGCTGAACCAGCTTTGGATCGCTCGGGGCAGGGGTTACGCCCGCATGGATTTCGCGGTTCATCACCGCCTCTACCGCCAGCGATACCGGCACTGACACAAGCCGCGCCATGGCGCTGCCGCGCAGGTCCCCCCAAGCGTCCAGAACATAGGTCTTGTGGTAAACCTCTGTCCCCTCACGCTCGGCTTTCAGCGACACGCAAAGCACCACGCGATCAGGCTCTCCCGGGGCATAGGCGTTCTCGGCCCAGAACTTGTCCGACATTTCTTTGAGGCGGGTCTCACCAGCCTCGCCAGACAGTGTTTCGATCTCGGCGAACACATCTTTCCATGCATCGTGCCAGCCGTTAAGCCGCATTGTCCCGCGCACGAAATCCTTGACGGTCCAGCTTGGGTCGAACTGGTAGTCGGCCATGAACGGCAGGCTGTCGCGGTTTGGGTAAACCTCAAAAGCTTCGGGCTGAGGCAGAGGGGCGATGTAGCTGGTGATCGCATCCCATGGCCGCGCAACGTCAAGTTCAGAATAGTGGCGGATCGACCGCGAGGGCGACTTCAACGCTTTCAGAACGCCCAGAGGGGACCAGCTGAACTTGTACCGGAACGGGTTGGCGTTCTTTGGAATGCCGCCACAGTAGGACTGGAACGAAATGTGGTTTCCTGCGTCATAGACACGTGACGCACGATAGTCGGCAACCAGCCAATGCGCCATCAGGTGGTCGATCCCGGGATCAAGACCAACTTCATTCACCAATGCAACGCCCGCCGCCTTTGCCTCTGTGTCCAGCGCCGCCATCTGCGGTGAGATGTAGGACGAAGAAACGAAATGTGCCGATTTACCGATTGCCATCTGCGCCAGAGGCACATGCCAGTCGCCCGGCAGCATCGAGACGATGATATCGCCTGCCGCCAAGGCATCAGAAAGCGCGTCCAGCTTGAACGCATGGATGTCTTTCGTCAGATCGCCAACGGCAGCGCGTGCCTTGTCGGGCGAGCGGTTCCAGACCTCTACGTCTTGCCCTGCCTCGATCAACCGGCGAAGGCCGGGAATTGCGGAAAGGCCAGTGCCGCACCAGTGGATTGTCATGTCAGGCGTCCTTTCGGGTTTTCAGGTCAGGATTTGGATATTTGAGCCACAAAGAAGTTCAAAGCGCTTCCAGATGGTGAAGATAGGTCCGATGCGCACGGCCCCAGACCCCTTGGTCAAGCCTGTCCAGCGTCAGAAGCGAGGGCAGCAATTGCTGCGCAAAGTCCTGTGACGCCTCGACCGGCAGCATCGAAGGAAGGTTGTCGATTGCCGTGACATCAAGAGGCGGGCTTTCATGGACGCGTAGCGCCGGTTCATCCCAAGTTGTGACCCGGTCATAGACCTTGATCGGGGAAAAGTCGCTTTCAGGATCGCAGGCAATATCACCGATCACGCCAAGCTGGCGCTGGGCGAGACCTGCATTGGCTGGCACGAAGACCGGTGTGCCGGGGCGCGCAAGGATGCAGTTGAGAAAAATGTCATGTCCCAGAACCTCGGCGAAAGGCCCGCCGCTGGCGGTTTCGGCCATGTCCCAAAGCGTGGCAGGCACATCCATTGCACGGCAAAGATTGGCCGCGCCGGTACCGACGCGGCCAAGGGCGCCGATGATCAGCGCGGTCGGGCGTTCGCGCGCGGCCTTAGACAGCTCCTGTTCCAGCTCTGCCCGCAGATGATCCGCGCCGGGATAGGCGTGGACCGCGCCCGCGATCTCGCCGCGTTGCTGTGCGGCCCAGCATTTCAGGGCAACCGCCGCGCCGACGTAGCCCGCCCAATACCCAAAAGCGGCAACGCGCCGGCCATCTGGATCGACCAGATACTCAAGATCGTAAAGCGTCCCGCCGCCGCGTTTGAAACGCCGCAAAAGCCTTTGGCCCGTAGGCTGCCCCTTGTAAGCATGGGCGAACATTATGTGGCGATGCTCAAGCGGTGTGTCGTCCTCGGCAAGTTCCTTAAGGCCAAAGATAATCGTCTCGCGCGGGGCACTGCGCCAGCTACGTTCGGCCCCGATCTGGCATCCGGCCTGACGATATTCTTCGATCTTGATCGCGCGCGTGCGGCTTTCTTCGACGGTAACCTGATAGCCCGCCGACAAAAGCGCGCGGGCGCCATCAGGCGTCAGCCCAACGCGGTCTTCGTTTGCGCGTTCTTCGGCGCGCACCCAGATATGGGTCATCGGACGGTCCTTTTGCCAGTTGCTCAGCACAGTGCATTCTAAGCTGCGGGTTGCAAGACGCTGGGTGCCGTTTTTACGCCCATGGTGCAAGCCGCTTTCCGATACGAAACGCCGCTGGCGCAAATGGCAGGGAGGGGGTCGCGGATGGACATTCCGACCTCGGGCGGGATTGCGGTATGCTTTGGTCGACAAAGGGAGAGTCGCGATGACCGACAAGGTATGTTTCACGCTTGACGGAGTGTCTGTTGAAGCTGTTTCGGGTCAGACGATCTGGGAGGTTGCGCATGGTCGTGGGCTTGTTATTCCGCATCTTTGTCACAAGCCTGCGCCGGGGTATCGGCCGGAT
>JASBUI010000037.1 GCA_030148005.1 Paracoccaceae bacterium | reverse complement strand
GGTCAAAGTCTTTGTGCGGGTTCTGCAGGTGCCGCCTTGGGTGCTGCTTCCGGGTGTGACGATGATCTCTTTCGTTGGCATCTATTCCCTGTCGGGCAGCTACTTTGATCTGCTGCTGATGGTCGGTTTCGGGGTTTTGGGATACTTTCTGCGCAAGCTTGACGTGCCGACGGTTCCGGTGATCCTTGGCATCCTTTTGGGCGGCAACATGGAAGATCAGTTGCGCCGCGCCATGGTCCTGTCGGACGGTGATGCGATGTTCCTTTTCTCAACACCAATTGCCATCGGGCTTTGGATCGCGGCCATTGCCGGGTTTGTGGCCCCGATGTTCCTGCGCGGCCTTCTTAGGAAACCGCAAAGTGTCACAGACTGATCCCGTCCGGGTGTTGGTGCCCAGCGGCGCGCTGGGCCTCAACTATGACAAGGCGGCGCTGGATCGGGGTGTGGCGGCAGGGCCCGACATCATTGCGATCGATGGCGGGTCCACGGATTCGGGTCCGGCCTACCTTGGGCGGGGCGTGTCGAAGTATTCGCGCACCTCAACCAAGGTAGAGTGGCAGGGCCTGATCATGGCGCGTGCCAGCGCCGGAGTGCCGCTGGTTATCGGAACGGCAGGCACCTGCGGCAGTGACAGCGCGGTTGATTGGATGCTTGGCATCACGCGCGAGATCGCCGAAGAGACCGGCCAAAGGTTGAAAGTTGCGGTGCTGCGGTCCTCGCAGAACCCGGGGCACATGGTGGCGGCGCTGAAAGCTGGGCGCATCGCGGCCCTTCCGGGAGCGCCGGAGATCAGCGAAGAAGTTTTGGAAGGGTGCACCAATATCGTGGCCCTTGCAGGGGCCGAGCAGATTGCAAAGGCGATAGAAACCGGCGCCGACATTGTCATTGCCGGGCGCACGACCGACACCGCGATCATTGCCGCGCTGCCGCTGATGCGGGGCTGTCACCCCGGCGCTGCCTGGCATGGCGCAAAAATTGGCGAATGCGGCGCGCTTTGCGCCACGAACCCGCAAAGCGGCGTTGTCATGGTTGAATTTGACGACACCGGGTTTGTGGTCAATCCAATGGCCGAAGACGCCCAAGCCTCACCCCACACGGTTTCGGCGCATATGCTTTATGAAAACTCTGACCCTTTCATCCTGTATGAACCGGGCGGGCATCTGGACGTAAGCGCGGCGACTTATGATGCGCTGGATGCGCGGCGGGTGCGCGTTGAGGGATCACGCTGGGTTCCGGCCAAGCGGTATACCGTGAAACTGGAAGGGGCGCGCGTTGCTGGGTACCAATGCGTTCTGATGGCTCTTTTGCGCGACCGCCGCTATGTGGAAAGCGCGGATATCTGGGCCAGAGATATCGTTGCCAAGTGCACGGCAAAGGCCGCCGAGCGGCTGAAACTGGATGCAGCATCCTTTGACATAGAAATCCGGCTGATCGGGCAAAATGCAAGCTTTGGCGCGCTGGAGACGCGCAAGGGCGAGGCGGTCGAGATCGGGGCGCTGGGCATT
>JASBUI010000004.1 GCA_030148005.1 Paracoccaceae bacterium | reverse complement strand
GTTCTTGACCACCTTCTCGGCGGCGTCTTTCGAAGTCTGCGGTTTCTTTGTCATCTCGATCTCCTAATCGATAAGATGAACCAGAAATCCTCCGCTATTCAAATCCTCAAATCTGTCCCAAGGGTGCTGACGTCAGACACGGCCCGACGGTACATTGTCAAGAAGGATGTGAACTTCGTTCGCACTTACCTTGTTCCAGCGCATCTCATCGCCGTTGCCGTTGGTCGCATCGACCGTGGCCACGTTGTTGCTGTCGTCCAGCGTGCCAGCAGCGTCCGACCATGTGGCCGATCCGTCTGTATAGGTCAGCGAGCTGTCCAATACGTCCTGAATGCTATAGTTGGTGGCCGCGGCAAGACCGGTGCTGGAGTATGTCAGCGTGATCGAGACGATATCACCCGCATCGACGATCGCGTCGTTTCCAGGACCAGAGGCCGGATCAACCGTCATCGACTTTACGACCTCGACGATCGGACCCGATGAAATCTCAAGCGTGTCCGTGTTTGTCACGGCCAACGACCGGTTCAGATCGCTAAGCGCCTCGACAACCAGTGTCTCTGTTCCGGTGTCTGTCGAACGTGCGGTTGCTTCGATGACAAAACCGAACTGCTCACCAGCGGCAAGAACCGGGGTTTCAGTGATCGGGGTCGTCGAATCTGCGACACCATCCATGTTTGCGTCGGCATACATGACATATGTCGGTTCAAAGGCGGCGTTTGCGCCTTCGGTGATCGACAGGATGTACTTGTCCGGGCCGTTACCATCGTTAGTTACGACGTGGGGCAGGAACGCCTTGCCGCCAGCGGCCATGAACTCGCTGTTGTCAGAGGTCAACGACACGCCTGCAACTTGCTGGACGATCGTTTCGACCTTGTTCGAGGTTACAGTGATCGTGTCACCGGCCGTGTTCTTATACGTGGCTACGGCTTGGTTGCCGATGACCGATCCGGCCTCGGGCGTGGCTGCGAACGCTGCGACCCCCGCGAACGATGCGACCGCCACCGCGCTGATTGTGCGCTTGTAGAGAGCTGTATGTTTCACTTGGAACTACCTATTGTTAAGTTAAGAAGACGGGGAAGCGAACCTTCGCGACCCCGGCGGGGCGCACTTCAATCAACGATCACGCGATATGTGTTGAGCGTGGTTTCTCCACTTGAAAGTGCTGTATCCAGGCTCCACCGGACGGCCTCGATTGCTGCAGCCGGAACCGGCTCCATGCGCTCGACACCATCTTTGTCGATGACCTTTCGGAAAGCGGGCAGCGTCGCCCACTCAAGACCTGGAGTTTCCGGCTCGATTTCCGCCTGAATTTCGAAAACGGCATCAACCGAGCTGGATTGCGAACCGACGGCGAACGTTACGCCGTCCGGAATTGGGGCCATGACGATAATGCCGCTCAGGGCATCATCGGCTGTATTCTCATGGGTGATCGAATACTGGATCGTCTCACCGGGCTTGACCGAATTGCGCTCGGCCAGAACTTCGGCGCCGTCGTCTGCGATCTCGACGACGCGATAGTCAAACTTGCTGACAAGCGGCTCTGCCAACGCCTGCGGCGCCGTAAAGGCAAAGGCGATGGCAACGCATGCGCATGTTGATTTGAGGTTGAAAGATTTGGGCATGAACTGATCCCTCGATGGTTACTGATAAGTCCCGAGAATTATTTCCCGGGGGCGACTGATAGGGGTTCATCGCCTCTCCGACTGGCAGTTGGGAATCATGCAAAAGGCTAGAGAGTCCCAAATTGAGGACTCGCCCCTATCCTTTTGCCTACAGCGCTATATGCGCGCGAAGAGCATTGTGTGGGGCGCGGGTAACGGTTTGTTTCTTCTATGAAAACAAGCCCAAGCGCAGAGATTCATGCGCAGGCGCCGGAATCCATCACCCAAACCGGGAACCAAAAAAAGGCCGCCCCGAAGGGCGGCCTGGCTGTTCTTGTGCTGATGTCTTCGGCTCAGAAGAAACCGGTCTCCTTGGCGATCATCGCAGCATGGGTTCTGTTGCGCGCATCCAGCTTGCGGCACAGCGTCTTGACGTGAAGCTTTACGGTTACTTCCTGAACATCAAGGTTGCGCGCGATCTCTTTGTTGGCCAGCCCTTGGGTCAGCCCTTCCAGAACCTGCTTTTCGCGATCCGAAAGCTTGGCGTCCAGTTCATGTTCCGGCTTTTCGTCTTTCTGGGCCATGAAACTTACCGGCGCGAAAACTTCGCCGGCCGCCATGAACCGAACCGCGTTGATCAATGACTTGGCTGGCATCGTCTTGGGCAGGAAACCCGCCGCGCCCTCGTTAAGCGCATCCTCGGCGACCGATCTGTCGGCCGTACCTGAAATCAATCCGACCGGCCGGTCCTGATTTGCGATCCTGGCCTTCTTCATTCCTTCAAGCCCGTTCATACCCGGCATGGTAAAATCCAGCAGCACAAGGTCATACGGACCGTTCTCGTTAATCAGATCCAGCGCGCCATCCAAAGTGGATGCAGAGTCAACCTTCGTGTCCCCGTCGACCTGAAGGTAAGCTGCGATCATGTCCTTCACCAAATCATGATCGTCCGCGATCAGAACATACATTTTTCTAGCCTCTCAAAACTTGCACCGAACTCGATTCGCACTGGCACGGTAAACATCTAAATCCAAAAGCACTTGGTACCCGCGAAATGGTAAACGACGTGATACCGATAGTGCCTCCTACACTCATAGGACGTAGTGCTTTCAAGTGTTTGTTGTATCTTGGATACCTTTGAACCAAGGAACAGATACTTTTGGGTATAGAATGTATTCCGATGCCCGTCTGCTATATTCCTTCGTAAAGGTTATGGTGTGGTTATTCGGCACGCCTGCCAGCTTGCCGGCGTTTCGTAATAGTACCTCGGGGGAGTACGGTGATGGCAGAGTTGAGATCATTCAGTCAGGGCGTTCTACTTGCATTTGCCATTCTGGTAATCAGCGCGACGCCAATTTTTGCACAAACTCTTGCCTCCCCTGAAGGAGAAGTTGTTCTGAGCGTCACCGGCGACATCGAAGTCAAGAACTCTGAGACCGGCGCCCTGTTTGATATGCAGGCGATGAAAGCTCTGCCAGCCACCCATTTCGAAACTTCCACAATCTGGACTGAAGGGCTTCAGACGTTTCGCGGCGTGTCGCTGAAACAGCTTGTCGACCTTCTGAAAGTCAAAGGCACCAAACTGGTGGCATCGGCGATCAACGACTATTCGGTGGAAATTCCGCTTGAGGTCGCGGTCGATGGCGGCCCGATTGTTGCCTATGAAATGAACGGAAGCGAAATGCCGCGCCGTGACAAGGGCCCTTTGTGGATCGTCTTCCCCTACGATCAGAACCCGGACTACAGAACCGAAGCAACATACAGCCAAAGCATTTGGCAACTCGATCGGATTGCAGTTGAATAAAAAGAACCTTTGAGAACCAATTTTTTGGTACCCGCACTATGAAACAGGTTTTGCCCAACCGGCTTAGAAGACTCTGGGTTCAGGCTTCTTTGGTTGTCGCTGCGGTTACCGTATTGGGAACCGTTCTTTTCCTCTCTCTGGTCCTGTCAAACCGGATCGAAGCCCTCAAAACAGCCCCCGAAGACAACACCCAATGGGTTCTGGCCCGGTTGGAAGTCGACTTTTTCAAGTTTCAGCAATCGGTCGAGGCGACATTGGCCGGCCAGGGCGACCTTCAGGACCTCAGGCTTAAGTACGATATCTTTTACAGCCGTGTTTCGCTGATGGAAAAAGGCCAGGCAACGCGTTGGCTTTTGGAAAACCGCGGCGATCGCGAAAATCTGGCAAAGTTGCAAAAGTTTCTGGATGAGACGGTCGTTCTCATCGACGGACCCGACGAGGCACTGACCGCAAGCATCCCGCAGATCAAAGAGGGGCTTGATCGGATCAGGCCGATTGTCACCGGCTTTGCACTAAGCGCGATTGCAAAGACCGCCGACCGGTCGGATGCCAACCGAACGGAAATCGTGCGCCTTCTTCAGGTCATCGGCGGCGCCCTTTTCCTGCTCTTTCTCGCGCTGGCCAGCTCGATCATTGTCCTGATCCTGCAAAAGCACCGTCTGAACGTCAAAACCGCAGAGGCCGCAAACAGCAATGCACGCCTTGCTTCGACCTTCGGGGCATCGCTTGACGCCATTGTCGTTCTTCGCGAGGACGGGGAAATCGTCGACTTCAACGGCTCCGCCGAAAAGGTCTTCGGCCTAAGCCATGAGGCTTCTCTGGGTCGCGACTATTTCGAACTTCTTGTGCCGCCTCAACTGCGCGACACCTACCGCAGCCAGATCAATTCGCAAAAAGACGACAAGCCCAAGTTGGGCGGCGTGGGCCGCTTTCAGAACTTTGCCCTGCACGCCGATGGGCATGAAATTCCTGTCGAGGTTTCAATCGGATCTGCCGAGGGCGAAGATGGGCTGATCTATATCGCCTACCTGCGCGACATCACCGAGGAAATGGAAAAGGAAGAACAGCTTCTGGTCGCCCGCGACGAGGCGCTTGCAGCCTACAACGAAAAGTCCAAGTTCCTTGCTGTCATGAGCCATGAGATGCGCACGCCCCTGAACGGCCTGATCTCTGCGCTCGACCTGATCCGGGACACGCGCCTGACCCGTGAACAGACAAGTTTCCTGAACGCTGCTGATACTTCGGCGGAAATCCTTATCGGCCACGTCAATGACGTTCTGGATATCGAACGCATCGAAAGCGCGCGCGGCACCGACCGCTCGGAGGCGGTGAACCTTGATGAGCTGCTGACCGACACCATGGGCCCGATGAGCGCTTTGGCCGATCAACAACAGACGCTGTTGCATCTTGAACGAACCGGAAGCGAGCTGGGCGCGATCCTGATAGACCGCCGTGGGCTTCAGCAGATCCTTCTCAACCTTCTCAGCAACGCCATCAAGTTCACGCCGCGCGGCGTGGTGACGCTGAAGGCCAACGCCAACCTGCTGCCGAACGACTTTGTTCAGCTTGATTTCAGTGTCAGCGACACCGGTCAGGGCATCGACGCCAAGGACCAAAAGCGCATCTTCGAAGACTTCGTGACCGTTGATTCAACCTATGAACGGCGCGGTCAGGGCACGGGGCTTGGCCTTGGCATTGCCCGCAGGCTTGCGGAAACGCTTGGCGGAAAGCTGACCTGTGAAAGCGAGCTTACCAAAGGCAGCATCTTCAGTTTCTCAACCACGGTCATGCACCGCGCCGCCGACGCAGCGCCCGTTGCGCCCGCAAAATCGGATGCCGGCACAATCAGCACATTGCCGACCAAGGAAATTCTTCTGGTCGAGGACAACCTGCTGAACCGCCAACTTCTGTCGCGCATCCTGACCGATCTGGGCCAGTCTGTGGACGAAGCCGCCGATGGCTTTGAGGGCGTTCAGATGGCCAGCACAAAGTGCTATGATCTGATCTTCATGGACATAAGCATGCCGAACCTCAACGGGGTTCGCGCGACAGAGATGATCCGCGGCTCCGAAGGGCTTTCGAAGTTCTCGCCGATCTACGCGGTCACGGCCCATGCTTTGCCCGACGACAAGCTGCGTTTTGCGCGTGTAGGCATGGCCGGTACGCTGACAAAGCCACTTCGAAAGACCGACGTGATCAAGTTCCTGATCCATTTCGACGAACAGCAAACAACTCAAGACCCCAAATCCCAGGAAGTAAACATAGTGACAGATTCAAACAGTGTTCCCCTGATTGATCAGGACGTCTTTGGTGATCTCAAGGATATATTCGGCGCCTCTATCAGAACGCAGATCGACACCTTCATCAGCGCAATCTCGCGCGATATGGAGGTTCTGCAAGCCACGTCAGACCTTGCAGAAACTCAGGCCAAGGCCCACGAAATGGCCGGCGCGGCCGCGACCTTTGGCGCAAAGGGGCTGCACGCACAGCTGGCCGCGATCGAAACATCCTGCAAGACGGGTCAGTACGATCAGGCACGCTCGCTCTACCCCGCCCTTAGCAGCGTCTGGCAAGACACCAAGGCCGCCTATATGGCGGTCTGAGGACGCGCTCACCGACCCGATACTGTTGATCTGACAAAAAAAACCCGGCTACTCGCCCAATCGAGCAGCCGGGAGTTTTTTTGTGAAATCAGAAACTTGCTCTGATTTCTTTTATAGTGGCCTCGGCGATTGGAGAACCGATGCCGTTACTCTGAAACAGACCATTTACGTTGTGAGTGGTGGCGTCCTAGCCGGTTGATCTGCTTGCTCCCTTTGGAAGCTGTGTTGCTTCTGACCAATTAATAACATCGAATTTTTCTGAGGCTTCGGCGCATTGGAGACATTGAGATATACTTCGGGATAGGCGACCTATACTTTCGTATATTTAAGGGCTGCTTTAATTTACGTAGCGTCAACGGTTTTCTACCCGCAACCTGTGGCCCCGCACGGAAAATCCTCGTTCTGCCGCCGCGATCGCACGCCCCGAATCTTCCCGATCAGAATCACTTATGCGCCATTCAAAGCGTGAACAATCCCCTGTTTTTTAGGGTATTTTTTCGTTTTCTCCGAAACCCACTACTTTTTGCTGCTCGCTTATATCCCGAAGTATCGCTCGCTCACCCTGAAGAGGCGCAACTTCTACCTCTGGCGACGGGCATGCCCCGCGATCCCGGAATAAAAAGGATCAAATGCAACTCAGTTTGGAGATCACGAAAATGGAAAACCAGAACCTGCTCATGAAAGCCCGCGCCAACCGCATTTCCGCGCTCAACGGAATTCGCAGCCGCCGCATGAAAAGCCTGACCGGCAAGCTTGCCGCTATGAAGCCCGTCGTTCAGTTCCTCGCCGCCGAGGCCCTGCCGTCGGTTGATGCCGCAGAGCTTCAGTTGTCGCGCCGTCTGGACATGCACTTTGCATCGCGCCGCAGCGTGTCGATGGCTGGCTGATCGTCCCACTCTTTACCAAGGTTTGAATGCCGTGAGAAATCTTCAGAGAAACCGTACCAACGCGCTTGCCGGCCAAGGCACCTTTCCGGCGCTTGCACAGGCCGAGAGCCAGATCGACGCGCATGCGTTGCCGCTCTTGCCTTTTGACGGCCCCATCGAGGATGACAACCTGTCTGTTCTGCCCGTGCACGTTCAGACGACATACTCACCCGACGGCGATTTCATAACCTGGCCGCAAGGCAACACTGCAGAAATTCGCGCCTCTGGCTTCGGCCTTGAGGTCCCCAACCTGATGTCGCGCCACTCTACCTGGACAATTGCGCCTCTTTGCGCCCGTCCCGGCCTGCGTGAGATGCTGAGCTATGCAAGGTCCAAGGATCTTGGGTTCAAGCTTGTCGTCCCGACCGCGCGCTATGCCGATGATCCACAGCTGGCTGAGCTGCATTTCGCCATGCTTCTTTATGATCTCATCGACGCGACCTACGGCGAGTTGCCCGAAAACTTTCGCCTGTGCCTTGGCTGTGACTACGCCGACCAGATGGAGTTTTCCGGTCGCCCCCAAGCCTACGGCCGCGTGGTAAACGCGATGCTGAACGTCGCGCGTACGATTGAAAAATCCGAACTCGCCTCCATTCGTATCTCCGTCCAGATGGGCTGTGACGAAAGCGAACACGCCGAAATCCGCAAGCAGATCTCTCCTCAAAACCTCAAAACCTACTTCTCTCTCAACGGTTGCAGTAACCCCCCCCACTGACGGCCCAAACACACGATCTCCGTCAGTAACAAGTGGGTCAGTCATTTTATGGCTGGCCCATTTGGCTGTTTGGGGGTCTGACTTCCCCACTCCCCCGTTTGACGCACGCAGGCGCCCCGGCAACGCGCCGCGCACCGCTGGTGCGCCCCTGGGCGCCCCTCGTCCCGATCAACTGGCCAAGGGGCTGCCCGCCGCGCTGACGGGCCCCCAGACCGCTTGCCGATCGCCCCAACGGCCAGAGCCGCCCACAGGTACCACCGCACCGTCGCAGCGCCGCAGCGCCGGCGCAGAGGGCGCGAGCATACCCAAGCCTGCAACAGGACATCCCCGCCCACGACATGGCGATCCCTGCGCCTTCTGCGGCGCAGTACGGCCGTCCTCTGGCCATGGTTGCAGCATCAAGACAAAGGGGAACGCTGCGCCGCCCCCCGAACGTAAAGGGCCAGCCGTTTCCGACTGGCCCCTTTGCTTCTTGGAGTACGTTCTTCCTAGGGTGCGATCTCGACCCGGAAGGTCACAGCACCGTTAGCACCCGGCGCATAGTTGCCCACACAGTCCCATCTCAGCGACCCTGCGTATCCCGCAGCGTTGCTGGCTGGAACGCCGATGCTGCAGACAAGGCCGGGGCCTATTTCCACAGGGCTTGGGATCGGCTCTGACAGACGCGTATAGGCTGGCGTTCTGTCGTAGATCGTAACGTCGGTCGCGGTCGCCTGGCTGGGGTTTTCCAGATGGATGCGATAGTGCAGCACATCGCCGATAGCGCCCGAATTGGACGTCCCTTCGGGCGTGTTCTGCGTTTCGTTCTCGACGGTCTTGCGCAGCGTCAGCTGGCCCTTGCCACCGCCAGATTCCAACTTGTCGGTGTTCGTTGCGGTCGCCGTTTTCGTGGTGCCCGCAAAGGTCGTCTCGGCATTCAGATCGTATGAGAATGTCGATCCCGGCCCAACGCCCGATCCTGCCGAGACGCGAGAGACGAGACAGACGCGTTCACCCGTGGCCACGCTCAGCGGCGCGTTCAGCGGTGTATCGGCCGTCCCGTCACAATCGCTATCGTGGTAAAGCGCGGCCACGTAAGACCCGGGCGACGATTGCACCTCATTTGCATAGCTGAACACCACCGTGCCGGCGCTTGTTGCTGTATACTCGTGCAACAGCGTTGCGATCTGCCCCGGCTCGATGCTTGAGGTCTGATCCTGTGTCAGCGTCGGCGCAACGATCAGTCCAAAGTTCAGATCGCTGTAGTCAGAGCTTGCGTCCGGCGTAAAGGTGAACTGGCCATCATGCGGATCGGCATTGATCGGCGATGGGGCCGCGCCCGTGTTCTCGGAAATCGTCAGGTACTGCGGCTTGGGCAGAACGCTGATCGTGATCGCGTCCGAATAGCTGGCGGCCAAAGCATAGGACCAAGTGCCATCGGCGTTGATGACCGGACTGGCCAGCAAGCCGCCCGCACCATCAAAGATCCGCAACTCGGCCTCCTGCGTGCCGCTCTCGGTGCCATCGGCAACGCCGTTGTGCGCCGTGCCGCCGCCGCTTCCATCATCCACAAAGACCCGGCCTTCAATAAGCCGCGTGCCGGTGACCAGAGAGACCTGATAGATCGCCTCGTCATCGTCGGCCACGCCGTCGTCAAAGTCATCGGTCAGAACGCCGGTGTTGGGGTCACTGTCCTGATCGGGCAGCGAACTGCTGATAACTTCGGCGACGTTCGTGTCATCGCCAGAGCCAAGCACACGCGTGCGGATTGTCAGCGTCTCAGTGGCGCCCACCAGAATTTCGTCAACAAACCAGACACCGGTTCCGGGATCATAAGTGTCGCCTGTCTCAGGGGCGTCATCCGACAGATACTCAAAACCCGATGGAATAAGCTCAAGCACCTTGACGCCTGAAGGCGATCCCGATCCATCGTTGGTGATCGTGATGACCCAGTCGATGACATCGCCCTCGCCCGCGGTTGTGACCGGCAGGCCGGTCGCGGCGTTCAGACCAACCTTGGTGATCGACAGATCGGCCGCCTGCGCGTCAAAGCCAAAGTCCTCGTTGATGGTCGTCGTTCCGGGCGCTACCGAAACAGACAAAAGCGGGTTCGAGGTACCAATGGTCGAACCGGGCGGCAGATCCTCGTCGCTCTCATCAAGTTCCACGCGGTAGGTCGACAGGGGCGAAACCGCCGCAAAGAAATAGGTGCCGTCAGTTTCGGTCTCTGCCGTGGCAAGCAGCGTGTCGTCGTCCGGATCGTTCGGCGTTCCCTTGTCGTCGTAAAGAGAGATCTCGATCCCGGCACCCAGGTTCGGCTCGCCGTTGTCCTTAACGTCCGACGCGTTGTTGTCATAATAGACGTTTCCGGAAATTGCGCCGGGCTGATATGGTGCAGGCCCCCGGCAAGAGGCGCCATCGCTGGCCCCGCCATCGGCCGAGACTGTCCCCAGCAACTGCCGGTTGCCACTGCCCGACCCGTTCGTGCCGATATCGATCACAAAAACCTCGTTCGTGTCAGCGTCAAAGGCGTAAAAGTTGCCATCTTCGTCGAACCAGACAGAGGTGTAGCTGCCGTCATAGTCGTCAATTCCAAAGCCCTGCGCGCTGACGTTTCCGGCAACGCCGCCATTGGCCGAAATCCTGTTGACGCGCTTGTCCTTGCGGTCGATCCCGTAGAGGTGGCCATCAGCCGGGTTATAGGCAAAGTCACGCAACTGGTTGTTGCCGCTGATCTGCAACTGTCCCAGATCAACCGGGTTTGCCGGGTCGGTGATGTCCAGCAGGCGGAACCGGTTGTCCCTTTCGCGATAGATCATCGTACCGTTCGGCATGATGTCCCCCGCGATCGTGCCTTCGTCCACTGTGTTCGGCAGATCCGCCACTTTCTGAAAACTTCCCGTCGCATCCAGACGCCACAGCTCTGTCGTGCCGTCAGGGACGCCGTACATATAGTTGTCCAGCTCATTGTATCCCCACCCGGCATCAAGGTTTTCGGTGCTTGAACCGATGGTGGTTTCATTGACGCTCAACCCCCCGCCCGAAGAAGAGACAGTCAGCTTGCGAAGCGACGACGGTCCGTCGAAGATCTGGTAAAGACCCGCATCACAGATAAAGGGGGCAGGATCACTTGAGAAACTGAACTGATAGTCCTCGACCTCGCCATCCGTTGCCAATTGGGTGACGCCCGAAACCGTCGACCACCGAAAGCGTGCAAAGGTCGGCGAAAGGGTCGCCGTCGAAGGCACATTGACGTTCAGGATGATCTGGCCATTGACCGCCCCGTCCTGATCCAGCGCCGATCCGTCCTGCACATCCAGCGCGATCTGGTCGCCAGGGGTGTCAAAGGTGCCATCCCCATCGAAATCGATGAAAGCCTGCAAATAGGCCAAGGGGCCCAGCGCGCCGATGACCTCATTGACGTTCACGGTGATCTGACCCGCCGCACCCGGAAAGAGCGTTGGCATGACAACGCCATCTTCGTCGTCGTTGCCGTCAAGGTCATCGCCCGTTGCATCCGCGCTGGCCTGCGAAGCTGCCTCGGGGTCCGGAGAAATGGCGCCAAGATAAGTACCCGAAACACCCGCATCCGCGATGACATGCTGCGGATCGCCATAGCTTGCCGGTGCATCGCCGCGGTCAACAACCGGGGCCGCCAGAATTGTCACGGCATAGTCTTCAACCTCACCGTCGGAGGCGAACTCGAAAACCTCAAGGCCCGCTTGGGTCGCCCACCGAAAGCGCGCATAGGTCTGATCCAGAACTGCATCGCCCGGCACCACGACCTCGATCTGGATAACGCCGTCACCGGCAACCTGGTCACCGCCTGTGCCGTCATCCTGCGCATCAATCGCAATCTGCTCGGCCGTGCCGGACGCCATCACGCTATTGCCGTCAAAGTCGATCCAACCCTGAAGCCGCCCGTCCGCACCGGAAACCGTGGCGGTAATGGTGGCAAGCAGTCCTTGGGTCATCGGCGGGATATCTACGCCGTTGTCATTGTCGCTATCGGCATTCACCGCATTTCCCGGCTGCTCCTCGGCATCAACGTCCGGGCCAAGGTACAAGCTGTCCAGCGTTCCGGTGATGTGAAGCGCATCACCAAGTGCCGAAGGCGCGTCGGTAAAGTCGGCGCAGGCCTGAAAGTCACTGAACTTGGAGGTTCCGGCAAAAGAGCTGGACGAGAACTGGCGCACCGTGTGGCGCACAACCACGCGATCGACAGCCTGGTTAAAGCCGACCTGCAGGGCAAAGCTTTCATCCGTGATCCGCGGCGCAAGGGTGCTGCGTTCACCCGTTACAGACCCATCCGGGTTCGACCGCCGGTCCATCGGATAGGACGCAGGACCGTCTGTCATGGACGGGGAAACCAAAGCGCCGTTCAGCTCGCCGAAAACCGTGATGGATTCGTCCCGGTCAATATCGGTGATATAGAACCGAATGCCGCGCACTGGCGCCCCGAGGACTGTATCGATCTCGACATATTGCGCATCCAGCATCGGGTTGCCGCCATAGGCCGGCGCGTAAAGCGTCGAAGACGTCGTCATCGCCGCCGGGCGCGTCAGGCTTCCGGCATCCTTGACCGTCAGCGTTCCGGGCAGGCCGTAGCGCGTGATGTCGGTCGCAACATCCAGTGCGGCCGGCGTATCCGTGGCCCAGTCGACAACGGAAAAGCGGGCACCGTTACAGCTTGGCAGAACCTCTACCGGGGCAACGGCAACGTTCACCGATACCGTGTCGGAAACGGCGCCGCCCTGATCGGCCTGAAAATCGGTGCTTGCCGTGACCGTCTCACCGGCAAGCGCGATGGTCGAGACATCAAATTCAATGGCGCCGCTTCCCAGCCCGGCCAGAACCGGCAGGTTCTGGAAACTGAAGGTTCCGCCGCTTGGATTGACCACGGGGCGAATATCCTCACCGCTTACTACGGTAAAGTTGCTGGTGCCGCTGGTCTGTGAAGGCAAAGTCACCTGAAGCGCCGCGTTTGTCAGCTCACCAAGAGAGCTGTTGGCATAAGTCACGCGGTAGCGGACCGTGGCCGCCTGTGGGATGTCGTTCCCGTCATAAGGCGCGCCGTTAACCTCGACGATCCGGATCGCCACGTTCAGATCATTGGGCGCAGGGATGCCAAGCGCGCTGGTGCCCGCAACCCAATAGCGCCACGGGTTGTCGTTACCCGCCGATGCACCTTCGGCAGAGTCGCCACCATGGCCTTCGGCGTTGAATACGCCAATCGCATCTGCATCCGTGATCCGCACCCGCAACTTGGCATAGAAAGTCTCGCCCTGCGCAATGCCGCCAAATGCAAAACGAACCGCATTGGAACCGGCGGGCAAGGCCGTGGCATCGGCCGTGTTCAGATCATAGCCAACCGTCGGAACCTCGGTACAGACGGTGACAGAGTTCACACCCGGATCGGTTGTTTCGGGATAGACGGAACCTGCGCCTGTGGCCGGACCTTCGGGCGCCAGTTCGGCGGGATCATCCGCGCGGCAGGCACCGTCATACTGAATGCGCTGCCAAGGGCCGGTGGTACCATAACGGTCCCAGTCATACCCTGATTCCGGCCCGGCAACCGGGCTGCCTGTGCGGAACGGCGTCGCGCCGCGACCACCGGTGATCGACGTTTCCTCCGATGCCGTAAAACCGTTGGAATCGATGGTTCCGCCAGAGCCGAAGGCGTTGACCTGAACCGCGTCCCATTTGTTGTGCACCCGCGCCGTACCTGTACCGCCGACACTGCTCCATGGTGTGCCGTTGGTTGGGTTCACCAGGTAACCGTTCGTCAGCGTCGCGGTGTCCGAGCCGTTGGCGAAAAGCGCGGTATCGCTGCGCGTGGAATAGAAAACGCCCGTATCACCATAGATATAGGCCAGACCGCCGTTACAAAGATCGGTGCTGTAACCGGCAAGGGTACACTGATCGGTCGACGATGGTTGCCAGCCGTTCGGGGACACATCGAATACCTGCTGCCCTTTCGGCCCCCATCCCTTGGAGATACCGCTGCCGGTCGAGGCCTGCGCAGGTCGCGCCGCTACCGGGTTGCCGGCCACGTCGGTGATAAAGGCGCCGACCACTTCGACGCCGCTTGGGATATACATCGTCGCATAGCCGCCCGGCCCATCCAGCGTGCCCGATGCAATGACCGGAAAATCGGCCATGATCTCGACAATGTCGCCGTTCTGAACCGCCGGCAGACCCGAAGCAACATTTGCACGTATCGCGGTCTTGGAAGCCTCGCTAAGATCGATCGTCCCGCCGCCAAGCCAAGCACCATGCGCAACAACGGCCACGGCAAGCGCGATCCATGTGACAACCGCAAGTGCGAGACGGCGAAAAATTCTTGAAAAGGCAAAGTGGGACAAAAGGCGACTGGTCACGATGATACTCTTTCAAATTTGGTTTCCAATGGCGGGGAAATTCATGCTTTTGGCCGGGGCAACTGTCAGGAACAGCTGACGCGGCCAAGCCGGTGCAAGTGCAAAAGGCCAACGCCGGTCAAAAGAACCGTGACAGCGCAACCGGCTGCAACAACCGGGCTGCCATAGCCACCAAGATAAAGGGCGACAAAGGCAAGAACGTTGGGCGCGATCGCGCCGCGCAGTGCCCCAGAGGGCCGCCGCACAGGGGGGACCATCGAAGGTCCAAGGCAAAGTTCAGCAGACATAGCCGATACCAATCATTTCTGGCCCTCAACATAAGCGGGCTTTGACGCAAGACGGCGTGATCCACGCCGCCGCCTGCAAGAGGCCGCAAGCGACCCAACAGAGGCAAAGGTTTGATAGCGTGCAATTTTTCGTCGATGAACTGACGGAAAGGGATACCCTATGTCCCAATAGGTCAGCCGCGCCCATCTAACGGTGAATTTGCGGCCCAAAAGTATAGGTTTTGGCCCTCTTGAGGCCCTTTTGCGGAACAATCTGTTGCCAATTCGGGCACGGTCGCAACGCCGCTCACCGCCATGCCACGCCAGCCGCCAGCGAGGGGGGCGCGCAGCGGCGCGGCGGGCCTTCCCCAACGGGCTAGGCCCCACCTACCCATTTGCCCCCGGCGCTATGCCATTGGCCGCTCGCTCTAATTTCCGGCGCGGCGTACCTTGCTCAACACAAAACCGCGCTTGCCGGGTCTTTACAACCTGCGGCGCAAACAAATCGTAACCTGGCGGAGACCGCTCATGCTTTCGACTATCCTGATCGGCACTTGCGTCTACGTGCAGGGTGACTTTGTACAGAAACTGGCAAACGGCCGCGTACGTATTCGCGTCGGCGAGCGCCTCTTTGACGGCCTGCCAGTGTAGCCAGTGCAATTCGCGTCATATTTGCAGCGCAAGTATGCGAATTCGACGGACACCTATACTTTTGAGACTTCGTTCAGCGAAGGCTTTCGTACTATGAATACTGGGGGCTGCGTGAAATCTTTTGAGGTTGTTTGAGAAGTAAGAACATGTGCCGACCTACACGACTAGCTCGTCTGCTCTCCCTTGTTGCCATTACCGTCCTGAACACCGTGACACCCGTCACGGCGAAGGACGTTTTTAGCTTTGGCGTTGTCCCACAGTTTGAAATTCGCACGCTGTCGGACATCTGGATTCCAATTCTGGACGAGTTGGAAGAGCGCACTGGCTACAAGTTCGACTTTACCGTATCGCCGCGCATCCCTGACTTCGAACAATCCTTCATCAATGGAGAGTTCGACTTTGCCTATATGAACCCCTACCATCTGGTCATGGCAAATTCCGCCCAGAGTTACAGCCCACTTGTAAACGATCCAAACCGTAAACTCTTTGGAATTCTTGTTGTTCACAAAGACAGCCCGCTTATTTCACCGTTAGAGCTTCAGGGCGCGACAATCGCGTTCCCGGCGCCCAATGCCTTGGGGGCATCGCTGATGATGCGGGCCGATCTTGAAACCGATTTTCGTGTAAATTTCATGCCGTTCTATCTTTCCACGCATGCCTCGGCCTACCTCAACGTTATCGTTGGGGATGCCGCGGCCGCGGGCGGCGTTATGGGGACGTTCCGCGCCCAGCCGCAGGAAATCCGCGATAGCCTTCGGATCATCCATGAAACGCGCAAGGTGCCCGCGCATCCGGTCGCCGCGCACCCCCGCGTTCCCCAAACCGTCAAGGAAAAGGTGCGCCAGGCATTTATCGACATGGCGGCAACCCCAGATGGTGCCGAACTACTTTCCAAAGTCCCGATGTCCAGCGCCGCACCCGTACCGATGGAACGCTTTGAAATACTTAAGAACATGAACCTTGAAAATTACGTGGTGACCACTGGTGAGTAGCGATTGAAGCACCTTATTAGGCTTTTTACCCTTTCTAAACGAAGAGCCGGATTTTCCATCCGGCGCCGCGTCATTCTGGCAATGCTGCTGTTCGGTCTCTGCGCAAGCCTTGCCTTCACCTACCTCTGGCTTCCCAGAATTACCAAGATCCTTGTCGATCTTGAAACACGCGAAGTGCATCGACAGCTTGATATCATCTCTGATGCCTTGCTGCCGGTTCTGGCCAACAACGAATATGCTTCGGCCTATGAAACGCTCAACAGCGTCCTCGACCATCAGGACAACTGGAAACAGCTTATTCTGCGGCGCCCGGACGGCGGATTGCTTTTTCCCATAGCCGAACCCGAACCGGTCATTGGTATCAACATCCTGAACGCCTCGCACTCAATTGCCCTGCGCGGACGTGAGATCGCTATCGTCGAGGCCTCGGTCGATCTGTCCGGCGCGATCCTGCTTTTGACGAACGAGGCCCGTACACTGGGCCTGATGACCGTCATCATCTTCAGTCTTTCGATGTTCGTCCTTGCAACCTTCTTGGATGTCTATGTCGGGCGCAGGCTTAAGACCCTTGAACGCGCGGCAAGCGAACTTGCGGCCGGTAACTTCAACGCCGCCCTGCCGCCCCAGTCAGATGACGAGGTTGGCGTCATGACGCGCGGCTTCAGCCGGATGCGCGACCAGATCTACGATAACGAACAATCCCTGATCACCGCCCGCAAAACCGCGGAACAGGCGGCCGTGGCCAAGACCCAGTTCCTTGCAACGATGAGCCATGAAATTCGCACACCGATGAACGGCGTCGTTCCCATTGCCGATCTGCTTCTTCGCACCGATCTGAACGCCGTCCAGACGCACTATGTAAAAACGATCAAATCGTCCGGAAGGGCGCTTTTGACGATCATTGACGACATTCTTGATCTCTCTCGCCTCGAAGCGGGCCGCGTTTCGCTCAGCCCCGCGCCCTTTGATCTGGACGAGTTGATCAGGGACGTCTGCACGATCATCAGCCCCGGCGCCTTTGCCAAGGGGGTTCAGCTTTCTTCCTACATCCCACGCTCGCTTAGCGGGACTTACGTCGGCGACGTTGACAGAATTCGTCAGGTCCTTCTCAACCTCGGTGGAAACGCAGTCAAATTCACCACCACAGGCGCAATCCTGATCGAGGTATGCCACAATCCGGATGCGGACATGGGACTGGAATTTGTCATCAACGATACCGGTATCGGGATCGAAGCCGCTGACCTTGACAGAATTTTCGACCGCTTCTCACAGGTTGACAGTTCCACCTCGCGCGACTTCGGCGGCAGCGGCCTTGGCCTGTCGATCAGCAAGCGGCTGGTGGAAGTGATGCAAGGCAACATCCGCGCCGAAAGCGTTGCGGGCAAGGGAAGCACTTTCCGTTTCACCCTGCCTTTGGAACTTGTGGGCAAAGCGCCTTCAGCTTCCGATGATCCGCTTCCCTTGGACGCATCGGCGCTGGTCATCTGCGCCCATCCACCCGCCATTGACGGCTTTGTCTATGCCAGAACCCTGAACGACTGGAAGCTGACATGCGAAACCGTAACCAGCCCCGAGGAACTGATCGCGCTTCTGAAAGGCGAAGGGGTCCGCTTTGATATGGTCGTCATAGACGATGACTGCACCGATACCGATCGCCGCGCCTTCGATGAGATCATCGAAGGGGCGCCGCAACTGGCCGGGGCGGGCGTCATAATTACGTCGTCGGCCTCAAGCGCGATCAATGCCAGCACAACAGATCCCAAATCAGCCCAGATGCTGATGAAGCCGGTTTCATCCGAAGTGCTTGTTCGCACTGTGCGTGAGTACATTGCACCAACGGTCAAGACCGCCGAGCAACCCGCCGAGCCGCAAACCGCGGATGAAGGCGAAAATGCCGCCTGCGAAGGGCGGCAACTGTCCATCCTTGTGGCAGACGACAACTCTATCAATCAGGACGTGGCCCGCGCCATCCTGACCGGCCTCAACCACAAGGTATTCGTCGTCTCAAACGGCAGCGAGGCGGTCGATGCGGTTCAAACCGAAGACTTCGACCTGATCTTGATGGACGTGCATATGCCCGGCATGGACGGCTTGGGCGCAACGCGGATCATCCGCGATCTCAAAGGCCCTGCATCAGAGATCCCCATCGTTGCACTGACGGCAAGCACAACGCCCGACGACATCGACATGTGCCACCGGGCCGGTATGGACAAGTTTCTGGCCAAGCCGGTGACGATCTCGAAGGTGAAAGAACTGTTGGGCACCTTTCAGCAATCGCTGGCGGAAACCGAACAGGGCTGATCGACCTATCCAAAAGGATTGCACGACGCTCGCCGGTATGGCTGGCCGCATAGCCCCCCTATCCACCTGAATACCCAATCCATCCCTCTGAGTGACTGCTTATCGCATTGATATTGCGTAAGTTTCCATAATAACCAGTTACCCAGTCGGAGTAGTTTTGATGTTGAAGTTTACGAGTATCCTGCTGACGTTCAGCATGGCGCTACCCGGGTTGTCCAGCGCAGATCCCTTTGCCAAGGCATCACTCTCGCGACCCGAACTTTTCAGGGCCCAGGTTCAGGCAATTGACGCCCGCTTTGGCGTTCAAACGCTTGTCCTGGCCCCGGCGCCCAAAAGGACCCTTGGCACAGCCGATCTTGTTGCGGATGGCTCTCATGCCGAAAACCTCGCCTATCACGGGCGTTACAAGGGTCGCTATCTAGAGCTGGCGCGCCAAGCCGCCCAGCGCCACGGAGTACCCGAAGGTCTTTTCCTGCGCCTCATCCAACAGGAAAGCGCATGGAATCGCAATGCGATCTCATCGGCCGGTGCCATAGGTCTTGCCCAGCTTATGCCGGGCACCGCAAGAGACCTTCGGGTTAACCCGCATGACCCTGTTTCAAACCTGTCGGGTGGCGCGAAATACCTGCGCAAGATGTTCGACCGCTTTCAGGATTGGCGCCTTGCCCTTGCGGCCTATAACGCCGGCCCCGGCGCGGTTCAGAAATACGGTGGCATCCCGCCTTATCGCGAAACGCGCAACTACGTGCGCCGGATCATGGGCAGCTAAGGTTGCCCTTGAACTAGAACAGCGGCGACCTGACGTTCGCTCCCTCGTCGTCAAGCGTCACCGACCCCGCCAGCGGAATGTTTGCGCAGCGCCTCCTCTGCCAAACCCGCTGGCGGCCCGGTTTCAGGCCTGCCGCTTCAGCAAATCCTGTCGCATCCAGGCCAGATCAAGCGGCCTGCCCGCGAAAATCTCCCACGCATCCACCGCCTGATAAAAGAACAGCTCATAACCAGAGATGACCTTTAGCCCCGCCTCGGCGGCCAGCTTCAGAAACTCTGTTTCCACCGGCGTATAGACCGCATCGAAAACCCAGCGTGCGCCTTCAAGCGCGGTCCGCTGCACCGGCGTTCCGCCTTTGCCGACCATGCCCACAGGGGTACAGTTGATCACCCCCTCCGCCTTGGCCCCCGCCGCCGCGGCATCGCCAAGAACCGTAACCGAAAGCCCTGGCGCCGCGCGCGTCAGATCATCGGCCAGCGCCTGTGCCTTGCGCCCGTCAACATCAACAAGCCGGATCGCCTCTGCGCCCAGCCGGACCAGTGCAAAGGCCACCGCCCTGCCAACACCGCCCGTGCCGATCAAACAAACGGTGCCGGGCCGCTCTTGGCCCATCGATCCGCGATAGGCCGCCATGAACCCGCTGTAATCTGTGTTGTGCCCCGCCGGGCCATCCGGCCCAAACGTCACGGTATTGATCGCCCCGATCGCAGCAACCAGCGGATCGGCCACCACCGCCTTGCCTGCCGCAACCTCTTTGTAGGGATAGGTGACGTTGATCCCGCGATAGCCTTCATCGCGGCACCGCTGAAAGACCGCGTCAAAGCCAAGGTTCATCTCTGCCGGCACCAGCCGGTCATAAGTTACCTCAAAGCCGCATTGCTGCCCGGCCAGCCGATGAAACAGCGGCGCCGAGGACGCGGCGATGTTATCCCCGATAAGTCCCAGCTTTATGCGCTGCGGCCCCTGTCCTTCTTCCGTTTCCAACCCGGATCCTTCTTTGCAATTCCAAAGGTGCATCTCAGGTGCACGATCCCGGCCAGCAACTCAAGAAGAATAGCGCAAGGCGCCGGGCGGCGATGAATAAAGGGTTGGCTTCCGCTGCGTCCCGGTGCCATCAATACCACGCAGCAGGCGGGTGGAACGAATGGGCAAGTCTTCGGTTCGAATGGGGGTGGATATCGGCGGCACCTTCACGGATGTCGTGCTCGAAGCTGCGGGCCAAAGCTTTTCCGCAAAGGTTCTGACAACGCCACGCGCGCCCGAAGACGCCATTCTGCAAGGGATGCATCAGGTCTGTACCAAGGCGGGCGTCGCCCCGTCCTCGATCACCCAGATCATCCACGGAACCACCCTTGCCACCAACGCCCTGATCGAACGTCGCGGCGCCAAGACCGCGCTGATCACAACCAAGGGCTTTCGCGATGTGATCGAGATGCGCACCGAAAGCCGGTTTGAGCAATACGATCTTAACCTCACGCTGCCACAGCCGCTTTTGCCGCGCCACATGCGCTACACGCTGGCCGAGCGCATCGATGCCAAGGGCAATGTCCTGATCCCCGTTGACCGGGATGAGATTGATCGCCTTGTCGATCAGATCGCAAGGGCCGGATACCAAAGCGTCGCCGTGGGGATGATCCATTCCTACCTCAACGACAGCCACGAAAAGATGGTGCGCCGCGCCCTTCAGGAAAGGCTGCCGGACGTCATGGTTTCGCTCTCCTGCGAGGTCAGCCCGCAAATGCGCGAGTATGAGCGGTTCAATACCGTCGTTGCGAACGCCTATATCAAGCCGCTGATCAAATCCTATCTGGACCGCCTGACCGACCGGCTTGGCGCCGAAGGCGTGTCCTGCAACATCTTCCTGATGCATTCGGGCGGCGGTATCATCTCGCTGCAAAGCGCGGCAGAGTTTCCTGTCCGCCTTGTCGAAAGCGGCCCTGCAGGCGGGGCCGTCTTTGCCGCCGACATCGCCGGGCGCCACGGCCTGAACAAGGTTCTCAGCTTTGACATGGGCGGCACCACGGCCAAGATTTGCCTGATCAAGAACCAGACCCCCAAAACCTCGCGCGTGTTCGAAGTGGCGCGCACTTACCGGTTCAAGAAAGGCTCTGGCATGCCCATCTCGATCCCGGTGATCGACATGGTGGAAATCGGCGCGGGCGGCGGCTCTCTTGCGCATGTCGATGCCATGCAGCAGATCCGCGTCGGCCCGCAAAGCGCAGGCTCTGAGCCGGGTCCTGCATGCTATGGGCGCGGCGGCGATCAACCTGCCGTCACTGACGCCGATCTTCTGCTCGGCAGGTTGGATCCGGGCGCCTTTGCAGGCGGGACATTTGCCCTTGATGCCGGCGCATCGGCGGCGGCCCTTGCCAGTGTCTTAGGCAAGCCCCTTGGAATGGACGCCCAAACCGCCGCCTTTGGCCTGTCCGAGGTTGTCGATGAAAACATGGCCAATGCCGCCCGCGTTCACGCCGTCGAAAATGGCGAGGATCTGTCCGAATACACGATGATCGCCTTTGGCGGCGCCGCGCCGCTTCACGCCGGGCGCCTTTGTGAAAAACTGGGTGTTCAGCGGCTCTTGGTGCCGCCCGGCGCCGGTGTCGGATCGGCCATCGGTTTCCTGCGCGCCCCGTTCAGTTTTGAGGCCAACAGATCGGTCTACATGAAACTGTCCGACTTTGACGCGCGCCGCGTCTCTGCCCTTCTGGCCGATCTCAAGGCCGAGGCCACGGGCTTTGTGCGCACCTGCGATCCCGGCGCCGATATCCTGTCGGAATACCGCGTCTACATGCGCTATACCGGGCAGGGCTGGGAAATTCCGATCGTGCTGGATCAGGCTCAGGCGATGGCCCCGGACTTTGAAACCTACCGCCAGCTTTTCGAGGCCGAGTATACCAAGCTTTTTGGCCGCTCCGTCACCGGGCTTGATGTCGAAATAACCGTGTGGTCGGTCAACGCAACAACCCCGCCGCAACCGGCAAAGCCTGTGGCCCCCGCACCCGGTGCCCCGCCCCCCAAGGCGCGCGCAACGCGGCAGGTCTTTGACCCGGCCATCGGCGCCGTGGTTCAGGCACAGGTCTACAACCGGGACGATCTGGCCCCGGGCGCTGAAATCACAGGCCCCTGCGTGATTGCCGAGGATGAGACCACCATCATCGTCCCCTCCAGCCGCCGGGCGCTTTGCCGCTCGGACGGGTGCATCGACATCCACGCCCTGCCCCAAGGAAAGTGACGACCATGGCAAATGATCCATCAACCGTCGCCTATCAGGTCATGTGGAACCGGCTGATCTCGGTCGTAGAGGAACAGGCGCAGGCCCTTGTCCGCACCGCCTTTTCAACATCCGTGCGCGAAGCGGGCGATCTGTCGGCGGGTGTCTACGACATCCAAGGCCGGATGCTGGCCCAAGCGGTGACCGGCACACCGGGGCATGTCAATTCCATGGCAGACGCCGTCGCCCATTTCATCCGCCGCATCGGCCGCCAGAACATCTTTGAAGGCGACGTCTATATCACCAACGACCCTTGGGAAGGCACCGGGCACCTGCATGACATCACCATGGTCACCCCGGCCTTTCACCTTGGCAATCTTGTCGGCTTTTTCGCCTGCACCGCCCATGTGGTCGACATCGGCGGGCGCGGCTTTGGCGCCGATGCCGCCAGCGTCTTTGAAGAAGGGCTCTACATCCCGATCATGAAATTTGCCGAGCGCGGCGAGGTCGATGAAACCCTTGTGCGCATCGTGCGCGGCAACGTACGCGAACCTGACCAGCTGATCGGCGACATCTATGCGCTGGCAAGCTGTAATGAGATCGGGCTGCGCCGCCTGATCGAGATGATGCAGGAATTTTCCCTGCCCGATCTGGACGGAATATCCCGGTTCATTCTGGAAAACTCGCGCCGGGCCACCATTGAACGGATCGCCGCGCTTCCGCAGACCACCGCGAGCGGTGAAATGACGGTCGATGGCTTTGACACGCCGATCACGCTGAAGGTCACGCTGACCATAGAAAAGGATCGCATCCTGTCGGATTTCACCGGCTCTTCGCCGCTTGACCGCAAAGGCATCAACTGCCCCAAGGTCTATGCCAAGGCCTATGCCTGCTACGCGCTGAAATGCGCCATCGCGCCCGAGATCCCCAACAATGCCGCCTCACTTGAACCTTTTGAGTTTGAGGCCCCGGAAGACACGATCGTCAACGCGGTGCGCCCCGCACCGGTGGCATTGCGCCATATCATCGGCCATTTCGTCCCCGACACGGTCTATGACGCACTGGACAAGATCATTCCTGGCGTCGTGCCCGCCGAAGGCGCGGGCTGTCTGTGCAACTTTCAACTGTCCCTTCGTCCGCGCACCGATGCCCCGGCCCCTTCGGGTGCGGTCCGCTCTGAGGTTCTGACCTTCAACTCGGGCGGCTCGGGCGCGCGGCCTGAAAACGACGGTCTTAACGCAACCGCCTTTCCATCGGGCGTCATGACCATGCCGATCGAGGCGACCGAACACGCAGGCCCGGTGATCATCTGGCGAAAGGAACTCCGCCCCGATTCAGGCGGCGCCGGAAAACAGCGCGGCGGCCTTGGCCAGTTCATGGAGGTCGGCGCGCGCGAGGGGCATGAGTTTGACTTTCAGGCCATGTTCGACCGCGTGAACCACCCAGCCCGCGGCAGGCGCGGCGGCCAAGCTGGCGCACCAACGACAATCGCGCAGGACGACGGCACCGCGATGAAGGGCAAGGGCAAACAATTCGTGCCGCACGGACGAAAGGTGATGCTGGCCCTGCCCGGCGGCGCCGGTTACGGCCAGCCCGCCCAAAGGCCGCGGGGTCAGGTCAAACGCGATCTGGCCCTTGGCTATATCACTCCCGAAACCGCAGGCCGCGACTATGGCCTGAGCCGCGAAGAGATCGCAGAGGTCGCCGCGATCGTCGCAAGGGGCGAAGACATCTAGGAACCCCCGCAACGGGCCGGTCGGTGAGTATGCGGCCCTTGGCACTCCACGCCCCTCGCAACCGGCCTTGAATAGATCGCGCCGCGCATTACTATGATGCGATCAACTAGACGCGCTCATGTACCGCCAATGTAAAAAGGCAGACGCACTCCGACCCAAAGCCAACGGCAGCAGGCCAATTTCGATCCTTGCTGCGCGGGCCAGACTTGCCGACCTCTTTGACTTAAAAAAACGCTCACACCGGGCACGCCCCCCGGGACGGAACATGAAAGACCACTGAAATGACACGGGACTATTCCCAGTTCCTGAAATCCACATCGGGCGACACCCGCCAAAGCGCCCCGCCATCGCGCCTTAAAACCCTTGGGTGGAGCTCTTATTTCGCCCAGCAGACCGATGTTGACGAATTGGCCCGCACGCCGCCCGTGCGCGTCACCGAAGTGCACCGAAACGGTGCCCGCGTCATTGGCGAACAGATCGACGCGATGATCCCGCCGGGCCTTGCCGCAACCGTTGGCGACTGGCTTTTGTTCAATGAAGAAGCCCCCGGCGACAGCACCGTGCTTGAGCGCAAAAGCCTGATCAAAAGGCGCGCGCCCGGCTCGGACCTTCAGGTTCAGTTGATCGCCGCCAACATCGACACCGCATTCATCGTGACCTCCTGCAATCAGGATTTCAACGTCGCGCGCCTTGAACGCTACATCGCCCTTGCCTTTGAGGCCGAGGCGACGCCGGTGATCCTTTTGACAAAGTCCGACCTTTGCGAAGACGCTCAAACCTATGTCGCAGAGGCGCAAACCATCTCGGACGCCGTTCCGGTGGTAACGCTGAACGCCCGCACGGGCGAGGCGCTGGACAAGCTGGCAAACTGGTGCGCGCCGGGCATGACCATCGCCTTCCTGGGCTCATCGGGCGTGGGAAAGTCGACCCTTGCCAACTCTCTTTGCCAGACACAGGACATCGCCACCCGAGAGATACGCGAAGATGACGCCAAGGGGCGGCACACAACGACCCGGCGCCAGCTTCACTTCGCGCCCGGCGGCTTTGCCGTTCTCGACACCCCCGGCATGCGCGAGCTTCAACTGACCGATGCCGCCGCCGGCGTGGATGAGCTTTTCTTTGACCTCGCCGCCCTCGCAGGGCGCTGCAAGTTCAACGACTGCAAACACCAAAGCGAACCGGGCTGCGCAGTGACCCGCGCACTTGAGGATGGCACCATCGAACCCGCGCGCGTCGAGCGCTGGAAAAAGCTGATGGCCGAAGAGGCGTTCAACTCTTCCACCATGGCCCAGCGGCGCGAAAAGGACAGAGCATTCGGCAAGGTCATTCGACAGGTCCAGAACCGCAAACAATGGGACGACCGCGACTAGGGCGCCCCCTGCGGCGCCTGCGCCCCTACCCGCAAAAGCAGGCCCGATGCGCCCAAGGACAAACCGCCGCAATTGCTGCCCCGCGACGCCGTTTGCCTCGCAAAGAAAAAACATCCTATGGTGAAACGATAACCTGAAGGAGATGACCGATGCCGTGGAGTCGCCGTAGATTCCTGACATCCGCAACAGCTGCGGCCGGCGTTGGCATTCCCTCGATTGCCCTCTCGCAAGAGCCGGTCCGCTTCGGCCTGACCCCGGTTTTCCTGACCAACGATCAGCTGCTGGTGGATGGCCTTCGCTCTTACCTGGCCAATGCCATGTCCCGCCCGGTAGAGCTTGTCTTCCGAAGAACCTATGCCGAAATCACGGCCCTTCTGATTGCCGGAGACTTGGACGCGGCGTGGATCTGCGGCTATCCCTTCTTGCGAAACTTTCAGGCGCTCGCCCTACTTGCAGTGCCAACGTGGCACCAAGAACCTCTCTACCAGTCCTACCTCATTGCAGGGACCAAGCGTGACGCTTCGGGGCTGTCCGACCTTAGGGGCGATCTGCATGCCTTCTCTGATCCGGATTCCAACTCCGGCTACATCGTAACCCAAAGTGAGCTTGTGGCCCGAAATGAGAACCCCGCCAGCTACTTCAAAAGAAGCTTTTTCACCTACGGCCACCGCAATGTCCTGCGGGCCGTTGCCTCAGGCCTCGCGCAATCAGGAAGCATCGACGGCTATGTGTGGGAGGCGGTATCAGCTACGGAACCGGAACTGGCGACACAAACCAAAGTCATCTGGAAATCCGAATGGTTCGGGTTTCCGCCCATTGCCTGCCGGCGCGGCCAACTGGCCACGGACAAGGTGCAGCTTCTTCAGTCCGCTTTGACAGGCATGACCAAAACCGCCGGCGGCAACGATATTCTGGCCATGCTGCAGCTGGATGGTTTCACGGTTGGGGATGCCTCCCTTTATGATGGAATTCGCCGACGGATAGAGATCTTGGATGCAGCAGGCTGAAAACCATTGGGCACGGCCCCTCTCATGGCCGCTTACGGTTCGCGTCCCGCTGATTGCCGCCCTTCTTTTGATCTTTGTCGCGGCCATTGCATCGGAACGGGTTCTTAACCGGTTTGCCAGCATTCAGGATGACAACCTGCGCGGCGTCGCCTCGGTCTACCTTGATAGCGTATCGCTCGCGCTAGAGCCGTTTATCCTCAAACAGGACATCTGGGGCACCTTTGATACCGTTGACCGGGCCCGGAATGCCGCGGGCGACCTGCCCGTTCTGGCACTGGTGGCAACGGATCAAAGCTATCAGGTTATCGCGGCCGACGATCCGCTCCGCTTCCCAACCGGCGCGATCGCCCCGGCAGAGCTGGTTTCAGCCCCGGACATTGGGCACCTCTCGCTCAGCTACTCTGAAACAACCGTCTGGACGCAGAAAGAAGTGGTCTATCAAGGACAACTGATTGGCCATGTCATGACAGAGATCGATGTCGACAACTACCTGTCCGAACGCCGGGATGCGCTTTGGTCATTGATCATTGGCAATACGCTTGCAACCATCCTGCTGGCGGGCGCCGGATACTTTCTTATCAGCCGGATGATGCGGCGCCTTCACATCCTCTCACAGTTCATGGGCGGGCACGAAGGCGCAGGCCTTGAAGAGATCCCAAGCGCGGTCTTTCCGGCAAAACGCACGGAGTTTGCTAGCCTCTTTGGCCGCTACAATGAACTTGTCCGGGCCGAGCAGGAACGGCGCGAAATCGCCCAGCGCCTGTCGGATCAGGCCCAGTTTGTCAGCCTTGGCCGGCTTTCCTCTACGCTTGCACATGAAATCAACAACCCGCTTGGCGGCCTTCTGAACGCCGTCGACACTTTGCGAAAGTTCAAAGACCGGCCAGAGGTCGTGGAAACATCCGCCGACCTTCTGTATCGCGGCCTCAGCAACCTGCGGGATGTCTCAAAAGCGACCCTCGACTTTGCCCGGTCCGACCGGCAAAGCCAAACCCTGTCGCGGATCGATTTCGACGATCTTCAACTTCTGATCGAGCCAGAGCTTGATCGCCGCAATCAGACGCTGGACATGAAGCTATCCGTCGATGACGGCGATCTGAAAGGCCTTCCAAGCGCGAAAGTCAGACAGATCATTCTGAACCTCTTGTTGAACGGCTCTGCCGCTGCAGGCGAAGGCGGATTGATCGGTCTTGAGGTCACAAAGGAAAACGGCAACCTGCGCGTCGATGTCAGCGATTCCGGCCCCGGCCTTCCTGAAACCGCGCGGCTTAGACTTACAGTGGGTCCAGCCTCGGGCGACGGATCAGGCGTGGGGTTGCGTTCGGTGCGCGAAATCACCCGAAGCCTTGGCGGAACAATCGTTGTGGCCGAAAATGCAGAGGGCGGCACAAGGATTTCCCTGTCGCTGCCAATCGCTGCCGGGCCAAAGGGTAAGCAATGAGGCTGACCAACAGACATATCGCGCTGGTCGAAGACGACGAAATCATGGGCGGCTCGATCGCGCAGCGGCTGGAACTTGAAGGCGCGCGCGTTGTCTGGATGAAGACAAAGGTCGTCGCGCTTGGCGCCATCCGCACGCCGCATAAAAAGTTCGATGCGGTCGTCTGTGACATCAAGCTGCCCGACGGCACCGGAGAGGACCTGTACCTGACCCTAAGCGATCACATCGTGCCGCCGCCATTTCTGTTTGTGACCGGTCACGGCGGCGTGGATCAGGCCGTTCGGCTTATCCATGCAGGCGCTGCCGACTATCTGACCAAACCTTTCAACATGGATCAGTTCCTTGCGCGTCTTTCGGGGATGATCACCGCCGAGCAGTTCCAACTGGGCGAAAGCCCCTTCGGCATCTCCACGCAGGCCATCGAACTGCATGCGGCCTTGGCACGGGCGGCAACCAGTGACCGCCCTGTCATGATCCGCGGCGCACGCGGAACCGGCAAGGATCTGGCCGCCCGAACAATTCACACATTGTCCGACCGGGCTTCGGGGCCGTTTCAAAGCGTGAACTTTGGCCGGATTGATCCGTCAGATCAGGCTGATCGTTTGTTCAATGACACAGATGAAAATCAGGGATGGACGCGCGCGGCCGTGGATGGAACCTTGTTCCTTTCCCAACTCGCCAGTGCAACCGAAACGGCTCAGGCCATGTTGCACGAATGGCTTTTGTCAAAACCGCAGACCAAGGTGATCTCCGCGTTCAACCCCGAACTTGGACCATCCTACACCGATCAGGGCCTTCGCGCGGATCTGGCCCAGCGCCTAAGCGCCATCGAAATCGTCGTGCCCCCGCTGGCCGACAGGCCGGACGATATCGTCTGGCTGATGCGCCGCTTCTTTGAAAAGTTCAATGCGCGCCGCGACACAAAGCTCAAGGGGATATCGGTGCGCTCGGAAGACGCCGCAATCCACCACTCTTGGCCCGGAAACGGAAGTGAGCTGCGTAGCAGGATGGAACGGGCTGTTTCACAGGCGCAAGGCGAAGTTCTTTTCCCGCCGGACCTGTTTCCCGAAACCGGAGAAGACAAAGCAGGCGCGCGCCCATTGTCGGACGTGCGCGATGACGCCGAACGCGCCGCTATTCTGGCGGCGCTAGAACAAACCGACCAACACATCCTTGAAGCTGCAAAGCTGCTTTCGATCTCAAGAACGACGCTTTGGGAAAAGATGAAAAAGTTCGGAATCAAAAGCGAACACTGAAAGACATTTGCCCACCTCCGGCGCAAGGCCGCAGGCGCCGGAACATGTTCGAAATTCCGAACATCCAGAAAAAGCCAATCAAAATCAATAAATTGATCGCCCGCATTCGGGCCACATCCGACGCCGTTCCGCCCCGGTGACTTGCTAGAATATTGCGCAAAGCTTCTAGGGAGGAACGATTATGAAATGCAAAAAACTTGTCGACGTCGGACGGCGTCAGTTCTTGCGCGGCGGCGCGATGGCGGGGGTCGGGGCTGCGGCCACGATGATGACCGGCGCGCAGGCGCAGGCCGCAACGCCCGGCGCACAGATGGACTATCCATCTACAAAGCTGGCCAATATCGCGGACCTTGCGGTCAATGAGCCGGTGGATATCGAGTTTCCGGATCCGGACAGCCCGGGCATCCTGATCAAGATGGGTCAAACCGTCGAGGGCGGCGTCGGCCCGGACGGCGATATCGTCGCCTACTCCGTGCTTTGCCCGCATCGCGGCTGGTACATGAACTACAACGGTGAAGACCGCACCCTGAACTGTCCCGGACACTTCTCGCGTTTCGATACCGAAGCAGGCGGCCAGCAGGTCTGGGGCCACGCGACCCAAAACGTTCCACAATTCACACTGCGCGTCGACGATGGCGGCGACATCTACGCCGAAGGCGCCAGCGACCTGATCTTTGGTCGCCCGTCAAACGTGCTGTAACGGAGGGCACAGACAATGGCTTACAAAAGACAAATCGACCGGCTTCCCATTCCGCCAAAGGATGCCAAGGTTCACAACGTGACCTGCCACTATTGCATCGTAGGCTGCGGCTACAAGGCCTACACCTGGGACCGCAACAAGCAGGGCACAACCACCGAAAACGCCTTTGGGATCGACCTTGGAACGCAACAGGGCGCCGATGGCACCTGGATTGCGCCTTCGATGTACAACATCGTCCGGCAGAACGGTAAGGACGTGCATCTTGCCGTCGTTCCAGACGAAAACTGCGTCGTGAACTCGGGCCTTACCTCTGTTCGCGGCGCACGGATGGCAGAGAACCGTCCTTCGGAAGTGACGGGCACTCAGCAACAGCGTCTGACTGATCCTCTGGTCTGGAAGAACGGCTCATGGCAGCCGACATCATGGGATGACGCGCTTTCACTGGTTGGCGAGGTTACGGCGCGCGTTGTTGCCAAGTCCGAAAGTGATCTATTCGTGTCGATGTTCGACCACGGCGGCTCTGCCGGTGGTTACGAGAACACCTGGGGCACAGGAAAGCTTTATTTCGACAGCATGAAGATCGGCAACTGCCGCATTCACAACCGGCCTGCATATAACTCCGAAGTGCATTCAAGCCGTGACATGGGCGTGGCCGAACTTTCGTACAAATACTCGGACTACCAGACGACAGACTGCATCGTCATGGTCGGCACCAACCCGCTAGAGTGCCAAACCAACGTCTTCCTGAACCACATGGTTCCGGGAATGCGCAACGGTGCGAAATACATCTCTGTCGACCCGCGCCGGACCGTGTCGCACAACGCGGCAGAAGAGGTCGCCGGCATGGAAAACACCCTGCATCTGGCGATCAAGACCGGGACCGACATGGTGCTGTTCAACGCGATCATGACCCTCATGGTCGACAACGGCTGGACCGACAACGATTTCATCGAAAACTCGACCTTTCGGGACGGCATTGCGGTTGCGGACGACGGCGCGGGGCAACCTGCGTCTCTGGGCAGCCTCGAAATGGCAATGGAAAGCATCCGAACTTCGCTGGATGAAGCCGCCGACATTTGCGGCGTTCCCGCCGCCGACATCGCCAAGGCCGCCGCCTGGATGGCAGAGCCAAAATCTGACGGGGCACGCCGGACCTGTGTCATCGGCTACGAAAAAGGCGTCATCTGGGGCAACGACAACTATCGCACAATAGGCGCCATCGTGAACGTTGCACTTGCCAGCGGCAACATCGGCCGCGTTTCGGGCGGCTGCGTGCGCATGGGCGGGCACCAAGAGGGCTATTTCCGCCCACCAGAGCCCGTAACCCGTCCGGCGCCCTATCTCGACCAGATGATCATCAACGGCGAGGGCAAGGTTCACCACATCTGGGCCAACGACCACTACAAGACCACGCTGAACGCGGGCAAATACAAGCTGGCCCACCAAAAGCGAGCCGATAAGGTCAAATATGCCATGGATGCGGCGGCAAGCGGCAGCCGCGAAGATCTGGTCAACGCTATTGTGGATGCGGTCAACGACGGCGGCCTCTTCGTGGTCAACGTCGATATCATCCACGGCAAGATCGGACAGAACGCCCATGTGATCCTGCCCGCCGCCGAAAGCAACGAGATGAACCTCACCTCCATGAACGGGGAGCGCCGCCTGCGGCTGTCCGAGAAATACATGGACCCTCCCGGATCGGCCAAACCCGACTGCCTGATCGCCGCCGGAATGGCTCAGGCCATGGAAAAGGCACTTCGCAAGATGGGCATGGACGCCTACGCCGATCAGTTCAAAGGCTATGACTGGCAGACCGAGGAAGATGCCTTCATGGACGGCTTCAACTCTGCCCATCCCGATGTGACCTATGACACCCTGCGTGCAATGGGGAACGATGGGGTGCTGGAACCTGTTATCGGCATCGAAAACGGTAGACTGATCGGGACGGACCGGCCCTATGCTGATGGCAAGTTCGACCGGCACGGCCGCGAAGACAAAAAAGCCCTCTTCTGTGCATCCGGCTGGCGCGGTTGGGAAGCCCCCGGCAAAGCCGAAGAACAGGCTGCCTACCCATTCTACATCAACAACGGGCGCGCAAACGTCTATTGGCAGAACCAGTTCCTTGATCAGGCGAACGACTTTGTTCAGGACCGCTACCGCGGCTACCCGTTCATCGAAATGCACCCCGACGACATGGCGTCAATCGGTGCCGGCGCCGGTGACATCGTGAAGATCTCGAACGCAAACGGTGCCGCCGAAGCGATGGTCTATCCAACGCCAACCGCAAGACGGGGAGAGACGTTCATGCTGTTCGGCTCTCCGGCCTCCTCTGTGGGCAATGTGATCAACGGCGGCACCAACACGCTGATGCTTCCTGACTACAAACACGCATGGGCAAACATCGAAAAGATCTCGGACATGCCCGCGTCGGTGAAGGGTATTTCCTTCAAATCGAAGGAATACACCGCCTAAACCAAAGGCATCCTGACAAGAACCCGGGCGGTCTTTGGGGCCGCCCGGACATTGTGAACCCTTTGGATGCGCCCCGTTGAGAACCGGCTAGGTGGCCGATGGTTGCGCTGCGACCGATGGCAAAGGCCTTTCTCTGCGCGCTCCGAACATTGTGGGCCAGACAAACGATGCACCTTACCCATCCAATAGAAAACGACACTTGCAGTGATGAGCGGACCGGACAGGCCCTGTTGCCGGTCGATCTGGCCTTGGACCTAGGGCTTGATCTGGTCGAACCTGTCGATGGTTTGGAAAGCCTGCCACTGGGCAAGGCCGTTGGCCGCGTTCTGGCAAGCGATCTGCTTACCCCGATGGATCTGCCGCCCTTCGACAACTCGGGTATGGATGGCTATGCCTTGCGATCGTGTGACACCAACAGCGGGCGCCGGACAAAGCTTAGGGTGGCTGCACGGATCGCCGCAGGCGACAACAAAAGCCTTGTCGCCGATCTGGGACCCGGAGAGGCCTGTCGCATCTTCACCGGAGCTGCGCTTCCCAGAGGCGCCGATGCGGTCATCATGCAGGAACATGTCACCCGCGCGGGCGAGTTTATTGTTCTAAGCGAGGTCGTGAAACCGGGCCAGAACATCCGCCGGCAGGGCGAGGATGCCCCGGCAAACAGCTTGCTGTTGAAAGGCGGCACCTTTCTTGGCCCGCGCGAGTTGGGCGCAATCGCCTCCATCGGACATGCAAAGGTAACGGTGCGCCGCAAGATCAGGGTGGCGCTTCTTTGCACAGGGTCCGAGCTTAAAGAGCCGGGCGAACCTCTTGCCCCGGGTCAGATCTACAACTCCAACCGCTACATGATGATGGCGGCGCTTGCAGACCCTCACATTGAATTGATCGAAGTGGAGGCCATAAAGGACGACCCAGCAAGCCTTGGGCAAGCACTGAAGAAAGCCGCAAGCAAGGCAGATATCATCATCTCAACTGGCGGCGTTTCGGTCGGTGAAGAAGATCACGTCATCGCGCAGATCAACGCCATCGGCGGGCAGGTTGCAGTGATGAAGATCGCGATGAAGCCCGGCAAACCGCTGTCGCTCGGTACGATCGGATCAACGCTTTTCATCGGTCTGCCCGGCAATCCGGTCGCCGCCTTCACGACATGGCGCATCTTCGGCGTCAGGCTTGCCAAAAAGATGTCCGGTGTCCGGCAATCGCCGCGCGCGCTCCCGCAGGTCGTCGTCGCCCAAGACATCACCCGCCGCCCCGGCCGCCAGGAATATCGCCCAGCCCGGATCGTGGGAAAGTCCGACGAAGGTCACCCGATGGTACAGCTTTTGGACAAGACCTTCTCGGCAAAGCTTTCACTGATCTGCCGCGCCGACGGCTTTGCGGTCATCCCAGCCGGCCGCGCACGTCTTTCCAAGGGCGAAAGGCTTGATTTCGTCTACCTGTGACCTTCCCGATCGGGATAGCCGCAACCGGCACGCAGGTACCGGTAAATTCCTGCATCGCGCCGCGCGTTTCCAGCCGTCAGTATTCTGTGAGATGTGGTAGCGGAGGAGGGACTTGAACCCCCGACACGCGGATTATGATTCCGCTGCTCTAACCACCTGAGCTACTCCGCCACTGCGGCGGTTGATTAGGTTAGGGGTGGTTGGGCGTCAAGAGGGAATGTGCCCCTGCCCTGCCTCTTGCGCCATGCTGCGACCTTTGGCGCGGGCGCTCAGACCTCAACCCGGCTCTTTACCGCCGGCACAATGCTTTCGTCCAAAAGGTTCAGCCCCCTTAGCGTCACCGACGCCGCCGCCCAAAGCGCATCGGCATCGCGCGTCACTTTGGCCAAGATATTCAGCCCCACGATCATGTTCTGAAGCGCCAGCCCCGTTGCCTGCGCATCCATGCATTTGGGCAATTCGCCCGACACCTGCGCACCGCGCAAAAGATCGCCCAGATGCTCGGCGCTTCCCATGACCGCATCGCACAGCATTTGCAAAAGAACCGCTTCCTGAGGGCCAAATTCGGCAAGGCTGTTGATGATCAGACATCCGCGCGCCTCGGGGTCGCCCCCGCGCACGCAGCAGATATCATGGACAATCCGCGTCAGAAGCGGGCGGATAGGCGTTCCCGGCGCCGCCTCTCCCAATGGCCGGTCGGGCGAGATCGCGGCATAGACCTTGACGACTTCGCGGAAAAGCTCTTCGCGCGTTTCAAAGGCGTTGTAGAAACTCGACCGCGTAATCCCAAGCCGCTCTGACAGCGCCTTGACCGATGTCGCCTCGTACCCATCGCTCCAGATGGCGTTCATCGCCGTCTCAACGGCCTTGCTGCGATCAAACTTGCTTGGCCGCGCCACGGGTCATTCCTTTCCTTGGAGGGTTTTGTTTTGTACAGCTATGGACATAATGGATTTCCAATTTTATACATACTTGAACAAAACAGCCTTATTCAAGGGAGAAGCATAAGATGACCGGATTTTTGATTGCCACCGTCAGGGTCAAGGACGCTGAGAAATTTGCCGAATACGCCGGCAAGGCCCAACCATTGGTGACGCAATTTGGCGGCAAGGTTGCACTTCGGGGCGGCCTGGCCAAAACGCTGGCCGGCGATGCCACGCCCCACAAGATCGCCATCATGGAATTTCCCGACCTTCAGGCCATCGACGACTGGTTCGCATCAGAGGGATATCAGGCGATCATCCCACTGCGCGATGAGGCCTGCCAGATGGATCTTTTCGCCTACGCCGCACCGCCCGCTTAACGGGCCACATCAGACGGTGCGCACGACCTCGGAAAAGTCATCGCGCATCGTGTGCAGGCGGATGTGCTGAATGAAATGCCGGGCAACGCGCGACAGCGGCCTGTTGTCCGGCACCGCGAAATAGACCTGAAACGAGATGGCCGATCGAAACGGCCGGAACACCAGATCGCTGCGGTTCTCCTGTTCCATCGGAAAGGGGTTCACGACCGCAACCCCCAGACCTGCGCGCACAAGTTCGATCGCCGCGACCGATGTTGAAACCTCTGCCACAACGCGTGCCCGCGTGCCGCTTTCATGCAGCAGGCGGTCAAGCTGGGCGCGCCGCGCATGCCGGTAGATGAACGCGATCAGATCCTGCCCCGCCAGATCACCCGGCCCCACCTCATCCAGCGCTGCAAGCGGATGGTCCGGGCACATCACACAAGCCGCCCGCGCCCGCAGGAACGGGATCAGCTTGGCACCGCTACGGCTAAGCTCGACCCCGACAAGCCCCAGATCAAATTCGTTGCCCTGTACCCCCGCGATCACATCCTCGGATGTTCCGATCTCAAGGCTAAGGAAATACCCCGGGTTCGAGCGCAGGAAACTGGACATATGGCCGGTCAGGAACTTGTTGGCAAAACTTGGCGGCGCGATGATCCGCAAACGCTCTTCCCCGGGCTCGGTCGGCCCGTCGATCGTGTCCAGCGCCTCGAACAGCGCATCAAGCCGCGCATTCAGCGCAACCGCCGCAACCGTCGGCTTCAGCCTCCCGCCCACACGTTCAAAAAGTGACTTTCCCACCCGCCCCTCAAGGCTTGTGATAGAGCGGCTGACCGCCGACTGTGACAGCCCCAGACGCCGCGCCGCCGAAGCCGTGGTATTTCCCTCCATCATCGCACGAAGCGCTTGGTATTCAGGCAAGGAATGCCAGTTCTTTCGGGGCATGACGGGCTTTATAAAAACTCATTGCTAAATGAGCAATTAACATCACTTAGGCACTGGCGCCTGTCAACGAATGATTGTTAGGCTCATCCACGAATATGGGTCCGGACGCTTTTTAGTTTGTATCGGTTTTTATTAAACGGCCCATGTTCCAAACACGGAGCAAAATGTGCACAACTACGACGAGCCGTTGATTTTTGACGGTCACAACGACGTTCTTTTGAAGCTTTCATTGGATGGTGGCCGCAAAGCGGTCGCAGGTTTCACAAAAGGGCGCAAAGGCCATATCGATCTTGACCGGGCACGGGCCGGGGGTTTTGGCGGCGGCTTTTTCGCGATCTTCGTCCCCTCGCCGGGTGACATGGACGCCAAGATATCCGAGATGTCCCAGCCCCGCTATAACCTGCCCCTGCCCGCCCCGCTAAGCCAGCTGCCAGCGCTGGCAGAAGCGCTGAAACAGGCCGCCCTGCTGCTACAGCTTCAGGAAGAAGGCGCGCTTTCGATCTGTCGCAGCGCCGCCGATATCACAGCGGCATTCGACAAGGGGCGCATTGCCGCCATCATGCATATCGAAGGGGCCGAGGCGATCGATCCCGATCTTACCGCCCTCGATGTCCTCTACTCTGCCGGGCTACGCTCTATCGGGCCGGTCTGGAGCCGTCCGAACATCTTTGCCCACGGCGTGCCCTTCAGATACCCCAGCACCGGCGATATCGGCGAGGGGCTGACCGAAGACGGCAAGCGCCTTGTGCGCCGCTGCAACCAGCTTGGCGTGATGATCGACCTCAGCCACCTCAATGAGGCGGGCTTTTGGGATGTGGCCCGGATCAGTGACGCGCCGCTTGTGGCCACCCATTCCAACGCCCACGCCGTCTGTCCCCACGCCCGCAACCTGACCGACAAACAACTTGAGGCGATCGCGCAAAGCGATGGTATGGTGGGGCTGAACTTCGCGGCGGCATTCCTGCGCGAAGACGGCCAGATGAGCGCCGATGTCCCGCTTGCCACGATGCTGCGCCACCTTGACCACCTGATCGGCATTCTGGGCGAAGACCGCGTCGGCCTTGGATCCGATTTCGACGGCGCGGTGATACCCGAGAAAATCGGCGATGTCGCCGGGCTGACCCATTTGCGCGCGGCTATGCGCGATCACGGCTACTCGGACGATCTGATGAAAAAACTATGCCACGAAAACTGGCTGCGTGTCTTGGATTTGACCTGGGGCAGGAACAGGAAACCCTAAGAGTTTCTAATTATTCAACAAGGAGAGGAAGTACAAAATGAAACCATTTACCAATCTTTTGGCCAGCGTCGCGCTGGGGCTGGCCGTCGGGGTGACCGGCATGCCCGCCGCCGCCGAAACGCCCGCCAACATGCTCGTGATTGCCAACCGGATCGACGACATTACCACCCTTGATCCGGCCGAAAGCTTTGAGTTCGCCGGAGCGGACGTAAGCCGCAACGTCTATAGCAAACTGGTCAATTTCGACCCGCTTAACCTAGATGCCGGATACGCGCCTGACCTTGCCGCAAGCTGGACCGTTTCCGAGGATGGCAAGACCATCACCTTCACCATGCGCGAAGGTGTAAAGTTCCACTCGGGCAACCCGGTTACGGCCAAGGACGCGGAATTTTCGCTGCGCCGCGCCGTCATCCTGAACAAGACGCCCAGCTTTATCCTGACGCAGTTCGGCTTTACGCCTGAGAACGTCGAACAGACCATCGTCGCCAAGGGCAACACCCTGACGATCACGACCGACAAGAAATACGCCACCTCCTTCGTCCTGAACTGCCTGACGGCCACCATCGGCGGCATCGTCGATATGAAAGAGGTCATGGCGCACGAAGTTGACGGCGACATGGGCAACGCATGGCTTAAGACGAACACCGCAGGTTCGGGCGCCTACAAGCTTGCAAGCTGGAAGCCGAACGAAAGCGTAACGCTGGTTGCCAACCCCGATTTCTACCTTGGCGCACCCGCGATGGAGCGTGTCATCGTCCGCCACGTTCAGGAAAGCGCAAGCCAGCGCCTTCTGCTTGAAAACGGCGACATCGACGTTGCCCGCAACCTCAACCCCGAGGACGTCAAGGGCATCACCGGCAAGCCCGGCGTTGCAATCGACAGCGAACTTCGCGGTCGCCTGATGTATCTCTCGCTGAACCAGAAACACCCTGTTCTGTCCAAGCCCGAGGTCCGCACCGCCATCAAGTACCTGATCGACTACAAGGGTATGCAGGACAGCTTCCTCAATGGTCAGTACACGATCCACGAAAACTTCCTGCCCGCGACCTATCTTGGTGCGATCGACGATCAGCCCTATTCGCTGAACGTTGAAAAGGCCAAGGAACTGCTGGCATCGGCCGGTGTGACGAACCTTGAAATCACCGCCGGTGTGCGCGAGGCGCAAGAGCGGATCGAGATCGCCCAGTCGCTTCAGAACACCTTTGCTCAGGCAGGTATCAAACTGAACCTGACCGTCGGTACCGGCAAACAGATCCTGTCAAAGTACCGTGCGCGCGAGCTGGAAATGTACATCGGCGCTTGGGGTCCCGACTATCCTGACCCGCAAACCAACGCCGGCACATTCGCCTATAACCCCGACAACTCGGACGAAGCCAAGGCCACGGGCCTTCTGGCATGGCGCAACGCCTGGGACACTGCCGGGCTGACCAAGGAAGTCGAAGCCGCCGTTGTCGAAGGCGATCGTGACGTGCGCAAGGCGATGTACGAAAAGATCCAGCGCGAGTTCCTGAAATCCTCGCCCTTTGCCATCATGTTCCAGAAGATCGAACAGACCGGGCGCAGCGACAAGGTCAAGAACCTCAACCTTGGCGGCGCTGTGACGGCCGTTTCCTACTGGCCGGTTACAAAGTAGATGGCCACGGCTGAAACCAACGGAAAGGGGCGGCTGTCGTCGGCCCTTTCTTCGCGAATCCTGATGCGGACGATCAAGACGCTGTTCTCGGTTCTGGTTACCATGCTGGGCCTTTTGCTGGTCACTTTCGTGATCGGCCGCGTCATGCCGATCGACCCGGTCCTGTCCGTCGTGGGCGAAAGCGCAACGCGCGAAACCTATGACGCCGCCCGCGCGGCCATGGGACTGGACAAGCCGATCGTCGTTCAGTTCCTGATCTACATCTGGGACGTGATGCACGGCGACTTTGGCAACTCGCTTTTGACCGCCCGGCCCGTCGCTCAGGACATCGCCCGCGTCTTTCCCGCCACGCTGGAACTTGCCACGCTGGGCACGATCTTTGGCGTGCTTCTGGGTGTGCCGCTGGGCGTCGTTGCCGCCGTCAAGCGCGGCACCTGGATTGATCAGCTCGCCCGCGTCGTGGCGCTGGTGGGATACTCCATGCCGATCTTCTGGCTGGGCTTGATGGGCCTTTTGTTGTTCTACGGCGTTCTTGGCTGGGTTGGCGGCCCGGGCCGCGTCGGCATTTTCTATGTCGATGTCGTCCCGCCGGTCACAGGCATGATCCTGATCGACAGCATTCTTGATCAGAACTGGACCGTCCTGAAGAACGCCATCAGCCACATCATCCTGCCCTCGTCCATCCTTGGCTATTACAGCCTTGCCTACATAAGCCGGATGACACGCTCTTTCATGCTTGAACAGCTTAGCGCCGAATACATCACCACCGCGCGGGTCAAGGGCCTTCCTGAGCGGACGGTCATCTGGCGCCACGCCTTTCGCAACATCAAGGTGCAACTGATCACCGTCATCGCGCTTAGCTATGCCAACCTTCTCGAAGGTTCGGTCCTGACAGAGATCATCTTTTCCTGGCCCGGCATCGGTTCCTACATCACCAACGCCCTTCTTTCGGCGGATATGAACGCCGTTCTGGGCGGCACCGTGGTTGTCGGCCTTGTCTTTGTACTGCTCAACATATTCTCCGAGCTTTTGTACAAGTTCTTCGACCCAAGGGCAGCCGAATGACCCAGCAAAGCTCGACCCAAACATGGCGTCAGTGGCTGACCACCGACACGCCCAGATCGCGCAGACAGGCGCGCCTTGCCTCAGCCTACCATGGCTGGCTGACGCTGCGCTCAAACACCTTGGCTATGGTTGGCCTTGCCATCCTTCTGGCCCTGCTTCTGATCGCCGCCTTTGCGCCCTTCCTTGCGCCGCATGACCCGCTTTCGCAGGATCTTGGCGCCCGGCTTTTGCCGCTCTGGACCGACGGGCACCCGCTTGGGACCGACAGCCTTGGGCGCGACATCCTCAGCCGCCTGATCTATGGCTCGCGCATCACGCTCTACATTGTCACGCTTGTGGCGCTGATCGCACCGATCGCGGGCCTTCTGGTGGGCACGATCGCGGGCTATACCGGCGGCATCGTCGATGCCGTCCTGATGCGCATCACCGACATCTTTCTGGCCTTCCCGCGGCTGGTTCTCGCGCTGGCCTTTGTCGCCGCTTTGGGCGCGGGGATCGAAAACGCTGTTCTGGCGATTTCGCTGACCGCATGGCCCCCCTATGCCCGCATCGCCCGCGCCGAAACCCTGACGATCCGCCGCTCTGATTTCATCAGCGCGGTGCAGCTTCAGGGCGCCGGCCCCTTGCGCATCATCACCCGCCACATCTGGCCGCTTTGCATCTCTTCGCTGATCGTGCGCGTTACGCTGGACATGGCCGGGGTCATCCTGGCCGCCGCCGGCCTTGGCTTTCTGGGCCTCGGCGCCCAGCCGCCTTCACCCGAATGGGGCGCGATGATCTCAGAGGGGCGCAAGTTCATCCTTGATTTCTGGTGGGTCGCGGCCATGCCCGGCCTTGCGATCTTTACCGTCTCGCTGGCCTTCAACCTTCTGGGCGACGGGCTTCGCGATGTGCTGGATCCCAAAAGCGGGTCGTCGTGATGGAAAAACTTCTGGATATCGAAAACCTTCGCGTCACCTTCCCCACCCGGCAGGGAGAGTTCGAAGCCGTGCGCGGCGTGTCCTTCAACTTGGGGCAGGAGCGCCTTGGCATCGTCGGCGAAAGCGGCTCTGGCAAGTCGATGACCGGCCGCGCCATCCTGCGCCTGATCCGCCCGCCGGGCCGGGTGACCGCCGACCGCCTTGAACTGGGCGGGCGCGATCTTATGGCGATGAGCGAGCGTGACATGCAACGCGTGCGCGGCGAACAGATATCGATGGTGATGCAGGACCCCAAGTTCTCGCTCAACCCGGTGATGCACGTCGGCGAACAGATCATCGAAATCTACCGCTTTCACACCGGCGCCTCCAAACGCGACGCCTATGCCAAGGCGATCGAGATGCTACAGGCGGTTTCGATCAACAACCCCGAACGCGTGATGCGCGCCTACCCGCACGAGATGTCGGGCGGCATGGGCCAGCGCATCATGATCGCCATGATGCTGGTGACCGAACCAAAGATCCTGATCGCGGATGAACCGACCTCGGCGCTGGATGTTTCGGTTCAGACACAGGTTCTGTCCATCATCGACCGGCTGGTGCGAAAGCGCGGCATGGGGCTGATATTCATCAGCCACGATCTGAACCTTGTGGCCTCTTTCTGTGACCGTGTCCTGATCATGTACGCAGGCCGGATCGTTGAAACCTGCGCCGCCGATAAGCTGCATGAGGCAACGCATCCCTATACCCGCGGGCTTCTCAACTCACTGCCGCGTCTGGACAACCCCAAAAGCCGCCTTCAGGCGCTTAAGCGCGACCCCAACTGGACGCTGGCCCCAAGTGTAGATGGACGCGTATGAGCAGACTTGAAATCAACGATCTAAGCGTTTGGTTCGGGCAAGACCGCGACCGCGTGGACGCCGTCAAACACGCAAGCTTTGCCGTGCCCTCGGGCGCAAGCTTTGGGCTTGTGGGCGAAAGCGGATCGGGCAAATCGACGATCCTGCGCGCCCTTGTCGGGCTGGTGCCGACATGGTCCGGCGAAATGAAGATCGACGGCCAGCAACTGACGAAAAAGCGGCCCCGCGGCTTCTTCAAGGACGTGCAGATGGTCTTTCAGGACCCCTATGCATCGCTGCACCCGCGCCACACGGTTGATCAGGTTCTGGGCGAGACGCTGAACCTGCACGGCTTTTCCGACATCAACGACCGCATCGAACAGCTTTTGCAGGATGTCGGCCTTGGCCCCGCATTCCGCTTTCGCTACCCCCATCAGCTTTCGGGCGGCCAGCGCCAGCGCGTCGCCATCGCCCGCGCCCTTGCGCCAGAGCCTTCGGTTCTTCTTCTCGATGAACCGACCTCGGCGCTGGATGTTTCGGTTCAGGCAGAGGTGCTGAACCTTCTGGCCGACCTGCGCGAAACCCGCGCCCTGACCTACCTGATGGTGTCGCACAACCTGGCCGTGGTGGCACATATGTGCAACGAGATCGCGGTGATGCAGGCCGGCGAAATAGTCGAGGTTATGGGCGTTGAAGACATGCGCGCCATGACGCCACAACACCCCTATACCCGCCACCTTTTGGAAAGCTCACAAGGCTACAGACCCTCAGAGGAACAGTCCGAATAGGGCAAGGGCCGCCCTACCAGAACGCAATATAATTGTTGTTTTTCATACGCTTGTGTCCAGAGCGGCCCCCTGAACACGATAGGGTTACCTTGCCGTCTGTGAAACTGGCCAATTTCTAAGTGACTCGGCAAGTTTTCGCCGTTACATTTTTGACATGGGGAAGTGGATATACGCGAAACTGGTTTGCACGCTGTTGTGCCTTGCCATTCTGGCTGGGCCGGTCTCTGCCATTGCGGCAGGTTCCATGGCAAGCCCGGTCAGCATCAAGGCCTCTCTTGCGCATTCCCAATATCAGGTTCTGGACGCTGAAACCTCTCGGGTGAAACCGCTTCGCCATGACCATACTTCGTTTTTCAACGTCGCCGCCGTATCCACCCGCCGCGCTGATCTGAGGCTTCGCAACTCCTGTTGCTCTTGCGTCCAGCCGACCGACACCAATTGGACACGCGCCGACGTTCAGGTTCTGGCAGAACCTGTTGAAGGGCACGCCGTCGCGGCCGCCCCTGCTCCTGTATTTTCACTTTTAAGGCCGCCGCGCGCTTGATTTGATTGCGGCGGGCCGTGCGCTTCGTTGCCAAATCTCGTGCCAGCACGACAGACGACCCGGCACGGCCTTTGGCCCCGCACACCGGCCCCATGGGACGATCGGCTGAATTTCCGGCCTGATTTGGCCAAACCGATCTTCCTGCCCGCAATCACCACGACCTTTAGGCCGCTTCGGCTTTGCCTTTGCTTTTGCATCGGATTGCCGGGTCGGTGAATTCAATTAGCTCGATTGCGGCTTTGGACAGCAAAACCAGACATCCAAAGCCGATAGTGGGAGGGAAACATGGAAAATGCACTGGGCCTGAGCGGATATCAGGCCATCATGATGACGGTGGTCTTCGCCTTGGGACTATTGGGGATCGCCGGCCTGCTTCTGGCGGTCTTCTGGCCCAAGCGGTGGCGCCTGAAGTACCGGATGGAAGTGGGCTTTGTGGTCCTGCTTCTGGGACTGGCGTGGTATGCCGACAACCAAAGCACCGCGATCTTCACCCAGTATCAGTCGGCGATACGCGAATCCGGAACCCTGTCGGCAGAGGCCTCAACGCCAAGCGGACAGTTCGACCGCGAACTGCGGGTAATCGCATTTCAGTGGGGCTTTGCCTTTCTGACCGACCAGAACGAAATCAGCCGCAGCGCGGCAATCGTCAAACCGGGCGAAAAGGTTCTCTTTCGCATCTTCAGCAATGACGTGATCCACGGCTTCAACATTCCGGCCGTCGGCATCACCGCCGAAATTGAACCCAGCCAGGAAGGCTCGGCCGTTTGGATCCGCGCCCCCAAGGAACCCGGCAAATACCTCATTCAATGCCTGAACTACTGCGGCATCGGACATGCCCAGATGAAGGCCTGGCTGGTTGTCGAAGGCGCCGAAGAGACGCCCGAAGCATGATGACCAGCAGATACAATTCAAGGAAACCAAGATAATGGCAAATCCACTAGACGCCGAACGCATGGGCGGCCTGCCTCACTGGGAGCCGTCAAATGTCATCGGAGAGATGACACTGCGCGACCTGCTTTTTTCACACGACTATCGCCACATCGCGATCAAGGGGATGCTGACGTCCATCGTCATGCTGGCCCTTGGCGGGCTTATGGCGATGCTCTTTCGCACTGAACTTGCGCTTCCCGATATCCAGTTCATCCAAGCGCGCTCTTACATGTCACTGATGACGCTGCACGGGATGCTGATGGTCTTTGGCTTTGCCATCCCGCTGGTCATCTCGATCATGTACTACATGATCCCCAAGGTTCTGGGCACCGAACGGCTTTTGTGGGCGCGCGGCGCTCAATGGAGCTGGTGGATGCTGATCACAGCGGCCGTGCTGCTGATCATCTCGCGCCCCGATTTCACGTGGACCTTCTATCCCCCGATGTCGCTGCGCGTCGTCGGAAACCTCGCATGGATGGGCTATGTCGCCATCATCCTTGTCGCCCTGTCGGAAATGGTCGCGGGCGCTGTTCTCTTCCGCAACGGCTGGGCCGCAAAGGGCCGCTTTCGCACCATGCCCCTGATGGGCTGGGCCGCTTTGTCCGAAGGCCTGTTGCTGATGCTGTCGACACCGGTTCTTGGCCTTGTCGGCGCCCTGATGCTGACCGACTGGCTTCAGCTTACGGCGGTCTTTGACACCGCCAACGGCGGCAGCGTCATGACCTTCATGTTCCTCTTCTGGTTCTACGGCCACCCGGCCGTCTACCTGCCATTGGTGCCGGCCATCGCGATCCTTTACACGCTGATGCCCCGCATCCTTGGCAAACCGATGTGGAGCTATTGGTCAGCCGTCATCGCCTTTGGCCTGCTGACGATGCTTTCCTTCGTCGTCTACCCGCACCACTTTCAGCCGGCCGAAACCGTCGCCGGCCCGATCCAGCGGGCAACGCAGATCCTGACGCTTCTGATCTTCATCCCCTCGACGATGCATGTCTTCAACTGGATCGCCACGCTTTGGGCCGACCCGATCCCGGTCTCTGCCCGGCGCTCGATCCCCTTCAGCTTCATCATCGCCTCGATCGTCTTTCTGATCCTTGGCGGGGTGACCGGCTATGTGAATGCCCAGATCGCCGTGGACAGCGACTTTATCCACAACACCTATTGGGTACCGGCGCATTTCCACGCGATGTTCGTGGGCTTTGTGGCCAATATGGCGATGGCCGGGGTCTATTACCTGTACCCCTATTTCACCGGCCGGATGTTCAATCAGGCAATGGCCAGAACCCACTTCTGGATGTGGCAGATCGGCATCTTCACCAAGGTGATGATGATGTATGTTCTGGGCTATGCCTATTTCCCGCGCTGGGTGGTCGACTATCTGCCCCTGCCGGAATGGAGCATTCCGCAAATGCTTCTTACCGGCGGCGCCTATCTGATTGGCCTTGGGTTCATCGTCTTTGTCTTCAACATCATCCTAAGCGCCACGCGCGGCCAAAAGGCCGTGGGCGATCCATGGCCGGTGGAACACGACATTGCCGGCCAGACCGCCGCAACCCCAGCAGAATGAAAGGAACACGACTATGATTATGCGAATGTTTCTGATCGCCGGTCTCGTCCTGCTGGGCGTCACCGGATATTTCACGGTGGTGGTCTCACCGCCCAACTTTCAGGCAAGCCCGGTCGTGGGCGAGGTCGCGCTTTTGCAAAAAAGCGGCCGCCTGCCAACCACCCTGTCAGCCGAAAACGAAGAGCTTGAACACGACATCTTCGATGTGCCCCCCATGGACGAAATGATGCTTGAGGCCGCCAAAGCCTCGGGCGGCATGGCTGGCATGGACATGGGCGGCATGAAAATGGACGGGATGGATATGAGCTCTGACAGCTCGGACGGCACAATGACCATGCCTGGCGGGACCAAGATGAAGATGAGCGATATGGCCCCCGCCACCGACACTGCCAAGGCCGCAGACGGCACAATGACCATGCCTGACGGGACCAAGATGAAGATGAGCGATATGGCCCCCGCAACCGACACTGCCAAGGCCGCAGACGGCACAATGACCATGGCCGACGGAACCAAGATGAAGATGAGCGACATGGCCCCAGCAATTGACACCGCCAAGGCCGCAGACGGCATGATGACCATGCCCGATGGGACCAAGATGAAGATGAGCGATATGGCGCCATCTACCGCAAGCGCGGCCACCGAAGGCGGGGCCATGAAAATGGCCGATGGTTCGCAAATGCAGATGGACACTCTTCCCCCTGCACCAGATGGCCTGCGGTTCTCCGACAGCGGCAAGTTTGATCGCGAGATCACGCTGGCCATGTCCGAATGGACCTTCTCCGATCTTCAGCTCGACGTCAAAAAGGGTGAGCGTATCCGCTTTACCGTGCGCAACGACGGCAACATCCTGCATGAGTTCATGTTCATGACCATGCCCGCGATGTCCGCCGTCAATTACCGCGCCAAACGCGCCGACTGGAACCTTCTCGAACACGAAGCCCTGTTCGAACAGTCGCTGCTTTTGCCCGGGAACGAAGTGTCCTTTGTCGTCGAGGTTCAGCAGGACGGGAACTGGATGTTCATGTGCATGCTGCCCTACCACATGCAGATGGGGATGATGGGCCAGATGGCGACCCCCGGCATGGCGATGAAGATGTAGCGCGCCTCTCCAACGCGCCGCATCTTTGCGGGCCGGGGGGTTGTCCCGGCCCGCACCTGACCTTCAAGCAAAGGCCAAATTCATGACAGACGCCATTTCATACAAACCCTCCCTGCCGCGCGGGCCACGGCTTGCCATTCAGACCTATGTGGTCCTCCTCAAACCGCGCGTGATGTCGCTTGTGGTTTTCACCGCCGCTGTCGGGCTACTGGTTGCGCCCACTTCGGTGGACCCGCTAAGCGCCCTTCTGTCGATCTTGCTGATCGCTCTCGGCGGCGGCGCCTCGGGCGCTCTGAACATGTGGTGGGACGCCGATATCGACGCCATCATGTCACGCACCCAGAACCGCCCGATCCCCGCCGGACAGGTCTCTGCCCGCGCCGCGCTGATCTTTGGGCTGATCCTGTCGGTCTTTTCGGTTGTGGCCCTTGGCATTGTCGCCAACCCTGTGGCCGCCGCCCTTCTGGCCTTCACCATCTTTTTCTACGTCGTCATCTACACGATCTGGCTTAAACGGCGCACGCCTCAGAACATCGTCATCGGCGGCGCGGCCGGCGCCCTTCCACCGATGATCGGCTGGGCCGCGGCCACCGGAACCATCTCGGCGGCCAGCCTGTTCATGTTCCTTCTGATCTTCATGTGGACCCCGCCGCATTTCTGGTCGCTGGCCCTCTTCATGAAAGAGGATTACAGCCGCGCAGGCGTGCCCATGCTGACCGTCACCCACGGCCACCCGGCCACGCGAAAGCACATTCTGGTCTACGCCGTTCTTCTTGCCATTCTCGCCATCCTGCCCGCCGCGATCGGCCTTTTTGGCCCGGTCTACCTTGTCACGGCAATACTTCTGAACGCCCGTTTCATATGGGGCGCATGGCGCATCTACCACCGCTCGGACGCGCAATCGGCCCGCGACGGTTTCGCCGTCGAGAAAAGCTATTTCCGCCAGTCTCTGGTCTACCTTTTCCTGCACTTCGCGGCCCTTGTCGCCGATGCGGCCCTTGGCCTGACGTGATACCGCACAAGCGCCAGAGGCGGCGGCGCGCCTGCCCCTCTGGCGCGCCCGCGCGCTTTGCGCTAGCAGTTTTCACATGACCAGCATCGTTCAGCAAATCTCGGATCGTATCGGCCCCCGCAACGTCCTGACCGGCGCCGAAATGGGCGGCTATGCCAAGGATGCAACCGGCGCCTACATCTCCTCGCCCCTCGCCGTTCTGCGCCCCGCCGACACCGATGAGGTCGCCTTTATCATGCGCCTTGCCAGCGCCAGCGGCACGCCCGTCGTTCCCATCGCAGGCAACACCGGCCTTGCAGGCGGCACCTTCGCAAAAGACGCGTTGATGCTCTCACTTTCGCGCCTGAACAAACTGCGCGACATCCGCCCCAAGGCCCGCATCGCCGTGGCCGAGGCTGGCGTCATCCTCTCAACCCTGCACAGCGCCGCCGACCAGCATGACCTTGTCTTCCCCCTGATGTTCGGCGCGCGCAGCTCGGCCATGATCGGCGGAGCGCTTTCAACGAACGCCGGTGGCTCCAACGTTCTGCGCTACGGCAATACCCGCGCCCTCTGTCTTGGCCTCGAAGTTGTCCTGCCCTCGGGCGAGGTTTTGAACCTGATGTCCCAGCTTCACAAGGACAACTCCGGCTATGATCTGAAGGACCTCTTCATCGGCGCCGAAGGCACGCTTGGCGTGATCACCGCGGCCACGCTGAAACTTTTCCCAAAACCGCGCGCCTACGCCACCGCCATGGTCGCGCTCAGCGACCTCGGCGGCGCGCTAGAGCTGCTCAATGATTTGCAACAAACCTTCGGCGGCGCGGTCGAGGCATTTGAATACATGCCCGCCGTCTACATCCAGCGCCATCTTCAGCACTTCCCAAAGGCCCGGCCACCCTTCGAACAGACCTACGACATCAACGTCCTGCTAGAGATCGGCGCCACCGCCGCCCATGACGCCCAAGTTCAGCCCGACGGCTCGATCCCGGTGGTCAGCCGCCTTGAAGAGGCGTTGCAAAGCCACCTCAGCGCAGGACGCATCCTTGACGCCACCATCGCCCACTCCGAAAACCAGCGCGCCCAGATGTGGGCCAGACGCGAAGCCGCCGCCGAAATAACCCTTGGCCGCCACCCGATCATCAACGCCGATATCGCCGTGCCACTGGACAGCGTGGCAACCTTCCTTGACCGCGCCGGCGCGGCGCTCCCCGGCCTTGATGCCGATGCCACGACAATGATCGTCGCCCACCTCGGCGACGGCAATATCCACTACACCGTCTACCCCCGCCGGAACGACCCGGCGCTGATCTCGGATATCACCGAATGCATCGAGGAAATCGTCACCGACCTTGGCGGCAGCTTCTCGGCCGAGCACGGGATCGGCCTGACCAAACGCCCCTCAATGGCGCGCCGCAAAGACCCCGCCGCCCTCGCCGTCATGCGCCAGATCAAATCCACCCTTGATCCCAAAGGCATCATGAACCCGGGCAAGGTCTTGCCGGACTGACGCTTCTTTGTGGTCCAAATATCCTCGCCGAAGGCAACTGCCCCCCGGGGGGCAGTTCACTTGCGACAGATGCCGCGCCTTAAACCCATTTGGCCAGCGGCGGCAGCGACATCAGAACCGCATTCGCATCATGGCCGGTCTCAAGCCCGAACTTCGTGCCGCGGTCATAGACAAGGTTGTACTCGGCATATAGCCCGCGGTGGATCAGCTGCGCATCCTTGTCGGCCTCGGTCCATGGATCGTTCCGGTGCTTTTCAGTGACCGGCAGGAACGCCTTCAGAAACGCGCGCCCGACATCCTTGGTAAAGGCGAAATCCGCCGCCCAGTCACCGCTGTTGTGATCGTCATAGAAAATGCCGCCCACACCGCGCGCACGCCCGCGATGAGGCACATAGAAATACTCATCCGCCCAAGCCTTGTAGCGGGGGTAATACTCGGGATCATGCAGATCGCACTGCGCCTTCTGCACCGCGTGAAAGGCCGCCGTATCCTCGTCATACTCGATACAGGGGTTCAGGTCGGACCCGCCGCCGAACCACCACGCATGCGGCGTCCAGAACATGCGCGTGTTCATGTGAACCGCAGGCGTATGCGGGTTCTGCATATGCGCCACAAGGCTGATCCCCGAGGCCCAGAACCGCGGATCCTCTGCCATGCCTTCGATGTTCTTGCGCGCCGCCATGGCCGCCTGCGCCCGCGCGCCCAGCTGGCCGTAAACAGTCGATACATTGACGCCGACCTTCTCAAAGACACGGCCCCCCCGCATCACGCTCATAAGGCCGCCGCCCGCATCGCTTCCATCGTCCGAGGCCCGGCTGGTCTGTGACACTTCGAACCGCCCGGCCGGCTGATCGGCAAAGGGCCCCTCGCTCTGGCTGTCCTCCAGCGCTTCGAACGCCGCGACAATCTGATCTCTCAACTCGCGAAACCAGGCAGAGGCCTGCGCCTTTTCACTTTCCATCCCGTCCGTCCTTACTTGTTGCATTCGCCTGCCATGCCCTAGGGCAGTTGGCGCCGCGCTGCCTTGATCTGTCTCAAATTCAAACCCGCCTAGCCCCCCTCGCGTCAGTGCGCGGGCGCCGCGACCGGATCCAAAAGCGTCCGCCCGCCATCCACGGTTATGATCTGCCCGGTCACGAAACTTGACGCATCCGAGGCCAGATACTGAACCGCATCGGCCACTTCGCGCGGGTTCGCGATCCGCGCCAGCGGCGTGTGATCGGTGATATCGCCGCGAAACTCGGTGTTTTCCTTCAGCGCGCCCTTCAGGCTTGCGCTCATCACGCTGCCAAAGGCGACGCCATTGACCCGGATCCGGTGCGGCGCCAGCGCCACCGCCATCGACCGCGTCATCTGGTCCAAAGCGGCCGTCGACACCGAATAGGCCAAAAGCTGGGGATGGGTGCGGCGCGCGGCAATCGAAGAGATATTGACAATGCTGCCCGAAAGCCCCTCTTCGCGGCCCTCTTTCTCGGCCTGATGGATCATCCGCTTTGAAACAAGCTGGCTCAGCCGCAGGCTTGTCATCAGGTTCTGCTGAAGCAGCGTTTCCACCGCGTCATCCTCGTCGCTAAGCGGGTCCGAAGCGATGATCTGGCGGCTGGCGTTGACCAGAATATCCACCCTCTCATAGGCATCGATCGTGGCCGACAAAAGATTGGCAATCGTCAGCCTTTCGCGCAGATCACCGGCAAAAAGGCGCGCCGGCTTGTCCTCACCGGCCAGATCACCAACCTCTTCAGCCAGCCCCGCCTCATCCATATCGGCAAAAACGACATTCGCCCCTTCTTCCAGAAAATGCCGCCCGATTGCCAGACCCACGCCATTGGCGCCGCCTGTAACGATGGCCGTCTTGCCCTGAACAGAAAATGACATTGCATATCCTCGTGATTCTTCGCCGCCGAGGCTAGGCGATTTCAGCGCCGGGTTCGAGCGTGCCCTTGCGGGCGTCCGCCAAACAGAACCTTGAACGCCGGCGAGCCTGCCACTTCGCGGACATCGCGAAACTCTTCGGCCATCGCCGCCTCGTAGGGCAAATGCCGGTTGGCGACCAGCCAAAGCTCTCCGCGCGGGGCTAAAAGTCGCGCCGCCGAGGCGATAAAGGCGCGCCCCAGCGAAGGTTCCGCGCGCCGCCCGGTGTGAAACGGCGGGTTGGTGACGACCGCATCAAAGCCGCCTAGCTGAAAGTCGGTAGCATCGGCCCAGTGAAACCGGGCGCGGCTGTCGCTGATGTTTGCGCGCGCGCAGGCCAGCGCGCTGTAGTCGGCTTCGACGATGTCCAGTTCCTGCACCCCGTCCCGCGACAGGATCGCGCCGGAAAGAAAGCCCCACCCCGCCCCCAGATCGCAAACCTTCGCCGGAAGGCGCGCAGGCAGGTTCTGCGCCAAAAGCGCGCTGCCCGGATCAACGCCATCGGCTGAAAAGACGCCCGGCGCCGTCTGAAACCCATCTGCGTTGGTGGCCGGACCGGCGGCCCAGTCGGCAAAAGCCGCGCTTGCCTGAAACCAGAAGATGCGCCCATGCGCCTTGGGAATGGACCCGATCACCGGCGTGCGCTTGCGCACATCCTTCAGCAAACTGTCGACACCGTCGGTCTTGTGCCCATCCACGATAATAAGCCCCGTGCCCACGCGTGCGGCCGCATCTGCGATCGCCGCACGGGCATGCGGCTTGGACCGCGGAACAACGACAAGCGCCGCGTCATAGCTTCCCGATGGCTCTGGCTGGGTGTCATAGCCCATCGCCTTGAACGCCGCGTGATCAGGATAGAACCCCTGCACGATGCGAACACCCTCGCGCGGCACATCCCCAAGGTCGTACCCCGCACGCGGCAGGTAAACGCCAAGCGTTCCGCCCTCAGGCAGAACAAGCCCTTCGTCGAGGGCAAGTGAAAGTCTGGAAACCTGCATCTGGTCGGGCGCGCCGCCCTATTCCTTTTCCATGGTGCACTGAAGCGGGTGCTGGTTGCGCTGCGCGAAATCCATCACCTGGGCAACCTTTGTCTCGGCAATCTCGTGGCTGAAGACGCCAACCACGGCAAGCCCCTTCTTGTGGACCGTCAGCATCAACTCAAAAGCCTGCGCGTGGTTCATCCCGAAAAACCGCTCCAGAACATGCACCACAAACTCCATCGGGGTGTAATCGTCGTTCAACAGCATGACTTTATAAAGCGGTGGCCGCTCTGTCTTGGTCTTCGTTTTCGTCAGCAGACTGGCGTCGGTATCACCGCCACCATCGTCGTCCGACATCATGAAAGGCCGATCTGTCACGCGTTACATCCCGTGGAACTTTACTGCATTAGTCTGCCGGCAACTATATAAGGCGTTGGAACCTCATGAAAAGGGGCAAGCTGGGGGAGCAATGTAAAGTGACCGAAAAACTTGCGACAATTGCTTTTGATGCCGACGACACGCTTTGGCACAATGAAGAGGTGTTTCGCCTGACGCAGGAACGTTTTACCGCGCTTCTGGCCGACTTTACCGACAGTGATCATCTGGCCCAGCGGCTTTTGTCCGCCGAAAGGCGCAACCTTGGGCACTACGGCTATGGCGTAAAGGGCTTTGTCCTTTCGATGATCGAAACCGCGATCGAAGTGACCGATGGCGCCGTCCCCGCTTCGGTGATCAACGAGATCATTCTCGAAGGCCGCTCGATGCTGGATCACCCCATTCAGCTTCTTCCGCACGCCCAAAGCGTCGTCACCCAGCTTTCCCAGCGCTTTCAGGTGCTTTTGATCACCAAGGGCGATCTGATGGATCAGGAACGCAAACTGGCCCAGTCCGGCCTTGGCGATCTTTTCGACGGGGTCGAAATCGTGTCCGAGAAAACCCCAGAGGTCTATGGCGCCATATTCCTGCGCCACGGCACGACGCCGGACAGATCAATGATGGTTGGCAATTCGCTGAAATCCGACGTCAACCCGGCCATCGCCGCCGGGGCATGGGGCGTTCACGTCCCCCATGACCTGACATGGGAACTTGAACATGCGCCCGCGCCATCCGGCCACGCCCGGTTTCGGCAACTTGAAACGCTTGCCCCCCTGACATCGCTGGTCGACAAGATCCTGAACAGCTAAGCCCAAGGGCCGTTTTCCGGCCTATGTGGTATAGCCCGCCGCACCGCCCCCAACATGTGGCGGATGGCGCACATTCGTATAGCAAAAAAGAAACTTTGAGAAAGGTATTTTCTGAAATATTTCTTTGTGTTAGCGTGTTTTCAATAGTTCCTATTCGCTCAAAGAAGCGAAAGGACAGAGGCAGAAAATAGGCAAGCGACGTGAAAACACGTCTTGGGCAGTGCGCCACTTTGTGGCTATTTCGGACAATTGTAATTTGTCTTCTGGCGTTTGCGCCCTCTATTGCCGCAGCCGCTCCATATGCCGCCTTTGTTGTCGACGCCCGCACCGGCAAGGTCCTGCACGCAAGCAATGCCGACACCCGCCTGCACCCCGCTTCGCTGACAAAGATGATGACCCTCTACATTACCTTCGAGGCCATCAAGAAGGGTGAGATCACGCTCGACACCATGGTGCGCATCTCAAAGAATGCCGCGGCCGAGCCGCCGTCAAAGCTGGGCCTGCGCCCGGGCCAGCGCATCAAACTGCGCTACCTGATCCGCGCCGCCGCAGTGAAATCGGCCAATGACGCCGCCACCGCCATTGGCGAGGCTGTCAGCGGCAGCGAAACGGCCTTTGTCAACCGGATGAACCGTACCGCCAAGGCCCTTGGCATGACGCGCACCACCTTCAAGAACGCCAACGGGCTTACCAGATCGGGGCACCTGTCCACCGCGCGCGACATGACCACGCTGGGCCGGCACCTCTTTTACGACTACCCCGACTACTACAACCTTTTCTCGCGCAAGACCGCCGACGCCGGTGTCCGCGATGTCCGCAATACCAACCGCAGGCTTTTGTCCAACTACCCCGGCGCCGATGGCATCAAGACCGGCTATACCCGCGCGGCAGGTTTCAACCTTGTCGCATCGGCCCGCCGCGGCAACGAACGCATCATCGCAACCGTCTTTGGCGGGCGCTCAGGTTCAAGCCGCAACGCCCGCGTGGCAGAGCTTTTGGATCTCGGCTTTGCCCGCGCGCCCTCATCGGCCCCGGTCCGCAAGCCCGCCCTGCCGACCTACAACCAAAAGCCCGGCGCAAAGGGCAAGACGCTGCGCATGGTCCTTGCCGTCAAGAAAAGCCCGCGGCCAGAGCCCCGTCCCGGCAAATCAGCGCCCGCGCCTTCGCAGGATCTTTTGCTGGCAATCGAGGATAGCGTGAAAAAGGCCGTGGCCGAGGTGGCAAACACCGAAATGGCCAGCGCCGAAGCCCCAAGCCCCGCACAGAACGCCACCGCCCCCAAGGCGATCTCGACCACACCGCCGCCGCGCCCGGCGGATCTGATCCTTGCCAGCGCCCCACCGGACGAAAGCCTCGACACAGACCCGCCTGAAACCCGCGTGGTGACGCGCATGTCCACTTCCGGCGGCCGCTACTGGGGCATCAACGTGGGCCGCTACACCACCCGCAATCAGGCCGAGCGTGTGCTGCTCAAGACCGCCCTGACCGAGATGACGACGCTCGAAGGCGCCCTGCGCAAGGTTTCCAACCAGCCGCGCGGCTGGGAAGCCAACTTTGTCGGCATGACCAAAGAGATGTCCGATCTGGCCTGCCGCCGCCTTGAAGCGCGCGGCGTCAGCTGCACCACGCTTGGCCCCGGTTAAGCTTGCACCGGCAAGCCGCTCTGCTAGACCTCTTGCCATGACAAATTACGCCTTTTCCCCCGCCGCCGTCCCCGCCGTTGAAATCCGGGGCACAGACGCCCTTTTCCCGGTGCGCCGCATCTTTTGCGTCGGTCGCAACTATGCCGACCACGCCCGCGAGATGGGAAATGATCCCGACCGCGAACCGCCGTTCTTTTTCACCAAACCGGGCGACAGCATCGTCGCGAACGGCGCAACCATCCCCTTTCCCACGGCCACCCAGAATCTCCACCATGAGGCAGAGCTGGTGATCGCCATCGGACTGGGCGGCGCCGACATCGCGCCCGCCGATGCGGCCGGCCACATCTTTGGCTACGCGGCCGGCAATGACCTGACGCGCCGCGATCTTCAAAGCCAGGCCAAGGCCGCGCGCCGTCCGTGGGATATGGCCAAGGGTTTTGATAATTCCGCCGTCATTGGCGCCATCGCCCCGGCAGCCGAAATCGGGCACCCCGAACATGCCGCGCTTACCGCGCATGTCGATGGCGATTTGCGCCAGTCCAGCGATATCGATCAGATGATCTGGCCCGTGGCCGATATCATCGCCTATCTCTCGGGGCTGGTCACGCTCTGCCCCGGCGATCTGATCATGACCGGAACACCCGCGGGCGTGGGTCAGATTTTGCCCGGCCAGACCTGCATGGTGGAAATCGCCGGGATCGGAACCGCCGCCGTTACGCTTGGCCCGGCATAACCGCCGCGCCTGTCTCTCCGCCAAAGGCCGCCGCCAGCAAGGTGCGCGTATAGTCCGACTGGGGCGCGGTAAAGACCGCATCCCCCTCGCCCGCCTCAACGACATCGCCGTTGCGCATGACCATAACCTTGTGGCTTAGCGCGCGAATGACCTTCAGATCGTGGCTGATAAAGACATAAGCCAGCTTGTACTTGCGCTGCAGCTCGCGCAAAAGCTCGACGATCTGCACCTGTACGGTCATGTCCAGCGCGCTTGTCGGCTCATCCAGAACCACCAGCTTGGGGCGCAGGATCATCGCCCGCGCAATGGCAATCCTTTGCCTCTGGCCACCCGAAAACTCATGCGGATACCGGTTCATCAAGGCCGGGTCGAGCCCGACCTCGGTCATGATCTCGGCGACCATCTCACGCGGGTTGCGCCCCGGCTCTACCCCATGCACCCCAAGCCCTTCCGAAATGATCTCGGCCACCGACATCCGCGGCGACAGCGAACCGTAGGGGTCCTGAAATACGATCTGCATGTCGCGGCGCAGGCTGCGCATCCGCGCGTTGCGCCAGCCCTGAATATCCTGCCCGGCATATAGGATCGGCCCTTCAGAGCGGATCAGCCGCATGATCGCCAGCGCCAGCGTCGTCTTGCCCGACCCGCTTTCACCGACAACGCCCAGCGTCTCGCCCTGCCGCACACTGATACTGGCCGAGTTGACCGCCTTTACATGGCCCACCGTCTTGCGCAGCAAACCGCGCTGGATCGGAAACCAGATACGAAGGTCCTTTGTCTCGACCACCACTTCGGCCCCTTCGGGCACCGGCCCGGGCTTACCCGCCGCCTCTGCCGCCAGAAGCATCTGGGTATAGGGGTGCTTGGGATCGGAAAAGATCACCTCGGTCGGGCCCTGCTCGACAATCTCGCCGCCCTGCATCACGCAAACCCGGTCGGCGATCTTGCGCACAACGCCAAGGTCATGGGTGATGAACAAAAGGCTCATCCCCTCGGCCGCTTTCAGATCCGCCAAAAGGTCCAAAATCTGCGCCTGAATGGTCACATCCAGCGCCGTTGTCGGCTCATCGGCCACCAAAAGCTCGGGGCCATTGGCCAGCGCCATTGCGATCATCACCCGCTGGCGCTGCCCGCCCGACAACTGGTGCGGATAGTCCTTCAGCCGGCTTTCAGGGTCCCGAATGCCGACCTTGTTCAAAAGCTCGATGATCCGCCCCTGCGCCTCTGCGCCCTGCACGCCCTGATGCAGCGCAAGGCTTTCGGCCAGTTGCTTTTCTAGCGTGTGCAAGGGGTTCAGCGACGTCATCGGCTCTTGAAAGATGAAACTGATGTCATTGCCGCGCACATCGCGCAGAACCGCCTCATCGGCGCCGATCATCTCGCGGCCCAGATAGTTGACGCTGCCGCTTACCGCCGCGCTGTCAGGAAGCAGGGACACCGTGCTAAGCGCCGTCACCGACTTGCCCGACCCGCTTTCCCCGACAAGGGCCACCGTTTCCCCCTTGTCCACGTGAAAGCTTACGCCCTTGACCGCTTCGGTCACCGCGCCGTCCTGCCGGAAACCGACCCTCAGATCCCTGACGTCCAGAACACGGCTCATGACGGAAACTCCGCCGCAGGGCAGCGCTGCGATCCGGGCGCAAGCTTGGTACAGGCCGTCATTGAAAGGTCTTTCTTGGGTCAAAGGCGTCGCGGATCCCCTCAAAGATAAAGACCAGCAGCGACAGCATGATCGCGAAGGTAAAGAACGCGGTGAACCCCAGCCACGGCGCCTGTAGGTTCTGCTTTGCCTGAAGCGTCAGCTCGCCCAGTGACGGCGCCGAAGAGGGCAATCCAAAGCCCAGAAAATCCAGCGAGGCAAGCGTGCCGATCCCGCCGGTGATCAGGAACGGCAAAAGCGTCAGCGTGGCCACCATCGCATTGGGCAGCATGTGCCGGAACATGATCACCCGGTTCGATACCCCCAAGGCCCGCGCCGCGCGCACGTATTCAAAGTTGCGCGCGCGCAAAAACTCGGCCCGCACCACGCCAACAAGGGCGGGCCACGCAAAAAGCGTGGTGATAAAGACCAAAAGCCAGAAACTTCGCCCCAGTATCGCAAAGAGAATAATGATGATGTAAAGGCTGGGCGTTGCGCCCCATATCTCGATGAACCGCTGGAACAACAGATCCGTCCAGCCGCCGAAAAACCCCTGCACCGCCCCGGCCACGATCCCGATAAGCGACGCGATTGTCGTCACGATCAGCGTGAACAGGATCGACAGGCGGAACCCATAGATGACCCGCGCCAGCACATCGCGCTTGGTATCATCGGTGCCCAGCCAGTTATGCGCATCCGGCGGCGATGGCGCCACGCCGCGGATATCCACGATCGTGTTGTACGAATAGGGAATAGGCGGCCATAGCGCCCAACCCTTCTGAATGCTCTTGCCATCCACAACCCCGTCGGATGCATCGGCCATCACGCCCTGCGGGTCGTCAAAACAACTGTCCAGCCCGCCCGTTTCGATCAGGCACTTAACCTCGGCGTCGCGATAGATCGCTTCGGTCTTGAAGTCCCCGCCAAAGGTCGTCTCGGGATAGAAATTCAGGATCGGCGTATAAAGCTCACCGCGATAGCTAACGAGGATCGGCTTGTCGTTGGCGATAAGCTCGGCAAAAAGCGAGGCGCCGAACAGGATGCAGAAAAGGATCAGCGCCCAATAGGCGCGCCGGTTCTTGCGAAAGTTGCTCCAACGGCGCTGGTTCAGAGGGGACAGGCGCATCACGTCTCTCTCTTTTCAAAGTCGATGCGCGGATCGACAAAGACATACATCAGATCCGACAGGATCCCGACGACCAGACCGATCAGACCAAAGAAAAAGAGCGTGCCAAAGATCACCGGATAATCCCGCGCCACCGCCGCCTCGAACCCAAGCCGTCCCAGCCCGTCCAGCGAAAAGATCGTTTCGATGATGATCGAGCCGCCGAAAAAGACCGAGATGAAAAGACCCGGAAAACCCGCGATCACGATCAGCATCGCATTGCGAAAGACATGCCCGTAAAGAACCGCACGCTCGCTCAGACCCTTGGCCTTGGCGGTGATGACATACTGCTTCTTGATCTCGTCCAGAAAGCTGTTCTTGGTCAAAAGCGTCAGGGTGGCAAAGCTGGAAATGGTCGAGGCGATGACCGGCAGCGTGATGTGCCACAGATAGTCCAGTATCTTGCCGCCCCACGACAGCGTATCCCAGTTGTCGGACGTCAGCCCCCTAAGCGGGAAAATCTTGTAAAACGATCCCCCCGCGAACAGAACCAACAGCAGGATCGCGAACAGAAAGCCGGGGATCGCATAGGCCACGATGATCGCCCCCGAGGTCCAAGTATCAAACGATGACCCGTCCCGCACCGCCTTGCGAATGCCCAGCGGGATAGAGATGAGATAGGCGATCAGCGTCGACCAAAGGCCCAGCGTGATGGACACCGGCATCTTTTCAAGAACCAGATCGCGCACGCTGATTGACCGAAAATAGCTCTCGCCAAAGTCAAAGCGCATGTAGTCCCACATCATGTTCAGGAACCGCTCAAGCGGCGGCTTGTCAAAGCCGAACTGCTTTTCCAGATCCTTGATGAAATCGGGCGGCAAACCGCGACTGCCCAGATACCCCTGATCTGCGGTGCTGGAACTTAGCGTCTCTGACCCGGTGCCTGATATCGTCTGAAAGACATCTCCCCCGCCCTCAAGCTGGGCAAGGATCTGTTCGATCGGCCCGCCGGGCACAAACTGGGTCAGCGCAAAGTTGATGATCATGACCCCCAGAAGGGTGGGGATCACCAACATAAGCCGTCTGAGGATATAGGCACCCACTTCAGAAAGCGCCGCTGGCTTTCAGGGCTGCTTCCTTCTGCGGATTGACCCACCAGAAATCGAGGTAGCCAAGGCTATAGGGCGGAAGCGGATCGGGATGCTCGAACATGTTGTAATAGGCAACCGTGTGCTTGTCCTTGTACCACTGCGGGATCCAGAACCGCTTGACCCGAAGCACCCGGTCCAGCGCCCGAACGCCGGTGATCATCTCGGGCTTTGTCTTGGCCGCAATGATGGTGTCGATCAGGCTGTCCACCGCCGGGTCCTTCAGACCCATTGCGTTAAACACGCTCTCATCCGCAGTTTCGGACCCGAAAAACTGTTTCAGCCCCGAACCCGGCTCATACCCCATCGGGAACTGGTCGGTGATGATGTCGAAGTCAAAGTTGCGCGTCCGGTCGGTGTATTGCGCGGAATCGATCCGGTTATAGACGGCATCGACACCCAGACGGCGCAGGTTCTCGATGAAAGGGTTGATCACCCTGTCAAAGGTCGGGCTATCGTCGATCAGCTCGATCCGAAGCGTCTTGCCATCCTTGCGCCGCAGCCCGTCGTCCCCGACGATCCACCCCGCCTCTTCCAAAAGCTTCGAAGCCTGCCGCAGGTTCTTGCGGTCAAGCTGACGATCGCTGGAACGCGGCGCCATGACGGCCTCATCCGTCAGGATCGTCTTGTCCAAAAGCCCCTTGTCCACAAGCGGCTGCAACAGCTTCAGCTCGCCATCCGTCGGCAGGCCCTGCGCCGCCAGTTCCGAGTTCTCCCAGAACGAATTGATCCGCTCATAAAGCCCGAAGAACAGCGTCTCGTTCGACCATTCAAAGTTGAACATCAGCCCAATCGCCTCACGCACGCGGATGTCCTGAAACATCGGTCGGCGCAGGTTCATCACGAAACTCTGGCCCGTGGCGATGGTGCCATCGTTCAGCTCTGCCTTGATCACGTTGCCGTTCTGGATCGCCGGAAAGTCATAGCCCGTGGCCCATGTCTTGGAAGAGTTTTCAATGCGGAACGTATAGGCGCCCGACTTGAACCCCTCAAAGGCGGCGTTGGAATCCCCAAAGTATTCAATCCGAATACTGTCAAAGTTGTTGCGCCCCACGTTGATGGGCAAATCCTTGCCCCAATAGTCGGGGTTGCGCTTATAAACGATCCGCTGGTTGATATCGTAGCGGTCCAGAACATAAGGCCCCGACCCAAGCGCCGGCTCAAGACGGCTTTCATCAAGCCCCGCCTTGTTGTCGACAAACCACTTCTTTGAAAAGATCGGCAAACCGCCCACGCTTTCGATCACATCGCGCCTTGGCGCATCGGCCTTGAAGGTGAACTTGATCTGCAACGGGCTTAGAACCTCGGCCTTTTCAACCAGCCGCCCCAGAACCGCCCGGAACGACGGAAGCCCGTCGTTGAGGAAAAGCTCATAGGTATAAAGCGCGTCCTCGGCCGTCACGGGCGTGCCATCGGCAAACTTCGCCGCCGGGTTCATGTCAAAGATCACCCAGTCCTTGTTGGCCGGATACTCAAGCGTGGTGCAGATCAGGCAATAAGAAGCGCCGATCTCATCCGCAGTGCTCGTCAGCATGGATTCGAACATCATCGACGAAAGCGCCCCGGCGCGCCCCTTGCGGGTATAGGGGTTCATCGAATCGAAGGTTCCCGGCGCCCAAAGCGATATCTCACCGCCCTTGGGGGCATCCGCGTTCACGTAGTTCAGCTGTTTGTAATCCGCCGGGTACTTCAGCGTGCCAAAGGTTGCGATGCCGTAGGACTTGATCACATCCTCGCTGGCCCGCCCCTGCGCCGCCCAAAGCGCCATCGCCGCCCCAACCAGTCCTGCCGCCGCAAGTCTTGCCCCCTGTCTCAGGCTCGGAACAGCGCTCGCAAGGGCCAAAGGTCTGGTCATGGTGGGTTTCCTCCGTTGGCCGGTCATGCCGGACTTCTTTGATCACAAGCTAAGGGCCGCAGCCACGATCATTCAAGCCGAGAATGCCTGAACTTTCGGTGATTTGACAGATCGTGTGGAAATTCCGCCCCAAATGAAAAAGGCCGCCCGGCAAACACCGGACGGCCAATTCTTGGGATTTGGGCTGATCAACCTTTGATCGTCTGAAGATAGGCAACCACGTTCGCGCGGTCCGTGGCCTTTTTCAGGCCCGCAAAACCCATCTTTGTTCCGGGTGCGAACTTCTTGGGGTTTTCCAGGAACTTGTTCAGGTTCTCAGGGGTCCAGACCTTGGCAACCGCCTCGATCTTGCCCGAATAGGCGTAACCCGGAACGGTATCGACGCCGCGGCCAACGACGCCGTAAAGCGTCGGGCCAACCTTGTTCTTACCGGCTTCCAGGCTGTGGCAGGCCTTGCACTTGCTAAAGACCTTCTCGCCCTTTGCAGGGTCCGCCGAAGCCAGAAGCGTCGCAAAATCGGGTCCCGCAGCCGCGGCGTCCGCAGGTGCGCTCGCGGCGCCTGTATCAATCAAATACGCTTGAGTGCCGGCATCGCCCTTACCTTCGGCGCCGACGTGGTAGATGGATTCTACCGCCCAAGAGCCCAGAAGGAATACCAGCAGCGGTGCACAGATCGCCGCTACGATCTTAGTGATAGTCATTGTGTCGAACATGTCGCAATCCGTATGGCTAATTCTTGAAGGTATCTATCCGCTTCCACCCCTGTTGCACAAGGTGTAGTAACCGCGACCAAACGACCTGACGCAATATTTTTTGGAAGCAAGCAACATGACCGGAACGATCGCATTTCAGGGAGAGCCCGGCGCATATTCGCATCAGGCCTGCCGCGATGCGCGCCCGGACATGACCCCGATGCCCTGCCGCACTTTCGAGGATGCCATCGAAGCAACCCGCACCGGCCAGGCCGATCTTGCCATGTTGCCGGTCGAAAACACCACCTACGGCCGGGTCGCCGACATCCACCGGATGCTGCCCGCCAGCGGCCTTCACATCATTGATGAGGCTTTCGTGCGCGTGCACATCTCCCTGATGGCCGTGCCCGGCGTGACGCTGGATGAGATTGAGCTTGTGCGCGCCCACCCGGTTCTGATCCCGCAATGCGCCGAATTTCTGGCCCAGAACAACATTCGCGGCGAAGGCGCCGTCGACAGCGCTGGCGCGGCGCTTGAACTGGCCGAAACCGGCGCCCGAAATCAGGCGGTGCTGGCATCCGATCTGGCGGCCGAGATTTACGGGCTGAACATCCTTGCCCGCCATATCGAGGATCAGGACCATAACACCACGCGCTTTCTGATCATGTCGCGCGAACTGGACATGACCCGCCGCGCAACCGGCACCCCGATGATGACCTCTTTCGTCTTCCGGGTCCGCAACATTCCCGCCGCGCTTTACAAGGCGATGGGCGGCTTTGCGACCAACGGCGTGAACATGACCAAACTTGAAAGCTACATGGTCGGCGGCGCCTTTACCGCAACCCAGTTCTATGCCGACATCGAAGGCCACCCCGACGATGCCAACGTCCGCCGCGCGATGGACGAATTGACCTATTTCACCGACTACCTGAAGGTTCTGGGCACCTACCCGGCCGATCCGCGCCGCAGCTAGCCGCGATCAGCGCTGGCGAAAATAGCGCTCTTCAATGTCATCGGCGAAAAAGCCGACGCGCTTTTTAAAGCGCCGCATCAGGTTCGTCTTGGCCAGCCGCAGCGACTGCAGCAAAAGGCGCGCCGACATCGAATTGGGGTTCAGGTCAAGTTCGACACTGATGCGCGTGCGTCTTGGCGAAAGCTGTACAAGGTCCACCTTGACGCTGCCGTGCAATCCGCCGGTCTCCGAAACGAACCCAACCCCGTTGGGCGCGTCATAGCTCACCAGCTTGGCAACGGCTTTGCGATCCTTGCCGCGAAATGGAAAAGAAGCCTTCCAGGACATGCCCGCGCCGGTCTTGTCCAACTTGTCGGTGCGCTGAACATCCGCGCCGCGCCGCAGTGCCTGCCGTTCCAGCGCATCAAAATCCGTGATTGCATCGAAGACAAACGCGATCGGCGCTTCTATGTCTTCCTTCGATGAGAACTTCATACCTATCCGCACCTCGAAACCGTTCTGGGCGTTATGCTATTTAATCCAGTCGATCCGCAAGCCAGTTGCTCAAAAGAAATCGCGCAATTGACCCGTTGCGCGCCGGTTTGATGTCCGGGTTCTGCCCCGCAACGGCCTGCATCATCTCTTCGCGCGTCACCCAGATTGCATCGTCGATCTCTGTATCGTCGATCGTGATTTCGCGCGTCAATGCCTGCCCGTGACAGCCCAGCATCAGCGAGCTTGGAAAGGGCCATGGCTGGCTCGACAGATAGCTGACCTCGCCCACTTTGACGCCCGCCTCTTCGAAAATCTCGCGCCGCACCGCCGCCTCGATCGTCTCGCCCGGCTCGATGAAACCGGCCAAAAGCGAATACATCCCCTCGGGCCACCCGTGCGAGCGGCCGATCAGAACGCTGTTGGCATGGGTGATCAGCATGATGACCACCGGATCGGTGCGCGGGAAATGATGCGCGCCGCACTCGGGGCAATTGCGCTGCCAGCCTGCCATCGATATCTGCGACGGCGCCCCGCAGCGCGCGCAGAACCGATGCGTCCGGTGCCATTCCAGCATCGCCCGCCCGGTCGCCAGTAATTCAGCATCGCGCGCCGTGACCCGGGTCATCCTGCCGCGTAACTCTGCAAAGACATGGCCATCGGGCATGCCGGGGTAAACCTGTTCACTTGGATCAAAGAAAGCGCCAAGCGTGTCGGGCTTTTCCTCGGGCTCCCAGCCCGAGATATCGGCCACAAACCGCGGTGCCCCCTCGTCCAGCCCCAGAAAGATCGCCGCCTCTGCCTTGTGCTTGAAAATCGGGTGATCCACCGGCAACCAGCCCGCATCTTCCTTTGCAAACAACGGCTTGCCGCGCCAAAAGACGGCAACCCGCGCCGCCGGATCGGCCCAGCGCGCCGCAATCGCATCGGCGCTTCCACGAAGCTCTGCCGCCCGCTCCATCCCCGAGCCGCCAAAGGTGACCGTTTCGGCTAGTTTCATCGCTGCCTCCCTGCCCTTGGCAACTGGTGCCACGTCTGGCCGCCCCGTGCAATCAGGCGAGTATTTCTTTGGCTTTACATCCAGAACTTGATTAACAAATAATCGAATTTAAAAGTGATCGCGACGCGCCCCTGATTTGGGTTGATGTCACAATTCTCATGCTAGGCTTCGGAGTATTACGACATGATTCTGAATTGGAGGAAGTCCAGATGCCCAACCCATCGTTCCCGTTTTCCCGTCGTCAGTTTCTCGCCAGTTCCGCGGCAGGTGCCGCTTTGACCCTTCTGCACCCCTTTTCTGCACGCGCCGCCGCCGGTCAGGCGCACCTGCGCGTGATGGAAACCACGGACCTGCATGTACACGTCTACCCTTACGACTATTATTCGGACAAACCGCGCGACACGATCGGCCTTGCGCGCACCGCCTCGCACATCGCCGACATCCGCGCCGAAGCGACAAACTCCATGCTTGTCGACAATGGCGACTTTCTTCAGGGCAACCCGATGGGCGACTACATCGCCTATGAACGGGGCATGAAGGAAGGCGACATGCACCCGGTGATCATGGCCATGAACGCCGTCGGCTTTGATGCATCGACACTGGGCAACCACGAATTCAACTATGGCCTCGATTTCCTGATGAAATCCCTCGCGGGCGCGGATTTCCCCATCGTCTCGGCCAATATCGCCACGGAAATGGGCTCCGCGCCCACCGCCGACAAAACCCTGATCAAACCCTACACGATCCTTGATCGCACCATCACCGATGGCGCCGGAACCGAGCATCAGATCAAGATCGGCCTGATCGGCTTTGTCCCGCCACAGATCATGAACTGGGACCGCCGCCATCTTGAGGGCAAGGTAAACACCCGCGACATCGTCGAAACCGCCCGCGCCTATGTCCCGCAGATGAAAGAGGCAGGCGCCGACATCATCATCGCCCTGTCGCATTCGGGCATCGGCAGCGCCGATCATACCGACCTGATGGAAAACGCCTCTGTGCCTCTGGCCATGGTCGAAGGCATCGACGCCATCATGACCGGCCACAGCCACCTTGTTTTCCCCGGCTCGCGCTATGACGGCTTTGCGGGCGTGGACGCAAAACGCGGCACGTTGCATGGCAAACCGGCCGCGATGGGCGGCTTCTGGGGCAGCCACCTTGGCGTGATCGACCTGATGCTGGAAACATCGGGCGGCCAGTGGAAGGTCATGAACTTTGAGACAGAGGCGCGGCCCATCTCAAAGCGCAACGAAGACCGCTCCATCACGCCGCTTGTCGAAAGCCAGCAATACGTCCTTGATTCCATCAAGAAAGAGCATGAGGCGACGCTGGAATACATCCGCCGCCCGGTGGGCAAGACATCGGCGCCGCTGCAAAGCTACTTTGCGCTGGTGGCCGATGATCCATCGGTTCAGATCGTCTCTATCGCGCAGGAATGGTACATCGGCCAGATGATGAAAGGCACCGCCTATGAAGGCCTGCCGATCCTCTCGGCCGCAGCCCCGTTCAAGGCGGGCGGACGCGGCGGACCGGAATACTATACCGACGTGCCAACCGGCGATGTGGCGATCAAGAACGTCGCCGATCTCTACCTTTATCCCAACACCGTGCGCGCGGTGAAAATCAACGGCGCGCAGGTCAAGGGCTGGCTGGAACGCTCGGCCGGTATCTTCAATCAGGTCAAACCCGGCGACGCCGATCAGGTGCTGCTGAACCCCAGCTTCCCCTCCTACAACTTCGACGTGATCGACGGGGTGACCTACAAGATCGACCTTTCACAACCCTCGCGCTTTGGTCCCAAGGGCGAGATGCTGAACCCCGACGCAAGCCGCATCACCGACCTGATGTACAAGGGCAAGCCGGTGACCGACGATATGGAGTTCATCGTGGCCACCAACAACTACCGTGCATCGGGCGGCGGCGACTTCCCCGGTGCCAAGGGCGATACCATCATCTTTGAAGGTCCCGACACCAACCGCGACGTCATCGTCCGCTACATTGTCGAGCAAGGCACGATCAACCCCTCGGCCGATGCCAACTGGACGTTCAAATCCCTGCCCGGCACCACGGTTCTTTTCGACACCGGTCCCAAGGCCAAGGACTATGTGAAGGACGTAAAAGGCGTTGCTATCGAGCCGGCCGGCGACGGCCCCGACGGCTTTGCCCGCTTCCGCATCTCGCTTTAGACGCGGCGGCCAACCAACTTTGCCGGCGGGCCTGCCCGCCTGCCGGCAAACCCCTTGCGCCCTGAACGATTTGCGACTTTAAGAAGCTCATGTTCAGGATGTTCCTTACCCTCACCGTCATCGCCCTTGGCATCGCCTTTCTGACCCGCCCGGACGCGGATAAGACCCGCGATCTTTTCCGCGCCAAGGTGCAAGAGCAGATTGCCATGCAGGACGCCAATGGCACCCGCAAACCGGCCGAGAACGCCGCGCTTGCGATCTGCAAGGTCAACACCGCCGCCTGCGCCGACCTGATCGTCTCGGCCACCCAGATGACCTATACCGACCGCAAGATCTATGCCCGTGTCGATGTCAAAGGTCTGGGACAAACGGCAACCTGCTATGGCCTTTTCGCGCGCCTGACCTGCATGGGCGATCTGCCCGGAAGCCAATAGGACCGCGCCCGCAATCCCTAAAATTTGCGTCGTTTTGGAACGACTTAGCGCGGCCTGACCGGCCTGCAACCGGCCCCCGTTTTACCACCGGTTAGCAACTTGCCCCCAAGTTGACCCCCGCGGGCCCGGCCGGCCGCGCAAGCAAGAGGGGATGCAAGACCCATGTCCAGTTTCACCGCCCAGACCGGCGGCACCTACCTTGTCCACGACCATGACGTCGTCACGATCGACCTTACCGGGCGCGGCGCGGTCACGCTGGTCGGCGGCGGCGCGAACTTCAACCAGATCACCATCGATTACTCCGGCAAGAACAATCAAGCCGACTATGTCGAGGTTGACCTTTCAACCTTCACCGGTGACATCCAGATCGAACTAAAAAGCTATGACAGCAGCGATGAGATAAAGCTGCTTGGCGCGCAGTTGACCGGCCCTGTTCCGGGCTATCCCGACAGGATGGGCTTTACCTACGTCGGCGCCGACGGAAACACCTATACCGGTCAGGTCGAACTTGATGACGAATACGCCGCCCAGTCATTCAGCTCCGACCCCTCCCCGATCATCATCTGCTTTGCAGAAGGCACCATGCTGGCCACGCCCACCGGCACCATCGCGGTAGAGGATCTTTGCGAAGGCGACGAACTTTCAACCGACGGCGGCGATACCGTGACCGCCCGCTGGATCGGCCAGCGCAAGGTGGGCTGTCTGGAACTGATGCGCTTTCCCTCCCTGCGCCCGATCCGGATCGAGGCGGGCGCACTTGGCCCCGGTGTTCCGGCATCCGCGCTGACCCTATCGCCCCAGCACCGTCTGGAAATCCGCGACTACCGCGCGGCGCTTTACTTTGGTCAGGGCGCGGTTCTTGCCCCCGCCGCCCATCTGGTCAACGGGCGCACCATCCGGCGCAGCGACACCGCCACCGGCGTGACCTACTACCATGTCTTCACCGGCGCCCATGACATCCTCATCGCCAACGGCGCCCCCGCCGAAAGCCTGTACTTGGGTAAGATGGCCGCCCGCTCTCTGACCCCCGCCGCCCTGTGCGAACTTGGCGCCCTTTTTCCAGAGCTTTTCACAAGCGGCAAACCATCCATGCCATCGCTTTGCGGCCCGACCCTTGGCCGCCGCGACTGCGCGCTTTTGACGGCCTAGGGCCCCACCTGATCAAAAACGCGCGCCCACTTGCACAGGCAACGTGCGATCTATACATACCCCGGTGAGAGGTTGGCGCGGGCAGGCACCTCGCCAACCCGGTCAGATCCGGAAGGAAGCAGCCGTAACGAGCCCCGCTTGGGTCGTTGTCCAGCCTCTCACCACTTCCCCTATCAGGATCACCCGTCAGCGCCCGGTCGGCGCGCCGCGCTGGCCCAGTCAAACTGCTCGCCCGTCTCAACCGCGCAAAGCCGCACCGCGCGCAACCGCTTCAGCGCCAACTCCGGCGCCTCGCCCGCCTCGACCATCAGACGCAACAGCGCCATGCCCGACCGGCCACAGCCGCCATAGCAATGCGCCAGAACGCTGCCCCCCGCCCCCAGAATCGCCAGCGCCTCTGCCGACACGGCCGGCCAAAGCGCCGCCACATCTTCCCTCGGCGCCCGGAAATCGCTGATCGGCAGATGCCGCCACTGAACGCCGGCCTGCTTCAGATCATCGCCCAGCGCCCCTGCGCCCACGCGGTCCATCTCTAGCTGCGTCGTCATCGTCAGAACCATCGACGGCGCCCATCGCAGGATATCCGCCAGATCCTGCCGATACGCCCCGCCGCGCCCGGGCATCGCGCAGATCCCCAGTTTTGCGCCACTCTCCAGCGGCAAGGTCGCAATCTCCAGGCTCATGGCAACTCTTTCCAGATTTTCCCGCCTCACGCGGCCCGGCAAGACTCGCCTTTTTCGGGCCGTGGCTCTAGATATGGTTCCATCGCAAAGAGCAGGCAAGGCATATGAACGACGGCGTGGAAACGCAGGAAACCTATCAGGTGCTGGCGCGCAAGTATCGCCCGGCAACTTTTGCTGATCTGATCGGGCAAGAGGCGATGGTCCGCACGCTGAAAAACGCGTTCGAAGCCGACCGTATCGCTCAGGCCTTCATCATGACCGGCATTCGCGGAACCGGCAAAACCACGACCGCCCGGATCATCGCCAAAGGCCTCAATTGCATCGGCCCCGACGGCGACGGCGGCCCCACCACCGATCCTTGCGGCAAATGTGAGCAATGCACCGGCATCATGCAGGGCCGACACGTCGACGTGATCGAAATGGACGCCGCCTCGCGCACCGGGGTCGGCGATATCCGCGAGATTATCGAAAGCGTCCATTACCGCGCCGCCTCGGCCCGCTACAAAGTCTATATCATCGACGAAGTTCACATGCTTTCGACCAGCGCCTTCAACGCGCTGCTCAAAACGCTCGAAGAGCCGCCCAAACACGTCAAGTTCATCTTTGCCACGACCGAGATTCGCAAGGTCCCGGTGACGGTGCTGTCACGCTGCCAGCGCTTTGATCTGCGCCGCATCGAACCCGAGGTGATGATCGCGCACCTCAAATCCATCGCCGCCCTCGAAAAGGCCGAGATTGCCGATGACGCCCTTGCCCTGATCACCCGCGCCGCCGAAGGCTCGGTTCGCGATGCGATGTCGCTTCTTGATCAGGCCATCGCCCATGGCGCGGGTGAGACGACCGCCGATCAGGTCCGCTCGATGCTGGGTCTGGCCGATCGTGGCCGTGTTCTTGATCTCTTTGACATGATCCTCAAGGGTCAGGCCGCGGATGCGCTTAGCGAACTGGCCACCCAATATGCCGATGGCGCCGATCCGTTGGCCATACTGCGCGATCTGGCCGAAATCGCCCATTGGACCAGCGTCATCAAGATCACCCCGCAGGCCGCCGAAGACCCCACGGTAAGCCCTGATGAACGCGACCGTGGCCGCGCCATGGCCGAAGCGGTTCCCATGCGCATCCTCTCGCGCATGTGGCAGATGCTTCTCAAGGCGCTGGAAGAGGTCGCGCAGGCCCCCAATTCGATGATGGCCGCCGAAATGGCGATCATCCGGCTAACCCATGTCGCCGATCTGCCCTCGCCCGATGATCTGGTGCGCAAACTGAATGACGCCGCGCCCCATCAGACCCGCGCGCCTGCGCCAGCGCCCGCCAGCGGCGGCGGCGCGGCCCCGCCTAACGGGCCCGCCGCGCATATGGTCCAATCCGCGCCCCGCCCTGCTGCGGCGGCGGCATCTTCAGGCGGCGGCCTTTCGGCGGCGCCCGCCCTGCAAAGCGAAACCGCGCTGGCCCATTACGCCCGTTTCGAAGACGTGGTTCAGCTGATCCGCCGTCACCGCGACGTGCAGCTTCTGATCGAGGTTGAAACAACCCTGCGCCTTGTCTCCTACAGCCCCGGCCGCATCGAATTTCAGCCAACCCCATCGGCCCCCCCCGATCTGGCCGCGCGGCTTTCCAAACAGCTTGGCCGCTGGACCGGCGTTCGCTGGGCGCTCTCGGTCGCCTCCGAAGGCGGCGCGCCAACGATCGCCGAGGTGCGCGATGCCGCCGAACTTGCCCTTCAGGAAAAGGCCCGCCAGCACCCGCTGGTCCAAGCCGTTTTCGATGCCTTCCCCAAGGCGAAGATCATAAAGATAACCACACCCGATGAGATCGCATCCAAAGCCGCCGCTCAGGCCCTGCCCGAGGTGGACGAGGAATGGGATCCCTTTGAAGAAGACTAAGGAGAACGACAATGCTCAAAGGTCTAGGCGGCCTTGGCGACATGGCCAAGATGATGAAAACCGCTCAGGAAATGCAGACCAAGATGGCCGAAATGCAGGAAAGCCTGAACGCCATCACCGTCACCGGTGAAAGCGGCGCGGGCCTTGTGCGCGCCACCGCAACCGCCAAGGGCGAACTGACCGCGCTGGATATCGACCCCTCGATCTTCAACCCCGAGGAAAAAGAGGTCGTCGAAGATCTCATCCTCGCCGCGATCAAGGACGCCCAGCAAAAGGCACAGGAAAAATCGGCCTCCGAAATGGAACAGCTGACCCAGGGCCTCGGGCTTCCCCCCGGAATGAAACTGCCTTTCTGATGCAGGCGCGCGCTCATGGTTTCTTCTTTGCCCAAATACTCCCGCCGGAGGCGGGCCGCCCCCTGACCATGCGTGCACACCATGTCTGATACGCCCCGCGAAATAGACGCGCTGATCGAACTGATGGCCAAGCTTCCCGGCCTCGGTCCCCGCTCGGCGCGCCGCGCCGTCCTGCACCTGATCAAGAAGCGCGCGCTTTTGCTCAACCCGCTGGCCGATGCGATGCACGCCGTCGGCGTCTCTGCCCGCGAATGCCTCAACTGCGGCAATATCGGCACCACCGAAATCTGCGGCATCTGCTCCAGCGAGAAACGCGCAACCGGAGAGATCTGCGTCGTCGAAGACGTCGCCGACCTCTGGGCGATGGAACGCTCTCAGGTGTTTCGCGGCCGCTATCACGTGCTTGGCGGCACCCTCTCGGCGCTGGACGCCATCGGCCCCGATGACCTTGGCATCCCGCGCCTTGTGGACCGGGTCAAAACCGAAGGCGTGACCGAGGTGATCCTTGCCCTCAACGCCACCATCGACGGCCAGACCACCGCCCACTACATCGCCGAACAACTCGAACAGCGCGTGCGCGTGACCTCCCTCGCCCAAGGCGTCCCTGTCGGGGGAGAGCTTGATTACCTCGACGACGGCACCATCAGCGCCGCCCTCAAAGCACGCAAATCGCTCTAGCCTTTAAGCTCGCCGCAAAGCCCTTCGGCCTTCAGTTTTGCCTTGTCCATTCCGCCGGCAAACCAGCCGCCTGCGACAAACTCCAGCGAACGGCGCACGGTCACGAACTGCCAGCCGCTGATCGGATCATGTTCGAAATAAACGTCATCGCCATCCTCGATCTCGCCGATGGCCTTGGGCTTGGCCGCATCAACGCCTGCGTATAGCGGCGTGAACGGGCCCTTCCAGTCCTCGCACGAAAAGGGCGTGAAACTGGCAATGGGCAGCGTATCCAGCTCCGCCCGAAGCCACACCATCTTGACCGGCAGCCGCGTTGCGAAGTTGTCGATCTTGCACTGAAGCGCCCCTTCGCGCGCCTCGACAAGCTCGATCAGCGCATCATCAGCCGCCGAGATTTTCGGCGCCGATGTGCTGCAATTGGCATTGTTGAAAATCGCCCGTCCAAGGTTGGTGCCAAAACACATCCCCGCCCGGTCCAGTATCAGGTTCTTGGTAAACCACAGATCGTGACAGGCATCCTCGGCGGCGGCAGGCGCCGCCAGTGCCAGCCAGAACAATAGGGCATAGCGCATGTCAAAGCCTCGCTTTCAATATCTCTGCCGGTGCCTCTGGCCGACGCTTTCGCGCGCAGTTTCCATCGCCCGCGCGCCAAGGTAAAGACCCCCTGAAGACGGCAAAGGCCCGGAAGGTTCACACCCCCGGGCCCTGAAACTTCAGCGATGAGACGCCGATCAATCCTCGTCGTCATCCTCGGCATCGTTGGGAAGGTTAAAGAAGCTGTCGGCATCGACCGGATCTTCCTTCTCGGGCTGGTCCTCGCTAAGCGTGAAGGTCTCAAGCCCCGAAATGGCCGTCGGCATCTTCGGCTCTGCCGGCATACCCAGCGACTGTTCGGTCGATACAAGCTTGCGGCGCTCGTCATCGGACATCACGCCGCCTTCCTTGGCTTTCTTGGCGTTGGCCTTCTGAACCGCATTATCCAACTCGGACTGGCGGCAAAGACCCAAGGCAACCGGGTCGATCGGCTGAATGTTCGAGATGTTCCAATGGGTCCGCTCGCGGATCGCCTGGATCGTCGGCTTGGTCGTACCCACCAGCTTTGAGATTTGCCCGTCCGACAGTTCGGGGTGGAACTTGACCAGCCACAGGATCGACGCAGGCCGGTCCTGACGCTTGGACAGCGGCGTATAGCGCGGCCCGCGGCGCTTTTCCTCGCCCACGGCGGCGGCGTTGAACTTCAGCTTCAGCTTGTGCAGCGGATCGGCAATGGCCTTGTCGATCTCTTCCTGTGTCAGCTGGTTGTTGGCAACCGGATCGAAACCTTTGACGCCAGCGGCGACATCGCCATCGGCGATACCCTGCACCTCAAGTTCGTGCATACCGACGAAATCGGCGATCTGCTTGAATGTGATCGTCGTGTTGTCCACCAGCCAAACAGCAGTGGCGCGTGCCATGATCGGTTTGCCGTCCATCAGTTCTCTCCTAAACCCATATCTTCCCCGATGCCCCTCTCAAGGCGGGCCGCTCTGGCCCAAGTTCACATTGTCGGGGAACTCAGGCCCTATATAGTCGGCCAAAGTTAAGGAGAAAACCCCAAATGCGTTGGCTTGTTGCCCTTGTGATTTCCGCCGGTATGGCCGCCGCCAGTGGCGAAAAATCTGGCCGGTTCGACTATTTCGTCCTGTCGCTTTCCTGGTCGCCCAACTGGTGCGATCTGGAAGGGCGCAAAAAGGGAAGCGAACAATGCCAGCCGGGGCGCGGGTTTGGCTGGGTGCTGCACGGGCTTTGGCCTCAGTATGAAAGCGGCTGGCCCTCCTATTGCCCGACCGCCACGCGCCCGCCCTCGCGCGGCCAGACCGCCGCCATGGCCGACATCATGGGAACCAGCGGGCTTGCTTGGCACCAGTGGAAAAAGCACGGCACCTGCTCGGGCCTGACATCGGATGAATACTTCGCCGCATCGCGCCGCGCCTTTGACGCCGTGAACCGCCCCCCGATCTTTCGCAAACTGGATAAGCCCGTGAAACTGCCCGCTTCTGTGGTGGAAAAGGCCTTTCTCAGGGCCAACCCGACATGGGACAAGGACATGCTGACCATCACCTGCAAGGCCGGGCGCATCCAAGAGGCGCGCCTTTGCCTGACAAGGGATCTTGAGCCGCGCATCTGCGGCCGCGATGTCATCCGGGACTGTTCCATGTCCGATGCGCTTTTTGCGCCCGTACCCTAGGCCGGACCACAGGCGCGGTCACGGCGCAGGCGGCGCCTTGTCTTCCATCGTCTGCAACTTGTGATCGGCGCTGACATCCAGCTCGCCCTTGATCCGGCCCGGCCCATCTTTGGCCAGCCACGCGCGGGCCTCATCCCGCTCGGACAGATGGAAAAGATGCAGCTTTGAAGCCATCAGAGGGGCAAACATCTTTACCCCCAGCCGAACCCATTCCACATCCGTGACAACGGCAATGCGCGCAAAATCGCCGAGGTGCAAAAGCCCAAGGCGCGCGTCATTCCACGCAGCACCAGCCGAAAAGCCGGTAAAGTCCGCGCCCAGCTCATAGTAAAGATTGATTCGCCCCTCGCGGGCGATCGTCTTGTCCGTCAGCGGCACAAGCGTCTTGGTATAATCCTCGCGGTCCAGATGCCCATGCGCCACCACGGCAACCACATCGGGCGGAAAGTCCTTGAGAATTTCAAAGTGTCCAGCAGAGTCCTTGGTCATCTCCAACTCCTCTCATTTTCCGGTCAAGGCGCGCGCCGCTTCGGGCCGCCCCGTGATCCTATATGAAAGACATGGTGACCTGCGCCGATCAGTTCAACGGCGCGCCATTCCAAAGCGCCGCGATCATCATCAAAAGCCCCGCGTGCCCCGCCACCCAGACAGCCGAACGCAGACCGGGAATGCCGCTGACATAGGCCGGCACATAAGCCACCCGCGCCCAAAAGAAGATCGCAGCGCCCATGAGCGCCCCGCCGCCCGTGATGCCCTTGACCTCCAAAAGAACCGCAACCGGCAGAAAGATCACCAGCGCCTCGAACATGTTCCTGAGCGCCCGGTCAAACCTTGATCCGATCTTCGGCATCTGTGGCGCGGTGTCTCGCGGGCCCATCGCATCGGGAATGAATTTCAGCCCGCCCTGAAGCCATTGGACCATCGGAGCGGCCAGCGTTTGCACAAAATAGAGCGCCAGCACGGCGAGTATCCAACCTGTCACGCGATTTCCTTTTCGTTAATCATTCAGCCCCCGGAAAATGTAACAAATAGCGGTACAAAATGTACCTATCGCAAGGTTTTCGCCCCTCAGCCGACCTTCAGAACGATCTTGCCGATATGGGCCGAACTTTCCATTCGCGCATGCGCAAGACTTGCATCGGCCAAGGCAAACTCCTGATCCATGACCGGCGCAATCCGCCCCGCCGCCAGCATCGGCCAGACCTCTGTCTTTAGCGCATCAGCGATCCGCGCCTTGGCCAGATCGCTTTGCGGGCGCAGGGTTGATCCGGTCAGCGTCAGCCGTTTGACCATGATCGCCGCAAAGTTCAGCTTGGCCACCGGCCCGCCCAGAAAGGCGATCTGAACCAGCCGCCCCTCTTGGCGTAACGACTTGATATTGCGCTCAATATACTCGCCGCCAACCATGTCCAGGATCAGGTCCGCGCCGCCCGCATCGCGCATCACCTGCACGAAATCCTCATCACGGTAATTGATCGCCCGCTCCGCCCCAAGCGCAACGCAAGCGGCACATTTCTCATCCGACCCCGCCGTCGTGAAAACCCGCGCGCCCAAGGCATTGGCAAGCTGGATCGCTGTCGTTCCGATCCCCGACGACCCCCCGTGCACCAGAAAAACCTCACCCGCCTCAAGCCCGCCGCGCATGACTACGTTGCTGTAAACAGTAAAGAAAGTCTCAGGCAAACAAGCCGCCGCCTTCATGTCCAACCCATCCGGAACCGGCAAAACATGCGCCGCCGGAGTGCAAACAAAATCCGCGTAGCCGCCGCCGGGCAACAGGGCACAGACCTTGTCGCCCGGGGCCCATTCGGTGACCCCTGCACCAACCGCCGCCACCTCGCCCGAGGCCTCAAGCCCCGGCAGGTCCGAAGCCCCCGGCGGGGGCGCATAGCTTCCGGCCCGCTGAAGCGCATCGGGGCGATTGACCCCGGCATAGGCGACCTTGATCAGAACCTCCCCATGCCCCGGCTGGGGCACCGGGCGGGTCGCCGGCACCAGAACTTCGGGGCCTCCGGGCTTGGAAATTTCGACAACCTGCATGGTTTGGGGAAGTGTCATCTTCTGCCTCCGTCTTTTACTTGGCGCTTATTTTTCGTGGTTCGGCCAATGGCCCGGAAAGTCGTCGCGCCGCTCTGGCGCCTTGATCCGGGAAAGCAGCGCATTCGGCCCTGCCATCAGCCGGGACAGGACCGGGTTGGCGCGTACGGCGGCCTTGGCCTTTTCGATGCGCATCACATCCTCGATCCGCCGATCCAGAAATTCCGATGTTGCCTGCCCGCCCGGACTGTCATCGCCCAGCCAGAACAGAACCGTGGCCGAATAGACCCCCGCAAGCGTCGCCCGCTTGGTGTACCAGTTGATGTCGCGCGAAGGATCGCCCAGCGCGTTCCAGATGGCATCCGACGTGCCCCAGATCAGCCGCGCGCCCTCGCCCGCGTTCTGCGGCAGTGCAAAAAGCGTAGTGCCGCGCCGCACCAGATCCTTGTCATCCACAACCTCAAGCCGGGTGCGCACCGCCAAGGCGATCCGCTCGCGTATCTTCAGGGCGCTCAGATCGTGATCCTGCAGACGCTCAAGCATCGCCTCATCGCCGCGCTGGTGAAAAGCAATCGCCAGATCCAGCCCGCCGCGCGGGCAAACCGCCCGTGCATGCGCCATTTCCATGCCCGCGTCCCGAACCGCAGCGGCAAAGGTTTCTTCGCCCCAGGCGTCGAACGGGACATGGGCAAGGGCGGCATCGACCAGCGTTTCTTTTGTAAGATCGTAGGGCTGCATGGTGGTCTACCTTTCATATATCCGGGTACTCGACAACATAAGCATGCTTTGCTATACGGCCACTTCCTGCAAACTCTTGCAACTCAAACTTAGGAAGGTGGTGAAAACCACATGCAGGTTAGCGTTCGCGACAACAACGTCGATCAGGCCCTTCGGGCTCTGAAAAAGAAGCTCCAGCGCGAGGGTGTCTTTCGTGAGATGAAACTCCGTCAGGCATACGAAAAGCCCTCTGAGAAAAAAGCACGCGAGAAGGCCGAGGCCATTCGCCGTGCTCGCAAGCTGGCGCGGAAGAAAGCGCAGCGCGAGGGGATGCTCTAAGCATCTGTTTGCGCCCGCGGGGAAACCCGCCAACTAACGACCCCCGTGGCCCAGCCCCGGGGGTTTGTTATTTTCAGGCCCCCTGTCGCAATAGCCCCCACTGGCAACTTCCCGCCGCCCCGATCATCGCATCTGTCCATGGCCGCGCCATACGCTAGACTTTGCGCACCCAAACGATGGACAGCCCATGACCCTTCACCGACGCCTGTTCCTGATCGCCGCCCCGCTTGCGCTTGCTGGCTGTGGCCGCCGCCAACCAAGGCACGCCCCCCACGCGCCGCAAGTCACCGCAGGCAGCAAATCGATCAATCGCCTGATCACCAAATATGCCAACCGCTATGACGTGCCCGAAGCCTTGGTGCACCGCGTCGTCAAACGCGAAAGCACCTATAACCCCAATGCCCGCAATGGCCCCTATATGGGCCTGATGCAAATCCACCCCGACACGGCGCGGGGGATGGGATACGATGGTTCGCCCGAAGGGCTTTTGGACCCCGAAACCAACCTGAACTATGCGGTGAAATACCTGCGCGGTGCGTGGCTTGTGTCAGACGGAAGCTTTGACAAGGCCGACATGTGGTATCAGCGCGGATACTATTACGAAGCCAAACGTCGCGGCATGCTGGAAGAAACCGGGCTGCGCTAAACCCTGAGCGCCGTTGTCTTGAAAACCGTGCGCAGCGCAAAGGACGAATGCATCTGCGCAACCCCGGGCAGCCGCGCAAGATACTTGCGGTGAATACGCGCGAAATCCTCGGTGTCTTCGGCCACGACCTTTAAAAGGTAATCCGCCGTGCCGGCCATCAGGTGACATTCCAGCACATCAGGCACTTTGGCCACTTCGCGTTCAAAGGCGTCCAGAACCTCATCGGCCTGCCCCGACAGCGTGATCTCGACAAAGATCGTCGACGGCCGGCCCAGTTTCTTGGCATCCAAAAGGGCCACATAGTCACGGATGATCCCCTCTGCCTCAAGCCGTTGGACACGCCGGTGACAGGCCGAAGGTGACAGGTTCACCCGCTCGGACAGGTCGGCGTTGGACATCCGACCTTTCTTTTGCAGAATCTCCAGAATGCGCGCGTCTGTCCTGTCAAATTCCATATCTGGGCAACTTTCTTCGAATGATTTTACATAATGCAGAGAATTCTGTGCCAAATGATCCCAAGGATCGCATCTCTTTTCAAGGAAATTGCGCGCACCCCACCCTATGTTGTGCCTAACGCAGTTTGGAGGACGCGCAATGAAGATCGGATGCCCCAAAGAGATCAAGCCGCAAGAGTTTCGCGTCGGACTGACGCCCAATGCCGCGCATGAGGCGGTCGCGCGCGGCCATTCCGTGCTGGTCGAGGCGGGCGCGGGAACAGGCGCAGGTTTCACCGATGATGATTACCTTCAGGCAGGCGCCGAGATCGTCGAAACCGCGGCCGAGGTTTTTGCCAAGGCCGAGATGATCGTCAAAGTGAAAGAGCCACAGGCCGCCGAACGCAAGATGCTGCGCGAGGGCCAGCTTTTGTTCACCTACCTCCACCTTGCCCCCGATCCTGAGCAGACCCATGACCTTTTGGCCTCGGGCTGTACGGCAATCGCCTATGAGACGGTCACGGATGATCGCGGCGGCCTGCCCCTGCTGGCGCCCATGTCCGAAGTTGCGGGCAAGCTTGCACCGCAGGTCGGCGCATGGACCCTGCAAAAGGCCAATGGCGGTCGCGGCGTTCTGATGGGCGGCGTGCCGGGCGTTGGTCCGGCCAAGGTCACCGTATTGGGCGGCGGCGTCGTGGGAACCCACGCCGCCCGCATTGCGGCTGGAATGGGCGCGGATGTAACCGTCGTCGACATGTCGCTGGCGCGGATGCGCTATCTTGATGACGTCTTTGGCGGGGTGTTCCGCACCAGCTATGCCTCAAAGGGAAATACCGCCGAACTTGTCGCGGCATCCGACATGGTGATCGGTGCGGTCCTGATCCCCGGCGCCGCCGCGCCCAAGCTTGTTACCCGGGCGCAGCTTTCCACGATGAAACCCGGCGCGGCAATCGTCGATGTCGCCATCGATCAGGGCGGCTGTTTCGAAACATCGCGCGCGACCACCCATCAGGACCCGATCTATGAGGTCGACGGCGTCATGCACTATTGCGTGGCGAACATGCCGGGCGCCGTGGCGCGCACCTCGACCATCGCTTTGGGCAACGCCACCATGCCATTCATGCTGGCGCTCGCCGACAAGGGCTGGCGCCGCGCCTGCGAGGATGACCCACACCTGATGGCGGGCCTTAACGTGCACGCAGGTCATCTGACCTATTACGCGGTGGGCAAGGCTTTGGGCATCGACGTTCTGTCGCCCGCTCTGGCGCTAAAGCAATAGCGCCCCGTGATTGCGGGTTAGCTGCTGGTTGACCAACCGAACCAGACGGCAATGGCAACCAGTACCAGTGACATCAGGCGGCGCACGAACTGTCGCCTTTTGTCCTGTTTCAGGAACCGGCGCGTCGTGGCGGCAAGCACGACGATCGTTGCGTGTATGGCGGTCGCGACCGACACATAGACGATCGACAGGGCAACCGTCTGTCCCAGAACCGGGCGCGCAGGTTCCACAAAGCTTGGCAGGACCGCGATATAGAAAACCGCGGCCTTGGGGTTCAGGATGTTCGTGATCAGCCCGCGAGAGAAATACTTGGCATCCGTCGCCAGATCGCCGGTCGCGCCGGGGCTCGTCTCGCTATCCTCTTTCCAGCCGTCCCATGCCAGCCAGAGAAAATACAGGATCCCGCCCCAGCGAAGCACTTGGTAAAGCAGCGGAGAGGCCGAAATAGCCGCCGCCAGCCCAAAAGCGGCCGCAATCCCCACCACCAGCAGACCAAGCGCCACACCGATTGTTGCGGCAAACCCCGCACGGCGCCCGGCGGTGGCGCTTAGAACGGCAAGGTATCCCATGTTCGGCCCCGGCGTCAGTTCCACCACCAGACAGGTCGCTATGAATGAAATCAGGCTGGTGAGCGACACGTCGAACCATGACATCGGCAGAACTCCTGCAACTTGTTACGAAGGGGGACGCTCAGGCGCCCCGGCCCAAAACCGCCCCCCTTGTCTGGACATAACTGCAGGCGACCCGGCGGCTGCCTGCATGATCTGATGCGCCTGGCCGAACGGGCGACGGGCGGGCGCCGCTCCCGATCCCGCGGGGCGGCGCGCGAAGCTACTTTTTCAGCGCGTCACGAATTTCCACAAGAAGGTCAATCTCGGACGGCCCGGCCGGAACTTCGGGCGCCACCTCTTCAGGCTTTTCCGCCATCGCTTTGACCTTGTTCACATAGCGCACCAGCATGAACACCACGAAAGCGATGATCAGAAAGTTGATAACGGCCATGATGAAGGCGCCATAGGCAAAGACGGCCGCGCCGGCGTCGCGTGCAGCGGCGAGCGATTCATAGGGGCCGCCGCCGGACAGAACGACGAACAGGTTGGTAAAGTCGACGCCGCCCATGAACAGCCCGATGATCGGATTGATCAGATCCCCGACCATGGATTTCACGATCGCGGTAAAGGCCGCCCCGATGATGATACCAACGGCCATGTCCATGACATTGCCCTTGGCGATAAAGCTTTTGAATTCCTGAAGCATTTTCGTCCCTCTTTCACTTACTAGAACACAAGGCCAAGCACTTCTGTGGTGCAGTAGCCCTTATCGCATACCACATTTTGTATGTGGTCGCGGCTAACTTTCATGAAGGGGGTGCGCGGGTGAGGGGAAAATAACCGCCATCCTCCCCGCGAAGGGGCGCGCCGGAGCCGCAAATCTGGAACCGGCGTTTGCGGCGCCTAGCCCGGCAAGGAACCTGTCAGGACATAGCGCAGAATCTCAACCACCTGCGCGGGCTCTTCGGCCACGGCAAGCGCCGCTGCATCAACCTCTTTCAGCGCATGCTGATGGTCAGCCCCGTGCAGGATGATCAGCGACTTGCCCAGCGCCGCGGCATAGCCTGCATCAAAGGCGGCATTCCACTGTTTGTACTTCTCGCCAAACCGAACCACGACGATATCGGCATCGGCCAGCCCTTTTCGCGTGCGGATCGCGTTGACCATGGCACCCTTGTGATCATGCCAGTACTTCTTTTCCTCGGCGCCCAGGATCGAGACGCCGCAGTCATCCGATGCCGCATGGTCGGTGACGGGGCTATGGAACGACACATCAAGACCCGCCGCACCCTCGATTATCTGCTCGCGCCAGTCGGTGTGAATCTCACCCGAAAGATAAACGTTCAGTCCCATGTCCGCTCCTCATTTCTTCTTTGCCAGAAATACTCCCGCCGAAGGCGGAACCGGCGCTGCGCCTACCGGCGCAGAACGCCGCCCGTCGCCTTGGCGACCTTTTCCACGATCTTTGCACCTACCGCATCGATCTCTTCATCCGTCAGGGTCCGCTCTGCCGGTTGCAGGCGCACGGTGATAGCCAATGACTTCTTACCCTCGCCCAGCGATCCGCCAGCAAACTCGTCAAAGACCCGAACCTCGTCGATCAGCGCCTTGTCCGCGCCAGCGGCCGCATTCACAAGCGTCAGCGCCTCGACATCGCCGTCCACAACGAAGGCGAAATCGCGTTCCACCGCCTGCAGGTCCCGCAGCGTCAGCGCGCCGCGCGATGCCGTTTTGGCCTTGGGGAAGGGTATCTCTTCAAGGTTCAGCGTAAACCCGACCACCGGGCCCTTCAGATCCATCGCGGCGATAACCTTGGGGTGCAATTCACCAAAGACACCCAGAACCTTCTTGGGCCCAAGGCACAGTTTGCCGGACCGCCCCGGATGCCACCAGGTTTCTGCGCCCCGCAGGATTTGCATCTTCTCGGGCGCGCCCGCACATGACAGCGCCGCTTCTGCGTCCACCTTGGCGTCATATAAATCGACCGCCCTTCGGCTTGCATGCACATCCTTCGGGCCGGTGTGGCCAATCAGGATACCGCTTGCGACGATGGACTGCTCGCCCGGCTCGCCGCCGCTAAAGACGGTGCCAACCTCGAACAAGGCCTGACTTGGAAAGCCCCGCGCCTGATTGCGCGCAGCCGCCTGCAAAAGCCCCGGCAAGAGAGACGGGCGCAGATGGCTCATCTCGCTCGAGATCGGGTTCTCCAGCATCGTGGGCGCCTCGCCGCCGCCGAAAAGCTGCGCCGAAGCCTGATCGATGAAAGAGTAGGTCACGCATTCATTATACCCCAGCGCCGCGATCTGGCGCCGGACGTTGCGCTCGCGCTGCTGTAGGGGCGTCAGGATCGGCTTGGGGATACCGGGATGGGTGCGCGCCATCGGGCGACCCACCAGCTTGGTCAGCGATGCAATCCGCGCCACTTCCTCGACAAGATCCGCCTCACCCTGAACATCGGGGCGCCATGACGGCACATGGGCCATGTCCCCTTCCATCACAAAGCCAAGCGCACCCAGGGTCTCGCGCTGGGTGGCGGCCGGGATTTCCATCCCCACCAGCGACTGCACCCGGTCGGTGTCAAGCTTGTAGGCCCGCGAATGATCGGGCACCTGCCCCGCGACAACAACACTTGATGCCTTGCCGCCTGCGTTATCGACGATCATGCGCACCGCATGTTCCAGCCCTTCGAGGGTAAACTCTGGATCAACCCCGCGCTCAAAGCGGTAGCGCGCATCGGAATTGATCTTCAGCGCGCGGCCCGCATAAGCGGTCTGAACCGGGTCCCAGAAAGCGCTTTCGACAAAGACATTCGTCGTCTCTTCGGTAACGCCCGTCGAAAGCCCGCCCATGATGCCGGCGATGCTGACCGGGCCGCTGTCGTCCGAAATGACCATCTGGCCCGGCTCAAGCGTGTATTCCTTGTCGTCCAGCGCCATAAGCACCTCGCCGCCCTTGGCGCGGTGAACCCGCAGGTTGCCCTGAACCACATCGGCGTCAAAGACGTGTAGCGGGCGGTTGCGATCGTAGGTGTAGTAGTTGGTGACATCGACCAGAAAGCTGATCGGGCGCAGGCCAATGGCGCGCAGCAAATCCTGAAGCCACTCGGGCGACGGCCCGTTCTTGACGCCGCGGATCAGGCGCCCTGAAAAGACCGGGCAGCCGTCCAGCGTATCAGCATCGATGGTCACGGCAATGTCACTGTCGAAATCGGCGGCAACCGGCGCAACATCGCGCGGCTTCATCTTGCCCAGACCGCGCGCTGCCAGATCGCGGGCAATGCCGCGCACGCCCAAGGCGTCGGGGCGGTTGGGGGTGATGGCAATCTCGATCACCGGATCAACCTTGGCCGGATCATTCGCGGCAAGCCAGTCGGTAAACTTCGCGCCCACTTCGCCCGAGGCAAGCTCGATAATTCCGTCGTGTTCATCCGACAGCTCCATCTCGCGCTCAGAGCACATCATGCCGTGGCTTTCGATGCCGCGGATCTTGCCGACACCGATGGTCGTGTCGATCCCGGGCACATAGACGCCGGGGCTTGCGATCACCACGGTGATGCCCGCCCGCGCGTTGGGCGCGCCACAGATGATCTGGGTCGGGCCATTGGCCGTCTCGACCTGACACACCTTAAGCTTGTCTGCATCGGGGTGCTTTTCTGCGCTGATAACCTTGCCGATTGTGAACTCGGAAAGCCGCTCAGCGGGGTTGGACACGCCTTCGACCTCAAGACCCAGATCGGTCAGGGCATAAGTGATCTCGTCCACCGTGGCGGTGGTTTCAAGATGGGCTTTCAGCCAGGAGAGTGTGAATTTCATGTCGTTTCCTCTGTCGGCAGGCCCTAGCGGTCCGCCAGATCCTCAACCAATTCGAAATGCTCGAATACCAGCATCATCTCGGGGTCAAACCCGCCATTGCGGGCAAAATACTTCTCATGGTCCGCGCGCCAGCCTGCCAGGTCATCATTCTCACCCTCGGCCAGCGCCATTTCTTGCGTGACATCGCAAAACCGAACCTGATCAACGCGCAAAGTGCGGATCACCAGCGCAGGCGTGCCATCCCAGTTGGCGGCAATATCGCAGCGGCCCGCAACGGGCATCGCGGCCGGATCGTCACCAAAGGCAGACAGCGCATCGCAGGTCGCGCGCTTTTTCCCTTCGCGCACAAGTGCGATCAGCTGATCGCTAAGCGCCTTGTTGTCACCAAAGCGAAAAGTACCCGCGCCGGGATAGGTGACTTGCAGGTCTTCCATCTCATCGGTCAATTGCGTGATCCTTTTCCAAAACGTTTCTTCGCCCATTCCAGAGGGCCGCGTTCGGACCTCGGGGTGGGTGTAAAGCACCCTACCCATGGGAGAGGTCCGGGCGCCGGGATGAATGTCACCGCGACAACCCCCCGTGCAGCGTTGGCACATCCAGCGACGAGAACCCGTAGTGGCGCAGCCAGCGCAAGTCGGAATCAAAGAAGGCGCGCAGATCGGGGATGCCGTATTTCAGCATCGCGATCCGGTCGATCCCGACACCAAAGGCAAATCCCTGATAAACCGCCGGATCAATGCCGCCCGCTTGAAGAACCTTGGGGTGCACCATGCCAGAGCCAAGGATCTCAAGCCAGTCGTCCCCCTCGCCCACTTTCAGCGTGCCGCCTTCCCACGAACAGCGGATGTCCACCTCGGCCGAGGGTTCGGTGAACGGAAAGTGCGAGGCGCGAAACCGAAGCTCGACCCCATCCACCTCAAAGAACGCCTTTACGAACTCTTCGAGGCACCATTTGAGGTTGGCCATCGAGATGTCGGTGTCCACGGCCAGCCCTTCGACCTGATTGAACATCGGCGTATGGGTCTGGTCGTAGTCGGCGCGGTAAACCCGGCCCGGCGCGATGATGCGAATGGGCGCGCCATGCGCTTCCATCGAACGGATCTGCACAGGCGATGTATGGGTGCGCAAGACATGCGGCGGGCGATTGTCGCCTTCGACGCGTGCCATGTAGAACGTGTCCATCTCGGCGCGCGCCGGGTGGTGGCCGGGAATATTCAGCGCATCGAAGTTGTACCAGTCGCTGTCGACCTGCGGCCCTTCGGCGACAGAGAACCCCAGATCGGCAAAGATCGCCGTAACCTCTTCGGTCGCCTGACTGATGGGGTGGATCGTTCCCTGCCGGCGCGGTCGCCCGGCAAGCGTCACGTCAAGCCATTCGGTGCGCAGCCGCGCATCCAGCGCCGCATCGCTGAGCGCCGCCTTCTTGCCGGCAAGGGCCGAGTTAATCTCATCCTTCAACGCGTTCAGCGCCGGGCCTGCTGTCTGGCGCTCTTCGGGGCTCATCTTGCCCAGCTCGCGCATTTTCAGGCTGACCTCACCCTTCTTGCCAACCGCCTTTACCCGAAGCTCTTCGAGGGCGGCCTCATCGGCGGCATCCGCAATCGCGGCAAGGTATTTGTTTCGCAGATCGTCCATCGAGGACCCCTTTGATCAAGTTTTCATCCTGCTATCACAGGCATCGTTCAGTTCAAGGCCCCGGGGTGCTGCGCAAAGGGGCAGTTCCCCGAAACAAAAGAAGCCGCGAGACCCGAAGGTCCGCGGCTTCCCTGTAATCCTAACCCGGTTGCGGGTTTACGCGAGCGCGGCCTTCGCCTTTTCGACGATAGCCCCGAATGCCTCGGGCTCATGCACGGCCAGATCGGCCAGAACCTTGCGGTCAACCTCGACGCCAGCCAGCGCCAGACCATTGATGAAGCGGCTGTATGTCAGCGCCTCGTCGTGGCCGCGAACGGCTGCGTTGATCCGCTGGATCCACAGAGCGCGGAAGTTGCGCTTGCGCTGCTTGCGGTCACGGGTTGCGTATTGGTTCGCCTTGTCCACGGCCTGAGTGGCTGTGCGGAAGGCGTTCTTGCGACGGCCGTAATAGCCTTTGGCGGCCTTGATGACCTTCTTGTGGCGGGCGTGGGTAACCTTGCCGCTGGTAACTCTCGACATATCAGGTCTCCTTAACGGTCGTAGGGCATGTAGCTCTTGACGATTTTCGCGTCAGGAGCAGAAAGCGTGGTTGTGCCACGCGCATCACGGATGAATTTCTTCGTCCGTTTGATCATACCGTGCCGTTTACCGGCCTGTGCCGAAAGGACCTTGCCGGTCGCAGTGACCTTAAAGCGCTTCTTGGCGCTTGATTTGGTCTTCATCTTGGGCATTTCCGTCTCCTCGTCTGTTCGAAGCGGTTATCGCGCGACTCGGCATGCCACTTTGGCCGGACGCACGGGTTGAGGTGGGCCGTATAAGCGGCCTGTCACGACATGGCAAGTGCAGATGCATGCCAAATCGAATTCCGGTGGTTTTAGCGGATGATCTCGGCAATTACGCGCATGAACGCACTTGGAACTTCTTCAACCGTATAGCCACCAGGCTTGCGGTCGATCGCCAGCCAGATAAGGCCGCCGGAGATCATGATCACGATGGCCGAAGCCCTAGGTGCGCGGCCATCAAAAAATGCGCCAAGCATCGAAGGCACGGCGAAAAGTGCCAGTACCAGTCCGGTAACCAGAAAAATGTCTGTCTGCATGACGCCCCTTATTCAGGTTCAGTCTTATAAATCAGCCGCTCCTCACATGGGGCGACGCGTAGAATATTCGTCGTCCCCGGTTGGTTGAACGGGACGCCGGCTGTGACGACAATCTGATCTGACGCATCGGCAAAACCACCTTCGCGTGCAGCGCGGGCTGCATTCACAACCGCCATCTTAAACCGCGTGACCTCTCCTGTCATCACACAGTGCAAACCCCATGAAAGGCACAGGCGGCGCGCGGTCTTTTGGATTGCCGTCATACCGATGATCGGAACGCGCGGGCGTTCACGCGCAACCAAAAGCGCGGTCGTCCCCGACTGCGAGAAACAGCAGATCGCCTTGATGTCGGTCGTTTCGGCAATTTCGCGGGCGGCCGAGACGATGCCATCGGCCACGGTTGCCTTTTTGCCGGCGCGCGATGCCTCGATCACCTCGCGGTAGGTCGGGTCGCTTTCAACTTCGCGGGCAACCGCATCCATCGTCATCACCGCTTCGACCGGATAGTGACCGGCCGCGGATTCAGCCGACAGCATGACCGCGTCGGTCCCTTCATAGATCGCTGCCGCGACATCCGACACTTCGGCGCGCGTGGGCATCGGGCTTTCGATCATGCTTTCCAGCATCTGGGTGGCCACGATCACCGGCTTGGCGGCGGCCCGGCAAGCGCGCACAAGACGCTTCTGGATCGGCGGTACATTCTGAACCGGAAGTTCGACCCCCAGATCGCCGCGCGCGACCATGATGCCGTCTGACACCTTGAGGATCTCATCAAAGGATTTCACCGCCGCCGGTTTTTCGATCTTGGACAGGATCGCCGCGCGGCCCTTGGCAAGCTCGCGCGCCTCATGCACGTCCTCGGGGCGCTGAACGAACGACAGCGCAAGCCAGTCGACGCCCAGTTCGCACACAAACTCAAGATCCGCCCGGTCCTTTTCGGACAGCGCCCTGAGCGGCAGAACCACGTCAGGGACGTTGACGCCCTTGCGGTTGGAAATCATGCCGCCAACGGTGACCGTGCAATTGGCATAGTCCTTGCCACACTCGTCGACCGTCAGGCGGATTTTCCCGTCATTCACCAAAAGAGATGAGCCGACTTCCAGCGCCGCGAAGATTTCAGGATGCGGCAATTGAACGCGATCGGCATTGCCCTCTTTTTCATCAAGATCCAGACGGAACGGCTGCCCTGCGACCAGTTCCACCTCTTCCTTGGCAAATACGCCAACCCGAAGCTTTGGTCCCTGAAGATCGGCAAGGATCGCAATCGGGCGCCCTGTGTCGGTCTCTATCTTGCGGATGATGTCGTGCCTTGCACGTATCTCGGAATGGTCCCCGTGGGACATATTCAGACGAAAAACATCTGCTCCGGCCTCAAAGAGGGCGCGAATAGTTTCATAGTCATTCGAAGCGGGCCCAAGTGTTGCCACGATCTTCACGTTGCGGAGGCGTCTCATACCTCTATCCAATCTGTTTTCTGCTCATGTTAGCGGTCACGGACCATATGGCCGAAATTGCGGCCACTGACAACTGGCGCTTGACCGAAAGCTGGTCTAGGCAAGGCGCATAACACAAGTTTGCCGGGTCCATATGACAGAAGAATCCTATCAGATCATCGGCGGAGATCGGCCCGGTCCCTGGCTGATTGCATGCGATCATGCCTCTAACCGCGTACCGGCGGAAGTGGGCGGTGGATCGCTTGGCCTAAGCGACGCCGACATGTCCCGCCACATCGCCTATGACATCGGCGCCGCCGCCGTTTCACGCCATCTTGGCGCGCATCTGAACGCCCCGGTCATAATGTCGAACTTCTCACGCCTCGTGATTGATCCCAACCGGGGCGAAGATGACCCGACGCTTTTGATGAAGCTTTATGACGGAACCATCATTCCGCAGAACCGGAACGTCGATGCCGCCGAACGTCAGCGGCGGCTAAAGGCCTATTACCGCCCCTACCACGACGCCTATGCGGAACTTGCCGCGCGCAACCCCGATACCATCATCGTCGCCGTCCACAGCTTTACCCCGCGCCTCAACGGACGCGCCCCGCGCCCATGGCAGATCGGCATCCTCTCGGCCTCGGACCGCCGGTTCGCCGACCCGCTGCTGGATCGCCTTCGCGCCGAGCCGGACCTGACCGTCGGGGACAACCAGCCCTATATCGGCCACCTGCCCGGTGATGCGGTCGACCGCCACGCCCTGAAACACGGGCGCCAGAACGCCCTGATAGAATTGCGCCACGACCTTATCCACGACGACGCAGGCCAACGCGCATGGGCGGCCCGCCTTGCACCGATCCTTGACGCGGTGCGGCGCGACCTCCAACTTTAGTGCAAAAGGAGCACGGAAAAATGGACGATCAGACCCAACTTGAACTTGAGGCCGCCGCCTTTCGCAGGCTGCGCGATCATCTGGCCGAACGCACCGATGTTCAGAACATCGACATGATGAACCTCACCGGTTTTTGCCGCAACTGCCTGTCGCGCTGGTATCAGGAGGCCGCGAACGAGCGCGGCATCGAGATGTCAAAGGACGAAGGCCGCGAAGCTTTCTACGGCATGCCGTTCAGCCAGTGGCGCGAAAAGTACCAGACTGAGGCAAGCGCCGATCAGAAAGAGGCCTTTAAGGTCAGCCACGGCTAGGCCGCTGCAAAGGGGCGCGGGTCAGATCGCTGTTTTGCGGCTTTCGTCGAGGTAGATCTCGCGCAGCCGCGTGGCGACCGCCCCCGGCTTGCCATCGCCAAGCACGGCGCCGTCAATTTCGACCACGGGCATCACAAAGGCCGAGGCAGAGGTGACAAACGCCTCATCGGCGTCCTTAGCCTCATCAATGGTAAAGGCCCGCTCTTCGACAACCATCTGTGCCTCTTGGGCAAAGCGAAGAACCGCCGCGCGGGTGATCCCGTGCAGGATGTCGTGCGAAAGCTCACGCGTGATGATCTTGCCGTCCTTCACGATATAGGCGTTGTTCGAAGTGCCTTCGGTCACCTTGCCCTCTTCGACAAGCCATGCATCATCGGCGCCCGCCTTTTTGGCCGCCATCTTGCACATGGAGGGGTAAAGCAACTGAACGGTCTTGATGTCGCGCCGTCCCCAGCGCTGATCCTCGACCGAGATGACCTTGATACCGGCCTTTGCGGCGGGGTTGTCGGCAAGACCGGGCTTGGACTGGGTGAAAAGCACGATGGTTGGCGCGGTGTCCGCAGGATAGTGAAAATCGCGATCGGCGGCGCCGCGCGTGATCTGAAGGTAGATCAGGCCATCGTCGATGTCGTTGCGCGACACCAGTTGGCGGTGGATCTCAAGAAGCTCTTCCTCGGTCACCGGCGCATCCATCTCAAGTTCGGACAGCGACCGGGCAAGGCGCTTGGCGTGACCGCCAAAGTCGATCAGCTTGCCGCCCAGAACCGATGTCACCTCGTAAACGCCATCGGCAAAAAGAAAGCCGCGGTCAAAGACCGATACCTTCGCCTCTTCTTCGGGAAGGTACTCTCCGTTCACATAGACAGTGCGGCTCATCTTGTATCTCCTATCCCCAGAGTTCCGCTTGTGGCGGATGCACCCCGGCGTCATCAAATTTCAGCGGCGTAGCGCGGTCTTGAGACAGAAGTAGCGGAGCGTCAAGGTCTGTCACCAGCGCACCCTGCGCCACGATCACCGCCGGCGCCATCGCCAGAGAAGAGCCGACCATGCAGCCGACCATCACATCAAAGCCCTGCTCAAGCGCCTGAAACTTCAGCGCCAGCGCCTCGGTCAGCCCGCCGGTCTTGTCCAGCTTGATGTTCACGACGTCATACTTGCCCTTCAGGTCGGGCAGTGAGCTTCGGTCATGGGCGGATTCGTCGGCGCAAACGGGAAGCGGGCGCGCGATCTCGGCCAGCATGTCATCTTTGCCTGCGGGCAGCGGTTGCTCAACCAGTTCCACACCAAGGCGCAGAAGATGCGGCGCAAGGTCCGAATAGACATCCGCCGTCCAGCCTTCGTTCGCATCAACGATGATCCGCGCCTTGGGCGCCCCTTCGCGTACCGCTTCAAGGCGGGCCATGTCATCGGCTGTGCCCAGCTTGATCTTCAAAAGCGGCCGATGCGCGTTCTTTGCCGCCGATGCGCGCATGTTCTCGGGCGTATCCAGCGACAGTGTATAGGTGGTCAACTGAGGGCCCGGCGCGCCCAGCCCGGCCAGTTGCCAAACCCGTTTTCCGGCGCTCTTCGCTTCAAGATCCCATAGCGCGCAATCGACGGCGTTGCGCGCCGCACCCGGCGCAAGCGCGCTTGCCAGAATGTCACGATCAAGCGCCGGAGGAAGCGAATTGATCTGATCCGTCACACTTTCAAGCGTTTCGTTGTAGCGCGCATAAGGCACACATTCGCCCCAGCCGGTGACACCGCCGTCCGTGATCCGAACGGTCAGAACATCCGCCTGCGTGCGCGATCCGCGCGAGATCGTAAAGGCCTCTGCCAGTTGAAAGCTTTCTGGTGTGACAGTGATTTTCATCCGGCGTCTCTTTTCAATTCCAACTTTGGTGTGACCAGTACAGTGCCTTTCAGGAAATCTCTACCAAGGCATCGACCAGCCGCTCTGCGCCATTGCGGAACGGATCGACCGCCGGAAGCCCCATGCGCGCCTCGAGCGCCGCAAGATAGCTGTCCGCCTCTTCCTGCGACATGTGCTGGGTGTTGACCGATATTCCGACCACCTTGCAATCGGGATTGGCGATCCTTGCAAGCGGCAGGGCGGTATCGCGAAGCTGTTCAAGCGTTGGCAAGGCGTAGCCCGGCAAGCCGCGCATGTGTTTGCGCGTCGGCTCATGGCTGAGGATCAGCGCATCGGGCTGGCCGCCGTGAATAAGCGCCATGGTGACACCCGAATAGGACACGTGAAAAAGGCTGCCCTGCCCTTCGATCATGTCCCAGTGGTCATCGTCGTTGTCGGGCGAGATATGTTCGACCGCGCCCGCCATGAAATCGGCCACCACGGCATCCAGCGGAACGCCGCCGCCGGTGACAAGAATGCCGGTCTGGCCCGTGGCGCGAAAGCTGGATTTCAGCCCCCGCTTGCGCATCTCGCCGTCCATGGCCAGCGCCGTGTACATCTTGCCCACCGAACAATCGGTTCCAACGGCAAGGCACCGCTTGCCGCGCCGTTTGACACCATTTGCAATCGGGTACTCTTCGGACGGAACGCGCACGTCGTGCAACTGGCGCCCGGCCTTTTGCGCCGCTTCGACCAGATCCGCCTCATCGCGCAGAAGGTTGTGAAGGCCGCTGGCGATGTCAAAGCCCATCTCCAGCGCCTCTTTCAGAACCACTTTCCACGCGGCCGAAATCACACCGCCCCGGTTGGCAACCCCGATGACCAATGTTCGCGCGCCAGCATCCCACGCCGTTGCAAGATCCATTTCGGCGATCCCAAGATCGGCGCCGCATCCGGGCAGGCGCAGTTGGCCGACAGCGAACTCGGGGCGCCAGTCCTTGATCCCTTGCGCCACTTTTGCGGCCAATTGGTCCGGCGCATCGCCGAGAAAAAGCAGATAGGGTGTTTTGATCACTGGAGCGACTTTCATTTAGCGGTGTGTTCTCGCCAGAATAGGAAACTTCGGAAAAATGTCCTCGCAAACTCCACCGTGTTTCCTGTCAATTTCCGAAGAAATCATCGCCTAGACGGATAATTGTAGAAGTATCTTCTACCTATGCTTGGAAAGGCCGCAGAAATCCCCGACTAAGTGGCGCCTGCAACAGGAATCACGCGCGATGCCTGCACTGCAGCAATCATGCTGCAACTGCGAAAACTCTCTTGCGGCCTCTTGCGCAATAATCTAAGTCGAACGCGACCCGAAACGAAACATCATTGCTAGGATATGTCATGAGCTTCCGCCTTCAGCCCGCACCGCCCGCCCGTCCCAACCGGTGCCAGCTGTTCGGTCCCGGCTCACGCCCGGCTATTTTTGAGAAGATGGCAACCAGCGCGGCGGATGTAATCAACCTTGATCTTGAGGATTCGGTGGCGCCCGACGACAAGCCAGAGGCGCGCAAGAACATCATTCAGGCCATAGGCGACATCGACTGGGGCAAGAAAACCCTTTCGGTGCGCATCAACGGACTGGATACGCCCTATTGGCACCGCGATGTCATCGACCTTCTGGAACAGGCCAGCGACCGTCTGGACCAGATCATGATCCCAAAGGTGGGATGCGCCGCCGACATCTACGCGGTTGACGCGCTTGTCACCGCCGTCGAGGCGGACAAGGGTCGAACCCGCCCGATTTCCTTTGAGGTCATCATCGAATCCGCGGCAGGCATTTCGCATGTCGAAGAAATCGCCGCCGCCTCACCCCGGCTTGCCGCCATGTCGCTGGGCGCGGCGGACTTTGCCGCATCAATGGGCATGCAGACCACCGGCATCGGCGGCACGCAGGAAAACTATTACATGGCGCGGGACGGCCAGAAACACTGGTCCGATCCATGGCACTGGGCCCAGACGGCAATCGTTGCCGCCTGCCGGACGCACGGCGTTCTGCCTGTTGACGGTCCCTTTGGCGACTTTTCGGACGACGAAGGCTTTCGCGCGCAGGCCCGCCGGTCAGCGACGCTTGGCATGGTCGGCAAATGGGCCATCCACCCAAAACAGATCGCGCTGGCGAATGAGGTTTTCACCCCTTCGGATGAGGCTGTCGCGGAGGCGCAAGAGATCCTGGCAGCAATGGAGAAAGCCAAGGCCGAAGGCGCCGGTGCGACCGTTTACAAAGGCCGGCTTGTCGATATCGCATCGATCAAACAGGCCGAGGTGATTGTCCGCCAGTCCCAGATGATCCGCGACCAATGATCACTCTCACTTGATCTGATGGGCCAATTGCCTGAGATTGAGAGTGAACAGGATCAATCATGTCTATACCTAGCCTTCTTTCTCAGGACGCCCGCGCAGGCCGCTGCGGTGACTGCCCCATCCGCCATCGTGCGGTATGTTCGCAATGCGAAGCCGATGAACTGGCGATCCTCGACCAGATGAAGACCTATCGCACCTTCACCGCCGGTGAGACGATCATCTGGGCCGGTGATCCGGTTGCAAGGCTTGGCACTGTCGTCAAAGGCTGTGCAACGCTGCTGCGCACGATGGAAGACGGCCGCCGCCAGATGGTCGGCCTGTTGTTCCCATCCGATTTCATTGGCCGCCCCGGGCGCGAGACAACGCCCTACGATGTGGTTGCGGCCACCGAAGTGACGCTTTGCCAGTTCGAGCGGCAATCGTTCGAGGACCTTCTGGCAAACACGCCGTCGCTTGAGCGTCGGCTTTTGCAGATGACGCTGGATGAGCTGGACGCCGCGCGCGAATGGATGCTGCTTTTGGGCCGCAAAAGCGCCCGCGAAAAGATTGCAAGCTTTCTGACGATACTGGCGCGCCGCGATGCGGTGCTGCGCAAATCGGCGCCCGGCCCGGACATGTCTTTTGACATGATCATCTCGCGTGAGGCGCTGGCCGACTACCTTGGCCTGACGATCGAAACCACCTCGCGCCAGATCACGGCGCTGAAGAACGATGGCGTGATCCGCCTTGCGACCAAGCGCATCATCGAACTTCCCGATTTCGAACGCCTTGCAGCCGAGGCCGGAGAAGACGCCGCCTGACACCGCGCACCCCGGCCACCGGGTAACGCCAATACCTGCAACTTGATCCAGATCAATGCAGGCCCCTCTCTTGAATGGTTTCTGTGTCCCGAACAGGAACCGTCGTCGCGCAGTGCCGGCGACCACCAATCAAGAGATTCCATATGGTCGATGTCATTCTGCTAAGCCTTCTAGGCCTTGTCGCTCTGTTCTCTTCCATGGCGATCAACTTTGCCCAGGACCTGGCCTTTCAGGTTCAGGGCATCGTCGTTCTGGCAACATCGGCGTTTATGTTCATCTGGTACCTAAGGCGAATTGAGCCAGTGCCAGCAGACCCCGCGCATCCCGCCCCGCGCAGCTATATGGACGGCGTTGTGCGGGCGGGTGTCATCGCGACGGCCTTCTGGGGGATGGTGGGGTTTCTTGCCGGAACCTACATCGCTTTTCAACTGGCCTTTCCCGCGCTTAACCTTGATCTGCCCTTCACAACCTTTGGCCGTCTGCGCCCGCTGCATACATCCGCCGTGATCTTTGCCTTTGGCGGCAACGCCCTGATCGCAACCTCGTTCTACGTCGTACAGCGCACAAGCGCGGCGCGCCTTTGGGGCGGCAACCTGGCCTGGTTCGTCTTTTGGGGATATCAGCTTTTCATCGTCCTGGCCGCGCTTGGCTATGTACTGGGCGCCACGCAGGGCAAGGAATACGCCGAACCGGAATGGCACGTCGACATCTGGCTGACCATCGTCTGGCTGGCCTATCTTGCGGTCTTTCTTGGAACGATCATCAAGCGGCAAGAGCCGCATATCTACGTGGCCAACTGGTTCTATCTGGCCTTTATCGTCACGGTCGCGATGCTGCATGTCGTGAACAACCTGTCGGTCCCGGTCAGCATCTGGGGTTCCAAATCAGTACAGGTTTTCGCCGGCGTTCAGGACGCGCTGACCCAGTGGTGGTACGGCCACAACGCGGTCGGCTTTTTCCTGACGGCGGGTTTTCTGGGGATGATGTACTATTTCGTGCCCAAGCAGGCCGAGCGCCCGATCTATTCCTACAAGCTTTCGATCATCCACTTCTGGGCGCTGATATTCCTTTATATCTGGGCCGGACCGCACCACCTTCACTACACCGCCCTTCCCGATTGGGCGCAGACGCTTGGCATGGTCTTTTCCGTCATCCTCTGGATGCCAAGCTGGGGCGGTATGATCAACGGTCTGATGACGCTGTCCGGCGCTTGGGACAAGCTTCGAACCGATCCGGTCCTGCGGATGATGGTTGTCTCGATCGGCTTTTACGGTATGGCGACCTTTGAAGGTCCGATGATGTCTATCCGCGCGGTCAACAGCCTGTCGCACTACACCGACTGGACCATTGGCCACGTTCATTCCGGCGCCTTGGGTTGGAACGGCATGATCACCTTTGGCGCGCTTTACTTCCTTGTGCCGCGCCTGTGGAACAAAGAGCGCCTTTACAGCCTGAGCATGGTGAACTGGCACTTCTGGCTCGCCACGATCGGCATCGTTCTTTACGCCGCCTCGATGTGGGTGACCGGCATCATGGAAGGCCTGATGTGGCGCGAGGTAGATGCCCAGGGTTTCCTTGTGAACTCTTTCGCCGACACCGTCAGCGCAAAGTTCCCGATGTACGTGGTGCGTGGATTGGGCGGGGTCCTGTATCTGGCCGGGGCGATCATCATGTGCGTCAACCTGTGGAAGACAGCCGTGGGCGCCGCGCCCCGCGTCTCTTCCGCAACCGTTCCTGCAGAATAAGGAAAGCGTTCCATGGCAATTCTGGACAAACACAAGGCGATCGAAAAGAACGCAACACTGCTGATGGTGCTTTCCTTTCTGGTGGTCACGATCGGCGGCATCGTAGAGATCGCGCCGCTTTTCTACATCGAGAACACGATCGAAAAGGTCCGCGGCGTGCGCCCCTATTCCCCGTTGGAACTGACGGGTCGCAATATCTATATCCGCGAGGGGTGCTATACCTGCCACAGCCAGATGATCCGCCCCTTGCGCGACGAGGTCGAACGCTACGGCCACTACTCGCTGGCCGCAGAATCGATGTATGACCACCCGTTTCAATGGGGTTCAAAGCGGACCGGGCCGGACCTTGCCCGCGTCGGGGGGCGCTATTCCGATCAATGGCATGTCGAGCATATGGCCCGCCCGCAGGATCTGGTGCCTGAAAGCATCATGCCGCCCTACAAGCACCTAGCGACAACGCAACTGGACGGCGAAGGGGCGCGTGCTCTTTTGCTGGCCAACCGGGCGGTTGGCGTTCCCTACACCGAAGAGATGATCAATCAGGCGATGGCCGACTTCAAGGCGCAGGCCAGCGCCGATGCCGACACCGAGGCGCTGCTTGAACGCTATCCGGGCGCCCAGGCCCGCAACTTTGACAGCGCGGAAGGCGTGTCAGAGCTGGATGCCATGATCGCCTATCTGCAGGTGCTGGGCACGATGGTGGATTTCACGACATTCGAACCTGATCAAAGCCGGTAGAGGAGGCAATCAGATGGATCTTTATTCGCTGCTGCGACAGATGGCCGATAGCTGGGGCCTGCTTTCCCTGCTGCTTGTGTTCCTTGGGGTCATCGTCTTTGCCTTTCGCCCCGGAAGCCGGAAAACCCACGAAGACATTGCAATGATCCCCCTGCGCAACGACGACCGGCCGCTGCCTTGCGGCGACGACCACAGCGACAGGAGGAACTGATGAAGCGCAAAAGCGAAGAAACCAATGATCCCGGCACGACAGGGCATGTCTGGGACGGGATTGAAGAGCTGAACAACCCGCTTCCACGCTGGTGGCTTTGGACCTTCTATCTGACCATCATCTGGGGCATCGGTTATACCATCATGTACCCCGCATGGCCGCTGATCACCGGCGCAACACCCGGTGTTCTGGGCTATTCATCCCGCGCCGAAGTGCGCGCCGACATCAACGCGGTCAACGCGGCGAACGCTGCCATCGACCAGCGCCTGGTTTCGGCGCCTCTTGCGTCGATCTCCAACGATCCAGAGCTTCAGCGCTATGCCACAGCGGGCGGCGGCGCGCTTTATCGCACCTATTGCAGCCAATGCCACGGCGCTGGCGCGGCAGGCGGCCCCGGCTATCCGAACCTTTTGGATGACGACTGGCTTTGGGGCGGCACGCTTGCGGATATCCAGGCAACACTTGCCCATGGTGTTCGCTGGGAAGAAGACCCAGACACCCGCTATTCACAAATGCCCGCCTTTGCCGAGATCCTTTCGGCCGAAGAAATCGGTCAGGTCGCTGAGCATGTCCTCGCCATTTCCGGGCAAGAATTTGACGCAGCCGCCGAAGCGGCCGGAAAGACGGTTTATGCCGACAATTGCAGCGGCTGTCACGGTGATGGCGGCAAAGGTGACCAAGGTCAGGGCGCGCCGAACCTGACGGATGTCATCTGGCTTTATGGCGGCGATCGCGAGGCGCTGACAACCAGTATCGCCAAACCCCATTTCGGGATCATGCCTGCATGGTCGCAGAAACTGACGCCGCTGCAGATCCGTCAGTTGGCGGTCTATGTCCACCAGTTGGGCGGCGGGCAATGATCGCGCCCTAAGGCTTAAGTTTTTCCCGCGGCACCATCATGCGCGGGAAAGGAAGGGTGCCGGAATTTGTCCTGTTCAGACATGAATTCCGGCACCCTCGCCAGATTTGCAGCCGGCCCCGACCCCGATACCGCTCCGCACGGCTGCCCCGGCGCATTTGCGGGCAATTGATCTGGGTCAAGGAACCACGGGCGCAGGCCGCATAGCATCACAATTGAACAGGACACCGAAAGCGCAGGTTATGAGCGTCAGCCAGAAAAGCAGCGGCCTTTACGCGCCGCAGGAACCGATCTTTCCGCGTCGGGTCAGCGGACCCTTCAGACGTGGCAAGTGGTGGATCATGGCCGCCACGCTGGCGATCTATTACCTGACGCCGTGGATCCGGTGGGACCGCGGCCCGAACCTGCCCGATCAGGCCGTTCTGATCGATATGGCGGGCAAACGCTTTTACTTTTTCATGATCGAGATCTGGCCGCATGAGTTCTACTTTATCGCCGGACTTTTGATCATGGCCGGCATTGGCCTTTTCCTGTTCACCTCGGCATTGGGCCGCGTGTGGTGCGGATATGCCTGCCCTCAAACCGTCTGGACCGATCTCTTCATCCTTGTCGAGCGCTGGGTCGAAGGCGACCGCAACGCCCGCGTCCGTCTTTGGAAGGCAAAATGGGACGCCCGCAAGTGGCGCCTTCGGCTGACCAAATGGGCGGTGTGGCTTGTGATTGCCGTCGCAACCGGGGGCGCTTGGGTCTTCTACTTTGCCGACGCCCCGACGCTTTTGGTTGATCTGATGACCGGCAGAGCCGCCTTTGTCGCCTACGCCTCTGTCGGGGTACTGACCGCAACGACCTTTGTCTTTGGCGGCTTCATGCGCGAACAGGTCTGCATCTACATGTGCCCATGGCCCCGCATCCAGGCCGCGATGATGGACGAAGAGACGCTGACCGTCACCTACCGCGAACATCGCGGTGAACCGCGCGGCAAAAAGCACGAAGCCACGACCGGCGACTGCATCGATTGTATGGCCTGCGTCAACGTCTGCCCCATGGGGATCGACATCCGCGATGGCCAGCAACTGGCCTGTATTACCTGCGCCTTGTGCATTGATGCCTGTGACGACGTGATGGCGCGAACAGGCAAGCCCCGCGGCCTGATCGATTATTGCACCTACACCGATCTGAAACGCGAAGAAGCGGGCAGCAAACCGCGCCCCGCGTGGCAGCACATCTTTCGCCTTCGCACGATGGTCTATACCGCGATCTGGGGGCTTGTTGGCGTTATCCTGATCGTCGCGCTTTTCATGCGCGCACCCATCGAAGTAACCGTCGCCCCGGTGCGAGAGCCGCTTTTCGTGACCATGTCCGATGGCACGATCCGCAACACCTATGAGCTTCGCCTGCGCAACAAGAACGCAACGGCGCGCGACTTTCACATCTCGCTGACATCCGACAGCGCGCTGCGCATCGCGCTTGAAGGCCGCGAGGTTCTAAGCGTCGAGGTTCCGGCCGATCAGACCCTTGCCCAGCGCGTCTATGTCTTTGCCAAGCCAGATAGCCCCGCCGCCACCAACGCCCAGTCCGACCTTCGTATCTGGGTCGAAGACCGGACCAGTCAGGACCGCGCTTATGCCAACACCGTCTTTCATGGGAGAATAAGATGAACGCCCCGAAAAACCCGATCACGGGCCAAAAGGTCCTTGTTGTGACACTCATGGCCTTTGGCGTCATCATGGCGGCGAACATCACGATGATGGTCTCGGCGATCCGTACGTTCCCCGGACTTGAGGTTGAAAACTCATACGTCGCAAGTCAGCTTTTCAACGCCGAGATGGAGGCGCAAAAGGCGCTTGGATGGAGTACCGCCGTCACGGCCACGCCGGACGAAGTTCTGGTGACCATCCACGATGCAAATGGCAAGGCTGTCTTTCCCAATGAGATATCCCTGCGCGTCGGGCGGCTGACCCATGCGCGTGAGGACCGTGTCCTGCCGCTTGAATACCGGGGCGGGGCGTTCTTTGCGCCGGTCGCCCTTGCCACCGGCGCTTGGGAAGCGCGGCTGATGGCAACCGCGAACGACGGAACCCGCCTGCACCAGCGATTTACCTTTGAAATCGGGGCCGGATCATGAACGCGGGTTTGGCGGCCACGTCTCAAGACGCCTCAAAGGCTGACAGCGCCGAGCGCGAAAGCCGCGAAGTTTGCCAGATCGACATCTCGGTGCCCGATATCCACTGCGCCGGATGCATCGCCCGGATCGAAAGTGGCCTGCGCGATGTTCCCGGCGTGAACGAGGCCCGCGTGAACCTTTCGCTCAAGCGCGTTGCGGTCAAGTGCGAGCCGGGGCAGGAAATGCCGCAAACCTTGCTGGGGCGCCTTGAAACGCTGGGCTATGACGCAAGCCTTCTGGATGCCAGAACCTTGGAGACCTACAAGGAAAGCAAGGGCCGCGATCTGTTGATCCGGCTTGGCGTTTCGGGCTTTGCCGCGATGAACGTCATGCTTTTGTCGATCTCGGTCTGGTCCGGCGCCGATGGGGCAACACGTGACTTTCTGCACTGGGTTTCGGCCGCGATTGCCCTGCCGGCGCTGGCATTCTCTGCCCAGCCCTTTTTCACAAGCGCATGGCGCGCGCTGAGGGTCTGGCATCTGAACATGGATGTCCCCATCGCGCTGGCGATCGCGCTGGCCGCCGCGACATCGCTTTTTGAAACCGCAATGAGCGGGCCACATGCCTATTTCGATGCCGCCCTGTCGCTGACCTTTTTCCTACTGCTGGGCCGCTATCTTGACCACTTAACGCGCGCCAAGGCCCGCTCTGCCGCTGTAGAACTGGCCGCGCTGGAAGTGCCCACCGCCCGCTTGCGAACCGCGCAAGGGACCGAAACGCGCCATGTCTCGGAACTGCGGCCCGGCGATGTGGTGCTGGTAAGCCCCGGCGGGCGCATTCCTGTTGATGGCAGCGTCGTCGCCGGGGCAAGCGAGCTGGACAATGCGCTTTTGACCGGCGAGACGCGGCCGGTGCCGGTTGCGGCCGGATCGGATGTCTTTTGCGGCACGCTGAACCTAAGCGGGCCTCTGGAAGTTGAGGTATCCAACACCGGCGCCGACACCCAACTGGGCCGCATCGGTGCGCTTGTGCAAGCGGCCGAGAACGCGCGCACGCGCTATACGTCACTGGCCGAACGCGCTGCGGGCTTTTACGCCCCGGTCGTGCACATTCTGGCCCTTGCCGCCTTTATTGGCTGGCAAAGCGCAACGGGCGATACCCGCCTTGCGATCAACATCGCAACGGCGGTTCTGATCATAACCTGCCCCTGCGCTCTTGGCCTTGCCGTTCCGGCCGTCATGACCGCCGCCAATGGCCGTCTGTTCCGCGCCGGTGTCCTGATAAAGAACGGAACCGCGCTGGAACGTCTTGCCGAGATCGATACCGTTATTCTGGACAAGACCGGCACCCTGACGCAGGGCAATCTGCGGCTTGTCGTTGTGCCCGGCACCCACGATCTGGCCCTCGCCGCCGCTCTGGCCGAAGGATCGGCCCACCCACTGGCCCGCGCGCTGGCAAAAAGGGCCAAGGATCTGGGCCTGCGCCTTCCCAAGGTTCAGGACGTCACCGAAACCCCCGGCAAGGGGATAGCGGGCACATACCGCGGACAAGAGGTTCGCCTTGGCAATGCCGGCTGGTGCGGCGCCGATGCGGCCCTGCCCGGCGTGCAGACATGGCTGCGCCGCGCAGACCAGCCGCCTGTGGCCTTTGAGTTCGAGGACGACCTGAAGCCGCAGGCCGCCGCCATGACGGCCCGCATCCGCGCTCTTGGGCTCGATCTGGTCCTGCTAAGCGGCGACACTCAGGAAGTTGCGGACAAGGTCGCCGCGGAACTTGGGATCACGCAGGCGCACGGCAATGTCTCGCCCGATGGCAAATACGAATTTGTCCGCAAACGCGGCGGCAAGGCATTGATGGTCGGCGACGGGCTGAACGACACCGCCGCACTAACGGCGGCCCATGTCTCTGCCGCGCCGGGCAAGGCGATCGACACCGCGCGCACCGCATCCGATCTTGTTCTTCTCCGCGATGATCTGATGGTGCTGCCCGACAGCATCGAACTGGCGCGCGCAGCACGAAAGCGCATTCTTGAGAACTTTGCCATTGCCGCGCTTTACAACGCGTTTGCCATTCCGGCCGCACTTGCCGGTTTTGCCACCCCGCTGCTGGCCGCGCTTGCGATGTCGGCCTCATCCATCACCGTTTCGCTTAACGCGATGCGGCTTAGGGGCCTGCGCTGATGTGGATCCTGTTCATCCTGATCCCCGTCTCGCTGATCCTTGGCGGCATGGGGCTTGTCGCCTTTTACTGGGCACTGAAGTCCGATCAGTTCTCGGATCTGGACGGAAACGCCTATCGGATCCTGATCGACAAGGAACCGCTTGAGGATCCGCCCGCCCCGCCCCGGACAAGCCGCAAAGATGACCCGCCCCCCGGCGCGACCTAGACTTGTCTGTCCCCGCTGGATATGAGGCAATCTGGACGTTCAGGGACAAGACCGACATGGATCACTTCCTTTATCGCGACGGCACGCTTCATGCAGAGAATGTGCCCATACCCGACATCGCGGCCAGTGTCGGAACGCCGTTCTATCTGTACTCGGCGGCGACCCTTCGGCGGCACTATCAGCTTTTCACAGAGGCGCTTGGCTGGGGCCCGCATCTTGTGTGCTACGCGATGAAGGCAAATTCCAATCAGGCGATCCTGAAACTGATGGCAGATATGGGCGCTGGAATGGACGTGGTATCGGGCGGCGAGTATCTGCGCGCCCGCGCAGCCGGCGTTCCGGGCGAGCGGATCGTCTTTTCCGGTGTCGGCAAGACCAAAGAGGAAATGCGCCTTGCCCTTGAAGGCGGCGTGCGCCAGTTCAACGTCGAAAGCGAACCTGAAATGGCCGCCCTGTCGCAGGTTGCCACGGCCATGGGCACAACCGCGCCGATCACCATTCGCGTGAACCCCGATGTCGATGCCAAAACCCACGCCAAGATCGCAACCGGCAAGTCCGAAAACAAGTTTGGCATTCCGATCAGCCGCGCAAGCGAGGTCTATGCCGAAGCCGCCCGCCTGCCGGGGATCGAAGTTGTGGGCATCGACGTGCACATCGGCAGCCAGCTGACCGATCTGGCCCCTTTCGAGCTGGCCTATCAGAAGGTCGCCGACCTGACCCGCCGCCTTCGCAGCGAAGGTCACACCATCCGCCGCCTTGATCTGGGTGGCGGTCTTGGAATTCCCTATGCCCGCTCGAACCTCGCGCCGCCGCTGCCAACCGAATACGGCCGCATGGTGCAGGCCACGCTGGGCGATCTTGATTGCGAGATCGAGATTGAACCGGGCCGCCTGATCGCCGGAAACGCTGGCATTCTGGTGGCAGAGGTCATCTATGTGAAGGAAGGCGAAGACCGCAAGTTCCTGATCCTCGATGCCGCGATGAACGATCTTATCCGCCCGGCAATGTACGACGCCCACCACGAGATCGTGACGGTCATCGAACCCAGCCCCGGCGTGGAACAGACGCCCTATGACGTCGTTGGTCCTGTCTGCGAAAGCGGCGACACATTCGCCCGCGCCCGTGACCTGCCGCCCCTGCGCGCCGGTGATCTGGTCGCCTTCCGCTCGGCGGGCGCTTACGGCGCGGTGATGGCCAGTGAATACAACAGCCGCCCACTGATCCCCGAAGTGCTGGTGGACGATGATCAATTCGCTGTCATACGCAAGCGCCCAAGCTTTGACGAAATGATAAATCGCGATACCATCCCGGAATGGCTTTAGTGGCGCAATGGGGCGCCCCCGCCAGCAGGGCCCGGTAGATGACCCGTGACAGAACCGACATCCAAGCAACCGCCCGGCGCCTGCGCTGGCCGGTCCGGCTGACCCATGTCGGGCTTTTGTCAGAGCGTATTACACGCGCCTTCTGGCCCCTCTGGTCCATTGTTTTCGTTGCCTTTTCGGCCATCATGCTGGGCCTGCACGAATACCTTTCGGTAGAGCTTACATGGGTCGTTCTGGTGGCCCTTCCGCTGGCCCTTGTGGTTGCCCTGATCGCCGGTCTGCGGCGATTCTCTTGGCCCACGCTGGCCGAGGCGGCAGCGCGCGTTGATCGCACCCTTCCGGGCCGCCCGATTGCCGCTTTGGCCGACACTCAGGCCATTGGCGCCGCCGATGAGGCCTCTATTGCGGTCTGGCAGGCCCATGTCGCCCGCATGGCCGAGCGGGTTTCCGCCGCCCGCCCCGTCGCGCCGGACCTGCGAATTTCCGACCGCGATCCCTACGCCCTGCGCTATCTTGCGGTGCTTGCGCTGGCTGTCGGCGTCTTGTTCGGTTCAGTCCTGAAGGTTGCCACGGTCGAGGCCGCGCTTCCGGGGCGCACCGCCGGGCTTGCCACCGGCCCAAGCTGGGAAGGCTGGGCCGAGCCGCCTGCCTATACCGGCAAGCCAAGCCTTTACCTCAACGACATCAAAGGCAGCCGCCTGCGGGTGCCCAAGGGCAGCCGGATAACCCTGCGCCTTTACGGCGAAGTTGGCGCGCTGACGATCACCGAAAACGTCTCGGGCCGCGCCCCGGACGCCGAAGGAACCGCCGAGCCCAGCCAAAGCTTTGACGTGGTTCAGCCCGGATCGATCTCTATCGAAGGCACTGGCGGCGCCAGTTGGGACGTGGTGATGGAGCCGGACAATGCGCCCGTCGTTCAGATCTCGGCCCCGGTGGAGCGCACGGTCGCGGGCGAAATGCGCCAGGCCTTTATCGCCCGCGATGACTACGGCGTTGTGGGCGGAAAGGCGCAGATCACGCTGGATCTGGCAGGCGTCGATCGCCGCTATGGCAAGGCGCTGGATCCCGAGCCGCGCGATCCGATCGTTCTGGACCTGCCGATGCCGATCGCCGGCAGCCGCACCGCCTTTGAAGAGACCCTGACCGAAAACCTTTCCAAACATGCTTGGTCAGGCTTGCCGGTCGAGTTGAAAATGACCGTGGAAGACGCCATCGGCCAGACCGCCGACAGCGCGACGATCAATCTGGAACTGCCCGGGCGCCGCTTTTTCAATCCGCTGGCCAACGCCATCGTAGAGCAGCGCAGCGATATCTTGTGGTCACGCGAGAACGCAAACCGCGCCGCGGGGCTTTTGCGCGCGGTCTCATACAAGCCCGAGGGCTTTATCAGCAACAACACCGCCTATCTCAAACTACGCGTGACGCTGCGCCGGATGGAGACACTGGCACGCATCGGCCGGTTCGACGAAAAAGCCCGCGACGAGATCGCCGAGGCGCTTTGGGATGTGGCCCTTACCTTTGAAGACGGCCGCCTGACAGACGCGCTTGAACGGCTTCGCCGCGCGCAGGACCGTCTGGCCGAAGCGATGCGGCAGGGGGCAAGCGATCAGGAAATCGCCGAACTGATGCAGGATCTGCGCGATGCGATGCAGGACTATATGCGCCAGCTTGCCGAAGAAAACGGTCAGCAAAATCAGGATCAGCAGCTTTCCCAGAACCAGCAGGAAATCACCGGCGACCAGCTTGAAGAGATGCTTAAGCGGCTACAGGAGCTGATGGAACAGGGCCGCATGGCCGAGGCGCAGGCGCTTTTGGATCAGCTTCGCCAGATGATGGAGAACATGCAGGTCACTCAGGGCCAGCAGGGTCAGGGTCAGCCCGGTCCGGGCGAACAGGCCATGCAGGGGCTTCAGGAAACGCTGCGCAACCAGCAAGGGCTGAGCGACGAGGCCTTCCGCGATCTTCAGGAACAGTTCAACCCGAACGCACAAGCCGGCCAGAACGGCCAGAATGAGGGTCGCAACGGTCAGCAGGGCCAAGGCAACCAGCACGAAGGCCAAGGTCAGGGACAAGGTCAGGGTCAGAACCCCGGCAATGGCGATCCGCAGCAGGGCCAGAACGGCCAACAGGGCGATCCAAGCCAAAGTCTGGCCGATCGCCAGCAGGCGCTGCGGGGCGAACTTGGGCGACAGACGCAGAACCTGCCGGGTGCAGGAACCCCCGAAGGCGACGCCGCGCGTGAAGCGCTTGGGCGCGCGGGCCGCGCCATGGACGGCGCCGAAGAGGCGCTGCGCCGTGACGATCTGCCCGGCGCGTTGGACAAGCAGGCCCAAGCCATGGAAGCCCTGCGCGAGGGGATGCGCAATCTGGGCGAGGCGATGGCCCAGAACCAGCAGAACGGCAGCCGTCCGGGCGAGCAGGGCCTTGCCAACGGACAGGACAGCCCCGGTGTACGTGACCCGCTGGGCCGCGAAGCAGGCGCCACAGGGCGCATCGGATCAGACGAAAACCTCTTGCAGGGCGAAGATGTCTATCGCCGCGCCGAAGAGCTTTTGGATGAGATACGGCGCCGCTCTGGTGAACAGGGGCGCCCCGAGATCGAACGCGATTACCTTAAGCGTCTGCTGGACAGGTTCTAGCGCAGATCGGCAAGGCCGCTTAGGTCCCGTCCGTCCATGTTGAAACCTTTTCAGCCGCCGCCAGCGCCCAGCGATCAAGCACAACGCGCCAGCCGTCAACCATCGACACATAGTCGGCCAGATAGGGCTCAACCTGCGGAAACCGCTCTGCCAGATCGCCCGAAAAGCGATAGACCACGAACATCAGCGCGATGATGATCACCGCCACACTGAAACCGCGCCGAAAGCCGCGGCGCTGGGAACTTTGGTACTCTTCCTGTGTCGCGGGCGGCTCATTCTCTTCGCCCTTCCGGTCCGAGGTCGAGCGCAGTGTGGAATTGATCTCTTCGATGTCGGGCAGAAGATCGCGGCGTTTGTTGCTGTCCTGCGGCTCTTCCGGCTCGGGGTTGGCCCCGCGAAGCCGCGCGACACGCTCAACCGCGACGGTTGCTGCCACGGCCTGACTGGTGCTGTCGCCGCCATCAATGCCAAGATCGGGCTGGGTTTCAATGGCCGCCCCGCCCTCTGCCTCGCGGGCGCTTTTTTCAAGCTCTGCCTCTTCGCGCAGGATCGCGGACACACCTTCATCAAGCGGCTTGCGACGCGGCAGATCGGCAGGGTCCCTTACCGGCTCCTGATCATCTTCGCCTTCGTCGTCTTCGGCCTCTGGCGGCTCAAACTCACTGCCGGCCGAGGCCGTATGAGGTGCAGGATCGCTATCACCTGCCTCATCACCTTCCGAAGGATCCGTCCAGTTGCTTTCGTCATCTGCATCCTGAGCGGCGCTTTTGCCATGCGCCTCGAACCACGTATGCCCGCAGTTAGAGCACTGAACGTCACGCCCGTTTTCAGGAATAGCATCTTCACCGACTTCGTATTGCGCATCACAATTTGGGCAAACCAGTCTCATTTCGCCTCTATCTGCCGCTATCTGTGCGGCCTCACTCGAATTTTCATACCTTTTGTGAGAGGTTAACACCTGTTGGGGTATTTACGGAAGCCCCTGACCGCCTGTCGACCCGCAAGTGATTGCAAACGGCCACCACCTTCGGCAAAAGAGACACAATGTGGCAGAAAGGCGGGCACTTTGATCGAGCTTCGGGACGTCGCCTATAACTACGGCGGGGGGGATCTCTTATCCGAGATCACACTCAAGCTGCCTCCGGGATCGTTTCATTTCCTGACCGGACCTTCGGGCGCGGGTAAAAGCACCCTTCTGAAGCTTTGCTATGGCGAGCTTTTGGCCTCGGCCGGGTCGGTTCGGATCTTTGGCGATGAAGCCAGCGAAATGGACCGCGATGCCGTGGCACTTGCACGGCGGCGCATTGGCGTTGTGCATCAGGATTGCCAGTTTCTGGACCACCTGCCGATCACCGACAACGTCGCCCTGCCCCTGACCGTTTCTGGCCGCGACCGAGAGGCCGAAGAGCAGAACCTTCAGGATCTTCTGACATGGGTCGGGCTGACCGATCGCGCGCGCGCCCTTCCGCCGCAATTGTCGGGCGGCGAGCGCCAGCGCGCGGCACTTGCACGGGCGATCATCACCTCGCCCGATGTGATCCTTGCCGATGAACCGACCGGCAATATCGATTGGGAAATGTCCCTGCGCCTGCTGTCTTTGCTGGTAGAGCTTAACAAGATGGGAAAGACCATCCTGATCGCAACCCATGACCTGAACCTGATCCGTTCGGCGAAAAGTCAGGTCAACGCAAGGGTCCTGCGGATCAAGAACCGTCGTCTACAACTGGCCGGAGCGGACCTTTGAAGCGCTGGCAAGAATACATATGGCTTAGGCTGACCGGCGACGCCCAGTCTGACCGCGTCGTTCCACGGGCCGGTTATTCGGCATGGTTGGTTGTCTTTACCGCCGGGGCGATGGCCTTTCTGGCCGTCTTTGCACTGGCGCTGTCACTGGCGGCGGGGCGTCTTGCCGATCGCTGGGGCGCCGAGCTTGCGCGCACCTCGACGGTTCGCATCTCTGCACCCGACGCACAGGTCGCGGCCCAGACCAGCGCCGCACTGAATGTTCTGAAAACCACGCCGGGCGTGGCCAGCGCCCGCGCGCTGACCACAGAAGAACAGGCCGCCCTGCTTCAGCCGTGGCTGGGCGCGGATCTGCCAATCGACAGCCTGCCGATCCCCCAGTTAATCGAAGTGGTGGAAACCAGCGAAGGGTATGACGCCGAGGGGCTGCGCCTGCGGCTTTCGGCCGAAGCGCCGGGCGCGGTACTTGACGATCACACCCGGTGGCGACGACCGCTGATCACGGCGGCAAACCGTTTGCGCAGCCTTGGCATCGTTTCAATGCTGCTTATCGGACTGGCCACGGCGGCCATGGTCATGCTGGCCGCCAACGCCGCACTGGCGGCCAACGCCCAGATCATTCGCGTGATGCGCCTTGTCGGCGCGCGCGATATCTATATCGCCCGCGCCTTTGTACGCCGCTTTACGATACGAACCTTCGGCGGCGCGTTTGCCGGAACCCTCGCGGCGATGTTGGCGGTGGCCTTGCTTCCACGGGCGACGGACGATGTCGGTTTTCTGACCGGCCTTGGCTTTGTCGGGTTTCACTGGTTGCTGCCGCTGCTGGTTCCGATGTTTGCGGCCATTGCTGCCTTTTGGGCCACACGAACCGCCGCCTTGCGGACACTTGGAAGGCTGACCTAGATGAAAAACCCTATCCGCTGGCTTCTTTCGCTGATTTTCGTCATCCAGATGTACCTGATGATGGCGATCCTTGCCGTGTTCTTCACGCCGATTGCGCTATTTCACAAACCCACCGCTTGGTACGCCTGCCAAACCTATTGCCACTGGGTTCGCTGGACGGCGCGCTGGATGATCGGTCTTCGCTCTGAGGTCCGGGGCGAGGTGCCCACCGATGAGGTGCTGATCGCCGCCAAGCACCAGTCCTTCTTTGACATCATCATCCTTGCCAGCGTTCTGCCGCGCTTTAAGTTCATCATGAAAAAGTCGCTGACCAAGGCCCCGATCCTTGGCTGGTACGCGAAGCGCATCGGCTGCATCCCGGTGGATCGTGGCCGCCGCGCCGAGGCAATAAAAAAGATGGTGTCCGACGTGGCCGATGGCAGCGCCGAACCGGGCCAGTTGATCATCTACGCGCAAGGCACACGCGTGGCGCCGGGCGTCAAGCAACCCTACAAGATCGGTGCGGGCGTTCTATACGAAGCCTCTGGTCAGGATTGCGTGCCCGCCGCCACCAACGTCGGCGTTTTCTGGCCCCGCATCGGCATCTACCGCAAGCCGGGTCTGGCCGTGGTCGAATTTCTGCCGCGCATCAAGAACGGTATGGAAATCAAAGACTTCATGGCCCACCTGGAAACCACGGTAGAGGAAGCATCGGACCGGCTTATGGCCGAGGCGGGGTTTGACGTGGGCGCGGATATAAAAGGGTAGCGCATGAATTTCCTGACCTCCGTTGACCAGCTTGAAAGCATCTATGGCGAGCCGGGCAAGTCTTCGATCCTGAAAGTGGCGGACCACCTGACGGATGAGTATCGGCGCTGGATCGCCGCCTCACGCTTTTGCGCCCTTTCAACCGTTGGCCTCGAGGGCACCGATTGCTCACCCCGCGGCGATGAAGGTCCGGTCGTGGATGTTCTTGATGACAAGACGCTTCTTATGGCCGATTGGCACGGCAACAACCGTATCGACAGCCTGCGAAACATCATCGCGGACCCGCGCGTATCGCTGATGTTCCTGATCGCGGGGTCCCAGACCGTCGTGCGCCTGAACGGCGAGGCGCGTCTGACGGTGGACGCCGAACTTTTGAAACGGTTTGAAAAGAACAGAAAACAACCGCGCAGTGTTATCGTGATCAAGCTGGCAGAGATTTACTTTCAATGCGCCCGCGCCCTGATGCGTTCAGACCTTTGGGGTGACAGGAAGCCGCCCCAAGACCTGCCATCGGCTGGCGAATTCCTTGAAACGATGACCAAGGGCACGGTTGACCGCGAAACCTATGACAAAGAATGGCCGGGCCGCGCACGATCCAGCCTTTGGTAGGCGCCTGCAAGCAGGGGCCTGTTCCTTAGGCCGCAAGCCCCTTGCCGCCCATATCCAGAAACTTCTTGCGCCGCCCGGCAACAAGCTTGGCTGGCGATACCTTGACCAGATCCTCAAGCATCCCGGCAATCGTCGCCCGGACGGCCTCGATCGAGGCATCCTTGTCGCGATGTGCCCCGCCGGTCGGTTCCTTGACGACCTGATCGATGACGCCAAGCTTTTCAAGGTCCTGCGCGGTCAGGCGCAACGCTTCGGCGGCCTCGCGCATCTTTTCGGAATCCTTCCAAAGGATTGACGCACAGCCCTCTGGCGAGATGACCGAATAGATCGAATGTTCCAGCATTGCCAAACGGTCGGCGGTTGCAAAAGCGACCGCGCCGCCTGATCCGCCCTCGCCAATGATCACGCTGACGATGGGCACTTTGACCTGAAGCGACTTTTCAGTGGTTCGCGCGATGGCCTCTGACTGGCCCCGCTCTTCAGCGCCCTTGCCGGGATAGGCGCCGGGCGTATCAACAAGGGAAATGACCGGAAGGCCGAACCGGTCCGCCAGTTCCAGAAGGCGCAGGGCCTTGCGGTAGCCTTCGGGCCGCGCCATGCCAAAGTTGCGTTCGATCCGCGACTTGGTGTCATTGCCCTTCTCATGGCCGATCACGACGACGGGCTTGTCGTCAAAACGCGCCAGCCCGCCCATAACGGCGTGGTCGTCGGCAAAGTTCCGGTCACCGGCCAGCGGCGTGTACTCGGTAAACAGCGCCTCGATATAGTCGCTTGTGTGGGGCCGCGAAGGATGGCGCGCTACCTGACATTTGCGCCATGGCGAGAGGTTGCCGTAAAGTTCGACCAGCAGATCCGCCGCTTTCTTGTCAAGCGCGGCCGCTTCGTCTTCAACGTTCATCTCGTTGTTCTGCCGCGCCAGTGCGCGCAACTCTTCTGCCTTGCCTTCGATTTCAGCCAGCGGTTTTTCAAACTCAAGATATTGCGTCACTGCGCGCCTCCGATTTTCTAGACTGATATGACGCCAGCCGCGTTCTTTTGCAACTCATCCCCGACGAAACCGCTTTTGCGCCTAGCTCACCGGCCGCGTGCGCAGGAAGAGGTAAAGCGGCAACCCGCATGAAAGCCCGATCCCGAACGTCGCCGGAATAGCGATAAGCGCCAGCCAGTTCCGGCGCACATAGGTTTCCGAAAGTATCCAAACGGTAAGCGCGATCGCCGCTATGGTCAGATCCCAGGCAAGCGCGGATGAGGCGTAGTTGGCATTCCATGCCGCAAACATGCCCGCCGTATCGAACCCGCCGTTTGCCACCGACCAGCGATAGATCAAGGCCATCGGATGAACCGCACCCCAGATCGCCAGCGCCAGATAGATCATTCGCAGGATCGACATCCGCCTACTCCGTCAAAGCCGGGCTAACCGGACACGCCGCTTGCAGAGGCGCTTGTCGGCGCGCCCGGATAACTGGGCTCACCATCCGCGCCGCAGGCGGCCAGAGCCAGCAGAAGGGGAAACAAAACGACGCGCATCATCCCAGTTCCTTTTGCCAACGGGCGATCTGTTTGCGCACCTGATCGGGCGCGGTACCGCCATAAGATGTCCGGCTGGCGACAGAGTTTTCAACCCCCAGCACATCAAAGACCGATGCCGCGATATCGCCGTGCACACCTTGCATCTCTTCAAGCGTCAGCTCGGGCAGATCGCAACCCTTCTTTTCGGCCATGGCCACAAGCGTGCCTGTCACATGGTGCGCGTCGCGGAACGGCAGCCCAAGCTCTCTTACAAGCCAGTCGGCCAGATCCGTCGCCGTCGAAAAGCCACTGGAAGCCGCCGCCGCCAAAGCGTCGCGGTTTGCGGTCATGTCGCGCACCATGCCATCCATTGCCGCAATCGCCAGCATAAGGTTGTCGGCGGCGTCAAAGACCTGTTCCTTGTCTTCCTGCATGTCCTTTGAATAGGCCAGCGGCAGACCCTTCATCACCGTGAAAAGCCCCACCATCGCGCCCATGATCCGCCCGATCTTGGCACGGATCAACTCGGCCGCGTCGGGGTTCTTCTTTTGCGGCATGATCGACGATCCGGTCGAAAACCGGTCCGAAAGGGCGACAAAGCGGAACTGGGCCGACGACCAAATCACCAACTCTTCGGCAAGGCGCGACAGGTGCATTGCCGTGATCGACGCGCAAGACAGGAACTCTAGCGCGAAATCACGGTCAGCAACCGCATCAAGCGAGTTCGCGGCAGGCCGGTCAAAGCCCAGCGCCTTGGCCGTCATGTCCCGATCAATCGGAAAGGAGGTCCCGGCAAGCGCTGCTGCGCCCAGCGGGCTTTCGTTCATCCGCCGCCGCGCATCGGCAAAGCGCGAACGATCACGGCCGAACATTTCGACATAGGCCATCATGTGATGGCCCCAAGTGACGGGCTGGGCGACCTGAAGGTGCGTAAACCCCGGCATGACCCAATCGGCGCCTGCGCTGGCCTGCTGCAAAAGCCCCTGCAGAAGAGAGCCCAGCGCGGCATCCACCGCGTCCATCTGGTCACGCACCCAAAGTTTGAAATCCGTCGCAACCTGATCATTGCGCGAGCGCGCGGTATGCAGACGCCCCGCAGCTTCGCCCACGATCTCTTTCAGGCGCGCCTCGACATTCATGTGGATGTCTTCAAGCGCCGCCGAGAACTGAAACTTTCCCGTTTCAATCTCTGACAATACGGTGAGCAGGCCTTCCCGGATCGCCTTGGCATCATTATCACTCAGTATGCCTGTGGCCGCCAACATTGCGGCATGGGCGCGGGACCCTTCGATGTCCTGGGCGGCCATGCGCTTGTCGAAACCGATCGAGGCATTGATTGCCTCCATGATCGCGTCCGGCCCATCGGCGAACCGTCCACCCCACATCGTGTTCGCGGTCTTGTTGGTCATTCGTCGTCCTTTTCCTTCGGAGGGAATATGCGCCTTGTACGCTCTGCGGTTCTTACTACGCTCATCTATACGGGCCTTGCACTTGGTGCAAATGCTGCGGGGGCGGATATGGCCGCCATCGACGCGCTTCGTGATGGCACGATCAAAAAGCTGGTTCTGCATTCTGAACCCAAAGCCGCCGGTACTTCCAGTTTTGTCGGCCCCGATGGTACCGACTACGATCTGTCGCAATTCAAGGGGCGCTATGTCCTTTTGAATTTCTGGGCGACGTGGTGCGCACCCTGCCGGGCCGAAATGCCGTCACTTGATGCGCTTCAACGCGATTTCGGCGGTGACAAGTTTCAGGTCGTCACAGTTGCGACCGGGCGCAATCCACTGCCCGCGGTTCGCAAGTTTTTTGAAGAGGTGGGTATCACCAGCCTTCCGATGTACCGCGACCCCAAGCAAAAGCTGGCGCGCGAAATGGCGGTCCTTGGCTTGCCGATTACCGTCATCCTTGACCCCGAAGGCAATGAGATCGCGCGCCTGCGCGGCGATGCGGAATGGAACTCTGAAAGCGCCCGCGCCATCGTGGCCGAACTTATCGCCTCGATCGACCGCTAGGCAGGCGGGGCAAAGTTACCTCTTGCCCAGCTTGCTGACCTTGGAATGACAGTGGCAGCCGATCAGGTGATCATTGACCATCCCGACCGCCTGCATGAAGGCATAGACGATCGTCGGCCCGCAGAACTTGAAACCGGCTTTCTTAAGGTCCTTTGAGATCTGTTTTGAAAGTTCGGTCTCGGCGGGCACTTCGGCCATGGTGGTCCATTTGTTCTGCAGGGGCTTGCCGCCCATATAGTCCCATAGGAACCGGTCAAACCCTTGCGCCGCTTCGATTTCCTGCCACGCGCGGGCGTTTGAAATCGTCGCCTCGATCTTGCCCCTGTGCCGGACGATACCGGGATCCTGCAACAAGCGCAGAACATCGCTTTCGCCCCAAGTCGCGATGACATTGGGGTCGAAACCCGCAAAGGCGCTGCGGAAATTGTCGCGCTTTTTCAGTATGGTTATCCAGGAAAGCCCGGCCTGAAACCCGTCGAGTATAAGCTTTTCCCAAAGCGCACGGCTGTCCCATTCCGGAACACCCCATTCTTCGTCGTGATAGCGCAGGTAAATATCCTCGCCTCCGACCCATCCGCATCTTTCAGTCATGAACCGTCTCCTGTCGAATCCATCTCAAAATGCGACATTTAAAGTTAGAACAAAATGAGAAACTTCATGAAATGTTAGGACGCGCGCGGCGATGGTTAGGCGTCTGCCAGGAATGCCCAAATGTCGCCGCCAGCTTCGAAAAACAACCTTCCAACGCTTGAGGGGCACGCCAACCCCCTTGCCTATGCCGTCAACGAACGGGATCGGTCGACGGTGGATATGGTGCGCGTCGCGCTGGAACACAAACAGGCCATGCTGGCGTTTCAACCGATTGTCGTCGCGCAAGATCCGTCGCGAGTTGCCTTCTACGAAGGGCTAATTCGCATTCGCGATGGCACGGGCCGTGTGATTCCGGCCCAGAACTTTATCCCCGTTGTCGAAAACACCGACATGGGCCGGCGCATTGATTGCCTTGCCCTGGAACTTGGCCTTGCCGAACTTTTGGTGGAACCGTCGATCCGGCTGTCGATCAACGTCTCGGCACTATCCATCGGCCATCGCGGCTGGCTGGCGATCCTTGATCGCGGGTTGGCAAGCGATACCACCATCGCCGAACGCCTGATCCTTGAAATAACCGAATCGTCCGCCATAACCTCGCCCCGCGCGGTGATGGAGTTCATGACGCGGTTTCAGGAACGCGGTGTTTCCTTTGCGCTTGATGACTTCGGCGCTGGCTTTACCTCTTTCAGATACCTGCGCGACCTCTTTTTCGATGTTCTCAAGATCGATGGTCAGTTCGTAAAGAACATCCACAAGGATCTGGACAACCAGGTGCTTTTGTCGGCGCTGGCCTCTATCGGTAAGCACTTTGAAATGGTCACCGTGGCCGAGGCCGTGGAAACCCAGCAAGAGGCGGCCTTTCTGCAATCCATCGGAATCGATTGCATGCAAGGGTTCTGCTACGGCGCCCCGACGATCAACCCTGCTTGGCGGTCCCAAACGCGCAAGGCCGGAACCGGCTAAGCGTATTTTCCCGCGCAATTGTCATTGCAAAGCGACGTTCCGGTGTGTTCCTCTTGCGCCTTTCGCTGCATGTGCATAGGACGGTTTGCGACAAGTGGGGGTTGTGACCGCATCCTAACACGCCGTGGTCCCTGCCCGTCGGAAACCGGATAGAGGACTCTCCAATGACAAATGTTGTAATCGCATCTGCAGCACGAACTGCCGTCGGCAGCTTTGGCGGCTCTTTTGCCAATACTCCGGCCCATGATCTTGGCGCCGCGGTACTCGAAGCGCTGACCGCCCGCGCCGGTATTGACAAGGCAGAGGTTTCAGAAACCATCCTTGGTCAGGTTCTGACCGCAGGTCAGGGCCAGAACCCCGCGCGCCAGGCCCATATCAACGCAGGCTATCCCAAGGAAAGCGCGGCATGGGGCATCAATCAGGTTTGCGGCTCTGGCCTTCGGGCCGTCGCACTTGGCGCCCAGCACATCCAATTGGGCGACGCCGATATCATCGCTGCGGGCGGGCAGGAAAACATGACCCTCTCGCCGCACGTCGCCCACCTTCGCGCGGGCCACAAGATGGGCGATGTCACCTACATCGATTCAATGATCCGCGATGGCCTTTGGGATGCCTTCAACGGCTACCACATGGGCCAAACCGCCGAGAACGTCGCCGAGCAATGGCAGATCGGCCGCGAGGCGCAGGATGAGTTTGCCCTTGCCAGCCAGACCAAGGCAGAGGCCGCGCAGAAGGCCGGCAAGTTCGATGACGAGGTGATCGCCTTTACCATCAAGACCCGCAAGGGCGACATCGTCGTGGACAAGGACGAATACATCCGCCACGGCGCCACCATCGAAGCCATGCAAAAGATGCGCCCGGCGTTCGTGCGCGATGGCGGAACCGTAACTGCGGCCAACGCATCGGGCCTTAATGACGGCGCCGCCGGCGCGCTTTTGATGAGCGCAGAGAACGCTGAAAAGCGCGGGATCGAGCCGCTTGCGCGCATCGCATCCTACGCAACCGCCGGCCTTGATCCGTCGATCATGGGCGTCGGCCCGATCCACGCAAGCCGCAAGGCGCTGGAAAAAGCCGGTTGGAAGGTTGAGGATCTGGACCTTGTGGAAGCGAACGAAGCTTTCGCCGCACAGGCCTGCGCCGTTAACAAGGACATGGGCTGGGACCCGGCGATTGTGAACGTCAACGGCGGCGCCATCGCAATCGGTCACCCCATCGGCGCCTCGGGCGCACGCATCCTGAACACCCTCCTGTTCGAAATGCAGCGCCGCGGCGCAAAGAAGGGCCTGGCCACTCTTTGCATCGGCGGCGGAATGGGCGTTGCGATGTGCCTTGAGCGCCCGTAAGAAATTTAGTTTTGAACCCATTGCGCAATATCGTTGCGCAGTGGGTATGTTTTTCGTAACAAGATTACAAATCTAATCAGGAGAACTGCCCATGCCCCGTATCGCACTTGTCACCGGAGGTTCCCGTGGAATCGGTGCCGCAATTTCGAAAGCCCTCAAGGAAGCTGGCTGCAGCGTTGCAGCAACCTATGCAGGCAACGACGAAAAAGCGGCCGCTTTCACCGCGGAAACCGGGATCAAGACCTACAAATGGGACGTGGCCGACTATGACGCCTGCGCCGCAGGGATCGCACAGGTAGAGGCCGATCTTGGCCCGGTTGATATTCTGGTGAACAACGCCGGGATCACGCGCGATGCACCCTTTCACAAGATGTCTCCGCAGCAGTGGAAAGAGGTGATGGACACCAACCTTTCCGGCGTATTCAACATGACGCACCCCGTCTGGCCGGGAATGCGCAGCCGCAAGTTCGGGCGCATCGTCACGATCTCTTCGATCAATGGCCAGAAGGGTCAGTTCGCCCAGGCCAACTATGCCGCGGCCAAGGCGGGCGATATCGGCTTTACCAAGGCTCTGGCCCAGGAAGGTGCCCGCGCGGGCATCACAGTCAACGTGGTTGCGCCGGGCTATATCAACACCGAAATGATGTCGACGATCCCCGAGAAGGTGATGAACGACGTCATCCTGCCACAGATCCCCGTCGGACGCCTTGGCGAAGCCGAAGAGATTGCGCGCTGCGTTGTGTTCCTTGCCTCTGATGAGGCAGGCTTTATCACCGGATCGACAATCTCGGCCAACGGCGGCCAATACCTGACGTGACGGGGCCGCGAGGTTTTACAAGGGCCGGTGCAGTCGAATGCGCCGGCCTTTGCGTATCCGCCTCCTCGCGTTCCGGTAGGGCCGTCTGATGACAAAGGCCCGCGCTACTTCGATTGGATTTGTCGCGGTCCTGCTTTGGGCGCTTCTTGCGCTTTTTACCGTCGGCTCCGCCCCGGTGCCGCCCTTTCTTTTGAACGCGATCGGTTTTGCTATCGGGGGCAGCCTTGGGATCGTCTGGGTCTTGTCCACCGGCCAAATGGCAACGCTTCGGCAGGTTCCGTGGCAGGTGTACCTGTTCGGCACCGTCGGCCTGTTCGGCTATCACGCATTGTATTTTTCGGCCCTCAGAATCGCCCCCGCCGCCGAAGCGGGGCTGATCGCCTATCTCTGGCCCTTGCTGATCGTGCTCTTCTCAGGCTTCCTGCCGGGCGAGCGTTTGAAATCGGGCCACATCATCGGTGCCCTGATCGGATTTTCCGGCGCCACGATCATTCTGGCCAAGGACGGTCTGAACCTACAAAGTGGCGCCGCTACCGGCTATGGTCTGGCGATGCTCTGCGCGATCACATGGTCGCTTTACTCGGTCCTTTCGCGGCAGATGGGCAAGGTGCCTACGGCGGCTGTTGCCGTCTTCTGCGTGGCCACATCGGCCCTGTCGCTATTGGCGCACCTGACATTTGAGCAAACCGTTTGGCCAACCGACAATATCGGCTGGGCGGCGGTTATCGGCCTTGGCCTTGGCCCGGTCGGCCTTGCCTTCTACGTGTGGGATGTCGGGGTGAAACGCGGCGACATTCAGCTGTTGGGCGTTGCATCCTATGCGGCCCCGCTGTTGTCGACACTGGCGTTGATCATCGCCGGATACGCGGCCGCGTCTTGGCCGCTTCTGCTTTCTGCCGGCCTTGTGGCGGGCGGTGCCGCGCTCGCCGCGAGGGCGAGCGCCACTAAGAATCAATGACCAGAAGCTCTTTCAATTTCCTCTTTAAGGCGAAGTTTCTGCTTCTTCATTGTCGCTACGGCGAGGGGATCAACCGCTGGATGGCGCTGGGCCTCTTCCACTTGATCCGAGAGACGTTGGTGTTTTTTCCGGAGCTCCTGAAGATGCGAACTCAAGGTCATGGACGTCCTCCTATCTCTGTTTTGGTTGCAGGTTGATAGCACCACAAATTTGTCGTTCTGTCACGCCTGAACACGACTATTTAGTATATCTGGCATATGATTGCTCAGAACTTAAAAACAAGTTAACCGGCAAAAAGTGACGCCCCATTTCGCAAAACGGCGGCGATTTCAGCGGTATAGCTTTCGCGGTCGCCCTGATGCTCATCGCCCTCATGCAGGATAACCGGCGCAAGCAATTGAAAGGGCGTGCGCGCGCCTTTGTTGGCTCTCAGGACAACGCGATGCGCCGGGCGGCCCTTCCGGGCGGAAAACGGAAGCGCCACCAGTCGCCCCATGCGGGAATCAAGACATTGGAAAATTTCCGGCAGGCGCGCGGCGTCCTGAATGATCGTCAGCGTGCCCTGCGGCGCAAGGCGGCGGACGGCGACCTCTATCCATGTTGCAAGCGTTGTGTCTTCGCCCATCGCCGTCTCGCGCCCTGCATCGGGCGAAGGCGTTCCGCCTCTTTGGTAATAGGGCGGGTTGGCGATGACGTGATCAAAGCTCATCGCGCGCAAATAATCGGGCAGCGCACCGATATCGGCCGTGGCGACATCCATCGCTATGTCATTCTCGGCCGCGTTGCGCCGCGCAAGATCCGCATAATCCTCCTGCACTTCGACGCCGAAATGACGAAGGCCGGGAACACGCGTGCCAAGGCACATGCTGGCCGCCCCCACGCCGCACCCCAGATCCAGCACGGACTGACCAGCCTGTGCCGGAACCGCCGCCGCAAGCAGGACCGGATCAACCCCGGCGCGATAGCCGGTCTTGGGCTGATAAAGCCGAAGTTTGCCGCCCAGAAAGTCGTCGATGGTCAGCTTTGTGTCATCCATCGATTTCAATGTCATTGTCCCGCAGGATCGCGACCGCACGAAAGTGGTCGCGGTCTACAACCATAAGACGACGCGGCAGAATTCCGATGGATCCCTCAAGCGCGCTCATATTTACGTCCAGCGGAAACACCTTTATATCCTCCCCGGCAAGCAAGGTGGTTGCAAAGGCGATGATCGTGGGATCATTGGTGCGCAAAAGCTCTTTCATACAGAGCGAGTTAAGGGCATGCCCGGGGATTTGTCGAGCCACCCGATGGGCAAAGTGATGGGACAGTGATGAGCTTGGACAACGCCACCCAGAAACCCCACGACCGCCTTGCCGCGGCGCTTGCGCCCGAAATGGCAGAGGTCAATCTTTTGATCCGCAGCCGCATGGCTTCGGAACACGCGCCGCGCATTCCCGAGGTTACCGCACATCTGGTCGAAGCGGGCGGCAAGCGCCTGCGCCCAATGCTGACGCTGGCAGCGGCGCGCCTTTGCGGCTACAGCGGCCCCTACCACGTGCATCTGGCGGCAACTGTCGAGTTCATTCACACCGCAACGCTTTTGCATGACGACGTCGTTGACGAAAGCGCCCAGCGGCGCGGCAAGCCAACGGCCAACCTTTTGTGGGACAATAAATCCAGCGTTCTGGTGGGCGACTACCTTTTTGCGCGCTCCTTTCAGTTGATGGTCGAAACCGGGTCCATGCGGGTCTTGGACATCCTTGCCAACGCCTCGGCCACCATCGCCGAGGGCGAAGTTCTGCAACTGACAGCCGCCCAGAACCTTGCAACGGATGAAGCGATCTATCTTCAGGTCATTCGCGGTAAAACGGCCGCCCTTTTTGCCGCCGCCTGCGAAGTGGGCGGGGAAATTGCCAGCGCCCCTGCAGAACAGATCGAAGCGCTGCGCACCTATGGCGACGCCTTTGGTATCAGCTTTCAGATCGTTGACGACCTTTTGGACTACGGCGGCTCGACCGCGAGCATCGGCAAAAACGTCGGTGATGACTTTCGCGAACGCAAACTGACCCTTCCGGTGATCAAGGCGGTTGCTGCCGCAAACGAAGGTGAGCGTGCCTTCTGGTCGCGCGTTATCGAAAAGGGCGATCAGCGCGACGGAGACCTTGAAGAGGCTATGGCGCTTATGAAACGGCACGGCGCCATCGAGGCCACCCGAAACGATGCCGTTCATTGGGCCGCGCAAGCAAAATCGGCGCTTGAGGTTCTTCCCGCGGGCCCCTTCCGCGAGATGCTGACAGAGCTTGCCGATTACGTCGTCGCAAGAGTGCGCTAAGCCGACCGACGCGCCCTTGGCATCATCGCTTACTTCAAGAGTGGCGCAGAAACAGTCCACCAGCCGGGGTGCCTGCCTTGAATGGCGGCGGCGGCAGCGGCGGCATCATCGGCGCTTTCAAACAGGCCAAAGCAGGTAGCGCCAGAGCCCGACATCCGCGACAGAACCGCGCCTTTCTGAGCGCTTATCGCATCAAGGCATGTGCCAATCTCGGGCGCCAGACCAATGGCCGGTTCCTGAAGATCGTTCCGCTGATCCGCAAGCCAGCCCAGCACCGACGCCCCCGATTGCGGGCGCATGGCCGGGTTGGACTTACTTGCAAGGGCGCGAAAGACCAGCGGAGTTGGCAGCGAAACGCCGGGGTTTGACAGAACGATCCATAACGGCGGCAGGGGCGGGGCCGGCGATAACAGATCGCCAATGCCCTGCATGCGCATAGGCTTGGCCGTCAGGCAGACCGGAACATCAGCGCCAAGCGCCGTTGCGGGTGCGTTCAGCGATATGCCCCAAAGCTGGGAAAGCGCCCGTATCGTGGCCGCCGCATCCGATGAGCCGCCGCCGATCCCTGCCTCGGCGGGCAGGTGTTTTTCCAGAGTGATATGCGCGCCGCGATCAGGATCAAGAAGTCTTGCAGCCCTAAGAACAAGGTTCTCTGCCCCCTTCGGAACGCCGGCGGCGCGGGGGCCTGTGACGGTCAGGGCTAAATCCGGCGCCTCGGCCACTTCGATGCGGTCACCGACATCTGCAAAGACCACCAGACTATCAAGCATATGATACCCATCCGCCCTTTGGCCGGTGACGTGAAGCGTTAGATTGACCTTTGCCGGGGCAAACGCCTTAACCGTCATTTGCCACGGAAATCGGTGCGGCGCCTTCTTCCTTCAGAACCGCGTTCAGGCCAACCTCAAGCTTGCGGCGAATGCGCTTTGCTTCTTCGGGCTCGGGGTCAAAGGACAGGGCGCGGCGCCACTGAAAGTTCGCCTCGCGCAAGCGCCCCACGGCCCAATAGACATCGCCGACATGGTCATTGACGATCGGGTCCAGCGGCATCAGTTCGACCGCACGCTCCATCGGGTCAACCGCGTCTTGATAGCGCCCCATCCGGAACAGCGCCCAGCCAAGACTGTCGATGATGTACCCGCTGTCGGGCGAAGCCTTGACCGCGGTCTCGATCATGGAAAGCGCTTCGTCCAGCTTGATGTTCATCTCAAGCATCGAATAGCCCAGATAGTTCAAGACGCGCGGCTCATCCGGCTGAAGCGTCAGGGCGTAGCGCAGATCGGCCTCGGCCTTGTCCCACTGATCGGTCCGCTCATAGCTGATCCCGCGCACGTAGAACGCGCGCCAGCCGGCCTCTTTTGGGTCGTCATAAAGCGCGATTGCCTTGTTATAGGCCTGAACGGCGTCGGCATAATCGGACTGTTGGCGATAAAGATCGCCCAGTGATGTCTGAACAACCGCAAGTTCGGGGTGGCTTTCGGAAAGCTGCGTCAGAACCTCGACCGCGCGTTCGATCTTGCCATCCCGGCGCAAAGCCTCTGCGCGGCCAAGCTCGGCCGAGTAGAACTCTGGGTGTTCGCGCGGGACGCGGTCATAGGCCTCTGTCGCCAGTGCGAACTGGTTCAGACGCTCAAGAAAGCTTGCCGACAAAAGAATGGCATCGACATGGCCCGGGTTCAGCTCTTCGGCAGCGCGCGAGAACATCAGCGCGTAACCGGGCGAGGCGTCCGAGGAAAGGGCGCTGGCGACCATGTAGAACACTTCGGCCATCCCGTCGCTTGCAGAAGCGACCGCGGTGAACGGTAGGCTTTCGCCCGCTTCAAGCTGTGCACGCAATCCAGCCATGACCGGATCAAGCTCTGCCCCGAAAGCGCGGTCGATCAGCGCCACGCCGTCCGAGTTGCGTTCCAGTTGGCTTAGAACCTGAACGCGCGCTTCGATCCCGCGCCGGTCAAGGCGCAGCGCGTTGCCGTCTTCACCCTCAAAAAGCTTTTCAGAACCTTCGAAGTCACCTGCCGATGCAAGTGCCAGCGCCTTGTGGTAGCGGCCAAAACTGTCCAGTCCCTTGGTCGCCGAAACCGCATCAAAGGCCTCAACAGCGGCGGTCATATTGCCCTGATCAACCTCGGCCCATGCGCGCGCCAGACCGTCGATCAGCGGCATGACGGTCATGCCTGCGTCAAGATCAGCCAACAGATCAGACGAGCGGCCCTGTTTGAAGGCATCCACCGTCATCACAAGGTTGGCCGTCTGGCTGTTGGCCTGAAGCGCCTGAAGCCGCCGCGCAATGGGCAGGGCCTGTTTGAAGTCGCCAAGGTTCACATGGGACGACAGCGCGTTCTCAAGCAGGAACTGATCGGACGAATCCCGGGCCAGCGCGCGCGTAAAGTAATCGGCCGCCGCGACGAAATCACTTTGGATACCGGCCTGCCGCGCGGCGAGGTAAGAACCTGAAAGGCTTTCGGCCCCTGCGGGCGCTGCAACCGAAAGGCAAAGGACGATAGCGGTAAGAGAGCTTCTCAGGGGCTGTAGCGGCACGGGAAATCCCATCATGATTGGACAGACGCCAAGACGGTAGCCTGCGCCCGGTCATCTGTCCATGTGCCGATACGCCCCTTGGGGCCAATGTCACGCGATTGCTACATGTTGGGATAGTTCGGACCGTCGCCGCCCTGGGGCGTGACCCAGGTGATGTTCTGACTGGGATCCTTGATATCGCAGGTCTTGCAATGCACGCAGTTCTGAAAGTTGATCTGAAAGCGCGGCTCTTTGCCCGGCTCATCGATTACCTCGTAGACGCCTGCGGGGCAATAACGCTGCGCCGGTTCGGCAAACTTGGGAAGGTTCACCGATATCGGGATGCTGGGATCGGTTAGCCGCAAATGCGCCGGCTGGTTTTCGGCATGGTTTGTCATCGAGAAGCTGACGTTGGTCAGCCGGTCGAACGACAGCTTACCGTCGGGCTTGGGGTAATCGATCGGCTTGTGCTTGGCGGCCTCTTCGGTTGCCGCTGCATCCGTTTTGCCGTGCTTGAGCGTTCCAAACAGGCTGAAGCCGAACAAGGTATTGGTCCACATGTCAAAGCCGCCAACGGCGAGCGATGTCATAAGCCCGAACCGTGACCAGAGCGGTTTGACATTGCGCACGCGCTTTAGATCGCGGCCAACAGGCCCCTTCTTCAACTCGGCGTCATAGTCCGACAGCGTGTCGCCCGAACGGCCCGCCTTGATCGCGGCAACCGCGGCCTCTGCCGCGGCTTTTCCGGACAGCATCGCATTGTGGTTGCCCTTGATGCGGGGCACGTTGACCAGTCCCGCAGAACACCCAAGCAGGGCCCCGCCCGGAAAGGCGGTCTGGGGAATGGATTGATACCCGCCCTCACTGATCGCGCGGGCGCCATATGCCACGCGCTTGCCGCCCCTTAGGAGATCAGCAACGACCGGATGGTGCTTGAAGCGCTGAAACTCCATGTAGGGCGACAGATAGGGGTTGGCGTAGTTGAGGTGCACAACAAAGCCGACGTAAACCTGATTGTTGTCCATGTGGTAGATAAAGGATCCACCGCCGGCATTAGAATTCAGCGGCCAGCCCATGGTGTGCGTGACGCTGCCGGGCTTGTGCTTGGCCGGGTCAATCTCCCAGATTTCCTTCATCCCGATGCCGTATTTCTGAACATCCGAGTTTGATGTCAGATCGTATTTCGCGATGACCTCTTTGGAGAGCGATCCGCGCACGCCTTCGGACAGAAACACATAGCGGCCGTGCAGCTCCATTCCCGGCTCGTAGGCGTCCGAAGGGGTGCCATCGGGGTTCAGCCCGAACTCTCCCGCAACAACGCCTTTGACCTCGCCATTCTCGCCATAGACAAGTTCAGAGCAGGCCATCCCGGGGAAAATCTCGACGCCCAGTGCCTCGGCCTGTTCAGCCATCCAGCGGCAAACATTGCCCATCGAAACGATGTAGTTGCCGTGATTGTTCATCAGCGGCGGCATCGGAAAGTTCGGAATGCGAATCTGCCCGGCTTCGCCGAGAAACAGGAACTTGTCCTCGGTCACCGGAACGGTGATCGGGGCGCCCATGTTGCGCCAGTCGGGCAACAAGGCATCCAGACCGCAAGGATCCAGAACCGCGCCTGAAAGAATATGCGCGCCAACCTCGGACCCTTTTTCCAGAACGACGACCTGAAGATCGGCGTCCAGCTGTTTCAGACGGATCGCCGCGGACAGACCCGCAGGCCCCGCCCCTACGATCACCACGTCATACTCCATCGCTTCGCGTTCAATCTCTGCCATATCGAAAAATCCTTCGGTTGATGCCAGAACCGTTAAACGACAGCAGGTCCATGGGTCAATTGCGACACGACGTTACGATCGCATTGGGCGACTTTATTACAAGTCGGCAGGGGGTTTATCCCCCATCAGATAGCGCGGCCCACTGCCGCCGGCGCTTGCCGCATCACCTTGATTAAAAAGAGCGCAGCTTGGCAAGGACAGACAGCCACAGCCGATACAGCCATCAAGGTTGTCGCGCAGCCGCTCCAGCGTTTCGATGCGCATATCCAGCGCGCGGCGAAAGCCCTGACCGATCATGGCCCAGTCCTCTTTGGTCGGGGTCCGCTCTTTGGGAAGCTGAGCAAGGGTTTCCCGGATTTCCCCAAGCGTGAAACCGAACTGCTGGGCGATCATCACGAAGGACAGGCGGCGGATGTCCGAGCGCATGAAACGACGCTGCCCACCAGAGTTTCGCCCCGGAAAGACCAGCCCCTCGGCCTCATAAAAACGGATTGCCGAAACGCTAAGCCCGGTTCGTTGCGAAAGTTGCCCTATGGAAATCATAAAAAAAATTCCTTGACCTCAAGTTAGGTTTAGAAATTACAAACCCGGGGTGTTCACGTCAATATGCGTAAGAAAAGGAACTTGGAAATGACTGCCCAGCTTGAACATCTGAACTACACCGTCGCCGATCCCGACAAGACAGCCCTCTGGATGACAGAGGTTTTCGGCTGGAAGGTCCGGTGGAAAGGTGGATCGATTGACAATGGCTATTCGGTCCATGTGGGCACCGAAGAGAGCTATGTCGCGCTTTACGCGGCCGAAAATGTCAGCCCGAGCAAGGAAAACCACTATACCACCGCTGGCGGCCTGAACCATGTGGCAGTTACGGTCGATGACCTTGCCGCAACCGAAAAGCGGGCCCGCGCACAAGGTTTGCGCATCGGCAACCATTTTGACTATGAACCGGGACAAAGATTTTACTTCTATGACAATGACGGCATCGAATACGAAGTTGTCCAATACGACTAAGCCTGCCGCACTTGGCAAAGAAAGGCGCCCGCAAATGGCGCCTTTCAGCGCTTCCGGCTTGCAATTCGGCCACCTCTCGGGTCTGGTAATCCTTCAATAGTGACCGAAATTCCGAAGACCGAGAAGCTTGACCGCCATGGAAAAGATACCAATGACCCGCGCGGGGCACACCGCCCTTGATGCCGAATTGAAGCAACTGAAGTCGGTCGAACGCCCGGCAATCATTCGCGCCATCTCAGAAGCGCGCGAACACGGCGATCTGTCCGAAAACGCCGAGTATCATTCGGCCAAGGAAAAGCAGAGCTTTATCGAAGGGCGCGTGAAGGAACTTGAAGGTATCCTTTCGCTTGCCGATGTCATCGACCCTGCCAAGCTGTCGGGTACGATCAAGTTTGGCGCAACCGTGCGGCTGGTTGACGAAGACACGGACGAAGAAAGAACCTATCAGATCGTCGGCGAGCACGAGGCCGACATTGAAAACGGCAAGTTGAACATCAAATCCCCTTTGGCGCGCGCGCTGATTGGCAAGGACGAAGGCGACAGCGTCGAAGTTCGCACGCCCGGCGGCGAACGCAGCTATGAAATTCTGAGTATCTCTTTTACCTGAGGGGCCCATGGCCGACCGTAAGAACGACCCGCCGATAGACCTTGGCATCTATTCCAAGCGCAGTGTCAGCCGTTCCTTTTCGGCGGCTGAGATGGCGGCGATTGCCCTTAGCCTTGGCTGGTTCCTGATCGTTGGCCTGTTCTATTTCTTTGCTGGCACCGGCGAAACCGGCCTTGGCTTTGATCCGTTGAACTTCATCATGGTGCTGCTGGTTATCTTCATGCCTGTCGCCCTGATCTGGGTCGGCGCCGCGGCGGCGCGCAGCGCACGCATCATGCGCGAGGAATCGGCGCGCCTTCAGTCGGCAATCGATGCCATGCGCCACACCTATGTCACCCAAGCGCAAAGCGGCAACATGTTCATCCAGCCGGCGATGGAACGCAAACTGGATCAGATCGTCGCCGCCCAAAAGAACACCGCCCATTCCATCGCGACCTTTGCCAGCCGCCGCGATCAGGGCGAGACACCGAACAAGCCCGCGATCGACCCCGCAGCACCGGCGCCCGAGAATCAGACCTCGCTAGAACTGGGAACCCGGGCCGAAGATATCTCGCCGCCCGTGTCAGTCGCCGATTTCATCCGCGCCCTGCATTTTCCCGAAACCGCCGAGGATGATGAAGGGTTTCGCGCGCTGCGCCGGGCCCTGCGCGACCGCAAGACCGCCCGTCTTGTACAGGCAAGTCAGGATGTCCTGACGCTACTGGCCGCAGACGGGATCTACATGGACGATCTAAGCCCTGACCGCGCCCGGCCAGAGGTTTGGCGCAAGTTTGCCAAGGGTGAACGCGGGCGGGGCGTTGCGGCACTGGGCGGCATTCGCGACCGCTCCAGCCTTGCGCTGGCATCAGGGCGCATGCGTCAGGACCCGATTTTCCGCGACGCGGTGCACCACTTTCTGCGCCAGTTCGACAAGACCTTTGTCGAATTTGAGGCCACCGCAAGTGACGCCGATGTCTCCAAGCTTGGCGATACGCGCACCGCGCGCGCCTTCATGCTGCTGGGGCGGGTAACCGGCACCTTCGACTGAAACGCTAAATCCCGAAACTTCCAAACGGGTAATAGGTGACGGCGTCGTCCTCTGCGATGGTGCGCGCGCCATCGCCAATTTCAACCAGCCCCTCGGCCCACGTCAGCCCCGATATCCGACCCGAACCTTCGGACTGAAAGACCTCGGCGTGGCCTGCCTCATTCAGCCGGGCGCGAAGGAACTCTCGCCGTCCGGGTTTCTTGCGTTTGGAGAATGCAGCCGGAACGGTAAAGCCCTGCGGCATCTGCCAGCCTGCACCGGCCAGAACACCCAAGGCCGGGCGCGCAAAAATCAGCGAGCAGACAAAGGCGGCAACAGGGTTCCCGGGCAGACCAAACACCGGCACGCCCTTCCAAAGCCCAAGCGCCAGCGGCCGTCCCGGCTTGATCGCGATACGCCATGTTTGAACGCTGCCTGCCTCGGCCAAAAGCGCCGACATGTGATCTTCGTCGCCTGCGGATGCACCGCCCGAGGACAGGATGACATCGACCTTCTGGCTAGCCTTGTCGAGCCGGGTCTGCAAGGTGGTCCGGTTGTCGGGCACATGCCCCAGATCGACAGCGTCATACCCCCAGCGCGCCGCCAGCGACAAAAGCATCGGGCGGTTCGCATCGTAGGTTTGGGCATTGGTTGCCGGAGCACCCGGCGCAATCACCTCATCGCCAGTGGAAAGAACCCCCACGCGAAGCTTGCGGCAGACCTCAAGCTCGGCAAGCCCGAGGGCCGAGGCCAGAGCAAGATCCTGCGGTCTCAGGACATGGCCGCGCGTCAGGGCGATCTTGCCCGAAACCACGTCTTCGCCCGCCTTTCGGGTATTTGCCCCCATGCGAACGCTGCCCTCAAAGGCAACGCTATGCTCATTGTGATCTGTGTCTTCCTCAAGGACGACGGTATCAACGCCCGGCGGCAACAGTGCGCCCGTCAGAATGCGGATCGCCTGACCCTTTGGCACCTCTTGCGTGTAAGGCACGCCCGCCGCCGCGCGTCCCTGCACCAGTTCAAGAACCTGCCGCCCCTCACCAATCGCATCGCGGCAAAAGCCGAAACCATCGACCGCCGAATTAGGCGCAGGCGGGTTTGAACGCTGCGCGATGTGATCGCTGGCCAATATCCGCCCCGCGCCATCGGCCACGCCCACACGCTCAACCTCGACAACCTGCGACAGACCCTCGCGCAAACGCTCCAGCGCCATGTCGACCGGGGTCCAGTCCACACCCGGCGGCAGGGCAAAACAGTCATTTCCCAGCTTTGGAGGCACCAGCGCGCGCGCCGCCTGGGCCAGCTCTTGCCGGTGCCCTGCGCCCAGAATCCAGCCTTCGGTCGGGGCATCGACATCCAGCATCCGCGCAAGGCTTTCCGGCGACAGACGCGCAAGGGCCTGCGCCAGAACCGCAACCTGAACCGCATCCCTGATACCGCCCTTGCCCAGTTTCTCTGCCACGATCTCGGACAAAAGCGATGGCCAGACCTCGGCCAGAACAACCGGGCTATCCACCTTTTCGAACGGCCAGACCGAAACCTGCCCCGCGAACCTGCGCCGCAGGCGTGCAAGGACGGGCAGGCCCGTCAGCACCTGCGATCCCACCGCGCCCTGCCCCGCCAGTTGCCAGACCGTAAAGGTGCCCGGCGCCTCCGCCTCAACGGCGCGCTTTTCTGCAAGACCTGTCGCGCTTCGGTCCCGGCCTTTGCGCGGCAGACCATCGATGTCGCGCTTCAGCGCATTGCCCCAGAACGGCCCAAGGCCGCGAAAGATCGCGTTGATATCGGCGGCAACGTCAAAGCGGTTGTTGCCATCGGGGCCGTCTTCGATCCTCTCTTCAAGCCAGTCCCACAGCTTCAAGGGATCACTATCGCCCGTCACGGCCTTGGCAAAACCGGCCGGATACCCGAACGGAAAATCAAAGCCCAGAAACAGCTTTCGGCCCGCCGACATCTCTGTTTCGATCAACTCTTCCAGCCAGCTTTCACAAGCATCGCGGTTTCGGTGATAGACCGGCGGGCCCGGGCGCCCCTGCCGGACCACCGCGGTCCAGATCGCATCCGCCCGCGGCGTTGGCCCGGTGTCCTTTCCGGCCGACCAGTCAATTATCGCGAGGGTGTCAAAGTTCACAAATCCACCTGTTTCAGAATGAAATCGGCAATCGCCTTGGTGTCGTCGAGATCAAACACCGGCAGATCAGTGTCGACCTGCGTATCCGTTGCGATCGCCAGAACGGTCGGATCGTCCGGCGCGATCAGCGGGTTGCCGGGCGCCGCGCGATGCGCCTCAAGCTTGGGGTGCTGATCCCGTTTGAACCCTTCGATCAGCACCAGATCGACAGGTGACACCTTGGCAAGAAGCTCATCCAGCGTTGGCTCGGGCGCGCCGCGCAGCTCTGCCATAAGCGCCCACCTGTTGCCCGAAGCCAGCATTACCTCTCTCGCCCCGGCGTCGCGGTGGCGATAGCTATCACGACCGGGGTGGTCCACGTCAAAACTGTGGTGCGCATGCTTGACCGTCGACACGGAAAAACCGCGGCTCGTGATCTCGGCAATCAGCCGTTCCATCAGACCGGTCTTGCCTGCATTCTTCCAACCGATCACTCCAAATATTCTCATAGCATTGCCTCTGCCTGCGCCAGATCCTCGGGCGTATTGACGTTGAAAAAAGGATCCGCCTCTTCAGAGGCTTCGAAAATCGCACTCGCTGCACCGTGTTTGTCGGTCCAGAGAACCACTTTGCGCAAACCGCCCTCTAGCGCCATCCGCAGATCGTCTTTCAGGGCGACAGGCCACAATCCAAACGTTGGATGGCGGGCCGTTCCGCGCCTTGCATCCGGCGTCGCGGCAAGCGCGATCGGCGCGCCCTCATCCTGCGCTGCCATGATCAGCCGGGGCACAAGATCGCAAGGAAAAAACGGGGTGTCTGCCGCGGCCGTCACGATATGGCTGGCCCCCTGTTCGCTGGCCCAATCCAGCCCGGCCAGCACTCCCGCCAGCGGCCCTGCAAGCCCCGGAAAGCTGTCACCGATCACAGGAAGGCCAAGCCCGTCAAACCGCGCCGGATCGCCATTGGCGTTCAGCGCAATGCCCTCTACCTGCGGCGCAAGCCGAGCAATGACCCGGTCCAGAATGCGCAGGCCCCCAAGCTGCAACAGCCCCTTGTCGCCGCCGCCCATCCGGGTGGCCGCCCCGCCGGCAAGAATAACCCCAAGCGGCGCCTTCACGCGCGCCCCTTTCGGCCAACCCGGGCGCTTTCGTTTTCAACGCCCGCCGGGTCTGCATCACGGATCAGCCGGTCCTCACCTGCAAGGCAGATAAACCGTCGCCCCCGCATGCGCCCGATCAGTGTCAGCCCGATCTCACGCGCAATTTCCACGCCCCAGGCCGTAAACCCCGAGCGCGAGACCAGTGCCGGTATGCCCATCATCGCGGTCTTGATGACCATCTCCGACGTCAGCCGCCCGGTCGTGTAGAGGATCTTGTCACTGGCCCCTACGTTTTCGGACATCATCCAGCCGGCGATCTTGTCGACGGCGTTATGCCTGCCGACATCTTCCATATAGACCAGCGGCTTATCTTCCCGGCACAGCACAGTGCCGTGTATCGCGCCTGCCTCAAGATACAGGCTTGGCGTGCGATTGATCTGGCTGGCAAGCGCATAAAGCCACGATGTGCGCACCTCGTTTTGCGCAAGCTCCAGCCCCTCAAGGCCCTCCATCATATCGCCAAAGACAGTGCCCACCGCGCAGCCGCTGGTGCGCGTCTTTTTCTTCAGCTTCTCTTCATGGTTTGTCTGCCGCTCCGTGCGCACGACCACGGTTTCAAGCTCTTCATCGAAATCGACGCCCGTGACGACATCATCAGGCGCAAGCATGCCCTGATTGCGAAGAAATCCAAGCGCCAGATACTCAGGGTAGTCGCCGATTGTCATAGCCGTCACAATCTCCTGTGAATTCAGAAAGATCGTAAGCGGCCGCTCTTCGACGACCGATATCTGCGAGGCCTCACCGTTCTGGTCGATGCCCGTCACCTGCCGGGTCAATCCCGGTCGTTCCAGATCGGGAGCGATCAAAAATTGATGACCCTCATCAAGGGTTGCCATTTGCATCTGCCTTTCAGGTTGCCTAACCGTTACGCAAACAGTCTAAAGGCCTTCCATGTCCTCCTCCACCACCAAATCCGTCTTTTGGAAAGGCGCCAGAGAAGGCGCGCCATTCATTGTCGTTGCGGCCCCCTTTGCAATGCTCTTTGGTCTTGTCGCCACAGAGGCCGGGCTGAACGTCGCCGAAGTGATGGGGTTTTCCGTTCTGGTTATCGCGGGCGCGGCGCAATTTGCGGCCCTGCACCTGATGCAGGAAAACGCCCCCACAATCGTTGTTCTGGCAACCGCACTTGCCGTGAACCTTAGAATGGCGATGTATTCCGCCTCACTGACCCCGCACCTTGGCGAGGCCGGTCTCTGGCAGCGGGCGCTGGTCGCTTACTTCAACGTCGATCAAAGCTATGCCATGGCGATGATCGAGTATGAAAAGAACCCAAAAAGACCGGTTGCCGACAAGGTCACCTATTTTCTGGGCGTCGTGGCGCCCGTGGCGGCCACTTGGTACGCCTTCACGCTGGCGGGGGCGCTTTTGGGCTCTCGCATTCCGGGCGATATCGGGCTGGACTTTGCCCTGCCGATCACTTTTCTGGCGCTGGTCGGGCCGATGCTGAAAACCCTGCCCCATGTCCTTGCGGCCGGAACATCCGTTGCGGTAGCGCTGCTTTTTGCCTCGCTCCCCTATGGCTCTGGCCTGCTGTTGGCGGGATTTGCGGCAATGGCCGTCGGCGCCGAAGCTGAAAGGCGACTGTCATGAATTTCACGGCTGGCCACATTTGGCTGATCATCGCCCTTCTGGGCATCGGGACCTTCCTGATCCGTTTCTCTTTTCTTGGCCTGATCGGCAATCGCAAGATGCCCCCTTGGGTCTTGCGCCACCTGCGCTATACGCCAGTCGCCCTGATCCCCGGCCTTGTCGCGCCTTTGGTCCTGTGGCCCACCGCAACCGGCGGCCAGCCGGACGCTTCCAGACTTGCCGCAGCCGCGGTGACAATCATCGTTGGCTGGTACACTAAGAACATCATCGCCGCCGTCCTTGCGGGCGCGGCAACATTGGCCTTCGCTTTCTGGATTACCTGAATTTTCAGAGGCGCAAAAGAAAAGGCCCCTTGAACAGGGGCCCTTCATCATTTTCGCGGATCAGTTTGCCGCGATCTCCTGACGCAGGATGTATTTGTTGTCGTCGCTGTCATCGTCGACATAGTGCCGTTCGGTGACGCCCGGAAGCTTGGCAAAGTTCCGGCGCGTTGCGTTCGGGAACCAGCTTTGGGGAAAATCCTCAAACCCCGGAAGACTGGACAGAACAGCGGTCAGTGACCGGGAACATTGCGCCTTGGGCACCGCACCATAGGCCTTCACCGCCTGCAAAGCTCTTTCCGCCACTTCCGGTGAAACCTCGATGGTCTGCACGTAAGTGTCGAAACTTTTGCGGGTGTGATAGTTGATATAGGTGTTCAACACGTTCGGATTGATCCCGAAGATCACATCGTTCCGCTCTGGGATCGAGGCGTGCTTGAAAGTGCCCGCCGGGTCAAAGATCACTCTTTCACTGGCACTGATCATCAGGCCCGAATGCGCACCAGAACCGGTTTTGTTGTTCACAACCGTGATCAGGCTTAGGGTCGTCGGACCTTCATGGCGATACTTGGCGGCCTGCACCTGCGCCTCGGGTGCCCAGACAGGCTCTGCCGCACAAGCGGCAAGCCCCAGTAGCATGACCAGGGCAGAAGCGCACGTTTAGCAAGCACGCGATCAGCCGTTGATGAGGTAGAGAAGTACCAGGGATACGAGGATCACGATAACCGTTTTGGTTACGAACCTCATGAATCCGTCAAAAGTCTTTTCCTGTACCGAGATATCCATCTCGCCATGCTTGTGGGCGGCCATACCGTCGTCCTTTCGATCCAAATTTACATTCGATTACGCGATTCATGCGGCTCTGTCACGGGGTACAAATGGCACAAATCGGCGCAGGCAGCGATTGTTGCTTATTTATTCTCCAGATCCTGCGCCAGCCGAAAACCGATCCTGTTGGCTTCGCGTTCCTGCGTTGCCTTGGGCAGCGCGCGTAGCAATACATTCAGCTGGCTTACATGCTGAATAAGCTGCGTCTTCGTCCCGGCCTGATCCGAGCCATAGAAGGTCACCATGTCAGGATCGAAAAAGCCCATCCCTTCAATCCGCAGAACGCCTGCATCGCCGCCGGTAAAGCCCATTGCGACCTCTTGCTCGCCATCCAGCTGTTCTTCGAAATTCTTGATGTATAGGATCATCCGCTCATAGGCCCATTCCGCCGGGCTTTTGGAACTGACCGGCTTGCCGGTGACGCCCTTGGGCAGGGGCTTGCCCTCTGCCGGTGTTGCGGGATCGCTGTGAACTGCATGGCACTTTGGCAGAACGGAATTCTCGGCAATCTCTGCCGTCGTCATGATCTCACGTTCCATGTCTCAGCCTTTCGCCTGATAGACCCACGCGCCGTCTTCGCGCCGGGTCCGGGTGATCTCTCCTTTGTGGTACAAGTGGTTCAAATGGGCAATCGCTTCAACCAGCGCCAGGCCATAGGTGCCCGCATCAATCTCGCGCTTGAAAAGCGGTGGGAAACATTCATGGGCGGTGCGCGGAACTTTCAACCAGTCCGCCAGACGCGAAAGCGCCCCGACGTGGTTGTCGATCATCTGCTTCATCCGGTGCGGCAAGCCAGTGAAGACAAGCTTGTGCCCCGGCAGAACCAGGTGATCTTCGCGCGCGTATTGCGACAGCCGTTCGCAAGCCTCGATCCACTCGGCAAGCGGATCTTCATTTGGTTGCTGCGGATAGACACCGACATTGGGTGAAATGGACGCAATAATCTGGTCGCCCGCGATAACAAGGTTGTCGTCGCGGCTCCAGAAGGTGGCATGTTCAGGCGCATGGCCGTTGCCGATCCGAACATCCCATGTGCGCCCGCCCATCTTAACGGTTGAACCTTCGCCAATACGCGTGAACCCAAGCGGGATGGGCGCCACGACATCGCGGAAATTGAACGGCCGTTCGGCTTGATACTTTTGCAACTGCTCGGCCGGCATTCCCGCCGAGCGCCTAAACTCGATCGCCTCGGCCGTGGGCGTCGGTTCAAAGTCCAGTGTCAGCATCCGCGCCATCAGCCACGGAACACGCGGGGCGGTCAGGGTTGCGCCATGCTCGGTCATGAACCAGCCGATCAGCCCGACGTGATCGGGATGGTGATGGGTCATCACGACCCGCCCCACGGGCTTGCCGCCCAGCGCGCCGGAAAGCAGGCTTTGCCAAACCTCGCGCGTGGCCTTTGTGTTCAGACCTGTGTCGATGACCGTCCAGCTATCACCATCGTCCAGCGCATAGACGTTCACATGATCCAGCGCCATTCTCAGCGGCACGCGGATCCAAAGAACACCCTCGGCCACCTCGATAGCCTCGCCTACGGCGGGCGGTTCATCCCAAGGCGTGCGAATGCCAAGGCGGGAATGTTTCATCCGCTCACCAGATCATCAAGCGAGACGGCATAAAGCCCTGCCTGCCCGGCGCGCGCATGGCTTAAAAGCGCCGCGTATTCCGGCATAAGCCGTTCGATGTAGAACGCGGAAAGCGCCTTTTGCGCAGCGTTCCCGGATTGAGCGGCCTTCAAATGGAAATGCCCGCCAAGAACGCGCGCATAGGCCCGTAAGAAAGGCACAGCCCCTGCAAACCGGTCCTGCATGTCATCCTGCGCGATCATCCATTCGGTTGTCTCGCGCAGCGTCTCGGCCGCGTCCCAGACCGCACCGGCCAGTGCAGGCAAGGCTTCGCGCGCTTTCTCGGCGCCCGTTTCGATCTCTTCCAACAGACGAAAAGCGGCCTCGCCGTCATCCTTCAACTTGCGCCCGACCAGATCCATCGCCTGAATGCCATTGGTACCCTCGTAGATCGCCGTCACGCGCACATCGCGGGCGTACTGAGCGGCGCCCGTTTCTTCGATAAAGCCCATGCCGCCATGGACCTGAATTCCAAGCGAGGCGACATCCGCACCGACATCCGTTCCAAAGGCCTTGCAGATCGGTGTCAGGAACGCGGCCCGCGCCTGCCAGTCGCCGTCAGAAGTTGCGCGCGCCATATCCGTCGAAACAGCCGTGGCCAGCGCAATCGCGCGTGAGGCAAAGATATCGGCCTTCATGGTCAAAAGCATCCGCCGCACATCCGCATGCTCGGCGATTGTGCCACTTGCCGCCGCCGGTCCCTGCTTGCGTTCGCTCGCATAGGCCAGCGCATGCTGATAGGCGCCTTCGGCAACGCCGATGCCCTGAACGCCAACGCCCAGACGCGCATTGTTCATCATCGTGAACATCGCCTTCATGCCTTGATGCGGCTCGCCGATCATCCAGCCCGTGGCGCCATCAAACTGCATCACCGCAGTGGGCGATCCGTGAAGCCCCATCTTGTGCTCAAGGCTTACGACTTTCAGCGAATTGGCAACGCCGGGTTGTCCGTTTTCATCCGGGATACGCTTGGGCACCATGAAAAGGCTGATTCCCTTGGTTCCCGGCCCACCGTCCGGCAAGCGAGCCAGAACAAGGTGACAGACGTTTTCAGTGAAATCATTGTCACCCCAGCTGATGAAGATCTTCTGGCCGGTCACGGCATATGTACCGTCGCCCTTGGGCTCTGCCTTGCTTCGCAGCGCCCCCACGTCCGAGCCTGCCTGCGGCTCTGTCAGGTTCATCGTGCCCGACCATTCGCCCGATATCAGCTTGGGCAGGTAAACCGATTTAACCTCGTCACTTGCGTGATGCTCAAGCGCCTCGATCTGGCCCTGCGTCATCAGCGGGTTAAGCTGTAGCGACAAACAGGCCGAGGCCATCATTTCGTTGACCGCCGTCGTCACCGTCTGCGGAAGGCCCATGCCCCCATGCTCGGGCGAGGCGGCCATTCCGACCCATCCGCCTTCGGCAATCGCGCGGTACCCCTCGCCAAACCCCTTGGAACAGCGCACAACGCCATTTTCCAAAGCGGCGGGATCCATATCACCATTTCGCTGAAGTGGGGCCAGAACACCCTCGGACATCTTGCCAGCTTCCAAAAGGATCGCCTCGACCACATCATGCGATGCGTCCGCAAAAAGCTCTGTTTCTGATACTTGTCCCAGATCAACGACATGGTCGAACAGGAACTGGTATTCGTTGACAGGTGCGCGATAGGTCATACACGAGGGTCCTTGGAATATAGCTTGGAAATGGTAAGACGCCGTCCTATCAGACAACCCTAACCAAAGCCCCATGGCCATCAACAAGGACGCAGCGTCAAAAGCGATGAAGCTGAAAACTGAAACACTGTCGCCCGACGCTAAGGGCCTGCGCCGGGCCGAACGCATCCTTTCAGCGGGCGGCCTTGTCGCCTTTCCAACCGAAACCGTTTACGGGCTGGGCGCAGACGCCCGGCAGGGCAAGGCCGTCGCCCGGATATTCGAGGCAAAGGGACGTCCAAGCTTTAATCCCCTGATCATCCATGTCGCCAATCTTGGCGCGGCCCGGGCCTATGCGCGGTTCAACGATGCCGCATTGCGTCTGGCGGTTGCCTTTTGGCCGGGGCCGCTGACACTGGTTCTGCCGCTGCGCGAAGATGCCGGCCTGTCGCCGCTGGTCACCGCCGGCAACCCCACGGTCGCCATCCGCGTTCCGGCACATCCATTGGCCCAGGACCTGCTGACAAGCTTTGCAGGCCCTATCGCTGCCCCGTCGGCAAATCCGTCGGGTCGCATCAGCCCGACAAGGGCCCAGCACGTCATGAACGGGCTATCGGGCCGGATCGACGCGGTACTGGACGGTGGCCCGACAGAAGTGGGGCTGGAATCCACGATTATCGGCCTGTCGGACACGCCGGTCCTTCTGCGCCCCGGCGGGCTTCCTGCCGAAGAGGTTGCACGCTGCCTTGGGCACGACCTTGAAGTGGCGCCGGAAAATCCTGAAACGGTAAGCGCGCCGGGGCAACTGGCCTCACACTACGCGCCGCGCGCCATGCTGCGCCTGAACGCGCAAACCGCCCAGCCCGGAGAGCGGCTTTTGGGGTTTGGCAATACGCCCGGCGCAACGCTGAACCTGTCGCCATCGGGTGATCTTCATGAAGCGGCGGCAAACCTTTTCCGGCATCTGCACAGGCTGGACCGCGATACCGGTCCGATCGCCGTGGCGCCGATCCCCCGGAAAGGTCTGGGCCTTGCAATCAATGACCGTCTGGAACGTGCCGCAGCGCCGCGGCCCTAAGGGCGCCTAAGCGTGGCCGGAACTGGCCGAAAGCGTCACCGGATCAACCCCCAAGGTGCGCAGCGCAGCTTCCCACTTGGCGGTGTTGGCCATGTCAAAAACGATCTTTGGCGTTGCATCACACAAAAGCCAGCCGTTCTGTTGGATCTCACCTTCAAGCTGCCCCGGCCCCCATCCGGCATAGCCCAGCGCCATGAGGGATGACTTTGGACCTTTTCCAACGGCGATGTCCTTAAGGATGTCCATCGTTGCCGTCATGCCAAAGCCGCCGTTCACCGCCAGCGTCGTTTCATCGGTGAAATAGTCCGATGTGTGCAAGACAAACCCCCGGCCATGATCAACCGGCCCGCCGAAATGAATTGGCGCCGAAACCTCGACCGGACCAGTCTTGATCGACAACTGCTCGGCCAGTTCCTTGAACGAAAGATCTTCGGACGGCTTGTTGACGATCAGCCCCATGGCACCGTCATCAGAGTGGGCGCAAAGAAAGACAACCGCGCGATCAAACCGCATATCGCCCATGCCCGGCATGGCGATCAGAAGTTTGCCACTGAAATCAATCTTTTCACTTGATCTGTCCATCCTGTGATCATGTGGCTGTCATGGGGCCGGTTGCAAGAGGGCTAAAAGCCACATTCACGCTGAAATCAGCCTTTTGTGATTTTTATCATCGCTGCGGATGTCTATTATCGCCAACATGATAAAGCACCTCCTTCTGGGCGCGATGACCGCCGCCACATTGTTTGCGGTCCGCCCGTCGGATGCCCAAGCGCAAAACTTCGATCAGTTTGTCACCGCAAAGCTGCTTCCGGGCTGGCGCGCCGCTGACGGAACACACATGGCCGGGCTAGAGCTTAAGCTGGCCAAGGGGTGGAAAACCTATTGGCGCAGCCCCGGCGACGCCGGCATCCCCCCGACCTTTGATTGGGAAGGGTCGGGTAACATCGCCTCGGTCAATATCCTATGGCCCGCGCCCAAGGTGTTCGTGCTGAACGGGCTTTTGACCATCGCCTACAAGGACAAGGTCGTCTTCCCGATCCAGATCACTCCGGGCGACAGCGGCCAGCCGATTGAGGTTAAGGCCCGCGTGGATCTGGGCGTCTGCGAAGACGTCTGCGTTCCGGTCAGCCTTGATATCCAAGGCCTGCTTCCTTCCGGCCAATCCGCGCAGGACGCCGAAATTACCGCCGCGATTGACGCCCAGCCAACGATTGGTCAGGGCGCGGTTTCCTGCAATGTCGAGGAAATGAAAGACGGCCTTAGGGTCACCGCGCGCATCCCGCTGGCCCCGGCAGGCGATACAGATGTAGCCGTGATCGAGTTCGCAGATCCCGCTGTCTGGGTTTCAGAGCCGGAAACCAGCCGCGATGGCGACAACGTGATCGCCGTATCGGAACTGATCGCAGAACCTGCCGCGCCCTTCGCCCTGGACCCTGCCGATCTGCGCTTTACGGTTTTCCAGAAAGACGAAACTTTCGACTTTCAGGGCTGCCAGCCACACGGCTGACAAAGCGCTACCTGTGGCGCCTGCGGCGCGCAAGGATCAGCGCCGTTGCGAAAAAGACCATAAGCGTGATGGCCGTAACGGCCGAAAGGTAAAGTCCCAGCGCCAGTGACAGGGGCGCAAGCGTGGCAAAGCCCGGCACCAGACCCACCACCGCAGGCGGCAGCGCACCATTCCAGATCACCGCGCCAAGCGTTGCGGCAAAGCCCGCAAGCGCCAAAAGCGCCACCAAAGCGGTCGGAACGAACGCGGCCCGCCCAACCTTGTGGCGACGCGCCACAACGGCAAACGCACGGGTCGTAGACCTGAAGGTACTTGCAAAGTCCCTTTGCATGGCGATTAGCGCGGGCACGATCAAAAGCACCAGAAGCATTCCGAAACCAAGCCCGTAGACCAGCGTGATGACCGTGGGCTTGAGAAACTGCGCCTGTTGCGAAGATTCCGTCAAAAGCGGCGCAAGCCCCAGAACCGTGGTCAACGTCGTCAGCAAAACCGGCCGCAACCGGTCTGCGACACCGTCAACGATCGCCGGGATCAACCCGCGTTCCTTTGCATAATCGTCAATCGTCGTGACCAGAACGATACTGTCGTTGATGATGATCCCGGTCATGCCAATCAGGCCCACGACCGAGAACATCGACATCGGCACCCCGTGCAGGTAGTGCCCGAAAATCGCCCCGACCAGTCCGAACGGGATAATCGCCATGACCACCATTGGCCGGGTCCAGCTGGAAAACACCCAGCTAAGCACAAGGTAGATCCCCAAAAGGCAAAGCATGAACCCCAAAAGAGCGTCGCTGAGAAACTCGCGCTCTTGCTCGGCAAGCCCGCCAAGTTCGTAGGATACCCCAAACCGGCTTTCGATCTCTGGCAGGATCACGTCCTGCAATTCGGTCATGATCTCTTGCGCGCGCACCGGATCGTCTTCGGACACATCGCCCGACACGGTAACAACGCGGATGCCGTTTTCACGCCGGACGGTGGAAAACCCGCTGCGCTGGCTGACCGATACGATATCGGCAAGCGGCACATAGCTGCCAGAAGGCGTGCGCATCTGCGTGCGCTCCAGAAAATCGGCCGTCAACTCACCCTTTGGAAGCTCAACCCGTATCGTTGCCGAACGCGGGCCATCGGGATAACTGGCCGCTTCGATCCCGTTAAGCCGGTTTCTTAGAACCGCACCAAGCCCGTCGATGGTAAAGCCCAGCGCCTGACCCTGAGGTGTCAGATCAAGGATAAGTTCTTCCTTGTCGAAGGCCAGCGTGTCTTCGACCGCCGAAACCTCGGGAAACTTCGATACCGCCGTTTTTAGCGCCTCTGATGCAGCCTTCAGCGTCTCGGCGCCGGCGCCATAGAACTTGACGTCAAGCGCATCGCCGCCCGGCCCGGAACGCCAGCCACGAAAGCTTACCGTTTCGGCTTGCGGAAGGGTGCGAACCTCGTCCTGCAACTCGGCAACGAAGCTGAAAGAGGAATAGCCGGGCCGCAGGTCGGGATCGTTCAGTTCGATCGCGATTGATCCAAGCAGATTGCTGTCCTTGTTCTCAGCCCCTGACAGGCCCCGGCCAGTGTTGCCGCCAACTTCTGCCAGAACATAGTCGATCACGTTGACGCCGGTCTTTTCCTCATAGCGGTCCGCAACCGCCGCTGCCGCGCGCTGCATCTCGCGCATCATTTCCATCGCGTCATCGCGCGTCGCTCCGGGAAGCATCGCAAAATTGCCCGACACCGAAGAACGCTCTGGCGCGTTAAAGAAACGCCACTGCACATCGCCTTCCAGAAACAGCGCCACTTGCGACATCAGCACGACAACGGCGCCCGCAAATACCGGGTACCTTGCCCGAATGACCCAAACCATCACCTTTCGGAAAACCCGGTCGCGCACCCATGTGAAACCACGGTTCACCACCCGGCTGGAATAGTCGTACCAGTGCTCTTTGGCCGAATGCGCCAAAGCATGGCTCATGTGGTTGGGCAGGATCAGAAAGCATTCGACCAATGACGCCAGAAGAACGGCGATCACCGTAAAGGGAATATCAGAGATCAGCCTGCCAAAATGTCCGCCAACGGCCACGAGACCAAAGAAAGCTATGACCGTGGTGATCGTTGCCGAAAAGACAGGCAGGGCCATGCGGCGGGCGGCGTTCTCGGCCGCTTCTACCGGGCCTTCCTTAAGTCGCCGGGCGCGGAAATCGGCATGCTCACCAACCACAATCGCGTCATCAACCACGATACCAAGCGTTATGATCAGCGCAAAGATGGATATCACGTTCAGCGTCAGACCCGCGGCATACATCAGCGCAATCGCGGTCAGCATCGCCACTGGAATTCCGGCCGCCACCCAGAAAGCCGTGCGCGCGTTCAGAAACAAAAACAACAGCCCCACAACCAGACCAAGGCCCAAAAGACCATTGTCCAAAAGCAGCTTAAGCCGGCCCGAGATCGCCTCGGCCCGCGTTCGGATCAGATCGACCGACACGCCTTGCGGCAGCGTGGCCTCCATCTCTTTGGCGACCTTTTCGACTTGCGCCTGAATATCGATGGCATCGCCGCGATCAGACCGGTCCACACGCACCGACATCGCCGGGTTCTCGCCGACGAAATAGGCGCGATCCCGGTCCACCTGCCCAACCAGAACACGGCCCACATCCGAAACCAAAAGCTTCGAACCATCGGGGTTCGAACGCAAAACGATTGCCCCGATCTGATCGGCGGACCGCTTGGCCACACCTGTTCGGACACGTGCGTTTCCGCTTGCCACATCTCCGGCCGGATCGGACTGGGCCTCTTCGGCGATGGCGGCGGCAATCTCGCGCATGGTGACGCGGTTCTTGATCAGCGCAAGCGACGGAACCTCAACCACCGTCTCGGGCGATGCAACGCCGCGGATCGTTGTCCGGGTCACACCGGCCGAGAAAAGGCGCACGACCAATTCGTCGGCAAAACGGCCCAATTGATCGGGGGCAACAGGGCCTGTGATCACCACATCCGTGACGCGGTCGCGCCACGCGCCCCGGCGCACGACCGGCGCATCAGCCTCACTTGGAAGCGTCGTAACGCTATCGACCGCGACCTGAACATCATCCGCAGCGCGGCCCATATCCCAGCCCGGTTCAAACTCCAGCGAAATCCGCCCGCGCCCTTCCGAAGAGATTGATGTCGCGCCCGAAACGCCCTCGACCTGCAAAAGCGCAGGCTCAAGCACCTGAACGATTGCCGCGTCCACGTCCTCTGCCCCTGCGCCTGACCACGCGACGTTCACCGACACGCTATCAACGATGACATCAGGGAAAAACTGGGCCCGCATCCTTGGAAAGGCGGTCAGGCCAAGAACGATCAGGATAACCAGCAACAGGTTGGATGCGGTGCGGTGCCGCGTGAAATACGAAAGGATGCCGCTTGCAGTAGATGTCAGACGACCGGCCATCCCTTAGCCCCCCATACGGCCTTCGATCCGTTTGACCACACCGGCAGGAACCTTGGGTTGTGAAAGCTGTCCCAGAATGCGGGCTTTGACATCCTTTGGCATGCGGTTGTTCGCCTCGACAAAGGCGATGATTGCCGCGCGCCTGTCCGGCGTCAGTTCGACCATCTCATCCTCGGCCGCAGCGCCGGCTGCAGGTGCCGCCGCGCCGCCATCACGCGGCGTCAGAACCCGAACCTTGATGCCCGTCCCCAGAAGCGGTGAGCGCTCTGTCACGATCTGGCGACCTACCAGATGCGCGGCGCGCACGATCACATCATCGCCCTGACGGCGCATCACCTCTGCCGGGGCGCTTTCAAGACGATCGTCTTCGCCGACAACCAGAACCGTCTGCGCCGCATCAACGGCCGTGGCCGGCAAAAGCGCCACGTTTTCCAGCGCAGGTTCGGTCATCCTGACGGTGACGAAATCGCCGGGCCTGAAACCTTTTGGCGCATCAAGCGAGGCAAAGATCAAACGGCCCGTCTGACCCTCGCCCACGGCGGCGCTTTCGCGTGACACGCGCCCCTGCGCGCGAAGATCAACGCCCAGAACATCCAGCGAGACGACAACCGGCAGCCCAAGAAGGCGCCCCTGTTCGTCAAGGATGCGCGCATATTGCGCCGCGGACAGGCGGAAGGTCACTTCAAGCGCTTCTGGGTCGATCAGTTGCGCAAGTCTTTCGTTGGCGTTCACAAGCCCGCCCTGAACCAGCGAGACGCCACTTAGCGTGCCATCAAAGGCCGCGAATATCTTGGTGTCAGCAAGGCTTCGTTCGGCTTCGGCCAGCGTGATTTTCTGACGCTCAAGCCGGGTGCCTGCCTGATCAAGACGCGCCTCTGCCGAGGCAAGGGACCCTTTGCGCGACACAAGCGCCTGATTGGCCGATGCCGCGGCAAGCTCGGCCGTTTCCACGGCCGCCTCTGTTCCGACACCCCGGCCTTGCAGATCGCGCTGCCGGCCCAGCGCCTTGCTGCGCAGGTCCCATTGCTCTTGCGCTGCGACAACCTCTTCGCGGGCCAGCGCAAGCGATCGCTCTGCATCGCGCAACTCGGCCTCTGCCTCTGACAGATCAATCCTTGCCTGCCCGACACGCGCCTCGGCATCGGCGGGATCCACCTGCAACAAAAGCGCGCCCTGACGCACATGCCCGCCTTCTTCGAAATTCTCGGCCAGCTCGACAATCGTACCCGAGGCAGGCGCGCGGATCTCAAGCGCGCGGCGCGAGCGCAATTCGCCGAAGGTTGTCAGCTCTGGCTCAATCGAACCGGGCTCAAAACGTTCAACGTTGACCACGAAAACACGCTCTCGGGCCGGGCGCTGATGGCCTTCCTTGTTCATCCGCGCCTGAAGGGAGGTGTAAAGGATATCTCCCGCCCAGACTAAAAGCCCGACGGTCACAGCCAGTAGGAAAACGCCCATCAGGCTTCTTCTCAAAAATCGCATTGCGATATCCTTTGGTCCCACGCGGGGATGAAATTCGTTCGATCGATCATAGAGCAGCGCGCGCAGCGCTCCAAGCCATCGGGTATGAAACGCACGCGAGCGTTACTTCCGTCGCATATGTTCACTCAAACGCGGTAAAATTTCGACAAAATTGCAAGGAAGATGCCGAAAATCCAACTGAAAGGCTAAAATTTCATCCCAGGCATCCTTGCAGGCACCGGGACTGCCCGGCAAAGCAAATAGATAGGTGCCGCCCGCAACCCCGCCCGTCGCACGGCTTTGTACGGCCGAAGTGCCGATTTTCTTCATTGAAACGATGGTGAAAACCGTGCCGAAAGCTTCGATTTCCTTCTCATAGACGTCGCGGTGCGCCTCGACCGTGACATCGCGCCCGGTAAGGCCGGTTCCGCCGGTGGAAATCACCACATCAATGTCCGGATCCGCAATCCAGCGCCGCAACTGATCAGCGATCTGCACTCTTTCATCCTGAATGATCTCTCGCGCGGCCAACTGGTGCCCTGCGGCTTCAAGCCGGTCGACCAAAACCTGCCCCGAACGATCCTGATCCATTGATCGGGTGTCCGAGACCGTCAGAACCGCGATCCGGACCGGAATGAACTCTTTGCTTTCATCAATTCGGGACATCGCATTTTTCCTTACAGATCAAAGGCCAGAACCGCCGCGAGAAATTGGGGCAGGCACAGCAAGCGCAGGGGCACCCTGCCCCGCTGAGGCGCCAACAGAGTTTCCATTACCCTTTGTCCAGCCGCGCGCGCAATTCCAAAAGATCGGCCCATGCTTCGCGCTTCATGACCGGATTTCGCAGCAGATAAGCAGGATGGAACATCGGCATGACCGGCAAGTCCATCGCCTGCATCCAACTTCCGCGTAGCCGCGAAATGCCCTTGCGGCCCAATAGCGCCAGACATGAAATATTGCCCATGCAAACCAGTATCTTTGGCGCCGCAAGCTGAACGTGGCGTTCGACAAAGGGCATCAGCATTGCAATCTCTGCCGGTGACGGGTCGCGGTTCTGCGGCGGGCGCCACGGAAGGATATTGGTGATGTAGACCGATGAGGCCGCGTCCGAACTCGCGCGGTCAAGGTCGATGGCCGCCAGCATCCGGTCCAGAAGCTGCCCCGCCGCGCCGACAAAGGGCTTGCCCTGCATATCCTCATCCCGGCCCGGTGCCTCGCCGATGATCATGACGGGCGAAGCCGGGTTGCCATCGCCAAAGACAAGGTTGCGCGCCCCCAGCCGCAGATCGCAGTGCGAAAAGGCGCCCATCGCCGCGCGCAGATCATCCAGCGTTGCAGCGCCGGCGGCAGCTGCGCGCGCCTCGGAAACCGCAGCCTCCAGCATACGGCCCGGATCTTCTGCGGCCAGCGGGGGCGGCGCGGCAACGGCTTGCGGATGATCCCCCTCAGACCGCCCGCCCGCATTGGCCGGCGCGCCCTGCGCAGGTTTCTCAATTGTTTGGGGGGCCTCATAGCGGTCAAGCGGCGCATCACCGATCGCCTCGGTGGCGCCCAGTTCGACCTGCCATTCCAAAAGCGCGCGCGCTTCTATGAGACTCAGTTCCTGTTCCATCGCCCAAAGCTATCCGGCTTCTGCGCAAAGCAAAACCTCTGGATGCGCCATTGCGCGCGCCCCGAACCCCGCAAAGGCGATGCATCACCCTTTGACCCGGCGCAGCGGGCCAACTATAAGCCCAGAAAATCAGGGACCTGTGCCAATGACATTTCGCCAAAAGCATCTTCTGGGGATCGAACAGCTGGCCCCTGATGAAATTACCGCGCTTTTGGATCTTGCGGATAAATACGTTGACCTTAACCGCCAGGATCACAAGCATTCCGATGTGCTTGCCGGGCGGACCCAGATCAACATGTTCTTCGAAAACTCGACCCGGACGCAGGCCTCATTCGAGATCGCTGGAAAGCGCCTTGGCGCAGACGTCATGTCCATGGCGATGCAGGCATCTTCGATCAAGAAGGGTGAGACCCTGATCGACACGGCCCTGACGCTGAACGCGATGCACCCCGACCTTCTGGTCGTGCGTCACCCGCATTCCGGCGCGGTCGATCTTTTGGCGCAAAAGGTCAATTGCGCCGTCCTGAACGCGGGCGACGGGCGGCATGAGCATCCGACGCAGGCGCTTTTGGATGCGCTGACGATCCGCCGCGCCAAGGGCCGCCTGCACCGCCTGACAATCGCAATCTGCGGCGACATCGCCCATTCGCGTGTCGCCCGGTCCAACCTGATCCTGCTGGGCAAAATGGAAAACCGCGTGCGCCTGATCGGACCACCGACCCTGATGCCATCCCAGATCGCCGAGTTCGGGGTAGAGGTATACGATGACATGCGCGAGGGCCTTGAGAATGCCGATGTCGTCATGATGCTGCGCCTTCAGCGCGAACGCATGGACGGCGGCTTTATCCCGTCAGAGCGCGAGTATTACCACCGCTACGGCCTTGATGAAGAAAAACTAAGCTTTGCCAAACCCGACGCGATCGTCATGCACCCCGGCCCGATGAACCGTGGGGTCGAGATTGACGGCACACTGGCCGACGACATCAACCGGTCCGTCATTCAGGAACAGGTCGAAATGGGCGTCGCCGTGCGCATGGCCGCGATGGATCTGCTTGCCCAGAACCTTGACGCCGCACGCGCGCAAAAGCACGCCGGGATCATGGTCTGATGACCGCTCGGGACGAAAACGCGGGCCCGCGCTGGACCCCGCAACTGGGCGCAGATGAGAGGCTGCTTTGGCAAGGCGCCCCTGATCCGGGCCTGCGCTTTAACCTTGAGTTCTCTGTCGCAAGCGCCTTTGGCCTGATCTTCCTTGCGATCGGTGTTTTCGAAGCGGTCCGCACCTTGACGCCCATAAGCGCGATCGGCATCTGGTCGCTCATCTTTGCCTTGCCGGCCGTCGCCTTCATCGTCGTCGGATTGTTCCTTTTGTTCGGCACATACCTGTCCGACGCGGCGCGCCGGCGCGCAACGCGCTATGCCCTGACCAGTAAGGCCGCCTATATCAAGCAGTTTTCGCGCAAGGACGCGCATAAGCAGGCCTTTCCGATCACCGCTGCAACAGACATCGAACTGCGCCAGACCCTGCCGCCATCGGTCTTTTTCGCCGACCGTTTCATCGAACATGAGAACGAAACCGAAAGGCGGCGCATCGGGTTCGAGTTTATCGCCGACGCAGAACAAGTCTTTGCCATGATGCGCCAAATCCAGCAGGAAAATCCATGACGACGCTTTTTGCCAACGCCAGATTGATCGACCCGCAGGAAGGCACGGACAAGCCCGGCTGGCTGACCACCAAGAACGGCCGGATCACCGGCATGGGATACGACACGCCCCCCAAGGCCGAGACAACGATCGACTGTCGCGGCAAATGCCTTGCCCCCGGCATCGTGGATATCGGCGTCAAGGTCTGTGAACCCGGCGAGCGCCACAAGGAAAGCTTTCGCACCGCTGGGCTTGCCGCCGCTGCAGGCGGGGTGACCACCATGGTCACCCGCCCCGATACACTGCCTGTGATCGACAGCCCCGAAACGCTTGAATTTGCAACGCGCCGCGCCGCCGCCGTCTCTCCGGTGCGTATTGCCCCGATGGCCGCCCTGACCAAGGGCAGGCAGGGCCGCGAAATGGTCGAAGTCGGCTTCTTGAAAGACGCAGGCGCCGTCGCCTTTTCAGACTGCGACCACGTCGTGACCGACAATAAGGTCTTTGCGCGCTGCCTGACCTACGCCCGCTCACTTGGCGCTCTGGTGATGTGCCACCCACAGGACCCCACACTTTCGGCAGGCGCGGCGGCAACGGCGGGCAAGTTTTCTACGCTTCGGGGCCTGCCTGCGGCATCGCCAATGGCCGAACGTATCGGGCTAGAGCGTGACCTTGCGCTGGTTGAAATGACCCGCGCGCGCTATCACGCCGACAACCTGTCCAGCGCCGTGTCCCTGCCCGCGCTGGAGCGCGCCAAGAAGGCCGGACTTGATGTCACTGCGGGCGTCAATATCCACCACCTGACTTTGAATGAGCTGGACGTCGGCGACTACAAGACCTTCTTCAAGCTGAAACCGCCGCTGCGGTCCGAAGACGACCGAAGCGCGATGGTCCAAGCGCTGGCCTCTGGCCTGATCGATATCATCTCGTCGATGCACACACCGCAGGATGAGGAATCCAAACGCCTGCCCTTTGAAGAGGCAGCATCAGGCGCCGTCGCGCTGGAAACGTTGCTTCCTGCCGCAATGCGCCTTTACCATTCGGGCGACGTGGACCTGCCGACACTTTTTCGCGCAATGACGCTGAACCCCGCTGACCGCCTTGGTTTGCCGCAGGGGCGTCTGAAGAAAGGCGCGCCGGCCGATCTGGTTCTCTTTGATCCGGACGCCCCGTTCATACTGGACCGCGCGGACCTACAGTCAAAATCAAAGAACACGCCATTTGACGGTGCCCGCATGCAGGGCCGTGTTCTGGCAACCTACGTAGCCGGGGACAGGGTGTTCGCCCATAGCGCTTGACCGCGCTTTATGCCCTGATGCAACCTGCCAGCGAAACCGGAAGGCGACCATGCCAGAACTAGCTACATCCCTGCCGCTTCTGTCCCTGACGGCACTGGCCGCCTACCTGCTTGGGTCCGTCCCTTTCGGTATCGTCTTCGCGCGCCTGTTCGGTTTGGGCGATCTGCGAAAGATCGGTTCGGGAAACATCGGCGCAACCAATGTCCTGCGAACCGGAAACAAACCCGCCGCCTTCCTGACGCTTGTGCTGGATGCGGGCAAGGGCGGCATTGCGGTTCTTCTGGCGCGGGCTTTTCTGGCAGGCGACGCGGCGCAAGTTGCGGGCCTTTTTGCGTTTCTTGGCCACGTTTTCCCGATCTACCTTGGCTTTAAAGGCGGCAAAGGTGTCGCAACCTTCCTTGGCACCGTCCTTGCCCTCGCCTTTCCGGTGGGCCTTGCGGCCTGCGCAACCTGGGTCGCAACCGCCGCTGTCTTTCGCTACTCATCTTTGGCCGCGCTGGTCGCTGCGGCCGCCACCCCGATCTATGCCCTGATCTTTGGCCACGCGTCCCTATTCATCCTGACCGCAGTCCTTGCCCAGATCGTCTTTCTTCGCCATCGCCCGAACATCAAGCGCCTGCTTGAACGCAGCGAGCCCAAGATCGGCAAGTCATCGAAAACTTGATTTTCAATCGCGACGGCGCAAAGCTGGCGCAATTCAATTAAGCCAAAGGTGCCAAATGTCATTCGCCGAAGCCGTTAGAGTCTGCTTTTCCAAATATGTCGTCTTCTCCGGCCGCGCCCGGCGCGCCGAATATTGGTGGTACACGCTTTTTGTAGTTATCGTTTCAATCTTGCTTGGCGTTCTGGACGGGATTTTCTTTGGGATGACCATGGAAACTACCGGCCCCCTCGGCGCACTTTTCACTCTTGCAACACTTATTCCGTCAATCGCGGTATCCGTTCGCCGACTGCATGACACCGACCGCAGCGGTTGGTGGTTGCTGATCGCCTTGCTACCTTTCATCGGCTGGATTGTCTTGCTTGTGTTCTTCGTAACCAAGGGCACGCCAGGCCAGAACCGTTTCGGGCCTGATCCGCTGGGCGGGTCGCCTGACGATCAGATCCCACAGGAAACGGCGCCCACCTCGATCCCGAAGGTCGACCGCGGCTCGTAAATGATGGCGGCGGCTTACCTCGCCGCCACCACGCATTTCCTAATAGCTGAACTCTTTGTAGATCCGCGAAAGATCACCATTCCAGTCGCCGTGGTAGTGATCCAGCAACTCATCGGCCGGGGTCTTGCCGCTTTCGATCGTGTCTTTGAGCGCGTTCAGGAAATGCGTCTCGTCAGGGATCATGCCACCTGCGCCGGGACGCGCGCGTGCTTTCAGACCGGCCTCGGCAATCGCTACCACTTCGCGCGCAAGATCGTGCATCTTGACGCCGCCCGCCTCGGCCTGCAGCCCTTTGACCGAAGCCGCAACGCGAAGCCCCTCACGGGTCTCAATGTCCCATCCCTTGATCAGATCACTTGCCGCATCAAGCGCGCCCTGATCATAGCAAAGCCCGACCCATAGCGCCGGTAGCGCACAAAGGCGCCGCCACGGGCCGCCATCCGCACCACGCATCTCGATGAACTTTTTCAGGCGCGCCTCGGGGAACACCGTCGTCAGATGGTCCGCCCAGTCGCTGAGCGTTGGAACCTCACCCGGCAGGGCGGGCAACTGGCCTTTCAGGAAGTCGCGAAACGACTGTCCCAAAGCGTCGATGTACTTACCGTCGCGATAGACAAAGTACATTGGCACATCCAGCACGTAGTCGACCCAGCGCTGAAAACCAAAGCCTTCTTCGAACACGAACGGAAGCATGCCCGTGCGCGCGTTATCCAAACCGCGCCAGATACGACTGCGCCAGCTTTTGTGACCATTTGGCTTGCCCTCGAAAAAGGGCGAGTTGGCAAAAAGCGCTGTCGCAACCGGCTGAAGCGCGATGGCCACGCGCATCTTTTGAACCATGTCCGCTTCGGATGCGAAATCAAGGTTGACCTGAACCGTGCAGGTCCGGCGCATCATCTGGGTGCCATGCGTGCCGACCTTTTGCATATAGCCGTCCATCAGCTTGTAACGCCCCTTGGGCATCAGCGGCATCTGCTCATGCGTCCATTCAGGCGCGGCGCCAAGCCCGATGAAACCCGCGCCGATCCGGTCCGCCACCGCCTTGACCTCTGCAAGGTGGTGGTTCACCTCGTCACATGTCTCATGGATCGTCTCAAGCGGCGCGCCAGACAGTTCAAGCTGGCCGCCCGGTTCAAGCGAAACGTTCGCACCGTCCTTCAAAAGGCCGATGATCTTGCCGCCTTCCGAAACTGGCTCCCAGTTGAACTCGTCGCGCAGCCCCTCAAGGATCGCCTTGATGGAACGTTCGCTCTCATAGGGCAGGGGCAACAGCGTGTCGCGGCAATAGCCGAACTTTTCATGTTCGGTGCCGATCCGCCAATCTTCCTTGGGTTTACAGCCCTCGGCAAGGTAGTCGGCCAACTGCGACATATCTTCGATCGGCCCGCCGCCGCTTTGGGGAATTGACATAACTGGCGCTCCGATCGCTGCTCACATGAAACGTGTTCGCCTTGGTGAAGCGGGACGCAGCCGAAGTCAATGGAGGCGCCGAAGCTCTTTTCCCCATATCGCATAGACGCCCGGTTCGGTGGCCGATGCCGCCGCGGTGGCCGCGTTATAGTCAACGCCGGGCAGCGCCGTCAGCGCATCGAAAAGCGCGCTAACACCTGCGGCATTGCCCGGAATCCGCATCGCAGGCGCCCCATCGGTGTAGAAAACCCAGTAAAGCTCAGGTCCAGAGGGCGTTTGCGGCATGGTTTCAACCTCGACCCGTACAAGGCCGTCGATGGAAACGGCCATGCCGCCGCGCGGTCCGAAATAGGTGATCTGGCGCTCATCCACCTCGACCAGCCCGGCGCCGCCACCGCGCACCGGAAACCGCGCCCGGCGAAACCCGCCCCAGATGATCGCAAGCCCGGCAATGATGACCAGAAAGGCAAAGTACAAAAGGAACCCGAACACCGTGAAGGCCCAGTAAACGCCGAGGATCAGAACGATAAGCCCCACGCCAACTTCGCGCCAACGCAGCAGGAAATCGCGCATCTCGGGCCGGATCATTGCCAATCCCCGTGGCTTGCCTGCCAAAGCGTCAAAGCCGCCACCGCCGCCGTGTCCGCCCTAAGGATGCGCGGCCCAAGCGACAGGGTGACAACACCGGGCTGAGCGCGCAGGCGCTGGCGTTCACGGGCGCTGAACCCACCTTCGGGCCCGATCAGAATAGCCGCGGGCGCCCCCGCCTCGACACGGCGCAGATCATGCGCCGCGCCCGCCATTTCCTCATCACAGAATATGATCCGCCGATCCTCTGGCCAGCGGTCCAGCAACTTGTCGAGCGTGCAAAGCTCATCGACATCCGGCACGAAGGTCCCGCCGCATTGCTCGGCCGCCTCAACCGCATGGGCCTTTAGGCGATCCTGCCGGATACGTTCGGAATTGGTGAAATCCGTGCGCATGGGAATGATCCGCGCGGCGCCCATTTCAGTTGCTTTTTCAACGATGAAATCGGTGCGCGCCTTCTTGATGGGCGCAAAGATCAGCCACAGATCAGGCGGTCTTTGAAGCGGCTTTGCCTGCGCAACCGGCAAAAGGATACCGCGCTTTTTACCCGCCTCGGCAACCTCGGCGCGCCACTCGCCATCGCGGCCGTTGAACAAAAGGACGCTTTCGCCGACCCCAAGGCGCATCACGGAAAAGAGATAATGCGCCTGCTCCCGCGACAGCGGAACAGGTTGTCCCGCCTCTAGCGGGTGGTCTAGATAAAGTCGAACCTCAGCCATTGGAACGGACAATATGCCCGACGCTGCAAAGACACCAGATGCCAAAGGCCGGGTTGCCGATGCAGTTTCCGGCAATTGGGTCGACCGCGTCGCGCCCGGACCGATGCGCCCCTACCTGCGCCTGTCACGCGCCGACCGGCCGATCGGTACATGGCTTTTGCTTTTGCCGTGCTGGTGGGGCGTTCTGCTGGCCGCTGCCGCGACCGACTTCTTGCCGCTGGATCTTTGGATCATCCTTGCCACGGCGCTGGGGGCGTTCCTGATGCGCGGCGCTGGATGCACCTGGAATGACATCACCGACCGCGACATTGACGGCAAGGTCGCCCGCACCCGTTCGCGGCCAATCCCTTCGGGGCAGGTTTCAGTGCGCCGCGCTGCACTTTGGATGATCCTTCAGGCATTGATCGCCTTTGGCATCCTTCTGACACTGAAACCGCTTGCCATCGGCCTTGGCATCGCCTCGCTTGCGCTTGTGGCGATCTACCCCTTCGCCAAGCGGTTTACGTGGTGGCCGCAGGTGTTTCTGGGCCTTGCCTTTAACTGGGGCGCGTTGCTGGCTTGGGCGGCGCATACCGGATCGCTGTCCGCCGCGCCCTTTGCCCTGTACCTTGCCGGCATTGCCTGGACCCTGTTCTACGACACGATCTATGCCCATCAGGACACCGAAGATGACGCGCTGATCGGGGTGAAGTCGACCGCGCGGCTTTTTGGCGACAAATCCCGCCGCTGGCTTATGCGCTTTATGGTGGCAACGGTTCTTTTGATGGGCATCGCCATCATCCTTGCCCTTGCTCCGGGTGGGAATGTCCTGAAAATGGCCGTAGCGCTTGGTGCGCCTTGGGCAATGGGTTGGCACATGACATGGCAAATGCGTCGCCTTGATACCGATGATCCGGCCAGCTGCCTTGCAATTTTTCGTTCCAACCGCGACGCAGGCCTGATCGCCGGGCTATTTCTTGCCGTTGCGGTTTTCCTGTGATTGAACCCGATGCGATCAGGGCATAGACCATGACCACCGAAAACCACCACGGACATCCCTGATGCGCTTTTCCTCAGCATTGATCTTTGCAACCCCTTTCGTGCTTGCCGCAATCGGCGCCGGGCTTGGGGCGACGGCAACGGTGCAACTGATCGAGGACCGAAGCCAGGCAGCGGTCAGCTTGGCCTTGCGCACCGCAGGCCTTGACTGGGCCGAGGTATCCACTGACGGCCTTCAGGTGCTGCTGACAGGAACTGCCCCGTCCGAAGCGATGCGCCTGCGCGCCGGAACCGTTTCACGCGGGATCGTCGAATCAACCCGCGTCATCAACAAGCTTGATGTCGCGGACACCGCCAGCATCGCCGCGCCCGAGTTTTCGATCGAAGTGCTGCGCAACGATGACGGCGTGTCACTTATCGGCCTTGTACCCAAATCGACAGACCGCGAAGCGCTGGTTGCCTCGCTGACCGAACTGACCGGCGGCGCGCGGGTGACTGACCTGCTTGAAGAGGCCGACTATCCAACGCCGCCGGGCTGGAATGCGGCCCTTGCCTTTGGGCTTGAGGCGATCGGAAGTTTGCCACGCTCGAAAATCTCGGTCACGCCGAAGGCGGTCGAGGTGACGGCGACGTCAAACAGCCGAGAGGCAAAGGCAAAGGTCGAACGAAGCCTGGTCAAGGCGACGCCCAAGGGCCTGAAACTGACAATGGACATATCGGCGCCGCGTCCGGTCATCACGCCCTTTACGCTGCGCTTTACGATCGAAGATGGCGCCGCCCGCTTTGATGCCTGTTCGGCCGACACCGCAGAGACCGCCAAAAGCATTCTGGACGCCGCCCGTGCGGCCGGCGTGCCACAGCAGGCGACCTGCACGCTTGGACTTGGCGCGCCTTCGCCGTCTTGGGGCGATGCGGTCGTCTCGAGCATTCGCGCGATTACCAATCTGGGCGGCGGGTCGGTCACATTTTCGGATGCCGATGTCTCTCTTGTCGCGCCTGACACAACCGATCCGGCAAAGTTTGACAGCGTCGTTGGCGCACTGGAATCCAACCTGCCCGATGTCTTTACCCTGCACGCGGTTTTGACCGAAAAGGTCAAGGTCGACGGCTCTGGCGACAATGCCGGCCCGCCAGAGTTTCTGGCAACGCTTAGCCCCGAGGGGCTGGTTCAACTGCGCGGCCGTGTTCCCGGCGATGGCACGCGCACCGCGATCCAAAGCTTTGCCCGTGCCCGCTTTGGCGCCGAGAATGTCAGCTTTGGAACCCGCTCTGACGACGATCTGCCCGACGGCTGGCCAATCCGCGTCCTTGCGGGCCTTGCCGCGCTCAATGAGTTGAACAATGGCAGCGTCGTCGTTCAATCAGAGTTCATCGAGGTGCGCGGCGTTTCCGGCAACCCGGATGCAAGCGCGGAAATCTCGCGCCTTCTGTCGCAAAAGCTTGGCGATGGCGAACACCTCAAGATCGATGTTGCTTACAAGAAGGAACTTGATCCGATCGCTTCACTGCCAACGGCGCTGGAATGCGTCCAACAGCTGAACGCCATTCTGCAGAGCGGCAAGATCAACTTTGACCCCGGCGCGGCCACTTTCGGGCCCGAAGGGCGCAAGACGATCGAGCTTATGGCCGACGCCTTGGGTGATTGTTCTGGCTACAAGATGGAGATCGGCGGCCACACCGACAGCCAAGGCCGCGAGGTTATGAACCTCAACCTTTCACAGGCCCGCGCCGACGCGGTTCTGAACGCATTGGCCGCGCGCCGGGTTCTGACATCCAACCTTTCGGCAAAAGGCTATGGTGAAACACAGCCGATTGCGGATAATGGAACTGAAACGGGCCGCGAAGCCAACCGCCGGATCGAGATCAAGCTGATCACGCCGGAAACCACGGACACCAACGGGGAAGCGACGACAGAAAATGAACAGAACTGAGTTCATCTTTGCCACGGCAATCATCCTATTTGTAGCCTTCACAATCGGCTGGTTCGCCTCATGGCTGATCCACCGCTTCACGCGCGTGACCAAGGCCGACATGGGCGAGTTGGACAAGATGGCCCAGCAGCTTCACGATGCCGAAGAAACCCGTGATCAGGCCATCACCTATGCCCAGCAGCGTGAGGCAGAGATGACCAACCAGCTGCAGCAGACAGAGGCAGAGCTGAAGGCCGCAATGGACGGTCTGCGCGAAGCGCGCCACGAAGCCGAAGAGCTTCGTTCATACATAGAGCGTGTGAATACGGCCAGCTGACGCTAGGACCAGCGCGAAAGCGCGTCCTCGTCATCATCCTTTGCCGCAACCCAAGATGCACCGCCCTTGGCGACTTCCTTCTTCCAGAAGGGAGCGCGCGACTTCAGATAATCCATCAGGTATTCAGCCGCCTCGAACGCATCCTTGCGGTGCCGCGCGGCGGTGGCGACCATCATGATCACCTCGCCCACGGCCAGCGCGCCGTGGCGGTGAATGACAAGCGCATCCTGCAACTTCCAGCGCTGGGTGGCCTCTGCAACCATCGCTTCGATGGCCGAGGCTGTCATCGCCGGGTAGTGTTCGATCTCAAGCCGTTCCAGATCGCCGCTGTCGTCGCGCACGATCCCCGTAAAACTGACCACGGCGCCGACATCCCTGCGGTCGGCGGAAAAACCGGTCAGCTCGGCGCCGGTATCGAAAACCTCACTTTGGACGCGAACCGTCACGTCAGCCCCCGGTCATGGGCGGAAAGAAAGCGACCTCGCGCACGCCCTTAAGCGGCGCGGAAAACTCGGCCAGTTCCTGATCCAGTGCGACGCGCAGCGCGGATGTGTCGCTGAACGCCAATGCATAACGCTCTTCGCGCGCCGATAGCTCTGCCACAAGATCGGCAACCGTCGCGGCCTTTGTCTCTACCTGTTCTTTCGGCAAGCCGATACGCTCGCGCACCCAGGCGAAATACAGAACGTCAATCATTTCTCTTCCCTAAGATGCGGCATCGCCTTGCGGAAATAGTCGATGCCCGTGATCAGCGTCAGCGTTGCCGCAATCCACAAAAGCCCGATCCCGATGTTCCAGCTATAGTAATAGCCGTCATAGATCAGCCGCAGGCCCAGCGTATCGACCTGTTTGCCGCTCAGGATCGCATCGACCGTCCCGGCGTCCATGCCGTAGGTCCACATGACAAGATAATGTTCAAAGACGCCCTGCGCAAAGAGAACCGCGATCGCAATCATCTGCGCCGTCGTCTTCCACTTGGCCAGCCGCGTCACCTTCAGCGTCCCCGCCGTGTCACCCAGAAACTCGCGAAGTCCCGATACGAAAACCTCGCGGAAAAGGATCACGGTGGCAGGAAGCAGAATCCATGGGTTCATCCCCGACAGCGCCGTCAGGACCGCAATGGCAATGATCACCATCGCCTTGTCGGCAATCGGGTCCAGCATGGCGCCAAACTTTGATTCCTGTTTCCACGCGCGCGCTAGATAGCCGTCAAAAAAATCGGTCGCCGCCGCGCTTACGAAAAGCGCCAGAGCGTACCAATCGGCCCATGGGCGCGCGAAATAAAGGAACATGACAGCAACACCTGGCGCCGCGAAGAGGCGCAGAACCGTCAGCGTATTTGGAAGATTCCATGTCATATGATCGGTCTAGCGTTCTTCGCCATTGGTTGCCAGCCCGACCGACATCACTGCGCCCCCTGCGCCCAGATTTGTGCTTCGGTGGCCTTCGCGCGCAGCCACAACAGATCAAATCCGGCTATCACCCGATATCCGCGCGCCTTCAGCCCCTCGGCCTGCTCGGCGCTAAGCGCGACATTGCCCAGTGGAATGCCCGCGTCGTTCGCGGCCTTCTCAACCTTGGCAACCGCCGCCACAAAGTCCGGGTGGTCGAACTGACCCGATATTCCCAGGTCCGTTGACAGGTCGAACTGCGCCGGAACAACCAGATCGATACCCGGCACGGCCAGTATCTGATCAATGTTCTCAACCCCTTCCCGCGTTTCGATCAGCAAGCAACAACTTAGCGTTCCATCAATCTTGGAAAGGTAGTCAGGCAAGGACACCCTTGCATGGCTATGCGCAATGAACGGCCCGAACCCGCGCGTCCCGTGTGGCGGGTAACGCAAGGAGGCGACCGCGCGCTGCGCGTCGTCGGCGGTACGGACCAAAGGGAAAACGATGCCTTGCGCGCCCAGATCAAGGGCCCGCTTGACATCAACCTCAGCGTTCTGCGCGACCCGAACCAAGGGGGCGCACTGCGTGCCCGAGGTAGCCGCGATCATCGCATGAGCCGACCCATGGTCGATGGCCCCATGTTCCATGTCTATGATAACCGCATCTGCGCCTGCGGCGGCCATTGCCTGAGTGACGGTTGCGGATGGGATCGTGCAGACATGCATTGTCAGGCAATCGGTCGTCTGGGAAAGGCGTTCTTTAAAGCTTGGCATGATATCAGCCCTTTTCATGGAAAAAATCGTAGATCGATTCTGCCAGCTTATCCGATATGCCCTCAACGGTCTTAAGGTCGGACAGCCCCGCGCGGCTGACGGCCTTGGCACTGCCGAAATGGCTTAGAAGGGCGCGCTTGCGGCTGGCCCCGACGCCGGGAAGATCGTCAAGCGGCGAGGCCCCTACCGATTTGGAACGCTTGGCGCGATGGGTTCCGATCGCAAAGCGGTGCGCCTCGTCGCGCATTCGCTGGATGAAGTACAGCACCGGATCATTGTGGCGCAGCGCCTTTACCGGCTTGCCCGTGCGATGAAACTCTTCTTTTCCGGCGTCGCGATCCACGCCCTTGGCCACACCGATCATCGCAACATCTTCGACCCCAAGTTCGGTCAGTATCTGTTGCACCGCACTTACCTGCCCGGCCCCGCCGTCGATCAAAAGCAGATCCGGCCAATTGCCCGAAGTGCGATCGGGGTCTTCCTTCAAAAGCCGTTTCAGCCGCCGCGTCAAAACCTCTTTCATCATACCGAAATCGTCGCCCGGCGTCAGTTCGGTATCCTTGATGTTGAACTTGCGGTACTGGCTTTTGATAAACCCTTCCGGCCCGGCAACGATCATGCCGCCAACGGCATCGGTGCCCTGAATGTGCGAGTTGTCATAAACCTCGATCCGGCTGGGCGGCCCGTCCAGATCAAACGCCTCGGCCAGACCTTTAAGAAGTTTCGACTGCGTCGCCGTTTCGGCCATCTTGCGCGCAAGGCTTTCGCGCGCGTTGCGCATTGCATTGGCGATCAACTCGGCCTTCTCGCCGCGTTGCGGGACCAATATTTCCACCCGCCGCCCGGCCTTGCCGCCCAGCGCCTCTTCCATCAGATCCTTGTTCTCTATGTCGTCGGACAAAAGGATCGTACGCGGCGGTTGCTTGTTGTCGTAGAACTGCCCGACGAAAGCCTCCAGCACTTCGGCCGCCCCCGCCCCTGATCCGGTGCGCGGATAATAATCGTGGTTGCCCCAGTTCTGGTTGGCCCGGATAAAGAACACCTGAACACAGGCCTGCCCCCCATCCATATAAAGCGCGATGACATCCGCCTCGGACACACCGCGCGGGTTGATGCCTTGCGCCTGCTGCACCTGCGTCAGCGCCTTGATCCGGTCCCTCAGCGCCGCCGCGCGCTCAAACTCAAGCGCGGCACTTGCCTCTTGCATCTCTTCGGCCAGCTTGGCCTGAATGTTGGTCGACTTGCCCTGCAGAAACCTTTCGGCATCGGACACCAGCCGCGAATACCCCGGCCCATCAATGTACCCCACGCAAGGCGCCGCGCATCGCTTGATCTGGTACAAAAGGCAGGGCCGCGTCCGGCTTTCAAACGTGGCATCCGAACAGTTCCTGAGAAGGAACACCTTTTGCAACTGGTTCAGCGTCCGGTTGACCGCGCCTGCACTGGCGAAAGGACCATAGTAATTGCCCGCCTCGGACTTGCGACCGCGATGCTTCTTGATCTGCGGAAAATCATGGGCCCGGCTTACAAGGATATTGGGAAAGCTTTTGTCGTCGCGCAAAAGCACGTTGTAGCGGGGCTTTAGCTGTTTGATCAGGTTCTGCTCAAGCAGCAGCGCCTCTGTCTCGGTCTTGGTTGTCAGGAACATCATAGAGGCGGTTTCGCTGATCATTCGCGAAATACGCCCCGAATGCCCGGTCGGCCGCGCATAGGACGACACCCGCGCCTTGAGGTTGCGCGCCTTGCCCACGTAAAGAACCCGGCTTTCCTCATCCAGCATCCGGTAGACGCCGGGCGATGCGTCTATCGTGTTCAGATAGGACTGAATGACCTGCGTGCCGGTCTTGGGTGATTTGTCGTTCATGATCTGGGCTGCTCTGATTCCCGCTTGTGCTGCAATCTTAAACGACCGGGAACAAGAGAAAACATATCAACGGTTTCTGTGGATAACTCTGGTGACAACTTCCGCGCTGCGGGAAATTTTCCTTGTATTCAGGTGGCTTCGTGGAATTGCCTATTTTTTAGGCGCTATACTAAAGTCTTGAAAACAATACGAATTTTTTTCATCTGCGCCAAATCACTGAAAACACTAAAAGAATCGTAACACTTTCGTGACAAGACTTTTACCGGTGCACAAGTCAAGGCAGCGCAACGACTTTTCTTGAAATGTGGCTTTACTCAACGCCCTGTATGTCCGGCGTGTTCCAGCCAAGATGCTGCCCACCGTCCGTACACAAAAGCTGACCCGTGACAGAGGGTGAATCCATAAAGTATCCAAGCGCACCAATGACATCCGCCGGATTGGCGCCGCGCCCCAAAACGGTGCCTGCGCGCTGCGCTGCAAAGTGTTTTTGCGACTGGCGCGCGCCGATCATCGTCGGCCCCGGCCCGATCGCATTGACCCGGATATGGGGTGCCAGCGCCTGCGCCGAGGTTTGGGTCAACGTCCACAAACCGGCCTTTGCCAGCGTATAGCTCATAAAGCCGGGGGTAAGTTTTCGAACCCGCTGATCCACCATGTTGACGACAAGCGCCTGCGCCAGAGGTTCATCATTCTCATCCTGAACCGCGCCTGGCGCCTGTGCTGCAAAGTTCTGCGTCAGAACAAAGGGCGCGCGCAGGTTGGACCCCATGTGCCGGTCCCAGCTTTTGCGGGTGGTTGTCTCTATCGTGTCATACTCAAAGATCGAGGCGTTGTTGACCAACATATCCAGCGGCCCGCCCAGCGCCTCTGCCGCGCGCCCGACCAGCGCCTGACACTCGGCCTCTTCCAGAAGGTCAGCCTGAAGCGTGGCGGCCTTTTGCCCCTTGCCTCTAATGATCTCTGCGACCTCTTCGGCCTCATCGCGCGAGGCGGCATAGTGCAAAGCGACGTCCAGACCACGGCCCGCGAGATAGAGCACCATCTCACGCCCAAGCCGCCGCCCTGCCCCTGTCACCAATGCTCTGCGCAAACGCCCGCCTCCTAGTCCAGAACGGTTACCACATAGATCACGTATAGCACGGTCAGGGCCACGCCCCAGATCCTTGTGATATGCCATCCCTTCAGGACAAACGGCGCCAGAAGCAATGAGGATGCCAGCATCACCCAAAGGTCAAACTCAAGGATCTGCCCGCCAACCGGGATCGTCCCGACAAAGCTTGAAATCCCGATGATAGCCAGAAGGTTGAACATGTTCGAACCGATGACGTTGCCAAGCGCAACATCGGCCTGCCTGCGGATGGCGGCCATCACCGTGGTGGCAAGCTCTGGCAAGGAGGTGCCAACGGCAACAAGCGTCAAACCGATCGCCGTCTCTGACACACCAAAATCGCGCGCGATATTGACCGAACTATCGACCAAAAGCTTTGCCCCGAACGGCAGACCGACAAGCCCCAGCAAAAGGTAAAGGCCAATGTTCCAACGCGGCATATCGGGGTCCGCGCCTTCAACCTCACCCAGATCGCTCGCCTCTTCCGCTGCGACCTTGCTTGCCGCGCGGTGCGAGTTTGCATCGCGAAACGCATCCGTCAGAACAATGCCCAGCGCCGCCAAAAGGATAAGGCCGTGCACCCATGTGATCGGCCCAAGGAAAGCAACTGCAATGAACAGAAGCGATGACAGGATCATGAAGATATAGGTCTTGCTGGTATTGCAATCGCCGGTCTCGATCGTCGCGATGATCGCGGGCAGACCCAGAACCAAAAGGATGTTCGCCGTATTCGACCCGATGACATTGCCCAGCGCCAGCCCCGGCACACCTTCGTGAATAGCGCTGACAGAGATCAAAAGCTCTGGCGCCGATGTCCCGAACGCCACGATTGTCAGGCTAACGATCAGCGCCGGAACACCCAGCCGTAGCGACAGGTTCACCGCGCCTTTGACCAGAGCATCGCCTGCCAACAGCAGGATGACCAACCCAAGCCCGACAATTACCCAATCCATCAAGATTGGCCTTTTTTACAGCTGCATGGGTCCTTGCCGATCAGAAACCGACCGCAGTCGCGGCACTTGCCTACGCGCCGACCGCCGGGCAGCCGAAGACGCCCGAACATCGCCAGAACCAGCATCCCGATCAGGAACAGGCTTACGATTTTCAGCATCACGTCAAAGCCCAAAGCGCGAGAATTCCGCGCGCTCGTTCAGCCCATCAAGGGCGTCATTTACCATTCGTGCACCAAATCTCGACAATAGCCCCCTGCGTGGTCCGTAATTCTGGAACCTCACCTTATCCCCGAAAACTTCTTTCATCTTCGGGACCAGATGTCCAATTCCGTCTGCAAGGCCCAGCTCGACACCCTTGTGCCCGATCCAGAACTCACCCGTGAACAGATCCTTGCCAGCGGCAAGCTTGCCTCCCCGGCGCGCCTCAACATGGCCCTTGAACACTTCGTGCATGTCACTAAGCAGCTCTTTCAGCCGCTTCACATCCGCGGCCTTCTCGGCCTGAAACGGATCCAGCATGCTCTTGGACTTGCCAGCCGTGTAAACCCGCCGGTCGATACCATGGCGGCCTATAAATTCGTTGAACCCGAACTGCGATGAGATGACGCCGATTGATCCTACGATCGACGCCTGATCGATCCAGATCTCATCGGCAGCAGATGCAATCCAGTACCCCCCCGATGCCGCCACATCCTCGACAAAGGCGTAGACCGGGATTTCCTTTTCCTCGCTCAGCCGCCGAATGCGCGCGCCGATCAGCGAAGACTGCACTGGTGAGCCGCCCGGAGAATTGATCAAAAGGGCAACCGCGCTTGGCTTGCGGCGGCGGAACGCCTTTTCCAGAATGGGCCCGATGGCTGCATCATTCAGCCCACGGCCAGTTGCGGCGATAGCGCCGGTAAGACGCACGACCGACACAAGGGGTTCAGATTTCAGGAAAGGGACCCAGCGCTTCATGCTTATGCATGTAGAGCGGCCAGCGTCCGGGAACAAGGCGAACCCCACTCTTTTGAACGCCGTCCTGTTGCCTTGCCGCCACGTCGCCAATATGCCGCGGCTGAATTGCTGCGGCCTATACCGGCTTCTTCTTTGCAAAAATACTCAATTCGCGACCTCGCAGCTTGCGAAGTCAAAAGGCAAGCGTTCCCTCGATTGCCCGCTTCCACGCCGCATAGCGCTCTGCCCGCCAACTATCGTCGCGCACAGGCTCAAAGCGTCTCTCAAGGGCCCACATCTTGGCAAACCCCTCTTGGTCGGGGTAAACGCCCGCCTTCCAGCCAGCGATCCACGCAACACCTTGCGCCGTCGTCTCCAAGATGGTCGGCCGATCCACCTGCGCGCCCAAGATGTCCGCCAGAAACTGCATGGTCCAGTCGCTGCCCGTCATGCCTCCATCCACGCGCAGAACCGCGCCCAGATCGTCAGCGTCCCAATCGGCGCGCATCGCTTCAACCAGATCACGCGTCTGAAACCCGACAGATTGCAACGCCGCCTTGGCCAGTTCCGCAGGCCCGGTATTCCGCGACAGCCCGAAAACCGCGCCTCGCGCCTCTGCGTTCCAATAAGGGGCGCCAAGGCCGGTAAAGGCCGGCACAAGGATCACATCCTGCCCTTCGTCTGCCTTTTCTGCCAGTCCTTGGGTCTGGGATGCCTCTTCGATGATCTTCAGCCCATCGCGCAGCCACTGAACCGCCGCGCCAGCGATAAAGATCGACCCTTCCAGCGCATAGGTAACCTTGCCACCGAACTGATAGGCAATCGTCCCCAAAAGCCGGTTCCGGCTTTCAACCAGCGTATCGCCCGTGTTGAGCAGGGCAAAACAGCCGGTTCCATAGGTCGACTTCATCATGCCCGGCTTGAAACAGGCCTGTCCCACGGTCGCGGCCTGCTGGTCGCCCGCAACCCCGCGAATGGGGATTGAGCCGCCAAAGACCGTCGTCTCGCCAAAGTCGCCGTCACTGTCGCGCACATCCGGCAGCATCGCCATCGGCACGCCCAGAAGCTCGCATATTTCGGCGTCCCAGCATCCTTTGCGGATGTTGTACAAAAGCGTCCGCGCGGCGTTGGTGGCGTCGGTCGCATGGACCCGCCCTTCGGTCAGCTTCCAGATCAGGTAGCAATCGACAGTGCCAAACAAAAGCTTGCCCTCGGCCGCTTTTGCGCGCGCGCCTTCGACCTGATCGAGTATCCATTTAACCTTGGTTCCCGAAAAATACGGGTCCAGCAAAAGCCCGGTCTTATGCGTCACCATCGCGGCGTGACCTGCGCCTCGCAGCGCCTCGCAAATCTCTGCCGTGCGCCGGTCCTGCCAGACAATCGCCCGGTGGATCGCCTCGCCCGTCTCGGCATCCCAGATGACCGTCGTCTCGCGCTGGTTCGTAATTCCGATCGCCGCGATGTCGCTGGCTTTTACTGCGCCTTTTTCCATCGCCATCCGGAACGTGCGCTCGGTCGTTTCCCAAAGGTCCGAAACTTCATGCTCGACCCAGCCAGAGCGCGGATAGTGCTGCTCAAACTCTTCCTGCGCCACGGCGGCGATGCCAAGCTTGTCGTCAAAAAGGATCGCGCGACTGGACGTCGTGCCCTGATCGATTGCCATAACATGCGTCATGCCGCCTGCTCCTTCTTCATCCACTTGCCCAGCGCCAGAACCTGATCGGCGTTCATTCTCAGCCCCAGTTTGCTGCGCCGCCAGATTACGTCATCGGGCGTCTCGGCAAACTCTTTTGTCATCAGCCAGCGCACTTCGGCCTCGCTTAGGTTTGCGCCAAAGTCCCGGCCCAGATCCTTGCGCGTTCTGGCATCGCCAAGAACCGCAATGGCCTCTGTCCCATAGGCGCGCACCAGCCGCCCGGCCCAAGGTCCATCAAGAAAATCGTAGCGCTGCAACAGATCGTCGATCAGCGCCTGAACGCCGTCCACGGGGAAATCCCCGCCCGGCATAGCAACCCCGGCGGTCCAATTCCGGCTGAGGGCCGGGAACACCGGTTTCAGCTTGGCCATGGCCGCCTCGGACAGATGCCGATGCGTTGTGATCTTGCCGCCGAAGACGTTCAAAAGCGTGCCGCTTGCATCCAGCGACAGAACATAGTCGCGCGTCGCCTCGGTCGCTGAAGAGGCCCCATCATCATAAAGCGGGCGCACGCCAGAGTAGGTCCAGACAATGTCTTCGACCGTCACCGGGTTCTTGAGGTACTTGGATACGAACCGGCAAAGATACTCTTGCTCGCCCTGCGTGCAGACCGGCTTTTGGTCCGCATCTTCATGGTCCTGATCGGTGGTTCCGATCAGCGTGAAATCGGTCTCATAGGGAATTGCGAAAACGATCCGGTTATCCGAGCCCTGAAAGAAGTAAGGCTTGTCGTGATCGAAAAGCTTGCGCGTGACGATGTGCGATCCGCGGACAAGGCGCACGCCTTCGCGGGTGTTGCGATGCAATGTCCCGGTCAGAACCTCGGCCACCCAAGGGCCCGCGGCATTGACCACCGCCTTGGCGGTTATCTCACTCGCCTTACCTTCCAGCTTGGCAACCCAAAGCCCGTTCTCCTGCTGGGCAGAGACGACCTTGGTGCGCGTTAGAATACGTGCGCCGCGCTCTTGTGCATCTCTTGCATTCAGGACCACCAGTCGCGCGTCATCGACCCAGCAATCGGAATACTCGAACGCCTTCTTGAAACGGTCCTTCAAGGGCCGGCCGACGGGATCCTTGGACAGATCAAGCGTTCGCGTTCCGGGAAGGTTTTTGCGCCCGCCCAAATGGTCGTAAAGAAACAGCCCCAGCCGGATAAGCCACCCGGGCCGCCGCCCCTTCATCCATGGCATCACGACGCTCAAGATGCGCGATGTAGGCGTGCCGCCCTCGAACCGCATTTCCTTGTGGTAAGGCAGAACGAACCGCATCGGCCAACTGATGTGGGGCATTGCCGACCAGAGGCGTTCGCGCTCTATCAACGACTCGCGCACCAGCCCGATCTCGAAATACTCAAGATAGCGCAAGCCGCCGTGGAACAGCTTGGTCGAAGCTGACGATGTCGCCGATGCAAGATCGTTCATCTCGACCAAGGCAACCTTCAGGCCGCGCCCGGCTGCATCCCGCGCAATTCCCGTGCCATTGACGCCGCCGCCAATCACCAGAAGATCGAAAACCTCGTCGCTCACCACGGCCCTCCCTTGCGAACCTGTTGGCGCTACCATGTTCGCGCGCCAATGCGAAGGCAAGCCTACGTTTTTAGCCGGTAACCTGTACGGAATATCCACCCGATCACCAGCAGACAGACGATCAGAAAGACGACGATCATCGCAAGACTGATCCCGACGCCGACATCCGCATGCCCGAAAAAGCTCCACCGGAAACCCGACACCAGATAGACGACCGGGTTGAACAGGGTCACTTTCTGCCAGAACTCGGGCAGCATCGAGATCGAGTAAAAACTGCCCCCCAGAAAGACAAGCGGCGTCACGACAAGCATCGGGACAAGGTTCAACTGATCAAAGCTCTTGGCCCAGATGCCGATGATGAACCCGAAAAGCGCGAACGACAGGCAGGTCAGGACCAGAAAGGCGATCATCCAGAACGGATGCTCGATCTTCAGATCCACGAAAGCAAAGGCCGTCGCCAGAATGATAAGCCCGATGACCATACTTTTCGTCGCCGCAGCCCCGACATAACCGATGACAATCTCAAAGTGACCGATCGGCGCTGAAAGCACCTCATAGATCGTTCCGATGAACTTGGGGAAATAGATGCCAAAGGCCGCGTTTGTCAGCGACTGGGTCAAGAGCGACAGCATGATCAGACCGGGCACGATAAAGGCGCCATACGACACCCCGTCGACTTCCTGAATTCGGCTGCCGATGGCCGCGCCGAAGACGATGAAGTAAAGCGAGGTGGAAAGGACAGGAGAGATCACAGACTGCGCCAACGTTCGAAAGAACCGCATCATTTCGAACCGGTAGATCGCGTATATCGCCCGATAATTCATGTCTCGCTCCTAACCAGGTCGACAAATATCTCTTCCAATGAGCTTTGGCTGGTCTGGATGTCCTTCAGCACAAGGCCCGACTTTGCCATGTCATTCAAAAGCGCCGTGATCCCCGTTCGCTCACCCTTGGTGTCGTAGGTATAGGTAAGGTTGAAGCCATCGGCGCTCCGCTCCAGCTCATAACTGGCAAGGCTTGGCGGGATCGCTTCGCATGGGTCCTGAAGCTCGATCTTCAGCTCTTTCTTTCCCATGCGCGCCATAAGCGCGTCCTTTTCTTCGACCAAAAGCAATTCACCCTTGGCAATGACACCGACGCGGTCGGCGATCTCTTCGGCCTCTTCGATATAGTGGGTGGTCAGGATGATGGTGACACCATCCTCTTTCAACTCGCGAACGACATCCCACATTTCCTTGCGAAGTTCGACATCCACGCCTGCCGTCGGCTCATCCAGAAACAGGACGCGTGGTTCATGCGCCAGCGCCTTGGCAATCAGCACCCGTCGTTTCATCCCGCCCGAAAGCTCTTTGGTTGGCCCGTCCTTCTTGTCCCAAAGCGACAGCTGCTTCAGCAACTTCTCAAGGTAGGCATCATTGGCCGGGCGACCAAAAAGACCACGGCTGAAACGGACCGCATTCAGAACCTTCTCAAAGGGTTCAAGGGTAATTTCCTGCGGCACCAAACCGATTAGCCGCCTGCTTTCGCGAAAGTCGCGCACCACGTCATGGCCGCCCACGGTGATCGTTCCCGAAGTGATCGAGGTTAAACCGCAAACCGCTGAAATCAATGTCGTTTTTCCGGCCCCATTGGGACCAAGCAACGCCAGAACCTCACCTTCGCGAATGTTCAGCGTCACGCCTTTCAGCGCTTCAAATCCACCGTCAAATGTTTTCCGAAGATCGGTTACCGTCACAATATCGGGCATCACGCACTCCTATCAAGAAGCGCATCATGACCCGGTCATTCGGCAAGTTAAAGCGCTTTTGCTCGCGCCTTCCATTGCTCCTGACATCGCGGTTTCAGCGGCCCGCCACATAGAACGGCAGTTTTTCAGACGCATCCCGGTACCAGTCCAGAACCTTCTGGCGCTCCTCCGGTTCCATGAAGGATACATTGGCCGGCGGCATCGCCCGGGTCACACCTGACTGAACATAAATCTGCCGGGCGGCTGCCGTGATATCCTTGGTCGTCTCAAGCACGATACCGCGCGGAGCACGAAGAATGCCGTCATAGCCGGGATCTCGCGCATGGCACATCGAACAGCGCCCCTGCACGATATCGCGAACCTCTGCAAAGCCGGTGGCATCGGCAAAGATCGTTTCAACCGGGTTCAGCGGCGCGGCCTGTGATTGCTCGATCGTGTCTTGCTGAAGCGGCGCGGTGGAAAGCCACATGACTGCGATGAACAGAACCGCCGTCACCGCCCAGGTCCATGTCGGGTTGCCTTTGCGCGCGTGGCGGGTGTTGAAATAGTGCCGGATCGAAACCCCCATAAGGAACACCAGACCCGCGATAAGCCAGTTGTACTCTGACGCGAACGCCAGCGGATAATGGTTTGACAGCATCAGGAAGATGACCGGCAAAGTCAGATAGTTGTTGTGGGTCGAACGAAGCTTTGCAATCCGGCCATACTTGGCATCCGGGACCCGCCCTGCCTGTAGATCGGCAACAACGATCCGCTGATTGGGCATGATGATCAGGAACACATTCGCGGTCATGATCGTGGCGGTAAACGCCCCAAGGTGCAAAAGCGCAGCGCGCCCGGTGAACACCTGATCATAGCCCCAAGCCATCACGACAAGCAGAACAAAAAGCAGCACCATCAACACGGTCGGACGCTGGCCCAGCGGTGATTTGCACAAGGCGTCATAGATGATCCAACCGATCGCAAGCGAGCCTGCGGAGATCGCGATGCCCTGCCAGATCGACAGATCCGCCTTTGCCGGATCGATCAGGAACAACTCTGCCCCCGCCCAGTAGACGATCATCAACAGGGCCGCGCCGGAAAGCCATGTCGAATAGCTTTCCCATTTGAACCAGGTCAGGTGCTGGGGCATCTCTGAGGGGGCAACAAGGTACTTTCGGATGTGATAAAAACCACCGCCATGGACCTGCCATTCTTCGCCATGAGCGCCTTTTGGCAGGTCGGGCGCATCGCGCAGTCCAAGGTCCAGCGCAACAAAGTAGAACGACGATCCGATCCATGCGATTGCCGTGATGACATGCAGCCAGCGCACCGCGAATGCCAGCCAATCCCACATGATCGCAAGGTCTTGCATTGTCCCGCCTCCTCTTTGGCGCCACCCTAGCTTGCCGGTCCATTTCCCTGTATCAGGAAAAAGACCCTAGCTGCTTCAAAAAAAGCCGAACAATCCCAGATGGCCTATCTAGAGAATATCCGTACCTTCGTTCGTGTCTATGAACTAGGCAATATGTCGGCCGCCGCGCGCGATCTTCGTATTTCTGCCGCCGTCGCCTCGGCCAGAATCTCGCAGCTTGAAGAGCATCTGAACGCGCGGCTGTTCCAACGCACGACCCGTGTTTTAAATGCGACCGAACAGGGCACTCTTTTCTACCCCGGCGCCTGCAAGATCCTCGAAGCCGTCGACGAGGCAGAGGCAGAGGTCAACGAAGTCACCCAAACCCCGCGCGGATCGCTATTCGTGGCGGCCCCCTTGGGCGTGGGTCGCCGGTTGATCGCACCCGGCATCCCCGCGTTCAAAGAGGCCTATCCGCTGATCAACATCCGCCTGCGCCTGTCTGACCGAAACGTGGATCTGGCCAAGGAAGGGCTCGACGCTGCCTTTTTCCTCGGCTCGCCCGCCGATTCCAACCTGCGTATCCGCAAGATCGCCGACTGCCCGCGCATCCTTTGCGCCGCCCCGGCCTATATCGAGAAAAAGGGCCACCCCAAATCGCTGGACGATCTGCGCAAGAACCATGACTGCCTGATCCTGCGCTATCCCGGCGCGCCGGAATTTCAGTGGCCGATGGAAACCGGCGAAGGCATCCGGCGGATCGACGTCAGCGGCCCTTTTGAAAGCGACGACGGCGATGTTCTGACCGGCTGGGCCTTGGCCGGGCACGGCATTGCCCTGAAGCCGATCTTCGAAGTTGCAGGCGCCATCGGGCGCGGCGATCTGGTGCCCGTGCTTCCCGGCAACCCGCCAGAGCCGATCCAGATGGCGTGCCTTTACACCCACCGCCGGCGGCAGGACCCCAAGGTCAGGTTCTTCATGGACTTCATGATCGCCCGGATCACCGCCGATCTGGCAACCGCCAATGATCAGCTTCCGCGATAGGTGGAATAGCCGTAGGGCGACAACAAGAGCGGCACGTGATAGTGCAACGGCTCTGCCATGCCAAAGCGGATCGGGATCAGGTCCAGAAACCTTGGCCCCTGCGCCTTGTGCCCGATCGCATCCAGATAGGCACCGGCATGAAACACCAACTGGTACTCGCCCAGCGCAAATTCATCGCTTGGCAGGATCTGTTCGTCGGTGCGCCCGTCTTCGTTGGTCACAAGGGATTTAAGATGAACCTGATTGTCACCTTCGATACGGAAAAGGTCGATCGTCAGACCCGCCGCCGGGCAGCCGCGCGCTGTGTCCAATACATGTGTCGTCAGATATCCGGGCATGTTTCCTCCGCCTATGCTGTTGTCAATCTGCCAGTTTCCGCATCAGAAATGCACAACGAACCATCAGAACACTCTTTCAAAAATTTCTTGAAGGTCATTTCGATTTGATAGCCTTACAAATGAAGAAAAATGGAGCCCTTTCGTGAACCGTTATCCCCGCGACATGCGTGGCCACGGCCCAAGCCCGGCCAACGCAAACTGGCCCGACAAGGCCCGCATCGCCCTTCAGTTCGTCATTAACTACGAAGAGGGTGGTGAAAACAATATCCTGCACGGCGATGCCGCATCCGAAGCCTTCCTGAGTGAGATCGTCGGCGCCGCCGCTTGGCCCGGCCAACGCCACTGGAACATGGAATCAATCTATGAATACGGCGCGCGCGCCGGGTTCTGGCGTCTGCACCGCCTGTTCACAGAACTGGACGTGCCTGCCACCGTTTATGGCGTTGCAACCGCCCTTGCCCGAAGCCCCGAGCAGGTTCAGGCGATGCAAGACGCAGACTGGGAGATTGCCAGCCACGGCCTGAAGTGGATCGAATACAAGGACTACAGCGAAGCGGACGAACGCGCCGATATGGCGGCGGCCATCGATCTGCACACTCAGGTAACCGGATCACGGCCGACCGGCTGGTACACCGGGCGCTGCTCGGAAAATACGGTGCGCCTTGCCGCCGAAGAAGGCGGTTTCGACTATGTCGCCGACAGCTATGCCGATGACCTGCCCTATTGGTCGCGCTTTGGCGATCGGGATCAACTGATCGTCCCCTATACGCTGGACTGCAACGACATGCGTTTCGCAACGCCGCAGGGTTTCAACTCGGGCGATCAGTTCTTTGCCTATCTCAAGGACAGCTTTGACGCGCTTTACGCCGAAGGCGCCGTCGGCGCGCCCAAGATGATGTCGGTCGGCCTGCACTGCCGCCTGATCGGGCGACCCGGACGCATCATGGCCCTGCGCCGCTTCATGGAATACGCCCGCTCGCACAGCGATGTCTGGTTCGCCCGCCGGATCGACATTGCCCGCCACTGGCAAAAGAACCACCCCGCCCCATCCGGCCCGCGCCCCAGCCAGATGACAAAGCAGGACTTTGTTGAGGCCTACGGCGGCATCTACGAACACTCACCCTGGATCGCCGAACGCGCATGGCAGCTAGAGCTGGGCGCCGCCCACGACTGCGCCGCCGGGCTGCACAGCGCCTTGGCGCGCGTCTTTCGCACCGCAAGCGAAGATGAGCGTCTGGGCGTTCTGAACGCCCACCCCGATCTGGCCGGAAAACTTGCCGCGGCCAAGCAATTGACCGCCCAGTCGACCAGCGAACAGGCAGGTGCCGGGCTGGATGCGCTGACAGATCAGGAACGCGCCGACTTCACCCGCCTGAACGGCGAATACACGGCCAAACACGGCTTTCCCTTTATCATCGCGGTCCGCGACAACACCAAGGCAACGATCAAAAAAGCGTTCGAGCGCCGCCTTGCAAATGACAGCAAATCCGAGTTCGCCGAAGCCGCCCGGCAGGTTGAAAGGATCGCCTTTCATCGATTGGCAGACCTGTTGCCATGACCGATCTGATCCTTCAAAGCGAGCCGCTTGAGGCGATCAAATTTGCCCCTTGGGGCGAGGTGATCGAGGTGTCAGGCGCCCCGGACAAGATCATCAATCAGGGCATGTGCGGGCGCCACCACGACCTTGCAAAGCTCGATTTCGCCGATGGCCGCGCCGGGATCAGCCTGTTCAACGCAAAAGCGCGCCACCTGCCGCTGACGCTGGACATGGTTGAACGCCACCCCGACGGCAGCCAGGCGTTCATTCCGGTAACCCAGACGCCGTTCCTTGTGGTTGTAGCCAACGACAATCAGGGAACGCCCCACGGCATTCGCGCCTTCGTTGCGCGCGCGGGCCAGGGCGTCAACCTGCACCGCGGTGTCTGGCACGGGGTACTGACGCCGCTTGAGGCGAATGGCATCTATGCCGTGATCGACCGTATTGGCAACGGCGCGAACCTTGAGGAACATTGGTTCACCTCAAAGATCACCATCCGATAGCGCCCGCTGGCCATCGCCGCCCACCAATGCGGGCGGCGAGAAGCGTCAAAAGTCAATCTCGGTCGCAACACCCTTGGCAATCGCCAGATCAACAACCGCCGCAGCGACCGCCAGATCCTGAAGGCCAACGCCGGTCCCGTCAAAAAGCGTGATTTCATCGTCGCTTGTGCGGCCCGGATGATCGCCGTTGATGACAGCGCCCAACTCGGCAATATCGCCCTCTTTGATAAGCCCCGCCGCGATTGCATGCTGGCATTCGCCAATGCTGATCGACTGTGCCACCTCATCTGTAAAGGCGGTCGCGCGCGCCACCAGCGCCGCCTCGACCTCTTGCTTGCCTTTGGTGTCGGTCCCCATACAGGCGATATGCGTGCCCGCGGTTACCTGCGCATCCATCAGGATCGCGTCGAACGACGAGGTGATAGAGATGATGACATCCGCCTCTGCGCCCAGCCGGTCCAGATCGACCGCTTCGAACGGCAGGCCCAACTCACCTGCGCAGTCTTCCAGGCGCGACAGCATCTCGGGGTGATAGTTCCAGCCGATGACCTTATCAAAAGCCCGCTGCTCGACCGCGGCGCGCATCTGGAAAACCGACTGGTGCCCGGCGCCGATCATTCCCAGAACCCGCGCGTCCTTGCGTGCCAGGTGTTTGATCGACACCGCAGAGGCCGCCGCCGTGCGAAGCGCCGTCAACAGGTTGCCGCCCACAACCGCGCGGCATTTGCCCGTGTCCGCATCAAAAAGAAACACCGTGGACTGGTGGTTGGTCAGCCCGCGCGCTTCATTGCCCGGCCAGTATCCGCCCGACTTAAGACCAAGGTTCAGAGCCTGCCGATCAAAGCCCGACTTGAACCCGTAAAGCGCGTCAGCGTGCCCGATTGCCTCGCGGATCACCGGAAAATTATAGGCGTCTTTCTTTGCCATCGAGGCAAAGACCTTTTCGACCGCGTCAAAGCTTGCCTCGCGCGTGATCAGCGGGGCAACGTCTTTTTCCGAGATTATATACATCTTGGGCTTCTCCAGCTTGTTTCCTGCAAGAAAAGGGGGCGCGTTCCCTTGCGCCCCCGAAAATTGGGATAGGTCTATACGGCCTGCAAAACCTTAATAGGCTTTGCCCCGCGCCGAAACCGGCCAGACAGTTTCAACCTTGCCGCCGCGCACACCGACATACCAGTCGTGCACGTTGCAGGTCGGATCACAGTGGCCCGGCACCAGCTTTAGCTTGTCGTTGACCTTCAGGTGCCCATCGGGATCGGCGACAACGCCATGCTCGTCCGAACATTTCAGGTATTCGACGTCATCGCGTCCATAAACCGTCGGTAGACCGCTATCGACCGACTGCGCCTTGAGGCCCGCATCGACAATGGCCTTGTCGGCCTTGGCGTGGCTCATGACCGTGGTCAGAATGAAAAGCGCGTTTTCCCATTCGCCGTCGTCTATGCGCTTGCCGTCCTTGTCCAGAATGCGACCATAGTCTGCATCCATGAACGCGTAGGATCCGCACTGAAGCTCATTGTAGACGCCCGAGTTGCTTTCAAAATAGTACGACCCGGTGCCGCCACCGCCAACGATGTCACATTCCAGACCTTGGGATTTCAACGCCTGAACCGCATCTGCAACCTGCGCTATGGCCGTGTCCAGCTTGGCCTTGCGGTCGGTGTAAAGATCCATGTGCTGCATCGCGCCCTGATAGGCCTGAAGCCCGGCAAACTTCAGCCCCGGAGCCGCATCGATCAGCTTGGCGATATTCACCACATCCTGCGAAGTGCTGACGCCGCAGCGCCCGGCGCCACAGTCGATCTCGACCAGTGCCTCTAGCTGCGTGCCATGCTTGACGGCCGCATCCGACAGCGCCTTTACGTTCTCGGGGTCATCGACACAGACCAGAATGCGCGCGCCCAGCTTGGGCATCCGTGCAAGCCGGTCGATCTTGGCCGGGTCGGTGACCTGATTGGAAACCATCACATCCTTGATGCCGCCGCGGGCAAAAACCTCGGCCTCGGAAACCTTTTGGCAGCAGACACCGCAAGCCGCGCCCAGATCCTGCTGAAGTTTCAGGACATCGACGGATTTGTGCATCTTGCCATGGGCCCGGTGACGCATCCCATGCGCCTTGGCATAGTCGCCCATCTTCTTGATGTTGCGCTCAAGCGCGTCCAGATCAAGGATCAGACAAGGTGTCTGAATGTCGGCCTCATCCATTCCCGGAAGCGCGGGAACATCATAACCAACTTCGAGATCCTTCAGGTTCACAGGTGCATTCATGATATCTCTCCCGTTCAATTCGATTGCCAGGGCAGCTTGTCCAGATCGACATTTCCGCCCGTAATGATTACGCCGACCCGTTTGCCAGCAAAAGTTTCCTTGTTGCGCAGTATCGTCGCCAGTGGCACCGCCGAAGACGGCTCCATCACGATCTTCATGCGCTTCCAGATCAGCTTCATCGCATCCACGATCTCTTGTTCCGAACAGGTCAGAATGTCGGTGACGTGATTACTGACAAAGTGCCATGTCAGGTCCTTAAGCGGAACCTTCAAGCCATCGGCGACCGTTTCGGGCGCGTCATCGGCGATGATGTGACCAGCCCGGAAACTGCGGGCCGCATCGTCCGCCTGATCTGGCTCTGCGGCATAGATCTTGATGCCCGGCGCAAGGTTCGACAACGTCAGGCATGTGCCTGAAACCATACCGCCACCGCCGATGGGCGCGGTGACCGCGTCAAGTCCGGGAACCTGCTCTATCAGTTCCTTCGAACAGGTGCCCTGACCCGCGATGACGCGCGCGTCATTGTAGGGGTGCACGAACTCTGCCCCCGTTTCGGCCACGACCTCGGCAAAGACAGCTTCGCGCGATGAGGTAGAGGGTTCACATTCGACAACCCGCCCGCCATAGCCGCGAACCGCGTCTTTCTTTGCCTGCGGCGCCGTGCGCGGCATCACGACCGTGCAGGGAATACCGCGCCGACCAGCCGCATAGGAAAGGCAGGTGCCGTGATTGCCCGACGAATGGGTGGCCACGCCCTTGGCGGCCTCTTCGTCGCTAAGCCCGAACACGGCGTTCGATGCGCCCCGCGCCTTGAAGGCACCCGCCTTCTGCAGGTTCTCACATTTAAAGAACAACTCGGCCCCGACAAGCTCATTGATATAGCTCGATGTCAGAACCGGCGTGCGGTGAATATGCGGTTTGATCCGCTCATGCGCCACCAGCATGTCCGCAAAGGTTGGGATATACATGAAACACGCTCCGATATTTAGGCCGCGGCCCTTGCCGAATTGGGCAGGGTTGCGCGGTAGACTTCCTGAGCTGCGGCAACGCCCGATCCAAGTTCAATCTTGAGGCCAAGATCAACCATGACCATTTCGGCGGTCGCAATCCCCGACAAGGTCATCACATCCGTAAGGCTGCCCAAATGGCCGATGCGAAACACCTTGCCGGCAACATCGCCCAATCCGACGCCAAAGGCCACACCATATGCTTCGGCCGCATGCGTCACCACATCCGTGGCATTGAAACCCTCGGGCGTTTTGATCGCGCTGACCGTGTCGCTGTAAAGATCCGGGCTTTGCGCACAAAGCGCCAGGCCCCATGCATTTGTCGCCGCGCGCACGCCTTCGGCAATCCGGCGGTGCCGCGCAAAGACGTTGTCCAGCCCCTCGACCAGCAACATCTCGGTCGACAATTTCAGGCCGTTCAACAGACCCACCGGCGGAGTGTAGGGATAGGCATTCCCGGCATAGCCCTTGGCCATATCACGCACATCAAAGAACGTCCGCGGAAGTTTCGCGCCATCCAGCGCCGCCATCGCCTTGGGCGAAAAGCCGACGATCGCAAGACCTGCCGGCAGCATGAAGCCTTTCTGGCTTCCGGTGACGGCGACATCGACGCCCCATTCGTCCATACGGAAATCCATCGACGCGATTGAACTTACACCGTCAACGAAAAGCATAGCCGGATGGCCAGCTGCGTCCATTGCCCGGCGGATCGCGGCGATGTCAGATTTCACGCCCGTTGCGGTTTCGTTGTGCGTGGCCAGAACCACCTTGATCTGATGCGCCTTGTCGGCGGTCAGGATCTCTTCGTAACGGTCCGCGGGAATGCCCGCGCCCCACGGCGTCTCGACAATCTGTACATCCAGACCATGACGCTGACACATGTCGATCCAGCGTTGGCTGAACATCCCGTTGCGCGCGGCAAGAACCTTGTCGCCGGGGCTAAGCGTGTTGGTCAGCGCGGTTTCCCAACCGCCAGTGCCGCTTGCCGGAAAGACAAAGACCTCGGCCGTTTCCGACTTGAGGATCGTCTTAACTCCTGCCAGCGCAGGATGCAGTATCTGGCCAAACAGCGGCGAGCGGTGGTCAAGCGTCGGCATGTCGACCGCCTTGCGAAGCACCTCGGGCATATTCGTCGGGCCAGGAATGAATACGGGATTCTGGAAGCTCATTGCATCCTCCTTTTCATGGGTTGGGCTATCCCTAGACCTATGCGCCCAAACTGACAATTTTTTTGAATTTGCGGCTAAGGCATAGGCATATCCACTTAAAATCGTTCTTTTCCAAGGCGTTGTATTTTTTCACTAGTAAAAATAGATTTTCATAACTACGATTTCACATCGGATTTCAGCACCGGAGACACCCCATGAACGCCGGATCCCGCCTGCGCGGCCGCCCTAAAAGCTTTCACAGCGACGCATCCAAGAATGTGATTCAGTCGCTCGATCGCGCTATCGACGTACTTGATACGCTTGCCGCCGGCGGCGCGATGACGCTGTCGGAAATCGCCACATCGATGGGCCAGTCCCCGGCAACGATCTATCGCGTGCTGACCACCTTTCAGCTACGCGCCATCGCCGAGGTTGATCCGGCAAGTCAGGAATGGTCCATCGGCCCCGCCGCGTTCCGTCTTGGCTCTGCCTTTCTACGGCGCAGCAACGTGACAGAGCGGGCCCGCCCCGCCATGCGCCGCCTGATGGAAATGACGAACGAGACATCGAACCTTGGGATCGAAAAGGCCGATCTTGTCATGTTCATAAGTCAGGTCGAAACGCACGAATCCATTCGCGCCTTTTTCCCTCCCGGAACCCAATCGCCCATGCACGCATCCGGCATCGGCAAAGCGCTGCTAAGCTGCTATCCGCCCGACCGCCTGAAGCGGCTTTTGTCACGCTCCGATCTTGAACCCTTCACGCCGCAAACCATCACCGATCCCGAGAACCTGCGCCGCGAGCTTTCGGTGATACAGGCGACCGGATACGCCTTTGACAACGAGGAAAAGGCCGAAGGCATGCGCTGTATCGCGGCACCGATCCTTGACTACCATGGCGAGGCCGTGGCGGGCATTTCCATCTCGGGGCCTTCGCACCGCATCACGCTGGACCGGATCGAACCGATCGGCAAGATGGTCCATGAAGCGGCCCGTCAGGTATCCCAGACCCTTGGCGGCGGCCCCGGCTAGACGCCGCGGCCCGTCCCGCCAAGACGCATGTGGCGGTTCACATCCTTGTAAAGCAGATAGCGAAACTCAACCGGTCCACCAGCATAACAGGCCTGCGGGCAAAAGGCGCGAAGCCACATGTAATCGCCTGCCTCAACCTCAACCCAATCCTGGTTAAGCCGATAAACCGCCTTACCCTCCAGCACGTAAAGCCCGTGCTCCATCACATGGGTTTCGGCAAAGGGAATGACCGCGCCGGGTTGAAAAGTGACGATCGTGACATGCATGTCATGGCGCATGTCCGCCATATCGACAAACCGTGTCGTCGCCCATTTCCCATCCGTGCCCGGCATCGGTGTTGGTGCCACATCGTTTTCGTTGGTGACAAAAGCCTCTGGCGGCTCCAGCCCCTCAACCGGTTCATATGATTTGCGGATCCAGTGGAACTTGGCCGCCGCGCCATCCTTGTTCCACAAGGTCCATTTCGCAGCCGCCGGGATATAGGCATAGCCCCCCACGCCAAGCCGGTGAACCGCATCCCCGATCGTCAGCTCAATTTCGCCTTCAACGACAAAAAGAACCGCCTCGGCGCCCGCATCGCACTCTGGCCGGTCACTGCCCCCGCCGGGCTGAACCTCGGCGATGTACTGCGAAAAGGTCTCTGCAAAACCGGACAGGGGCCGCGAAAGCACCCAAAAGCGCGCCTCCTGCCAGAAGGGCAGATAGCTGGTGACGATGTCGCTAAGCGTCCCTTTGGGAATCACCGCATAGGCTTCGGTGAACATCGCGCGGTCGGTCAGTATCTGCGTCTGCGGCGGCAGGCCGCCCTGCGGGGTGTAATATGATCTGGGGGACATGTTCTGGCCTTCACCTTTCAGGTCTGCGGCCAATCAAACCGTGCATTGCCTTGGTTTCCAAACTCTTTCGTACTTTCATATGGCGAAAGCACTCTCTTGCAAAAGTTGAAAGTCTTGGCCGGGCACTGGAACTCTCGCCCATAAACCGCCAATGTTTTCCGCAATGGCCGATATTTTCGCGTAAGCTTGTTGCGTCCGTCAGGACTGGTTTGGTTGAAAAAGAAATTTCTGGTAATCATCGGCAATTAATTTACCAATTGGTAAAAATGCAAGTATCGCAACAGTGGGGAACTAAAATGAACGCTGCAGACAAAAACCGCCGCCTTTCAATCTCAAGGCGCTCTTTCATGGCAACAACGGCCGGCGCTGCCGTTCTGGCCGGCGCTGCCACGGCGCCAACCCGCCTTTTGGCGGCCAGCCCGATCAAGGTCGCCGGCATCTACACCGTGCCCGTTGAACAACAGTGGGTCAGCCGCATCCACAAGGCCGCCGTCACCGCACAGGGCCGCGGCGATATCGAATACACATTCTCGGAAAACGTCAGCAACACCGACTATCCCCGCGTCATGCGCGAGTATGCCGAACAGGGTTATCAGATGATCGTGGGCGAAGTTTTCGGCGCCGAGCAGGAAGCCCGCGAAGTTGCCGCCGACTATCCAGACATCGCCTTCCTCATGGGCTCAAGCTTTAAGGAAGACGCGGCTCTTTCCAACTTTGCCGTCTTTGACAACTACATTCAGGACGCATCCTATCTGTCGGGCATCATCGCCGGTTCGATGACCAAATCGGCCAACATCGGCATGGTCGGAGGCTTTCCGATCCCCGAGGTTAACCGCCTGATGAACGCCTTCATGGCGGGCGCTCAGGAAATGAACCCCGACATCAAGTTCCAGGTAAGCTTTATCGGAAGCTGGTTCGATCCCCCCAAGGCCAAGGAAACCGCCTTTGCAATGATCGAACAGGGCGCCGATCTTCTTTACGCCGAACGCTTTGGCGTCTCGGACGCGGCCAAGGAACGCGGTATCCTTGCCATTGGTAACGTCATCGACACGCAGGCAGATTACCCCGACACCGTGGTCGCCTCGGCGATCTGGCACTTTGAGCCAACCCTTGATGCGGCAATCGCCAACGTCAAGGCGGGCAGCTTCACCGCGGCCGACTATGGCGTCTATTCCTTCATGAAAGAGGGCGGATGCTCACTTGCACCTCTTGGCACTTTCGAAGGCAAGGTTCCGGCCAAGGCAATGGAACTGGTTGCCAAGCGGCAGGCCGAGATCCAGTCAGGCGCCTTCAGTGTTGTGATCAACGACGAAGATCCAAAGTCCTCGTAAATGCAATCCAACGACAAGGCGCAGGTTGTCCTGCGCCTGAACGCCATCACCAAGACCTTTGGCAAGCTGACCGCAAACGATGCGGTCAGCTTTTCCCTGCACAAAGGCGAAGTCATCGCCCTTCTGGGCGAAAACGGCGCGGGCAAGACCACGCTGATGAATATCCTATTTGGCCAGTACACGGCTGACAGCGGCACGGTAGAGGTCTTTGGCCGCCCGTTGCCGCCCGGCAACCCGCGTGCTGCGCTGAACGCTGGCGTCGGGATGGTGCACCAGCACTTCACGCTGGCCGACAACATGACGGTCCTTGAAAACATCGTTCTTGGAACTCAGCCCCTGTGGCGCCCCGGCTTTGACCGCACAGGCGCCCGCGCCCGTATCGAAAAGCTTTCGGCGGATTTCCGTCTGCGCGTTGATCCCGATGCCCGCGTCGGCACCCTTGCCGTGGGCGAGCGTCAGCGCGTCGAGATCCTGAAGGCGCTTTACCGTGACGCCCGCATCCTGATCCTTGATGAACCCACCGCCGTCTTGACCCCGCAGGAAACGGACGATCTTTTCCATACCCTGCGAAAAGCCGTCGATCTGGGTCTGTCCATCGTCTTTATCTCGCACAAACTTCACGAGGTGATGGCGATCTCGGACCGTGTACTGATCCTGCGCCACGGCAAGCTTGTCTCGCAGGTTGAAACCGATCAGACCGACCGCAAGACGCTGGCCGCGCTGATGGTCGGCGCCGAGGTTGAGGCGCCAAAGGTCGATCCGGTCACGCCCGGCCCGGCGCTTTTGAAACTGGACAACGTGGGCACACCCGATCAAGGCAGCGCGCCCGGCCTGAAATCTGTCACGCTGGCCCTTCGCGCAGGTCAGATCATCGGACTGGCCGGCGTCTCGGGCAATGGACAGACCGCGCTGGCGGCGGTTATCGGCGGGCTGACCCGACCCGCAAGCGGCAAACTGGAACTGGACGGCGAAACCCCACAAGGCTGGAGCCCTATTCACGCCGTTCATAGCGGCATCGCCCGCATCCCCGAAGACCGCCACAAGATCGGAACGATCGCCGATTTTGACCTTACCGAAAACGCGATCCTTGAGTGCTATCAGGACCAACCTTTCAGCAAGAGGGGCTGGATGAACTGGGGCCGCGCCCGCGACTTCACCCGCCGCATCATCGACACCTACGATGTGCGCTGCCCCGGCCCTTCAACGCGCATTCGCCTGCTGTCGGGCGGCAATATGCAAAAGCTTATCCTTGGCCGCGTGCTTGAACCTGAGCCGCGCATCATATTGGCCAACCAACCGGTTCGCGGTCTGGACATCGGCGCTGTCACTTACGTTCAGAACCAGCTTTTGAAAGCGCGCGCGCGCGGCGCCGCGGTTCTTCTGATCTCTGAGGATCTTGATGAGATCATGGCCCTTTCCGATGTCATTCACGTCATTTCCGAAGGGCGCCTGTCGCCCGGATTTCCGCGCGGCACCATGACCCCGGCAGAGCTGGGTGTCTGGATGGCGGGCGATGGGTTCGAAGGGGAACACTCACTTGCGTCTTGAACCCATCTCCAACCCCACTTTGGCGCGGACGATCCTGCCGCCGTTGATCGCGCTTGGCTCTACCGTGGTCATTGCCTCACTTCTGGCCATGATCGCAGGCGCCAATCCCTTCTCGGTCCTTGGGCTGATCGTGAAAGGCGCATTTGGCTCAAAATTCGCGGCGCTTGAGACGCTGAACCGCGCAACGCCGCTGATCTTCACCGGCCTCTCGGTCGCCGTCGCCTTCCGGGCCAAGCTTTGGAACATCGGGGCCGAGGCCCAGCTTTACGCAGGCGCGGTGGTGACCGTTATTCTGGGCACAGGCGCGCTGACGCTGCCGTCCATCGCCTTGGTTCCCTTCATCGCCGCCTGCGCGATGATCGCCGGTGCGGTCGTCCTGTTGATCCCCACGATCCTGAAGACCCGCTTTGGAGTGGACGAAGTTGTCACCACGCTTTTGTTCAACTTCATCTTCCTGCTCTTTGTCTCGATGCTTCTCGAAGGTCCGCTGAAGGATCCCATGGGCATGGGCTGGCCCAAATCGGCTCGCCTGATCCCCGAGGCGCGCTTGCCCCGTATCCTTCCCGGCCTGCGGCTTCACTGGGGCTTTGCCCTTGCCATCCTCGCGGCCATTGCCGTCTGGATCATCCAGAAACGCACGACCCTTGGGTATGAGATGCAGGCCGTCGGCCTGAACCCCGAAGCTGCGCGTTTTGCCGGCATACCGGTGCGCGCCGCGCTTATCAAAACCGCGCTTTTGTCGGGAGGCCTTGCCGCGCTTGCCGGCTTTTCCGAAGTTGCGGGCCTGAAAGGCAGCCTGACACTCGATCTCTCGCCCGGCTTTGGCTACACCGGCATCATCGTCGCGATGCTGGCCCTTCTCAATCCGCTGGCGGTGATCGCGGCGGCGCTTTTCGTGGCCGGGATCTTTGTCGGCGCCGATAGTATGAGCCGCGCCGCGGGCGTGCCCACCTATCTGGCCGACATCATGCTGGCCACGGCGCTTTTGCTGATGGTGCTGGCGATCCTTCTGACCCGTTTCCGCATCCGAAGGGAGTAACCGATGGACCTGATCGATATCCTGCTCTCTGCCAGCTTCTGGACCGCGACAATCCGCATCGCCAGCCCCCTGATCTTTGCCACGATGGGAGAGTTGATCTGTGAGCGCGCGGGCGTTCTGAACCTTGGGATCGAAGGGATCATGGTCGCCGGGGCCTTCGCCGGTTGGATGGCCGTCTATTCCGGCACCGGGCTTTGGACGGGGGTTGCGATCGCGATGCTTGTCGGCATGGCCTTTGGTCTGCTCCACAGCCTGCTGACCGTCCCTTTCGGCCTGTCGCAACATGTCGTCGGCCTTGGCCTTACTCTCTTGGCCACATCTCTGACCTACTTCAGTTATCGACTTGCCCTGCCGCAGGTTACATCGCCGCCCAAGATCGAAGCCTTCGAGGTGCTGCCGATCCCGGTCCTGTCCGACATACCCATCATTGGCCCAGCTCTTTTCGCGCAGACGCCCCTGACCTATCTGGCCTTTGCTCTGGTTCTTGCGGTGTCCATCACGCTTTACCGCACGCCCCTTGGACTGGCCCTGCGCGCCGCAGGTGAAAACCCCGCCGCGGTTGCAGCCCAAGGGCTTTCGGTCACCGCGCTGCGCATGGGCGCCGTGATCGTCGGCAGCGGCCTGATGGCGGTGGGCGGCGCGTTCCTAACCATGTCCGCCTTTGACTCCTTCTTCTTCGAGATGGTCAACGGGCGCGGCTGGATCTGTATCGCGCTTGTCGTCTTTGGCGCGTGGAAGCCGGGAAAGGCCCTGATGGGCGCCGTCCTTTTCGCCGCCTTTGACGCCTTGCAGATCCGAATTCAGCAAACACCCATCGGCGCGAACATCCCCTATCAGGTCTTCCTGATGATGCCCTATTTCCTATCCATCGTCGCGCTTGTCGCCATGTCACGCCGCGCCGAAGTACCCGCCGCCCTGATGGTGCCATTCAACAAGGGAGAACGCTGATGTTCGATCTGATCGTCAAAGGCGGCACGTTGCCAGATGGCCGCAAAACCGACATCGGCATTCAGGGTGATCGCATCACCGCCATTGGACCCATCGACGCCGAAGCGCGGCAGATCATCGATGCCACAGGCGACCTGATAAGCCCGCCTTTCGTCGATCCGCATTTTCACATGGACGCGACCCTGTCTTATGGAACGCCGCGCATAAACGCATCCGGCACCCTTCTGGAAGGCATCGGCCTCTGGGGTGAGTTGAAAGAGGTGATGACCCATGAAGAGGTCGTCGAGCGCGCGCTGGCCTATTGCGACTGGGCCGCCAGCATGGGCATCCTTGCAATCCGAAGCCACGTCGACACATGCCACGACAGCCTTCTGGGCGTTCAGGCCCTGCTTGAGGTCCGCCAGAAAGTCGCGCCCTATATCGAGCTGCAACTGGTCGCCTTTCCGCAAGACGGCCTTTACCGCTCGCCCGGCGCGCTGGACAATACGATCCGCGCCCTCGACATGGGTGTCGATGTTGTGGGCGGCATCCCGCATTTCGAACGCACGATGGAAGACGGGCGCGCCTCTGTCCGCGAGCTTTGCGAGATTGCGGCCCAGCGCAGCCTGATGGTCGACATGCATTGCGATGAAACCGACGACCCGCTGTCACGCCACATCGAAACGCTTGCCTTTGAAACTCAGCGTCTGGGCCTTGGGGGTCGTGTCGCCGGATCGCATCTGACCTCGATGCATTCGATGGATAACTACTATGTCTCGAAACTTCTGCCCCTGATCGCCGAGGCGGGTGTAGCCGCAATTCCGAACCCGCTGATCAACATCGTCCTTCAGGGCCGCCACGATACCTTCCCCAAGCGGCGCGGGATGACGCGGGTCAAGGAAATGCTGGCCATGGGGATCACCGTGGGCTTTGGGCAGGACTGCGTGCTTGATCCTTGGTACAGCCTTGGAACCGCCGACATGCTGGACGTGGCTTTTATGGGCCTGCACGTCGACCAGATGACCAGCCCCGAAGAGATGCGCAAATGCTTTGACATGGTCACGGTGGACAACGCGCGCATCATGGGCCTGCAGGACTATGGCCTGCACGTCGGCGCCAAGGCATCGCTGGTCGTGCTGGATGCCGGCAACCCGATAGAGGCCGTGCGCCTTCGCCCCTCTCGTCTTGCCGTCATCGCCAATGGCAAACTGATCAGCACCGCGCCGCGCGGCAACAGTCAGCTTTCACTACCCGGCCGCCCCCCAGGCATTCGCCGCCGCCACAGCGCCCATAGCTAAGGCGTCACCTAACCCTTGGCCTTTGCAACCTGCGCCGCCGCCCGGATACCCGACATATACGCGCCATGCGTGGTGCCCTGATACTCAAATATCGTGTGTTCACCCGCCAGAAACAGACGCTTTCCCATCGGCTGTGCAAGCCGTTCAAACGTCTTGGGCGTATTGCCCGGCTTGGGATAGGTATAGGTCCCCAGAAACTGCGGATCGGTCGACCAGTGCGTCGTGCGCCGCTCTGTCGGGGCGCCGACCTTATCGCCCCAGACCATGCGCAGAACTTCCATCGCATCCGCCTGCATCTCATCATCGCTCATCGCATCAGCGATCGGCGCATAGTCCCCGAACGACAGGCCCAAAAGGATGTTTTCATCACTGAACGTCCGATAGTTCATCCAGTAGTTCCACCGCCCCTTGGGCTTTGTCATGATCCCAAAGTACTGCGTTTCCACATCCCAGAAGGGCTCATCAAACTTCAGCGCAATCTTGGTGACGGTGCCAAACCCCAAGGCCTTGATCGACCGCGTCGCCTTGTCCGGCAAGGCCGGATCGAACCCGATCGCATCGGCCTTCAGAACGCCCAAAGGTACGGTGCAAATCACGAAATCCCCGGTGTGATCGCCTGCGCTTGTGCGCACGGTGACACCGTATTTGCCATGCGTGACCGATGTTGAAATCGCGCCAAAGCGGATATCCAGCCCCTCGGCCAGCGGCGCCAGCAACTTGTCATATCCCCCGGTCAGGATCACATCGGCGCCGTCGAACGCTTCGTCATCATCGTGGTAGACCGCCGAAAGCTTTTCTATCGGCCCGCCTTTGGAAAACTCGGTATAGGCCGACAGGGCCCACTGCATTCGCGCGCTTTTGAAAAGACGGGGGTTCACATCGGCCAAAGCGCGGGCAAGGCTGCGCCCGTCGTTCAGTTCCAACTCTTCGTCAATATACTCCAGAAGGCGTTCCCAGTCGTCGGCAAGCTTGGTCGCCTCTTTCACGCTTAGTGCCTTGCCAGTGCCGTCAAAGACCACGTCGCTGTCGTCGTCCGTGACAAAGGTTTCAGCGCCGACCGCCTTTGCCAGACCTGTTTTCGGGTTGTCATCGCTGGGCCCGTGAATCCAGCCTGCGCCAAATTCAAAAGGCGCGCCCATACCATTGTCAGTGTGAATGCGCCCGCCGGACCGGTTCAGCGCCTCGATGACGCGAACCTGCGCCCCTTGGGCCACCAGCGCCTGCGCGGCCGCCAGACCGGAAATTCCCGCGCCGATGACAATTACCCGAACGCCGGAAAGCTCGGCACTGATCGCCGGTCGCCCAGCCAATCCCAAAAGCGCACCAAAGCCCGCCAAAGATGCCTTTAGAAATGCGCGTCGATTGTTGCTTGCCGCCATCCCTCGCCCTTCCCTTTGCGCCATCTTTTGCGCTCAGGCGAAAGGTGGCTGATCAACCTTCCGGCAGCAACCCGCGTGGCAAAGCTGTCACGCGGGTTGCCGGAAGGCGCCTTGCTGGCCGCTGGCGCGACAGGGGCGACTGCGGCTTTAGAACTTGAACTCGTATGTGGCGCGCAGGCCAAAGTCGTAGGTAGTCGCGTTGAACTTACCGCCATCCAGATCAAGGCTGAGGTTGCCCAATCCAACTGGCCCGCTAAGCCCCACCCCGATCCGCGGATAGGTGAAACGCGATGCCCCGGCGGCGGTTGAATTAAAGTAGCCATGGTCCAGCTCGGCGCTGAAATAGGGCTTCATCCCCGTCGTTCCAAACTCGGCCATCGGTTCAAACCGCGCGCCAACGGCAGCGGCGTAAGAGGTGACGTTATTGGCCGCAACCGGACCCCCGCCGCCCGCATAGGCCGGCTGTTTTTCGGTGTATCCGGTGATCCGCGCGAAAGGGCGCACCATGAAAGCGGCCGTCTGATGCGTGCCGGTCAGCGACAGCGCCACCATTGTGCGCTTTGAACGGAAAGTTGCGCCGCCGGTTTCGTTCTTGGGGTTGGAAAAGCTTAGGTAGCCGTCCAGAAACAGCCCCTCGCCAAAGCGGCCGGCAAAATAGGCGCCCACGGCCTGCGAGGTCACGACAGAGCGGCCCGCGGCCCCGTTCACATCCGTGCGGTCAACGCTGAGAAGAACGCCGGCAAGGAAGTTGTCAGAGAACAATTTGTCCGCGCCAACAACGACATCCGCCGAATATCCGCTCAACCCGCCGTTGTATTTACGCCCTTCGGCCGACACCCATGCGTTCCACTCAGGCGTCTCAAGCTGGCTTTTGCCAAGGTTCTGGGTCGAGATGAAGACCTGGTTCCTGGTGACCTGATTGCCGCCGTTTGCAAGGCGCCCGCGGGTGTTGTTGAAAATACCGGTGTTGATCGAACGGTTCTGGTTGTTGGCGCTAAAGCCCGCCCCGATAGAGCCGGGATCGTTGGACCGGTCGCCAACCACGCAGGAAATTTCCGACCCGACGTTGAGACGCACAGTTGGCGTGGCCGGGCCATTGACGACGACCGCCTTGGACAAAACAGGGCCTACAATCGATATACTTGATGCCCGATAAGTCAGAACCTCACCGGCGGCCAAGGTTATCGCGTACTGCGCGTAGCTCTTCAGAGTTTGCGTGCCGATTTCGGCGCAGGTCTTTAGCGCCGTAACACCGGCGTTCGCGGTCTGGCCTGAAATGCCAAGTGCAAGGGCGGCGGCCGCGAGTGTTGTTGAGAGTTTGTTTATCGAACGAAATGCGGTGATCATTCTAATACCCGGATCAAATTGCGTTCCCCAAGGTAATAAGCGAAAATTCGCCAATTCAAATGCGCGTCGTTTCCTTTATAGCAGTCTGTGTAAGTCTCTCCCCGAACTGAGGTAAAATTGCCACAAAATCGCCGTGCCTTTCTGACCGATGCGCTGGCTTCCGGCACAGCTTTGCTTGCTACGGCAAGATCGGGCCTCTCCGGGGCTTGGGCGCAAGGCGCTCAGCCGCCGCCAGATACGCCCGCTGTCATCTGGAAGACTGCAGGGGATGTTGCCGCAAAGGCGCGCGCCTTCAACAAGCGAACCGCCAAGACGGCACAATACCGCGCCATCTGCCAGACAGAGGCTGGCGTCGCGGAGGCCCTTGAATGGGCCCGCGCCAACGCCCAATCCTTTTCGATCCTAAGCGGCGGCCATTGCTTTGAAGGGTTCTCGCAAAGCGAAACGGCCGTGATCGACATGAGCGCCATGAACAGCCTTGCCCTGACGCCGGATCGCGAACTGGTCGCTGGACCCGGCGCCACGCTGGGCGAAATGAACACCGCAACAGACCCGATTTCCTACGCCTTGCCAGCAGGTTACTGTCCAACTGTCGGGCTTGGCGGTCATATCGGCGGCGGCGGCATCGGCCTTTGGTCACGCGCCTATGGGCTGGCCTGTGACCACCTGCTCTCGGCCCGCGTACTTATTGCCAATGGCCAGATCGTGACCGCCTCGGCCACTGAGAACGCCGATCTTTTCTGGGCGCTGCGCGGCGGCGGCTCGGGCAGCTTCGGGATCATCACAAGTTTCGCTTTTCGGCTAAGGCCGATACCGCGGGCCACCCTGATCGAAATGCACTGGGACCTGCCCCCTGCCGAGGCAGGTAAGTTCCTGACCGCATGGCAACGCTCTAGCTATGGCGCGGATCGGCGGGTCACAAGCTTTCTTTACGCTGAGCCCGGGGCGCCGGGACTGTTGCGACTTCGCCTCAGGTTCCTCTCCATCGCGGATCGCGCAACTTCCTTTGCCGCCGCGATGGAGATCTATCAGATCGCCCGACCAGTGACCGAGCCGTATATCAGTGAAGGCACGTTCCTGCAGGTTTCCGACCGGCTGTGGCCCCGCGGGTACATGCCAGAGGGCTATTTCAAATTCGCATCGAACTTCATGGCCCGCACCTCGAACGCCGCGACATGGGAGAGCACGATGAAACTGCTCGAAGCGTCGCGCGGAGCCGGTCAGGCCTTGGTTCTGGAAACACTTGGCGGCGCCATCGATGATCTGCCTAAAGAGGCCACCGCCTATGCTCATCGCGGGGCGGCAAAGTTTCTTTTTCAGTTTGAAACGGTCTCTCGGAACCGGTCGGGACTGGACAAGGGCATTCCGATAATGCGCGCGTTGCAGCAGTCTCTTTCAGCCGACACAACCGGCGGCGCCTATGTGAATTACCCCGATCTGGACCTGCCAAACTGGCAAAACGCCTATTGGGGCGACAACTATGAGCGTCTGACCCGCATCAAGGCCAAATACGACCCCGGCAACCTCTTCAGACACGCCCAGTCCGTGCCGCCCGCCAAGGGTTAACGTCGTCGCATCAAAAGCGCCGCAAACCCGCCCAGAGCGAAAAAGGACATTGCAAGCCACAACAAGGCGAAAAATGTCTCTTCTTCGCTCATCGCATAGCCGGGAGCGCCTTCAAGGATAGTGCACGCGGAGCTTCCGGAGACGAATACCCCATAGGCAAACCCCAGTGAAAACCAAACCTGCCACAATAGGACAGGCACTATTGGCAGTATAAACATCGCCACGGCTCGCGCATTTCCAGATGCCCTCGCGAAAAGCAACGCGACTGCATAAAGCAGGATTGAGAACAGCGCACCGAACAATCTATCGGCGTCGCCTCGCGTGCAAGTTCCGGCCACACGTGCCAGTACAGCGTTGCCCGCGGCCAGATAGAAACAAAGGATGGATAGCGTGAAAAAAATTCTCATTCTTGACCATGGTAGAGGGCCTGAAGACAATTTCAACAGCCTGGCCCTTACAAGCTCGCGCCACTAGCCCAGTTCCAGTGAGGTCACGGCATAGTGGTCATTGTTGCCCAAAGGTGCCTCGCCGCGGTACATGCGTGCCGCCTAAATCCGGGATCGGGCCAAGGACTTCGCAATGTCGCAAAGCCCGTTGCGCCGGCGGGGGCGTCAATGACAGTGGCCCAAGGTCAAGCGCGAACAGCCACCTAAATATGGCTGGTAAGGCTATGGTTTAGTTGTGAATTTTTACTTCAGGAGTAAGGTTTTAACTTACGACCTTACGCTCTGCCTGTACGGGCGGATCGATGGCCGACCTGAACGGCTGTAGCTAGCGAAGCGCCCCTTAAACAACGGGGGCCCGCAAACCACGCTTTCCAAAAGTTCGAATGGATGAGGCCGGAAGCGGGCCGCCGTGACCAAGTAGGAAACCTGTGCAGCCAAGCGATAGAAGGCGCGCTAACGATGCCGCCACCGCCTCGGGCTCCTCTTCAAAGGGAGGTGGCTTTGGACGCGAACGAAAGGCAATTCCGCCAAGCAATATACCTGAAGCTACCAAGTCGCCTGCAACGACAACACCATCTTCCAGTAGGACAGAAACCGACCCCGGGGTGTGGCCGGGTGTATGAAGGACACGCGCGGGGAAGCCATATTCGGCAAGGTCGAGTTCGTCAGTTTCCATTACCCGGTCGGGGGTGAAGTGTTTGAAAGGTCGCTCGATTGCACCTGTCTTGAGAAAGAGCCTCCCAAACGCTCCGGTTGGCCTCAGGATGGGGGAAACGCCCTGACAATACGGAGTCTCTTTGTAGTGCGCCAGAACGGGGGCAGACGATAATTCCCGCACTCGGGCGGCACTACCTGCGTGATCAATATGTGCGTGTGTGAGCACAATTAGACGAAGACTGGACCAATCCAATCCATGTTTTCGAAGCGCACGTTCGATCTTAGTTTCTGAATTTGGCAGACCGGTATCAATCAACATGGCCTTGTCGCCATTGATCACAAGGAACGCATTCAGCATCCCGAACGGCAACATGGGTATGGTTTCCACCGAAGTCTTTGTCATAACGCCAGCCTTTGATACGGTATGGATTTCGCGTTGACTGGCATTGCAGGTGCGGAACCGCAATTAGGCACGTTTTTGTAACCGGAGAGCCTCCATGAATCACATAACGCCCCAGCAGTTTCCATGGTCGGGTTTAAGAACTGACGATTGCCCCGTAGCCGAAACACTACGGATGCTCGGGGGAAAGCACGGGCCCCGCATCCTCCACTGTCTACAGAGCGGCGAGATGCATTTCCTAGAGCTCCAGCGAACGCTGGAAGGGATAAGCCGCAAGGTATTGAAAGACCAATTGCGTAACTTCGAAGAGAATGGGCTGATTTTGCGGGTGCCCAAACACGATGCCCGCCGTCGCGTAGGATACTCGCTCTCGAAAAAAGGTTGCGCGTTGGGCCCTATCTTGGCGCTGCTTTTTGATTGGAGCCAAGACTACAAATAGGAAGGTGCTGAACGCCTTGCGCCTGATGTTCGGCCCTATTGGATGGGCCGCCGGTGTCGAAAGCTTTGCCTTAGTCCAGTTCGAGTAGCCCGGCGCCAAAGAGCGCTAACAGGCCCGAGACGTCATCGCTACTGGCCGTTGTTGTTGACCAACGGACCGGGTCAGGAACAAACGATCAATTTGTTGGTCGACGGGGCCGCGACGGGAATTTCGCTTTAGCTGTTTAGCGCCCCACCTAAAGCACTGTCCTAAACACATACGCGAAAAGCCACCCGGAGGTGGCTGGTAAGTATTTGTTATTGTTTTGAAATTCAACTACGGGAGAAGGATCTGAACCTACGACGTTCACGTTATGCGTTCATGACGATTGCAGGGCAGCGTCCGCTGGGTCACCTGTGGCCGCTCGCGATCCGGAGAATTGCTCTTGGCGCAGCGCAATTGGCGTCATGCCAAACAGCTTCTTGAAGGCCCGAGTGAACCCTTCCGGCGATGAGAAGCCGTAGCGCCGCGACACAACATCCACCCTATGGCCTTTCGCGACGTCCTGCCGAGCCAGCGTCAGCCTCCACCGACGAAGATATGCGGCCGGCGGCTCGCCGACCTCGGAGAGAAACGTCTCGGCAAATCGGCTTAAAGACATGCCTGCGACATGCGCGAGATCTTCGTTGTGCCATGCCTGTCCCGGCCGGTCATGTATCGCAACGATGGCCCGGCTTAGCCGTGGGTCGGATAGTCCGGCCAGAAGGCCCGGTTCAGTCGAGCCCGCTTCGATCTGGGCGCGCATCATCCGAACCATCAACACCTCGCCAAGACGACTTAGTACGGTGTCCACGCCGCATCGTCGCCCGGTGATCTCTGATTGCATCATCCGCACAAGGCCGATGCTATCGGGATCGCCGGACAGGTCGATTTCGACTATTTCGGGAAGCGCCGTCAGCAGGGGATTATGCGGGCCGCTCCAATCCACGCGCGCGCAAAACAGAACGTCCCCGTCAACGGGCCCAAACCCCGCGCCGCGCGTACGAAAGCGCACCCTGCTAGGCAAGCCCCCGCGCACCGCGAAGACGATCAAGTTTGCGTCCTCCGGCACCGCAGGCATAACCGCCAGCGTGAACCTGTTGATCAGTGTAGTAAGCCGGTCGTATCGTTCCATGTGGGTGTTTTGGTCAGATTTCTGGGATTTGACTGATCATGCGTCTGATATGGTTAGTTTGCAACCTACCAATCCAAAGGACTTCCCATGCTTGTTCCCCGCCAGAAAACTCCTGATCTTAAACTGCCGACACTCGCTCACGGTGAGTTCGACCTAGGGGCCGAATCTTCCGAACGTGGCACCGTCATCTGTTTCTATCGCGGCTTGCATTGCCCGATCTGCGCAACCTACTTGACCGAATTCCAAAAGCGGGTTGCTGACTTCGCCGAACGCGGCGTCGGAACCATCGCCGTGAGTTCGGACGGCGAAGAACGCGCCCGCGAGATGGCCGAAAAGATCGGAGCGGACACGCTGCGCTTTGCCTATGACCTTCCGCTAACGAAGGCGCGCGAATGGGGCCTCTATATCTCGACCTCGCGGGGCAAAACTTCGATCGGGATCGAGGAGCCGGCGCTCTTCGCTGAACCCGGCCTGTTCATGGTCACGCCAGAGCAATCGCTCTACTACGGCTCGGTCCAGACCATGCCTTTCGTCCGACCGCATTTCTCGGAACTCGTCGGGGCGCTGGATTTCGCGATCAAGAACAACTACCCAGCGCGCGGGGAATATACAGGCAGTGTCTGATCGGGACCGTTGTAGCGGACCTTTATTCCAGCCGAGCGATCGGCTGGAATGCCCCGCTGTATACGTTCACCTGACCTAATATTTGAAGCCGCAGCGAAAGTCCGAAATGAAGGGCCGCGCTGCGGCAACAAGACTGCGAGAAGAACCGCAGAAAAGGGCCGAAACGCCGAGTTTCGAATGAATTGCCCGCTTGCCACACTATGGAACCTCACCCGCGCGCTTCCACAGTGCTTCAACGGATCAAACGGAAACGCGAAAAGCCACCCGAAGGTGGCTGTTAAGCGTCTGACATTGTTCAGGAATTTGGTTGCGGGAGTAGGATTTGAACCTACGACCTTCAGGTTATGAGCCTATAAAGGCATGATTCCAATAGGTTAGCAAAAACAAACACTTAGCCGAAAAGCCTTTGATACCACGGATTTTCTTTTCCCACATTCGTGCGCATTGGCTGACATTCAAACGCAAACACAGCGCAAAACACGCATTCGCGGGTTGATGTGGCGTTGAGGTAGCTGGTCGTTCCAATCCTTGAAACAATCGCCGCCCGCCAAGAACGGCAAGCAGCGAAAATTTTGCTTGGCTCCCGGAGGTCTAGACAACTCCCTGTTTCGACGATATTAATGGCTCGTATACCATCGGAAGGTCGACTAATGAACAATCTTAAAGCATCCACCGCTATCGTTTCAGTGCTTGTGACAACGCAAGCCATGGCTGATCCGACAGTCATGTTAGGCCTTTCTTTCAACTTTGGCGCAGGCGAACCTGTTTCCACCGGTGTAACAGCGAAGCTTCTCTCTGACGATAAAGCAGAGTCCGTAGTGGGCGCCGCGGGTGTGTCCTATTTCTTTGACAACGGTGGATATTTTGGCGTTGATGCAGGTGTCGGTTACCTGTTTGACGGTGACGTAGCAACGACGCTCACCTACGACTTCATCAATGACCGCCCTCAGTTCAGCATTGGTTACGCAGACGTCTGCTAAACCCTCCAAGCCATTACAGAACAAAATAAAGCCTCCGTCCTCTGTTTGGAGGCTTTTTATTTGCAATGGCTAGTGATTACCCTGCAAAAGCTCTTCCGAAGATCGCAAAGGGCAGCTCGCGCGGTGCTTCCCGAGGCTGTCCTCATCAAGTGCGATGTCAATGAAATCCGCGACTATCCTATCGTAATTGTCCCGGAGCGTCCTGTCTTTCGGGTTCAGCCGCGTCAGCATCACGAGCCCTGTCGGCGGGCAGTCGAGAAAGGTCATCTCGAGATCCGGCCGGTACTTGCGCAGGATCGGTACTAGTTTCCAGACATCGCCTGTCCACCAACTAGGATAGGCGCCGTCCCGTGGCGCATCACCATGCTCGCGCACCGTCATCTCGACACTGAGCGGCAAGCAGTCATGCAGGAATATGACGCCAGCCGGAGCACAATATTGTTCTGTGTTGATAAGGTCTCGAAGCAAGGCTTCGAACTGGTGTAGCCCATCAAGAAACGCCGAGGTGATCGGTCCACGGAGGTAGACGGTTGGGTCATGCTCTTCAAAGAACGCGTCACTGGTCATCTGGAACAGGAACGCCGCTTGTTTCTTGCCCATGATTGGCTGTTTGAGCTGAAATTCGGGATCAATTGCGACCGCCGTGCAGGTCAATGGAGCAAGGGACTGGCCGTAGAATGTCCCGATCTCGAGATGCGCCCTGGACCCGCGCGCCTCGAGGAACTCGGCCATATAGTTCACATAGGAACGCCCGCCGTATTCAACGGCCGATTCCTCCGTAATCTGCTGCGATGTCGGCGCGGCTGTCCGGAAAACACCGACAAGGTCGCCCCATTCGCCCTCCGTATCGTGCCAACTCTCGACAAGCTCGCATCCTGCATATTTCGCAAGCGCCGCCATCGAATCCGGCAGGAACCGGTAGCAATCGACAGGATACCTGTGAATTGGTCCATGGGACGGCACGATCAACACGATGAGCGCGCCCGGCTTGGCGATCCGCACCATCTCGTCGAACGCCTTCCAAAAGAACTCGCAATGCTCCATCATCTGGCCGCTAATCACGATATCGGCGGAATTGTCCGGCAGCGGATAGCCGTAGGGATCCTCGGCCACAATGTCTACGCCCTTCCCCGCCACAAGGTCGATACCAACATATTCGAATGCAGGATGGGCGAAAATCTCCCGGTATGAGCCGTTCTCGTCCATCGAACCGATATCGACGAGCCGTAGCCTGTCATCCGGTGCACCGAGATGCGGGGCAACATAGCAATCGAAAAAACGTTGCATGTTCTTCAGAGACTCAGCATGCATGAGAAGCTCCATAGGTCATGATGACATCAGAAGGAATGTGGCCAGCTTCAAAGATGGCCGACACACCGTAAAGCGCGTTCCACCCTCCTTCAATCATTTGCACGGATGCCCCAGGCATCGAGGACTGGGCGAAGATCATCGCGGAAATCATCCAGTGCAGGGGTTCGTACGCTGGCCATTTCAAGGCAAAGGTAGTTCAACGCGGAATAACGCGCATAAAGGCTCTTGCGCCCAGCAAGTGACAACGCTGCCCGGCGCGCCGAGGAAAGGCTCGCGCCGCGTTCGTGGAACACGACGCAATCCGCCACCGCCACAAGGCCATGCCCCGCAGCACGCATCCGGACCGACAAATCCTGAAACTCGCCATACCCCTCCGGAAACAGCTCTTGGTCTACCCCGCCCTGCGCATCATAGGCCTTGCGGTCGACAAGAACGCAGAACCCGTGCAGCATATGCATGGGCACGAGGGATTGCCGCGTCCGCCCGGAGATTTCCGCTTCGAGATCTTCACGGCACCGCGCAGACGGTATTCGCGACCCTGCAAAGCCGCCCGACTGGCCAAGGACCGGCCCATAGTTCTGCCACCCCGCATTGTTGGAAAGCGGTCCAACCATGGCCACCTGCGGTTCGGAACGAAGCGCCGCGTAAAGCTTGTCAAGCCAACCATTGGCCACGATCGTATCGCTATTGAGGGCGACAAAGGCGGGGGCCCTACTCTCTTCGACACCACAGGCAAGCGCGCGGGAGAACCCGCTCTGTCGTGTGGTCTCTACAAGGTCAATCTGATCATCACACGCTGCCAAGGCCACGAGCTTGTCACGGACCTTCGCGTCGCTCGCATCGTTGACAAGGATCAACCGCCCCAACCGGGGACCGCTTGTCGCCTTGAGCGACGCGATACAGACCTCGACCGCGCGCCACGCATTATGCACCGGCACGATGACATCGACCGTTTTGTCTGTGCGGGTGTCCACACGGTCACGCGGCTTGGGCAACTGCGTAAAATGCTCAAGCCCTTCAAGAAAATCTAAGAGGTCCTCGCACCGGTCACTCTCATCAAATGCTACATAGGCCCTGCGAAACGCATCAAGGCAATCCCGCGACTCCGGATATTTTTCACAGAGCTGCGCCGCCAGGAACATCGCGGACTCGAACTCTTCTTCATGTATGAGAAGATCGACCTCGAGAAGCCAAACCTCGTGCTCCTTGTAGCGACGCGCCCGAACAAACGCGACATCCCTCTCGGCACGGCTATGGTTACGAAGCGCAATCTCGGCACGCGCCCGGCACAACCTGCTTTCAAGCCGCTCACTGTCCTGCTTAAGGGCAAGGTCAGCATAGCGCCGCGCCGCGAGCGGCTCCTCTAGGTAGAGATGGGCTGCACTGAGAGATTCCAGCGCCTCGAGGTTCGTCGCCTCGAGGGAAAGCGCCTTCTGAAACGCCGCGATCGCCGCGCCCGTGTCTCCCTGCAGGAAATTCAGCGTACCGATCCCTGTGTAGGCCTGCGCGGTCTCCCTGAAGCGCAACGCTTCTGTCCAGGACCGCTCGGCCCGTACGTTCAACCCGAGGATCATCTCGCAACGCGCAATGCGGGCATAGGTCTCGTATCCGGCGCCGACACGCTCGAGTTCCACCATGGCCGCACCCAGTGCTGCAAAGAAGTTGCCCTCCTTGAGATACTGCGCGATCAACGCGTCGATTGTCTCTCCTGTCCGAACAACTTTCGCCCGGTTGCGTGCAAGCAGATCGGCAATGGCGTCGCTATTCTCCAAGCCCTGACATGTATCGTTCGAAACCGTCACTTCCTCATCTCCCCACCGTCAGCACTTGCGCCCGGCCGAGCCGCCGAACGCGCCTCCTGCACCTTATCGAAGACGCGCCAAATCTGCGCCTGTTGCGCCTCCGGCGCATTTCGCAGATGAATCTCGAGCGAAGACGACAATCTCGCCTTGAGCCGCGCATCCGCCAGCGCGCATTCTGCCATGTCGCCCCAATCATACTCGAACCATTTTTCGAAAAAGCGCTCCGCGCTTCGCAGGAAAACGCTCTGATTGGAGGTCTGGTCAGTGTGCCGTCGCCATTGCGTGACCGTCACCGGAAGGTAGCTCGCCGTGCTTCCCGTAAGCAGCATCCGAAGATAGAGATCGTCATCCTCATAACCGCGCAGCGCGGAATCAAACCCTCCGGCCCGGAAGAAACGCTCCCGACATATCATCGCAGCACTCGGGAACATGATCGCATCCCGCGCGATAAACTCGCTCGGCCGCAACTGGATTGGATTGGTCGCATATGGGAAGACCCGCTCCGTCAGGATCTCTCCCGCCAGATCCATTTGCGCAACATCTGCAAAAACCCAGCCAAGATCCTCCATCTTGGCATTACACCGGCGCCAGTGATCGACAAGAGCCTCGTTGTGATGTGGCCTAAACACGTCATCCTGATCAAGAAAGCACAGATGCGTTCCCCGCGCGGCTCGGGCGCCGGTATTCCTTGCGCCGCCCTGCCCCATGTTGTCCTGCGGGATCAGGATCAGATCTTCCCCGGCGGCAAAGTTCTCCAGCCAACATGCCTCGGCCTCGTCCGAGCCATCGTTCACGACAATGACTTCTCTCGCACGCAGGGTCTGAGCCTTCACCGACTCGATCGCATCCCGCAGGAAGGCGCTGCCGTTGTAGAACGGGATCACCACCGAGATCGCGATATCCTCCCGCTTGCTAACTTCCGCACCCAAAGCGTCAGGATCACCTCGTGTGACACCGGGAGGCACGCAATATGTCCCGTTGATCTGCTGCACCGCTCCGGTGATACGTGCCTCCGTCCCATGCACCATGCGCCGCCCAAGCTCAGTTTGCGATTTCGTGCCTTTCCGGATGACGACCATGGAATTGAGAATCTCAATCGATTGGATTGCCCCAAGGACATCCGCATTGAAGTCGAGGCCATAGGCCCTGATAAACCGCTCGAACCGGCTCTCGATGCTGGCCTCGACCTGCCAGTGTTCGCGATTGATGACATTCGCCACTTCCATGAAGAAGGCAAGTGACGAGGTATCGCGATCAAGCCCTCCCTCGAATTCCTGCCAGAAGCTGCATGACATGTCCTCGACGATGAACAGCCCGTCACGCACCAGCATCGGGAAAAAGGAGAGGAACGCACGGATGATGTCGCTCGATTGGTGCGAACCATCATCAATGATAAGATCGAACTGCCCACAGATCCGCAAGGCCTGCGTGCGCGCTATTGGCGCGCCCGCATCATTTATGAGAACCGAAATGCGCGGGTCGTCATAGATAAGCTTCCCGCAGCCGGGATCGATGTCACACCCGATGAACCGGAGCCCATTCTCGAAATACTTGGACCAGATCTGGAGCGAACCACCATTCTGGACCCCGATCTCCAAAAGCCGAATCTCGCGATCCCGGAAATCACGTAGCAAGCGTTCATAATGGATCAGGTTGCCGGTCCACTTGTCCGAGACAAAACCACGATGTTCCTGATGTAGTTGAGAAAGCGTTGGCTTCGCGCCCCAGTCGGCATTTGTCGCGGCGGCTTCCGAGACTTTTTTGTCGTCACGCAAGTAGATCGTCTGGAAATCGGTATTGCCACGAAGCTGGGAGGCCTTGCCCAACGTCGCTTCCCCGTCCCACAACATGATCTTCTTGCCCTGCGCGGCAGCAATACTGCCAAAGGCACGCTCCACCACATGCTCAGGTTGTCCATCTCCATCCGTGTGAGCGACGAAACATGATTGCGGGTACATCTCGGCAAGCTCAATGAAGACACTCGGCCTACACCAGAACATGGTCCCTGCAAAGAACCCGTAAGTCTCTGGCAGAGGCCCATGCTGAAGCGTCAACGCCTTCTTGCTGCCGCCTTCGTGAGTTGGCCCGTCCAGATAATAATCCCGTGGCCCCGCAAGGACGAGATCTGGGTCACCTGCAAAGGCGTTTCGATAGGCCCGCACCGCTTCAAGGCTTCCCAAGAGCCCGTCAACCAAAGACCTACGCCACAAATTGTGCTGCCCTTCACTCCGCTTCGTGTGCAGTTTGCAGACAAGATCGAACTTTCTGAGCCGCGGCAACAGAGCCAAGAATGGGGCCACGTCCCTCCCAATATTTGGAACCCTCAACACAACAGCCTTCGGAAAACGTGCCCTAATTTCATCATCGAACCGGCTTTCGGGCCGTAGAGTCACGAAAAGCGAAAATGTACCTTCAATAAATTGCAGGGCTTCTTCAAAATCAGGCCACTGTTCTTCATAATATAGATGAATAACCACAGCACAGCTATCGCCATTGAAAACTTGGTCTTGATCGCCCGAAACTGCAGCAGATTTCCTGTGTGTTTTTTTGGTCATTGCGTCTTTCCCAAACCGCTTCATCTGGTTCACTGCGGGCCGCAGCTCTCACCTAATCTTTAGGGTCAAGCTAGCCAATCATAGACTAGCTTTCACGCAAGACAGTAATTGCCCATGTTTTAGACGAAGGAAAGACATCGACACAAGAGTTCGCGCCTTTCATGGGAAAATCGACTAAGTTGACGAGAATATACCAGTAGCGATAGCCCTGCACTCTGCTTGCAAAACAACCCAAGTTTTGCAGCAACACATCATGGGACAAGGCGCATCAAACTTCCGCTTCCCACTCGACAGCGCCATCAAGGCAGGACTTCGACCTCGCCGCGCCTGACCCGCTTCAACATTTCCTTAAGCTCTGGCGGATCCAGAACCTCGACCGCCTTACCCCATTTGACCAGATGCCAGGCCATTTCCAACCAGCCGCTGGCCGTGAATTCGACCAGGAGGCTACCATCCTCCAGATCAGTCAGCTCCTGGTCCGGATGAAACATAAATTCGCGGGCAGTTGCTGCTGCGCTGGGCGCGAAACGCCAGCGGACCGGTCCATGCTCAGCGTCAGAAAAGAACGACCCAAAAGCTTGCGCGCTGTAGCGTTCAACATCAAAATCCGGGTCCCGTTCAAAGGGCTGAACGGTTGCGTGCATCTCGAAGATACGGTCAAACCGAAACTGCCGGTATTCTCGGTCGCCATCAGCATTGCGTGCAATGAGATAATGCCGCGTGCCAACAATCACGGCGTGAGGCTCGACCAGTCGCTTGCGCGGCCCCGGATCACGCGCGCCTTGATACAAAATCTCGACCAGCGTGGGTCTTCGAAGCGAAGTGAACAGAAGATTTAGATATTCCTCAGACACCTTCCGGGTTGGCTCTGGTCGTGAGGCAAAGCCGTTCGCCAGCAGCAGTAGTTCTGAGTATTTCTTGGCCCCGTGCATCAAGGGGCGTGAATATGACGCCACAAGACGATCTCGGGCAGTCTCCAGCGCTTTGGCCTCGTCATGAGCGCCATCGCGCCCAGCGCGTCGGATCGCCAGATCAAGAGCTGCCAATTCCTTCTCTCTTAGAACACGGTGCTGGATGTAAGGCACATCGTGCAACGACCACCAACGGCGACGGTCATTATCGTCCCAAGTTTCGACGCCGCCAAACAGATCTTCGAACTTGCGCAGCATCCGGCGCGCTGTGCGCTCCTCAACCTCGAATTCTTCCATAATGAGCCGCAAGGAGATACCTCGCCGACGCGCATTGGCCATTTCAGCCATCCGGTAGAGCTGTTCTGCTTTGACGAAAGACATGGGCAAAGCTTATTTTACGGTTGCAGCAACAAGGGGTAAGAGACTGCCCCCATAGGCAGTTTACAATCAATCGTCGAGGCCGAATCGTCATCGGTGATATGTCTGTAAGTGGTCAGCAAGCCTCAGATTGAAATGGAAATTTGCCGCTGGAGAGGCCTGCTCGGCTCGTCACGGCAAAAAGGCAAAGGAAGCTGCTGATGAGTTTACCGCAACGTGTTTTCTACACTATCCACGAAGCTGCCGCACGCTGGGGCTGCACGATATCTGACATCGCCGGCTGGGCTGACATGGGATCATTGAGGATCGTCACAGGGATCCCACCCGTGGAATGTGATGGCAAGCGCGCTGGCGGGATGGTGCAAATCCGACCAATGGATATCATTCCCATATTCCGCCGCTGCGGAACGGGACCACAATCCGCGCATCTTCAGCGCATTCGCCCACTCGAGGAGAAAGAGTGGCTGTATATCAGCGCACCTGAAGTGGGCGTCGTCGTCTCGATCGGGGACGTCATGATCCTGGGCGAAGATCTTCAGCTTTTCGAGGACGCACATAATCTTTTCGGTCGGATTGCCGAAGGCGCTGGGCTGAGCGAGGAAGGCGACTATGACTGGTCAGCAATGCATGTCGAAATCACGCGTCGCGTGTTCGAAGAAGGGCTGCCCGCCTCGCAAGGCGCATGGGTCCGCGAACTTCAAGACTGGTTCTCCGCGCAATCGGAAGACGGCACCTTCCCTGATGAACGCTCGATACGTCGACGGCTCAAACCCATTCTTGATGCCTTGAAGTTCAAGAGGCCGAAGCGGTGACACCATTGGGGTTGCTGTGCGGGGCCGTCGTTGCCGAAGACGTGTCTGCGTCGTGGACAAGGCGGGGCTTGGGCTTGAAGGCGCTGGCCACCGCATCGACGCCTGCGCGCAGTGGCGAGTCCATCAAGTGCGCATAGCGTTGGGTCGTCTGCATCTGGCTATGACCCAGCAGCTTGCCGATCATTTCGAGTGAAGCACCCCCGCTGACCAACAATGATGCAAAGGTGTGGCGTAGATCATGGATGCGGACATCTTCGATGTCGGCCTCTTTCTGAATGCGCTTCCAGAACCGTCGGACCTCCTGCACAGGGTGGCCCGGCGTGTCGCCGGGGAACAGCCATGGGCAGCCAGGATAGACAGCCTGAAGGCGCTGGCGCACAATCACAGCAGCCTCTTCAGAGATCGGCACGCGGTGTACGCGCCGTTGCTTGGTCGTGGTTGCAGGTTTTGTCCACGACAGATGTTCGAGGTTGAAATCCTCAAAACGCGCCTGACGGACCTCCCCCACACGCGCCCCGGTCAGCATGCACATCCGGATGATATTCGCAGCTCGCGCGTCTTGGGCCCCATCCAGCGCTGTGGCAAGGCGTGCAATTTCCTCTTGTGACAGATATCGCTCGCGCGGTGTCTCCATGCGGCGGCGAAACCCCATGGCGGGGTTATCCTCGCGCCACCCCCATTTGACGGCATAGGCAAACATCTTTCTGACCACCTCGCCCACGCGGTTGGCGCGTACCGGCGTAGGCTTGGACCCTTGCAGCTTACGCGCACGATTATTGGGGTTGGCTTTGGCGGGCCGCGCACGTCCCTCGGCGACCTTGTTCAGTAGCAGTTCTACATCATACGAGCTAACCTCGGTCACCAGCATCCGGCCCCAAGCGGGTGCAATGAACTTCGCCATCATGGATCGCTGATCGGCCGCGTTGAGTTTGGCCAGATGCGTCAGGTGCAGTTCAATGTAGCGCGCAATCAGATCCGTGATCCGAGGCGCCTCGCGCAGGGCGTCGCGGTTCGCCAGTGGATCACCCCCGGCATCGATATCGCGGCGCAGCTCCTTGGCCCGCGTGCGCGCTGCCGACACGCTCCATTCCGGCCAGCGGCCAAAGGTCATGCGCCGTTGCCTGCCCGCATAGCGGTAATCAAGTGTAAAGGCGCGGCCACCGCCGCGATAGATGCAAACGGCAAAACCACGCACCTCTGTGTCAAAGATCTGGTAATCCCGGCCCTCGGTGGGCGCGGCGTCGCGTACCACCACTTCTGTCAGTTTCTGCCTGTTCGCCATCCGTGTACCTCTCTCTTGCCCCTGTCATGACGCGTAGATCACGCCCCTTATCAAGCAGAGCATGGCGCGGGGGGGTGGCAGGGAGGCACGGGGTGGCACCCTGGAGACACTCCGCGTGCCACCCATGTTTTATTGGGAAAATGCACCCTGACTGATCTGTGGTCGGTGCGGCGCCCATCATGATTTTGCCCTACAGGCACCATTGAGATCCGGAATCACAATCAAAACCGGATGATGGTGGCACAATCTTCAATAAAATACGGGGTGGCACGCGTTCATGCGCGTTGCCACCCCCTGTTTGCACGCCAATGCACACGAAAGTCCGCGAAGACACTGATTTGCGCAGAAATATGCGCGAGCGCAGAGCACGGCCAAATTGCTGCGGCGCAGCAGTGACTGTGACTGCAGGCGTTAAAGTAACGAAAAGCCAATAAAACATGGGGTGGCACGACGGTGGCAGTTTGCGTGCCACCCCATGCCTCCCTGCCACCCGCAGCGATGTGCGTGAATGGTTTGCAGCATTTGCCCACCTTCGGGCCATCACACTGGAGACATAACATGCACGAAATCATGAACGCCAAAGGAGGCCGGGATACGTCGCAGGCTCTGCTGAGCGGTTGGATCAGCCGCGCCGATCTTGCCCAGGAACTCGAGGTCACTGAAGGGACCTTAAGGCGTTGGACATTGGAGCGCTGGGGGCCGCCCTGCATTCGCGCAGGTCGCAAGATCTATTACCGCCGCAGCGCCGTCATTGAATGGCTAGAAGACCAAGAAGCGGCAGACCTTCGCCGCGCGCGTCGGGGGGCACGCCGATGAGCATCCCCCTGCCCTACCGCCAACGGAGCCGGCGCGCTGAACGTGATGAGGCGCGCGCAGACTGGATTGACGAGCGGCGGCGCGAGGCCCGCATCGTCGTGGCCGACGTCATCCATCATTCCGACCATCTGCTGCGCATCGCCTGCAATGTGCTGGTCCGCCACGGCGAGACACCCGAGGAACGCGAGGACGCGCGGATCTTGCTGGTCGTGCTGGAGGCCAAGACCCCGGGGCGCGGCAATCATCACAACCAGGATCCGGAGGTAGAACGATGAAGCGGCGTAGAACACCCGAGGCCGATCTGCAACGCGCTGTTGTGGTCGCCCTGCGCTTTGCTCTGCCCAAGGGGATGATCGTCCATCACTGTGCCAATGAGGTCACCGAAGCAGGCCCCCGCGGTGCGCGGCGTCAGGCGATCCTGGTTGGCATGGGGGTGAACCCCGGCTTTGCCGATCTCATTGTGCTCTGCGATGGGCGCGTGCTGTTTTTGGAGCTGAAGTCTCAGAAGGGTCGTCTCAGCCCTGCGCAGGAGGCGTTTCGCGATGCCATCTTGGCGCAAGGCTTTGGCTGGGCGCTGGTTCGCAGCCTTGACGATGCGCTGGGCGCGCTGGCGGATCACGGATTCACAACGCGGGTCGTGCAAACCAGTACACCGGACGCCCCGCGCGATGCAGGGGCACGCCACGATGGTACCGGTCCTTCGGCGCGGAGGGTCACCTCATGAGCCATGCTGCCACCAACTGGGCGATCCAGCGCCGCGGGCTCAAACCCACCACCAAAATCGTCCTCTGGCATCTTTGCGATCGTCACAACCCAGACTTTGGCTGCTTCCCCTCCCAAGCGCGGCTGGCGCATGATTGCGAGATCAGCCGATCAACACTGAATGACCACCTGACGCTCCTTGAAAGCGTTGGGCTGATCCGCCGGGTACAACGGCTTAACCCAAGCACCAAGCGACAGATGCCGACCAGCTACATCTTGGCCTTCGAGCCGGGCTTTACCCAAGATCGCGCGGTGCCGTGTTCGGAAACCGGACGCGGCTTCGAAGCGATCGAAACAGGTGCAAATGAGGACCCGAAAACCCCACCCCTTTCTGTGGATAAGCCTGTGGATAACTCGTGTATGGGGGCGAAATCCACATACCGAGCCGTGTCCGATTTTAACCCCGACCCGTGTCCGGAAAATACCGGTTCCCGTGTCCGAAATTCGGACACTAACCCTGTAAGAGAACCAATAAGTAAACCTGTAAAGGAGGAGGACGCGCGAAGACGCGAACGCGTCGATGACCAGTTTTTTGGATCGCTGCTGATGGCGCTGGGCTTTGACCCTGACGGGCCCCTGCCCGACTGGTGGCAAGGCTGGCCACCGCGTGAGCACGCTGGACGATGGATTGATGATCTTGGGCTGAGCGAGGCGGAGATCATCGAGACGGCTAAAGGTTCTCGCCAATACCACCCCGAGCCACCTGACGGACCTAAGGCGCTGGATCGCGTCATGCAGCGCACAGCCCAGCGCAAAGGGGATGAGACGTCCAGCGGTCGGCGCAAAGCGCAAAAGCCAGCGAAATCAAAACGCCAACCAATCGCTGATATGGCCGCCTTCTACGCCGATTGGGTGAACTCGGAGAAATACCTCCCCTCTAGTGCAATCAGCAACAGCATGCGCGACCAGATACTCGCCCGGGGCCTTGTCACACCACAGCAACTTCGTGAGCGAGGCGTCCAATGAAACACGATCGCAATTTGCACAGCGCGTCACAGCAAGCTGGTCATGGGCGGCCCAAGCGCATCATGACAGTGCAGCAGGCTCTGGAATGGGCCTTTCGCACAGAATGCGCACAGCTGGAGCTGCCTGAACCACCCGATCCAGAGCGAGAGCATGGCTATGGGTTCGGCCTTGAATACGTGCTGATGCAACGCGCCGCGCTGGGCTGCAAAATCGATGGCGGTCGCTACAAGCTGGGCGATTACACCCACGAGGATGCCGAGGTCATTGCTGCGACTGTTTCTGGAATACCAGATAGCTTAGGGGGCAAACGCATGGCCATCCGGGTGGCAGAGCTTGCACGCGCTGGGCTCACACCGGACTGGATGCCGGGAGCCGTGCCGCGCTGTGTACCTGTGGAAATGAAGCGCAATCGGCATGGGGATCATGCAACGACTGTGGTGGTTGGAACCGAGAGGGTACTATCGCGAGGGAAGTGGCGGACGGTGGAGGTCAGGGCATGCCCAGTTACTTACTCCCCCTATCCGGAACAGATTGAAGCCGCACGGCGCGACTATCAGGCTTGGCGGCGGGCGCTGGCCTGGGTGCGAGACGGGCTCAAGGATGGGGGAATGCTGCGAGAGGTCGAAGTGATGGAAGGGATGCCACGGGTTAGGCCGTGGGTAAAGCCCAAGAGCCGAAAGCTTGCTGAACGCTAATCAAACAACGTTGACTTTTGGCAATAGGGCGTATATACAAAACGTATAAACACCCTAGCTGACTAACCAAACAAACAGAAAGCAAGCGGACACCATGGTGACCACAACCAATAAAATTAAGAAGATCGGAAACGGCCACTTTATACCGCTGTCTGCCCCGACGATGGACGCATTGCAACTGCGCGCTGGGCAGCAGGTTACGCTGTCGACGGATGACGGCACACTTGTCGTGCGTACCGTCGATGATGACTACGCCAAAACGCGTGAAGCAGCTGCACGGGTCACCCAAAGGTATCGGCGCACCCTCGTCAAGCTTGGTCGCGAAGGCGACGCCGCGTGACCGCAGAAGACAACGGGTATGCTTGGCCCAATGCAGATGCGATCTTAGACGAGACTTCGGCTTTCATGGAGACCATGGGGCATCGCATGGTCTTGAACGACCGTGATGCATTTGAAGCAGGCCTCGAGCGGGCAAGGTCAGCCGCTAAATACCAGCCAGAAGCGAAGTTAGCTTACCTCGCAGCCTTGATGTACGATGGTGTCTCAACACGGCACGCGTTGATGGATGGTAACAAACGAGCGGGTGCAATCGCGTCTTTGACCTTCATTGCAATGAATGGTTCTTTTTTGGATGTTTCTGAGACTGAACTCGAAGCGAAGCTGCGAGCCCGTGTCGCCAGCGAGCTAAGCGTCAGCGACTTAGCCGAGTACTTCGAGGTCAACATTTATCCGGATATCGAGTAATCAGAACAGCAAAGCATGGGAGACGGGCAAATGAGCCGTCGTACTGTCAACACAGATGCCGAGCTGAACCAAGCTCTTAGTGAGATCGAAGGATACTTCGACACACCTCCCGAGCCCGGCTCAAAGGAGGCACGGACCTTTGATCGCCTTGCCAAAGCAATTGCTGACTTCGAAGACAAAGCCTACCCAGCCTCCGCTAGCAAATAGGTCCACCGTCGCCTATCTCCCCTCCCATGGTTCCTCCCCGACCCTTTGTGTATACGGGGGGGCTTGGCGCGCCATTTCGCTAGCGCGTGGCTTTTTCACCGGGGAATCCACTTCGAAGCCAGTTTGGTCGGCGGCCAAAATAAAGTGACTCAATTACAAGGGGTTGGACGCTCAAAACTGGCTCTCAGGGTGGATTCTTGAGTGGTTTAGTCAAGAATCCACCTGACCAAAAGCGAGCCAGTTTAGCCAAACAGGGAAGCCACTCCGGCCGTGGACCTTTTTGTGGTCAGCAGAACACGTTGATTCAAAACGTAAAAAGAGTTTGACAAAGCTGCCCCCCTTGACTCATACACAAATCATCGAAGATCTGCGCCCGGAGAATAACCCTTGCGGGCGCTTTTGTTTTCCTGACATCGCGGATCCTGTTCTGGTCGCCGATTATGCCGGCGTGAGCATCGGTATGTCGCCCCTGCCCTAAATGAGAACCGTCCATGGACCTCGTCTTTGCGCCGAGCCAGATTGAAAGCTGGTCGATTGCCCGGCTGCGCCCCTACGTGCGCAATGCCAAGATGCATAGCGATGACCAGGTGGCCAAGATCGCGGCCAGCATGGCCAAGTTCGGCTGGACTGTCCCCTGCATGGTCGCCGACGATGGCGAACTAATCGCCGGGCATGGCCGGGTGCTGGCCGCGACAATGCTGGGGCTGACGGATGTGCCGGTCATTCGACTTGGGCACCTTGATGAAGCCGAGCGGCGGGCCTACCGGATCGCCGACAATAAACTGACCGAACTGGGTGACTGGGACGAAGCCATGCTGCGCGACGAGATCGCGGGGCTGCTGGCGGATGATTTCGACCTGTCACTGCTGGGGATCACTGATGCAGAGCTCGATGCGCTGCTGCAAGACCCCGATGCGCTGGGCACTGATGGTCCGGTCGAGGGCGAGGATGACATTCCGGATGTGCCGGTGACGCCGGTGTCGGTCCCTGGTGATCTCTGGCAGCTCGGGTCGCACCGGCTGATCTGTGGTGACAGTACGTCGGCCGATGTCGTCGGACGGCTACTTGGCGAAGTGAAGCCACTCCTCATGGTTACCGACCCGCCCTATGGCGTGGAATACGACCCAGGCTGGCGCAACCAGGCGGGTGCGGCCAAGACCAAGCGCACCGGTAAGGTGCTGAACGATGACCGTGCGGACTGGCGCGAGGCATGGTCCTTGTTTCCTGGCGATGTTGCCTATGTCTGGCACGGCGCGCTGCATGCTGCGACCATGGCAGAAAGCCTCACGGTGACAGGCTTCAATATCCGCTCGCAAATTATCTGGGCAAAGGACCGGTTGGTGCTGAGCCGCGGTGATTATCACTGGCAGCATGAACCTTGCTGGTACGCAGTGCGCGCCAAGGGCAAAGGGCATTGGGCGGGCGATCGCAAGCAGACGACGCTCTGGCAGATCGCAAACAAGGATCAGGACGCCGAGACCGTCCACGGCACGCAAAAGCCGGTTGAATGCATGCGGCGTCCGATCCTGAACAATTCAAGCCACGGTCAGGCCATCTATGAGCCCTTCATGGGTTCCGGCACCACGTTGATCGCGGCGGAGACGACGGGACGCGTGTGCTTAGGGGTCGAGTTGAACCCGGCCTATGTCGATGTGGCCATTGAGCGGTGGCAGGCCTTCACCGGCGAGGACGCCTTGCTTGTGGAAACCGGCAAGAGCTTTGCCGCCCTCAAATCAGAGCGGCTGGCGGCATGAGCCAGTCGCGCAGAATGTCGCTGATTGAGGCCGTGACCAACGTCGTGGTCGGTTATGTGCTGGCCGTTGCGACGCAGATCGTGGTGTTTCCAAGGTTTGGCCTTCAGCCAAGCCTTGGCGAAAACCTTGCCATTGGGACAGTGTTTGTTGGCGTTTCACTGTTGCGAAGTTACTTGCTGCGCAGGCTCTTCGTGCGGCTGCGATGACGGCGCAGATCCATCATTCGGCAGCGAATACACTGTGCCCCGCCCGTCTTGCTTCTCGGAGATGACTGGCAGGCCCAGCTTCTTCTTCAAACCACCAGAGATCAGACCGCGAACACTATGCGCCAACCACCCCGTCACAGCGACGATTTCAGCGATGGAGGCCCCCTCAGACCGCTGCAGAAGGGTGATGATCTGTGCTTGTTTGGTATTGGCTCGTATCATCGGTGTTTTGGGTGCCGGTGCTGCGGCTGCATGCTGACGGACCGCAGCCATGGTTTTGACGACCACCGGTTCGATCCCCACTGCCAGCAGCCCTGCGTCGGTGACCACCAGCGTGGTGCCGTGACCATCACTGGTTTCGCGCCAGAGGGGTTCGCCTTTGCGGGTGTCGGCATCGACCTCTTCGAGCCAGCCGCGGTCGATCATCATGGTCACGACCTTCTTGGCGGCGGCACCATGCAGCCCCTCGGGCAGCGGCATGGCGATGTTGTCTGCGCGCTGGGCGCCCGTGGTCAGGATCAGGCTTTGGGTTTTGGTAAGGTTGGGCATGGTGGCCTCCAGTCAAACGGGCGGCGCAAGATGCGTGCCCTTCTACCGGCATTGGCCCGCGCAAGCGCGGGCGGGCCAGAACGTGATGGGTGCGAGCCTCAGTCCGCGTCTTCCATCGCGGCCGTGATTGCAAAGTGCTGCACCCAACCCGTCAAGTAGGACAGCCCTGCGGGGATCCCCTCCTCACGCTCAGTCTGGCGGCTGATGCGCCAGCCCTGCCAGCGGCGGATTGCTGAGTTAATGGCCGTCTCGCTGTCGATATTGCAGCCCGTCATGTTGCACACCACATCGTCGGCGAAGTGGCGGCCCATCCGACTGTCAAGAAAATCGCGGATCCCGATCATCTCGTCTTCGGTGTCGGCGCCAATGGCTGCGGCGATAAGGGTGGAAGCCAGCGTCCAGACCTCTGCACTGCGGCGCTCGCGCTGCGGGCAGTTTGTCAGGGCTTGGAAAAAGCCGTAATCTTCGTTGCGGCTGGGCAGAATGGCGTGTGCGGTCATGGGCTTGGATCCTTTGGTGCGGTGCATCGTTTTGGTGAAACAACCATCGCTCTGACAGGGCGATTAGCGTAGTCAATTCGGCGCAATTTGATTGCTTTTTTGCACGCCACGCAGGGAGGTCAGTTCACGCCATACACCGGCTTGCCAGATATACAGATGGCAGAGTTCGCAAGTGGGATGCGACAGGATGCGGGGTGCGCGCGGTGGATCAAAGCAGTCCAATGCGTCCACACGCACCTGCCGGATTTCGCGGGCGGCAAGAATGTCCTCGGGTGTCCAACGCGCCAGAGCGGGCAGCATATGGGAGGGGTATCCGTCAAAGTGCACATACACATGTGCCCATTTGTCAGGCCCTGTCTGGATGGCGATCTGCGCGCGCGTGCTCATAACTTGTGTCCTTTTAAATCAGCTGCAGCTCGGCCAGCACGGTGCTGGCGGCGGCGAGCTGGCTGGTCGGCAGTTCGATCTTGATGTGCGAGAAGATGTCCGAGGCTTCAGCCTTGATGCCTGCGTCCCGCAGCGCGGTCTCGATGGCCTCCGCGATGGCGTTGGGGCGGCTGCGGTCGAAATGGTCGGGCAGCATTGCATAGTCGATACGAATGGTTGTGGTGGCCATTGTCATGATCTGGCCTTTCAGTCTTGCTGTTCGATTAGTGCGAGAATGGCGATCGCCATCCCGCCGAGATACTCGCTGCGGCGAAAAACAATCTCGTCGATGTGGCCCGCACTATCGATGCTGGGATCAACCGCCAGGCTTTCGGCGTAATGCGGGATCAGGCGTTGAGCTTCAGCGTTGTAGCGTTCTGCGAGGGTCATGGGTCTGTCTCCGTTCAGGCGTGTTTGCTTGCACTGAGAATCGCTCTGACGGCCAGTATAATCAACTCAAATAGATCAGCTTTCCCGTTTATTTACAATATGTTGAGGACATGCAAAGCGCCATGGAAGGTCTATCCGAACGCGCCTATGCAGAACGGTCAGGTCTGTCGCGCGGAGCCGTGCAGAAGGCCCGCAAGAATGGTCGCCTGGTGCTGTTTGCCGATGGGTCGATTGATGCAGTAGCGTCTGATGCACGCCGCGGTGCAATGACGGATCCGGATCAACAGATGCGGTCGCGTGGTGGTGTTGGAGGCGTTGGCGCTGGTGGTGATGGCGGTGCGATCAGTAGCAGCACCGCCTCTGGCCCTGGTGACAGCACATCCTATCTGAAGGCCCGCACCGCGCTGACGGTGTATCAGGCGCAGGAACGCCAGCTGTCGATCCAGCGCAAGAAGGGCGTACTGGTGGATCGTGCCCGCGCCGAGACCCTGGTGTTTCGGCTGGCCCGTCAGGAACGCGATGTCTGGGTCACCTGGCCCACGCGAGTGGCGGCCCTGATGGCTGCACAATTATCCGCAGAGATGGAAAGGGCATCCGGTGATGCGGTGACGATCGAGACTGCGATCCTGCAAAGGGTGCTGGAAACCCATGTCAGAGAGCAACTCACCGCCCTGGCCGACCTCAAGGTCTCGCTTGAATGATGGAAGTGACGAAGGCAGTGATCACAGCCTGAACGACGGCGACCTGAGTGCCGGCCTTGATCTCGCATTCGACGGCGCCGAAGACATCCTGCGTGTCTGGCGCAACGGCATGCGGCCGGACCCGGACCTGACCGTGTCGGAATGGGCAGATGCGCACCGCAAGCTGTCGTCGCGGGCCTCGGCGGAACCCGGACAGTACCGCACAGCGCGCACGCCGTACCTGCGCGCCATCATGGATGCACTGTCGCCAAACCACCCAGCGCAGCGGATCAGCTTCATGAAGGCGGCACAGGTTGGGGCAACGGAAGCAGGGAATAACTGGATCGGGTTCGTCATTCATCACGCGCCAGGACCCATGCTGGCCGTACTGCCCACTGTCGAAATGGCCAAGCGCACGTCGCGCGGCCGGATCGATCCGCTGATTGAGGACAGCCCCGCGCTGAAAGAACGGGTCCAACCGGCGCGGTCCCGGGACGCGGGCAACTCGATGCTGTCGAAGGAATTCCCCGGCGGTATTCTGGTGCTGACAGGGGCGAACAGCGCGACGGGTCTGCGGTCGATGCCAGCACGCTATGTGTTTCTGGACGAGGTGGACGCCTATCCAGCTTCAGCAGATGAAGAAGGCGATCCAGTTAGTTTGGCGGAAGCGCGAACCACGACCTTCGCGCACAGGCGCAAGGTGTTCATGGTCTCGACCCCCACGATCCGGGGGCTCAGCCGGATTGAACGCGAGTTCGAGGCCAGCGATCAGCGGCGTTATTTTGTGCCCTGCCCACACTGTGACCATATGCAATGGTTGCAGTTCGAACGCCTGCGCTGGGAAAAGGGGCAGCCAGAGACGGCGGCCTATACCTGTGAAGGCTGTGAGAAGCCCATCGCAGAGCACCACAAGACGCAGATGCTCGAACGTGGTGAATGGCGGGCGACGGCATTGTCAGACAACCCGCATGCCATCGGGTTCCACCTCTCTGCCCTCTATTCGCCGATTGGCTGGAAAAGCTGGGAGCAGATCGCGCGGGATTGGCTGGCAGCCCAAGGCTCGGACGAAATGCTGCGCGCGGCGCGCAATACTCTACTGGGGGAAACCTGGGTCGAAAGTGGCGAAGCGCCAGAATGGCAGCGCCTTGCGGATCAGCGGATTACCTTCCCCGCGCAGATCCCCGCAGGAGGTCTGTTCCTGACAGCCGGTGCGGACGTGCAGAAGGACCGCATCGAGGTCGATGTCTGGGCTTGGGGTCGCGGGCTGCAAAGCTGGCTTGTCGATCACATCGTGATACCTGGCGGGCCGGATGATCCGGCGTGCTGGGACAAGCTGACAGCCCTCTTGGGCCAAACATGGGTGCACGAGCATGGTGCGGTGATGCCACTGGCCAAACTGGCCATCGATACCGGCTATGAAACGGCTGCCGTTTACGGATGGGCGCGTAAGCAGGGCATCGCTCAAGTGGCCCCTGTAAAAGGCCTGGAAGGGTTCAACCGGGCGACACCCGTCTCGGGGCCGACATTCGTGGATGCCACGGTGAATGGCCACAAACTCAAACGCGGCGCCCGACTTTGGACCGTGGCGACGGCAACCTTCAAGGCCGAGACCTATCGTTATCTGCGGCTCGAGCGACCCAGTGATGAAGATCGAGCACTGGGCATCACCGATCCGGCTGGCATGATCCACCTGCCGGACTGGGCAGACAGCGAATGGCTCAAACAGCTGGTGGGTGAACAGTTGGTAACGATCCGCAACAAGCGCGGATTTGCCCGCCAGGAGTGGCAAAAGCTGCGCGAACGCAACGAGGCGCTGGACACACGAGTCTATGCCCGCGCGGCCGCCTGGATCCTGGGCGCCGACCGTTTCGATGAGCGGATGTGGCGCCAATTGGAAAAACAGGCGGGCGTCGAAACCAAGATCAGTGATCAGACAGACGCTCCTGAAAAACCGACAGAACCTCGAGCCGGCCGGGTCGCAACGCCGCGGCGGCGCGGCTGGAAGATCAGCACGCCAAAATACATGGAATGATTAGAAACCCGAAAACACCATATCAAGCGCACCACGAATCTCATAATCAGAGTTGGAAAGATCAGCGACGGGCACACCTTTGACCAACGCTGACGGAATCGAAGCCATCTCGGCGGTGTGCAGCACGTAGTCCTCCCCATCGATTCTGAACACCGGTTCAAGACGACCAATAGCCCTAGGACCCTTAGAATGTGGGAAAAGAGGAGCAACCACACGGGACCCCGTGTCGATCAAATCGGTTTGGAGATCGAGCACAAACCGATCACCGGTAAGGCGGTACACTTGAAACTGTGCCATCAGTCGAGCTTCAGGACCTGAAGATCAGCCAAAGGGGTTCCATGCGTCTCAATCCAGGCACGGCGCTCTGCGATAGCTTCGGCGTTCTCTTGAGCCCATGCTTTAGCTTTTGCCGCGCGAACAGCCTCAGCGACCGCAGCATCACTGATGGCCGAGACATTGAGACCAAACTCGCGTGCGGCCACCAAATTGGCAGCCGTAATGGTGATGTTCGTTCGCTGCTTTTCTGAAGTCGTTTGTGACATCGGATCCCCCTAAGACATACACAATATACACACTAGACGTGTGCAGAACAAGAGAAGCCCATGACCCTCGATGATCTCAAATCCCGCCACAGCGGGCTGCTGGCTGCGCGCTACAGCGGCACGCGGTCGGTCAGCTACGACGGCAAGACAGTCACCTACGGCACCGATGCCGAACTGGCTGCTGCGATTAGTGACATCGAGCGCCGCATTGCGAAAGCCGAGCGCGGCGCCGGGCGCGTCTTGCGTCCTTATACCGTGAAGGACCTTTAAGTCTTATGAGCATGTCCTTGAGACAACGCCTTGGCGCCTTTGTCGGTGGATTTGATGCAGGCCAACATCATCGTCGTTTGCGCGGGTTCCGTGCGACGCGGGCGCATGTCAACGCGCTGATCGCTGGCTCTGGCCCCGATATCACCGCCCGCGCCCGCTGGCTGGTGCGCAATAACGGCTATGCGGTGAATGCCGTGGAGAGCTGGGCGGCCAATACTGTGGGCGACGGGATCAAGCCGATCTCGAAGATTGGCGATGCGGCCCGAAAAGAAGAGCTGCAGCGGCTCTGGCTGGCTTGGACCGATGAGGCAGATGCCGAGGGGCTGACCGATTTCTACGGGCTGCAGCGCCGCGCCGCACGCGAGGTGTTTATCGCGGGCGAGGTCTTCTTCCGGATCCGAATGCGCCGCGCGGGTGACGGGCTGAGTGTGCCGCTGCAACTGCAGATGTTGCCATCGGAAATGCTGCCGCTCGAGCAAACGGGGGTTGCTGCCAACGGCAATGCGATCCGTCAGGGCATCGAGTTTGACCGGATCGGGCGGCGCGTCGCCTATCACTTTCTGCGCCGCCATCCGGGCGACAGCACTGATCCAGGGCTGTCTGGTGAACTGGTGCGCGTGCCCTCATCGGAAGTGATCCATGTGATTGACCCTGTCGAGGGCGGCCAGTTGCGCGGGGTGTCGAAACTGGCGCCTGCGATCGTGAAGCTGTTCCTGCTCGATCAGTATGATGATGCCGAACTCGACCGCAAAAAGGTTGCGGCAATGTATGCGATGTTCGTCACCTCGCCCGCCCCGGAGAATCCGCTGGCGCCCTTGGACGATGAGGAGATACCCGCTGGCGTTGAGATCAGTCCGGGGCAGATCGTCCGGTTGGATCCGGGCGAGGATGTGACTGTGGGCCAGCCTGCTGACAGCGGGGCAACCTACGAGCCGTTCCAATACCGGACGCTCCTGCAGATCTCAGCCGCTCTCGGAATCCCCTACCCCTATCTCGCCAATGACATGGTGAAGGGGAACTTCTCGAACTCGCGCTTGGCGCTCATCGAGTTCCGTCGCCGTGTGTCCGCCTGGCAGCATTCGGTGATGGTCTATCAGCTCTGCCGACCCGTCTATGCGCGCTGGCTGGATTTGGCGGTGCTTTCGGGCGCGCTGAACCTGCCCTGCTTCGAGGCTGATCGGTCGCGCATGCTCGCTGCCGACTGGCTCCCAACCAAATGGGACTGGGTCGATCCGCTGAAAGACGCCAACGCTGAGATCGCCCAGATTGAAGCCGGGCTCAAATCCCGCAGCCAGGCCATCGCCGAGCGAGGCTATGATGCCGAACAGGTCGATCGCGAGATTGCGGCGGAACGGAGTCGCGAGCGTTTGCTGGGCCTCGACTTCCGTCGTCCAGGGTCGCCCGCGCAGGGCGTGCAGGCGGCGCCGGTCAACGACGACGATGATGGCAGCGATGACACAGCCGATGACGTGACAGCGCGGTCTCGCACCGAAGAGGACCAATCCTGATGCTCCACGCCCGCATTGCCGCACGCGCCTTCAACACGCCGCTGCTGGTTGAACCCTCTAAGGCCATGGCGTTTCTGTCCGGGCTTGGGCCGCGCATCCTCGGGCGGCAGGTCGAGCTGGCGGATCTCGACATCGACGTTGATGCACACAGCACCGCCGCTCTGCCCGCCCGCGCCAGCATTCTGGCAGGTGGCCTGCCTGAGAGACTGCGTCAGCATGGCGATGCGCCCTACCCTGTCATCGACAGGATCGCGGTGATCGAGATCTCTGGCGTGCTCATTCATCGCGGCGGCTGGATTGGCCAGTCCTCGGGCCAGACCAGCTATGAGGGGATCGCGGCCCAGATTGATGCGGCAGCAGGTGATCCGGCGGTGCGCGGCGTCGCCTTGGAAATTGATAGTTTTGGCGGCGAAGTCGCTGGTGTTTTTGATCTGGCAGATCGCATTCGTGCTCTCCGCGCGACCAAACCGGTCTGGGCCTTTGTGGCGGAACACGCCTTCTCGGCGGGCTATGCGCTGGCCTCGCAAGCCGACCGCATCTTGCTGCCGCGCACTGGGGCTGTCGGCAGCATCGGTGTTGTTGTGATGCATGCCGATATGAGTGGCCAGCTTGATCAAGACGGCATGCGTGTCACGCTGATCCACTCCGGTGCGCACAAGGTCGATGGCAATCCTTACGCGCCGCTGCCCGAAGCGGTGCAGGGCGATATTCAGCGCGAGATCGATGTGCTGCGGTTGCTCTTTGCCGAGACCGTCGCCGCCGGCCGCGCTTGCAGGCTTGGCCAGGAGGCAGCGCTGGCGACAGAGGCCTCAACCTATCGTGGGGCGGATGCTGTCGGCGCAGGTCTTGCTGACGAAGTTACCGATCTGGCGCGCGGCCTTGCCAGTTTCCGGCAGATGCTGGCCAGCGCACCGATGCTTTCAACTGTGCGCACTCCGCACGCGTCCCTTCGAAAACTCAGACAGGAGGCACTCATGGCCACCGAGAACCAACCCGACGACAACGTACAGGACACAGAAATCAACGTGACGGATATCAAGGAGGGTGCAACCAATGCCGCCGATGACCCACCTGCAACTCCCGTTCCGCCCTCCGCACAAGCAAACCTGCCCGCGGCCCCAGCACCGACCCCAGCTCCGGCCCCCATCCAGGTTGCGTCAACGCCAAGCAATCTGGCGGAACTATCGGCTGAGCTTCGCGAGGCGGCGGCGGAGATCACGGACATCGCGGCACAGGCCGGTCGCCTCGGCATCGCAATCGATGCTGCGAAAGCACTCCGCGAAGGCACAGCGCCAGAAGCCCTGCGCCGCCATGTGCTGGAACGCGCCAGCGCGGCAGCGGATGCACGCGACATCGTTGCCGCTCCACCCTCACCCGTTCTCCCCAAATCCGCAGAAAGCCCGATTGTGGCTGCCGCGAAGAAGGCTGCCTCGGCGGGCAGCAGGGGCTGAACCGCTCTCCCCAAAAGCTGCCGCCCACCTGATCCCCCGCCGCTCCGCCCCGGCGGGGGGTTTCTTTTTGAACCCTATATCTTCGGAGATTGCCCATGTCCGTTCTGACCCAACCGCCCACCATGAGCGATGTGCTCAAATACGAACTGAACCCCAACTTCACCCGCGAAACCATCACCCTTCTTGCCGGGACCAACTATCCCGTCGGCGCCGTACTTGGCCGCATCACCGCGAGCGGCAAAATGAAGCTTAGTACTGCGGCAGGCTCTGACGGCGCGCAGACGGCGGCGGCTGTCATGCTCTACGCCGTGAATGCCTCCGCAGGAGATGCGACGGGCATCGCGCTGGTGCGCGGCCCCGCCCTCGTCTCAAAAGCGGCCTTAGTCTTTGACGCCAGTGTCGATGATGCCGCCAAGACGGCTGCCAAGCACACGCAATTGACCGCCCTCGGTATTATCCCACGCAATTGACCGCCCTCGGTATTATCCCACGCAACGCAGCCTGATCTGACTGATCGCCACCTGATCCCGAACGCGCAGCTGCGCAGTCCCCCTTTCTCCGGAGTTTACCATGACCCTCACACGAAACCCCTTTGACGCGGGCGGCTATTCGCTCGCTGAAATGACGCAGGCCATCAACATCCTGCCCAATCTGTACACCCGCCTGGGCCAGATCGGCCTGTTCCGCTTTGAGGGCGTCACGCAACGCTCCATCGTGATCGAACAACGTGAAGGCGTGCTGAGCTTGCTGCCCTCTGTGCCACTCGGTGCGCCGGCCACCGTTGGGAACCGCGAACAGCGTTCGATGCGCAGCTTCGCCCTGCCCTGGATCCCGCATGACGATGTGATCCTGCCAGCCGATATCCAAGGCATGCCTGCGCTGGGCCTGTCGGACGCAGCCGATCCACTGGTCGAGGTGATGAACCGTAAGCTGACGCTCATGCGGCGCAAGCATGCCCAGACCCGCGAATACATGGAGATGAATGCGCTGCGCGGCATTGTGAAAGACGGTGCCGGCACCACACTTTACGACTATTTCAGCGAGTTCGGCCTGGAGAAGATCTCGGTCGACTTCGTGTTCGGCACCGCTGGCACCAATATGCAGGGCAAAGTCCGCAGCGTATTACGGGCTATTGAGGACAACCTGCTCGGCGAGACCATGACCACCGCGCATGCGCTGGTCAGCTCGGAGTTCTTCGACAAACTGATCAGCCATCCCAAAACCGAAGAGGCCTATAAGTTCTTCTCCGCTACCGGTGGCCAGCCGCTGCGCGAGGATATGCGTCGTGCCTTCCCCTTCGCGGGCATGCTGTTCGAGGAATATAATGGCTCCGTCACACTCTCGAACGGCACCTCGGAACGGCTGATCCCCGCAGGCGAAGGGATCGCGTTCCCGCTCGGCACTTTCGATACCTTCACCACCTACGGTGGACCGGCGAACCTGCTGGAAACCGCCAACACCGTCGGCCTCCCGCTTTACGCCCGCCAAATGATCGACACCAAGGGCCGCTGGATCGATCTGATGACTGAAAGCTCGATCCTGCCGGTCAACAAGCGACCCCGCATGGCGATCCGGCTTTTCAGTGCAAACTGAAGTGCTTGAACCATGACAGCTTTTGTCGGCGCACTCGATCTCCTCTGCGCGGATCCGAACCTTACCCATGAGGCTTGGCATAGAGATTGCGAAGGGCAGTTCACCCGTATCCGCATTATCCCGCGTCGCAATGATGATGTGACCACGTTCGGAGCCGCGCGGCTTGTCTCGGAAACATTCCGTTTCGACGTGCGCGTGTCTGAATTGCCTGCACCCCGCCCCGACGATCAGATCCTCTTTGGGGACGAAACCTTCCTAATCCAAGGCGAACCCCTGCGCGATCGCGAGCGACTGATCTGGACCATTGAGGCAACCCCCGCATGAAGCTCGACCTCTCTGTCGCGGGCGACATCGTTCTTGCGATGCAAGCTGAAATCCTCGCAGGCGAAAAGGCGGTGACCACAGCCATAAAGGTGGCTGGGGGCAATCTCAAATCCGACTGGCGTGCACAGGTTACGCGGGCCGGGCTTGGTCGGCGACTGGCCAATACTATCCTAGCACGAACCTATCCGAAGGCCGGCGCAAGCCTGGAAGCTGCAGCCTTAGTCTGGTCGAATGCGCCCCGGATCATCAGCGCGCATGACACGGGTCCGTTGATCAAATCAAAGGACGGGTTTTGGCTCGCGATCCCGACGCCGGCGGCCGGCAAAGGCGTCCGCGGCAAGGCGCTCTCGCCCGGCGAATGGGAGAGGCGGCGCGGGCTGCGATTGCGGTTTATCTATCGACGCAGGGGTCCGAGCCTGCTCGTCGCGGATGGTCGGCTAAATAGCCGGGGGCTGGGAGTGGCCTCACGGTCGAAAACTGGACGCGGGAAGGCGACGGTGCCGATCTTCTTGCTGGTGCCTCAGGTGAAGCTCGCAAAAAGGCTGGATCTGGCGCGCGACGCTGAGCGCGCGCAGGCGGCGGTTCCGGGACTGATCGTGGCAAAGTGGCTGGACGCAAAAACATGAGTATACGCGAAACCATCCTGACCGCTTTGGCGGACCTGCTCAGCACGATCCCGCATGTGCCTGTGCTGCGTGGAGAAGTTCTGCCGGAACGCATTCCGCCCGCGGGGCTGATGATCCTACGTGATGGCAATCCAGGTGAGCCAGGCATGACGCTGTCGCCGCTGATGTATCATTACCAGCACCGCGCCGAACTTGAGGTGATCGTGCAATCTACGACAGATCGAGATGCCGTCTTCGACGCGATCTCGGCGCAAATCGGCGCAGTGATCGCGGCTGACCGTACTTTGCGCGGGTTGTGTGACTGGGTCGAGCCAGAGGCTGCTGAACCCGTCGATCTTCCGGTCGAGGGGGCCGCCGCTTTGAAAGCCGGGGTCATTCTGATCATTTTGCATTACGCCACCAGCGACGCGCTGGTCTGACGACATTCCTGACATTCAAGGAGAGACACCATGGCACGAGCCCAAGGGGCGCGGGCGCAGATGGCGCTTGCGTTCGAGACGACCTACGGCACGCCGCCTGCGAGCGGCTATACCAAGATGCCTTTCGCCAGCACGACGCTGGGGGCTGAGCAACCGCTGCAGACCTCGGAACTCCTAGGCTACGGCCGTGATCCGCAGGCGCCAATCAAGGATGCGGTGACGGCGGATGGCAATGTCGTGGTGCCGATCGACACGGAAGCGTTCGGGTTCTGGCTGAAGGCAGCTTTTGGAGCGCCCACGACGACTGGAACTGAAGCACCCTATACCCATGAATTCCGCTCGGGAAACTGGGCTCTGCCGTCTTTCTCGGTCGAGACGGCCATGCCTGAGGTGCCCCGCTTTGCAATGTATGCCGGCTGCATGGTCGACAGCCTCAACTGGCAAATGGCGCGATCAGGCTTGCTGACAGCCACGGCCAGCATTGTGGCCCAGGGCGAGGAGATCGCCACGACCAGTGCTGCAGGGACGCCTTCCAATATCGCGCTGAAACGCTTCGGCCACTTCAACGGGGCCATCACACGGAACGGGGCTAATATCGGAAACGTTGTCTCCGCTGACCTCACCTATGCCAACAATCTTGACCGCATCGAGACGATCCGGGCGGATGGCAAGATCGACGGCGCAGACCCGTCTATTGCGGCGCTGACAGGAAATATCGTCGTGCGTTTCGCCGATCAGACGCTGGTGACCCAGGCGATCAATGGCGAGGCCTGCGAACTGACGTTTTCCTACACGCTGCCCACTGGCCAAAGCCTCACCGTTGCAGCCCACGCCGTTTATCTGCCACGCCCCCGGATCGAAATCTCGGGTCCACAAGGCGTGCAAGCGACCTTCGATTGGCAGGCCGCCAGCGATCCAGGTCTTGGCCGTATGTGCACCGTCACCCTTACAAATGACCGCGAGGATTACTGACCATGCTGCGCTTAAACTTGTCCACGGACCCACGCTGGCTTGACCTCGCCCATGGCGTCCGCCTGCTGGTCGAGCCGCTCACCACGGCCATTATGCTGGCCGCGCGCAGCGATCCGGCGATCATCGCCGCAGCAGCCGATGCGGAAAACAGCACCTCCAACGACGACCTTGCGCGTATCGTGGCCAAAGCCGTGGCGCGCATCGTTGTGAAGGACTGGGAGGGCGTCGGAGACGAGGACGGCAAGCCCCTACCTCTGACGCCTGAGGGGATCGACGCGCTTTTGGAACTCTGGCCGATCTTCGAGGCCTTCCAGACCAAATACATCGCAGGCGCGCTCATTCTGGATGCGGAAAAAAACGCCTGACCGCTCTCGCCGACTGGGAGTTCGGCGGGGGCGGTGAGTATTGCGCGGCGTGTCCCTCTGTTTGCGCGGAATGCCCGCGCAGCCTGCATGCGCCACGCACACTTGAGGGCTGGCAGATCTGGGATCTGGTTCAGCGCCTCGGCGGCCAGATACGCGTGACCGGCGGGATGAGCGGCGGCGCCGTCCTTGGCTGGGACATGACTGCTGCCCTGCAACTCGGGGTGGCCCTCGGGCTCTCGCCCCTGAGCATCGCGGAACTCCTGCCGCCGATTGAGGCGGTGATGGTGCGCAAAACCAACCAAAAGATTGAACACAACCATGGCTGAAAAACGTGTCTCCGTCCGCCTCTCCGCGACCGGCGGGCGCCAGGTGCGTGCTGAGCTGGAAGGCGTTGGTGCGGCCGGGTCTCGCGGCATAGGGCGTCTGAGCCGCGAGCTGGACCAGGCCAATGCGCGCATGGCGGCCTTTGCGCGCCGCGCAAAGATCGCGGCAACTGCTGCGGCCACGGCTCTCGCGGGTGCTGTCGTTGCGATGACCCGCTCGACGGTGGCTGCCGCCAATGAAATCGGCCAGCTTTCTCAGGTGGCCAATGCCAACCCTGAGGTGTTTCAGCGGTGGTCGGCGGCCTCTGCCACGGTGGGGATCGCGCAGGAAAAGCTCGCCGACATTCTGAAGGATGTGAACGACCGTGTAGGGGATTTCCTGCAAACCGGCGGTGGTCCGATGGCGGACTTCTTTGAAAACATCGCGCCGCGGGTCGGTGTGACGGCCGATCAGTTCGCCCGGCTCTCAGGGCCGGAAGCCTTGCAGCTCTATGTCGACAGCCTCGAGCGCGCGGGCGTCAGCCAACAGGAGATGACCTTCTATCTCGAGGCCATGGCGTCCGATACCACCCGGCTGATCCCGCTTCTGCAGAACGGCGGCGCGGAAATGACCCGGCTTGGAGCGCAAGCACAGGCATTGGGCGCGGTACTCGACGCGGATGCGATTGCAGCCATGCGTCGATCCGAACTCGCGCTGGTCAGCATTGGCCAGGTGTTTACGGGCGTGCGCAACCGAATTGCCGTGGCGCTTGCCCCGTCGCTGGAGGCGGTGGCCAATGCTTTTGTCGCGCTGGCCTCATCCACCAGCCCAATCAGCCAGGCTTTTGATGCTGTGCTGGCCAACCTTGACCGGCTCGCGATCTACGCGGGGACCTTCGCCACCTTTCTTGCCGGCCGCTGGGCCGCTGCGATGGCCGCGGCGGCACTGTCGGTGCGCGGGCTCGCCACCACGCTCGTGGTCTTGAAAGGCGCGCTGATCCGCACTGGGATCGGCGCCTTAATCGTCGGCGCAGGGGAGCTGGTCTACTGGTTCACGCGGCTCGCGTCCGGCGCTGGCGGCTTCGGCGAGGCGATGCGCCTCCTGAAGGATGTTGCCGTCGAGGTCTGGGACCGGATCAAGACAGGGGCTTCGGCTGCAGGCGCATGCGCCACGGCGATGTTTTATGATCTAAAGGCCGATGCCGCGACGGGCATGGGGGGTGCAATCGAGAGCGTCATCGCCTTTGGCAACACCACAGCAAATACGTTTGAGGGCGCACTTCTCGCCGTCCGCGAAATCTGGTCCCGCCTGCCAGCCGTGATTGGAGACCTTGTTTACGCGGCGGCAAACCGCATGCTCGACGGGATTGAAGCGATGCTGAATGGCGCGATCGCCCGGATTGATGCCTTTACAGGCAAGATCCGCGATGCGCTGGCGGCTGTGGGCATCGAGACCACCTTCGGCGAGATTGGTGAGATCAGTCTTGGTGATATCGAAAACCCTTTCGCGGGAGCTTCAGCGGATGCAGGGAGTGCTGCAGCTGATGCGTTCCGGCGTGCCTTCGCGGATAATCCACTCACAGCGCCCGACCTTGGACTTGATGGGATTGCCGCCGAGGCACTCGCCACCGCGAACACCTACCGGCAGGCCGCCACCGATTTGGCGGCTGGAGCCGCGGCCCCGCTGACGTCCTGGGCGGCACTCCGCGATGCTGTTGCAAGTACCGGTGAGGATGGCGCTGCAGCCCTGGATGACGCCACGGCTTCCGCCGACCGCCTGGCAGACGCTATGGCCCAAGCCGGAGATGCTGTGGGCGGCGGCGGCGGTGGCGGTGGAGCTGGTGGCAGCGCCGCTGACCAAATCATCACTGGCTGGCGCGCTGTGTCCGCGGCGTTGCAGTCCTATGCCACGGATGCCCTAAACTGGGGCAAAGGTCTCGGGGAAACGCTGACCAGTGCCTTCTCTGGCGCCGAAAGCGCCTTCCGCAGCTTTGTGGAAACCGGCAAGCTCGACTTCAAGGGGCTGGTGCGCTCGATTCTGGCGGATCTGGCCGTATTGGCCTTCAAGAATGCGGTGCTGGGACCTATTGCCAATGCGCTTGGGGGTGTCTTTGGCGGTGGCGGCTCTGTTGCCGCTGCGGTCTCGCATGCCGGCGGCATGGTTGGGATCTCCGGCCATACGCGGTCTGTACCCGCAGCGGTTTTTGCCGGTGCGCCACGCATGCATGGCGGTGGCACCGTGGGGTCGGCTGGCTCCTGGGCCGGGCTCCGTCCTGATGAGGTGCCCACGATTTTGCAGCGGGGTGAACGGGTCTTGTCGCGCGCAGAGGTCGCCCGCGGCGGCGGTGGCGCCATCCCTGTGGCCATAAATCTCAATGTCGATGCCCGTGGCGCGCAAATGGGCGTGGCCGAGCAGATCGCGGCGGTGATGCATAGTGCACAGCCGGAATTCGAGCGCATTGCAGTGGCGGCCGTCGGCAATGCCATGCGGCGGGGACGCATGGCATGAGCATCATTGTGGAACTGCCGCGCACCTGGGTGGTCGGCATTGAACGGCGCTTGATGACAGCCACCAGCCAAACGCAGTCGCCCTTTACCGGGACGACGGAGGTGCAGGACTGGGGTGGTGAATGGTGGGAATACAACATTGAATTTGCTGCGCAATCAGGACCGCTGGCAAGGTCTGTCTCTGCGGCGCTGACAGCGCTTGGCTCTGGCCGGGGCCTGCTGCTGTTTGCCGATCCCTCCATTGAACCCAAGACCCTTGCGCAACCGGTCTCACTGGCGGCACCCATTACCGGCGGCAATGTCGTGCAAACGCAAGGCTGGCCGCCGGGGCTGCCCGCTATGGCTTCAGGGGATTTTATGTCGATTGGCACCGCGCGCGACACGCGCCTGCACCAGATCGCCTTTGATGTCACAGCGGACATCAATGGCCTGGCGACGCTGACGCTCTTTCCGGCCATTCGCAGCGCACTGCCCGCCAATACACCTTTGGAGGTGAACAGGCCGCAGGTTCTGCTGCGCCCCACGAGTTCGGTGCCAACCCGCATTGAACGCGCGGCCCGTCACCGCTTCACGCTATCTGGCCGCGAGGCGCTATGAGCCGCGATATGACACCTTCTGTGGCCGCGGCGCTCGATTGTGCTGAGCTGCAGCCTGCGATCTTTTTTGAAGGGGAATTCCCGTCGGGCATGGTGCGGATCTGGACCGGTCCGGGTCCGATGGAGTGGGACGGCAAGACCTGGACCGGCGTTGGCGTGCTTCTTGGACTTGGCACACTTGAGGAAACCTCCGATGTTGTGGCGTCCGGTACCACGGTCTCGCTCTCAGGCGTGCCGCTTGATCTTGTGGGGCTTGCGATTGATGAGGCGCGCCAGGGTCAGCCAGGGCGCATCTGGCTTGCCCTTCTGACCGAGGACCGCCAGATCATCGCTGATCCCGTCCAAGCCTTCTCGGGCCGCCTTGATGTGCCGGAACTGCAAGAGGACGGGCAGAGCTGCCGGATCACGATCAGCTATGAAAGCCGGCTCATTGATCTGAGCGTGCCGCGCAACTGGCGCTACACCCATGAAAGCCAGCAAGCCCTGCACCCGGGCGATCCTGGTTTTGAGCATGTGACGGCCATTCAAGATCAAGAGATCACCTGGGGACGCGGCTGATGGAGCGACCGATTACTGTTGGCACGCGCGTTTCCACCCGCGTGCCCCATTGGGAGCAGGTCCTTGCCGACGCCGTGGCGCGCGCGCAGGCCCAACCCTTTGTCTGGGGCCAGCACGATTGTGCGACCTGGGCCTTTGATCTGCACCGCGATCTGACGGATGGCCCGGATCATGCAGCACTTTGGCGGGGGCGGTATCGGACGCCAATCGGCTGCGGGCGGGTGTTGCGCCGCCTTGGCTGGACAAGCCTTGAAGAAGGCGGACGCGCCTTGTTGGGCGCACCACTTGATGATGTGCGCCTTGCACAACGTGGCGACCTGATCCTGGGCGGTGACCCTGAAGCCTTTGGCATCGTCATCGGCGCCAAGGCTGCTTTTGTGGCACCTGACGGTCTGGTGCGCCTGCCGCTTTCTGTTTGTCGTCTCGCCTGGAGGACGTAGATAATGCCCCCAGTGGTTCTTGGTGCCGTCGCCCTCGGGGGTGCGGCCATTGCGGCCGGCGGTGTGGCCGCGGCATTTGCCGCAACAGGTCTGGTCGGCTTTGCCGCCCAGTTCGGGGCCTCGATGCTCTTATCAGCTGCGGCACAGGCGCTGATGCCGACGCCAAGCCTGGGCCAGATGGAAATGAAGGCCCGTACGGTGACGGTGCGCGAGCCGGTGATGCCCCGCGAAATGGTCTACGGCCGCACGCGCAAGGGCGGTGTGATTGTGTTCCTGCATTCCACAGGAGCCAAAGACAAAGACCTGCACCTGGTGGTCGTCTTGGCAGCCCACCGCGTCAAATCCATCGGCGCCATTTATTTTGAGGGCGAGGAAGCGATTGATGCCGCAGGGGTGGCCCAGGGCCGTTGGGCCAGCAAGGTCGCTGTGGAAAAGCGCCTCGGTGCGGATGACCAGACAGCCTTTGCGGGGCTCATTGCGGCGGCGCCCGAGCATTGGACGGATGCCCATCGCCTTGCGGGCTGTGCCGCACTCTATTTGAAACTGACCTATGATGCGGATGCCTTTCCGGGCGGCATTCCGAACATCACCGTGGATCTGGAGGGCAAGGACGACATTCTCGATCCTCGGACGGGCACGCGGGTCTATACTGACAATGCAGCGCTCTGCGTGGCCGATTACATGGCACATCCAACCTATGGCATCGGGGCTGTCATCGGAGGTGCGGATGGGATCGAGACCGACAGTCTGATTGAGGCCGCCAATATCTGCGATGAGGCTGTGCTTCTGGCTGCAGGTGGCAGCGAGCCGCGCTACACCTGCAATGGCGTGGTCTCGCTCTCGGAAACGCCCAAAACCATTATCGAGGCGATGCTGACAGCCATGGCAGGCCGCTGCATCTGGCAAGCGGGCCAATGGCGCATGCGGGCGGGGGCCTACCGCGTGCCAGAAACCACGATCAGCGCCGATGAGGTCCGCGACGGCGGAATGACCCTGACCACGCGGCAAAGCCGGGCGTCAAACTTTAATGCGGTGCGGGGCCAGTTTGTCAGCCCGGAGAACAGCTGGCAGCCTGATGACTTTCCGGCCTATGCCAGTGAAGCCTACCGCTTGGAGGACAATGGCGAGCGGGTCTGGCGGGATATCTCGCTGCCCTTCACGATCTCGGCGTCCATGGCGCAGCGTCTGGCCAAGATCGAATTGGAACGCGCGCGGCGGCAAATGAGCCTGAAGGTGGCGGGCAAACTGAAGGCCTGGCGCTTGGCGGCGGGAGAGACCACATATGTGCGCTATGATCGATGGGGCTTTGGCGGCGCGGCTCTGCCTGAGGGCAAGCCCTTTGAGGTTGAAGCAGTGCGGCTGGATCTGACGCAGGTAGGACCGGGTCCACGCTTGGCGCCAGAACTCCTTCTGCGGGAAACCTCCCCACTGATCTATGACTGGGACGCCTCGGAAGAACATATTTATGCAGCCGCCCCGCGTACAACGCTGCCCTCGGCCTTTGACATCGCACCACCGGGTGCGCCGCAGATCACCGAGGAGCTTTATGTCACACGCGATGGCTCGGCGGTCAAAGTCCTGGCGCGGATTGTCTGGGAGCCTGCGGCTTCGGGGTTTGTCGACACCTATCAGGTGGAAACGCGTCGGAATGCAGGGGATGGCGGTGACTGGCTGGATCGCGGCCGCACCTCCGGCACTGTGATGGAGTTGCGCGATATCCAGCCGGGGCAATGGGACGTGCGGATCAAAGCCATCTCTGTGCTGGGGGTCTCGTCAAGCTGGCGCGAGGGGACTTTGGAGATCGTGGGGCTGACGGCGCCACCGGCTGCGCTGACGGGGCTGACCATCCAGTCTGCGGGCGGTCTTGCCGTGTTGAAATGGCAGCGCTCGGTTGATGTGGATGTGCGCGTGGGTGGCAATGTCATTATCCGCCACAGCAAGGAAATGGCGGCCACATGGGCCAACTCCACGCTGATGGACCGGGTCTCGGGCGGCGAGGCGATTGCGGTCGTGCCTCTGAAACCCGGGACATACCTGCTGCGGGCTGAAGACAGCGAGGGCCGGATTGGCCCTGTTAGCACGGTGAGCACCAAGGGCGTGCAGATCCTGAGCTTTGCGCAGCTGAATACGCTGGCGGCGGAGCCAAGCTTCCCCGGCCTGAAAACCGGCCTGGTGGCCACCGCCGGGACGTTGAAACTGCAAACCGGCACGGATGCTTCAGGTTCACCCGTCGTGCTGGCGGCCGAAGGTCTTTATCAGTTCGAGAGCCTGCTCGACTTCGGGGCGCTGAGACGCGTGCGGTTGCGCTCGGATATCCTGGTTGGGGCTTCGGCCCTGTCGGATTACATCGATGACCGCATGACGCCCATCGATGCCTGGGCCGACTTTGACGGCTCCGAGGGCGCGGATATCGACGTTGTGCTTGAGGTCCGTGAAACCGATGACGATCCCACGGGTGCAAACCCTGTGTGGGGGCCGTGGGGACGGATCGACAACAGCGAGATCGAGGCCCACGCAGTTGAGGCACGGGCTTGGCTCAGAACCAGTGATCCGGCTTTTACGCCGATCGTCTCAGAATTGCGGCTGATAGCAGATGAGGTGGCCTAGTGTCCCAAGCACCCAGCTTTGTGATCATCAACGACAACGGGGCGGCTGTGCGTGCGCAGATCAACCAGATCGTTGCAGCATTGCGCTCCACCAGTAGCGGCGTTGATGAGCCCACGGCCACCGCGCCGGGCATGCTGTGGCTGGATACCAGCACCACACCGCCAACGCTCAAGCTGCGCAATCTGGCCGATGCCGCCTTTGAGCCGCTGCTCGATGGCGGCGAATACTGATCAAGACCGCGAAATGAACACGACCACGGGAGGCGCCCATGACCGAGCCGGGCTTTTTAGAAACGTTGAACAGCCTGTTTGGCGGGGCGGTGACCACGCTGATCGGCGCCTTTACGGGGCGGCTGATGTATCACTCGGGTGAGGTCAAGCTGGGTCGGCGGCGGTTTTTTGGCAAGGAGCTCTTGTGGGAAATCCCCGTGGCCATCGGTATGGCGATCATTGGCGAGGCTATCGCAAGCCACTTTGATCTTGGCCAGCCGGTGCGCACGGGGCTCGTTGCCACGCTGGCGTATCTGGGACCGCGCGGGGCGGAGGCCCTGATGACGGCCTGGCTCTGCCGCAAGAAATAAGCCGCGCCGCGCGCTGCTGAACACAACCACGAATACGACCACGAACATCAAGCGCTGCCCTTCGGGGCGGCGCTTTCCATTTGCATGGGAGAGCATCATGACACCTTTTGAAATAGCCCGCGGGTATATCGGCACCACCGAGGGTCCAGGCCCCGCAAACAACCCCACCGTCATGGAGATGTACGCCTCGGTCGGCCACGATTGGGTGGAGCACGATTCTGTGGCCTGGTGCGCCGCCTTCGTCGGGCATTGTCTGGAGAAGGCTGGCATTCGCTCGACGCGCAAGCTGACGGCGCGGTCTTATCTTGACTGGGGCGTTCCGGTGGAGATTGCCGAGGCCGCGCCCGGTGACATCGGGGTGATCCCGCGGGGGTCTTCGAGCTGGCAGGGGCATGTGTTCTTCATCGACCGGATTGAGGGGGCCTGGGTTTGGGGTCTTGGCGGCAATCAGTCTGATGCGGTGAATGTGAAACGCTATCCTGCGTCCAAATTACTCGGTGTCCGGCGGGCCGGGAATGTCGTGGCCTCAGCGACGATGTCCGTCAAGGCAGTACAGCGCCGCTTGAAGGATCTTGGCTATCACGAGGTTGGTAATATCGACGGTATCATCGGTCCCCGCACCCGTGCTGCAATCCTCGCGTTCCGGGATGACGCGGCCCTGCCGCTGGTGCCTATCATTGATGTGGCGCTGGAAGAGGCTCTGAAATTGGCGACCCCGCGCCAAGTTGCGCCGGAACGGGCTTCTGGCCAGCCAGAGAACAGCCGCATCGTGACGGCCGCCAATGCGCAAATAGGCCTCGGAGTTCTGGGGGCTGCAGGGTCTATCACCTCTCAGATCGCACCAGCATTGCGTGAGGCCGAACAGGCCCAGGATACAGCATCCCGGATCTTCGCACTCGCAGGTCTTGAGGCGTGGCTGGCCCTGGCCTTGCCATGGATCGGGATGGCGATGTTTATCGGTGTCATCCTCTATGCGCTAAAGGCGCGCTCCACCCGCATTGAAGATCACCGGACAGGACGCACGCCATGATCGGCGTTGTCCGTGCGCTCCTGACAGGTCTTGGCAGGCGGGCTGTTCTTTACGGCGCGCTGGCTTTGGCGCTCCTCGCCGCCCTTTGGATCGCCGTCCGCCAAGGCCGCCAAGCCGCAGCGGCGAATTTTGCCATCCGCCGTGCCGATGCGCGCGTCAGATCCATGCAAACCTCAAAGGACATCCGCCATGACGTGCAAAACGCTGACCGCGCTGATCTTGATCGTAGGGCTGACCGCTGGATGCGCGATTGATCCGGCTGTTATGTATGAGGGTTGCGACTGGGCAGAGCCTATCCGCCCGTCGAGGCAGGACGTTCTGAGCGACGTGACGCTTGCGCAGATCGTGGCCCATAATGAGGTCGGCGCGCGGCTGTGCGGGTGGCGCTCATGACAACCACCACTGTCACGGAAGGCCCGGCCGTGCTGATCGGCTACGGGTGGCGGCTGCAGATTGAGGCGGAGGCGCCGGTCTTTGCCGAGGGCGCAAGTTATGCAGGGCAAATCCGGGAACGACCAAATGCCGCCGAGGTCTTGGCCACGCTCACCAGTGCCGATCACGGTATCATGCGGATCAGCGATACGGTTCTGGAACTGGTGCTACGTCCCGAGCAAACTGTAGGTCTCCCGCCCGGGCGTGTCGTTCTGGATCTGGTGCGCACCGATCTCACGCCCGATCTGCATCTGGGCTTTCTCTTGGAACTGCCTGTCTGTCTGACGTCAGCACCCTTGGGACAGATTTGAGGATTTGAATAGCGGAGGATTTCTGGTTCATCTTATCGATTAGGAGATCGAGATGACAAAGAAACCGCAGACTTCGAAAGACGCCGCCGAGAAGGTGGTCAAGAA
>JASBUI010000003.1 GCA_030148005.1 Paracoccaceae bacterium | reverse complement strand
TGCACGGCAAAGGCCGCCGAGCGGCTGAAACTGGATGCAGCATCCTTTGACATAGAAATCCGGCTGATCGGGCAAAATGCAAGCTTTGGCGCGCTGGAGACGCGCAAGGGCGAGGCGGTCGAGATCGGGGCGCTGGGCATTGTGACTGCGCCAACCGAGGCGCTGGCCGAAGAGATCGGCAAGATGCTGAACCCCTATCTTTTGCATCATCCGCTGACGCCCGAAGAAGAACAGCCGACCTTTGCCTTTCCCTTTTCGCCCGCCGAGATGAACCGCGGCGCGATCTATGAGTTTTGCCTGAACCACGTATTGGAACTGGACGATCCGATGGATGCGTTTTCGCTGGAGGTGGTCGAGCTTGGCTGAACTTCGGCAGATCGCGCAAAAGATACGCAGCAAGAACGCCGGACCTTTCTGGCTGACGGTGGACATTTTCTGTGGCTCGGCAGAGGCTTACAAACGGGTTTGTGCGGGGCTGGAAACGGCGGATGTCGCGGCGCTTTTCGGGGCCGAAGCGGATGCGGTGAAGCGCTTTGAGATTGCCGCGCTTTGCGTGGTCAAGATCAGTTTGCCGCGCCCGCAGGTGCAGGGCGCGCGGGCTGACAGGGACATTCATGGCGCGTCTTGGGCTGCGCTGCTTGCAGAGATGAACATCCAGTAGTCGGGCGGCTATCGCTGCCAGTTCAGCGCCGCAATGCGCGGATCGTCAAAGGCGCTGCGTCCAAATTCGATGTGCTGTCTTGGGTGGTCCTGAACGGCCTGCGCGCCGTGGGGTCCAAGGCGTATGCGCCAGCTGCGCCGCTCAACCGGGCGGGGTTCTTCGAAAGCCTTGCATTCCAGAACCGCAAGGTTGGCGCCGCCGCCGGGATCGCGCACGGACATATAGCGGATGACCTCAAGCGAAGCGCCCCGCGCGGTGTCTGCAAGATCCTGACAGGCCGCATAGTCGGTTCGATGGGTCCACGCGCCCTTGTCCCTGTCCAGCGGCGCCTTGGTCAAATCCAATGCACTTGGCGTTTTGATGCGCGCGCCGATGGCAGTGTACTCGGCGGCATTGTCCGGCCAGCGGGTCTGAGGAGATTCTGAAAAGAACAAAAAGCGATAGAACACCATTTCGGCAAGGGCCGTTTGCACGCTTTCAGCGGCGTAATAGACGCCCAGTGTGTGACCCGCGCGCCGAAATCGCGACCCGTGCGGGTAGGGCGCCCCATAGCGGAAGGGCGTCGCAAGCAGGTAGTCGAGATGCTGGCACTCGGCCGGAATTCGCGGCTTGGTTTCTTCGATTATGTCTTCAAGCAGCGCCTGCTCTTCAAGGCTGTCGACCAGTTTTAGCGTGGATACGTGATGCTGGGCTTCGACCAGACGCCAGCAGACCGCGCGATAATTTCGGCGTTCAGACCAAAGCGCGTCGGGCGTCCAGGTAGGTGATGACATCAATCAGCCCCGTTATGGAAACCAGTTTGCCCAAAGGCGCGCCGCCAAGCGCGGTGTTCTCATTCTTAAGCCAGTCCTTGGCGACACTGTCATCGCCGCCGGTAATCGCATCAAGCGACCGGAAAACCCGCAAAAGCAGAACTGAAAGTTCAAACGGTTTCGTTTTATCTTCAAGGATGTAGTCGCCGCGTTTCATCCGCGAGATCGTGGGTTCGGACAGGCCGATCACCGCGCTTAGCATCCGCGCGCTGAGCCCTAGTCTTTGGGCTGCGCGCAGAACCGCCTTGGTGACGACGGTGCCGCGTTCGGGGCTTTGGTGTTCTTGTGTTGCAACGATCTGCATGGCGACAACTCCTTTCATCTGAAAATATAGTGCATAAAAGTTTCAAATGAAAGAACCTGATCGAAATAGCGCGGATGCTTGCCTGTCAGGCCGCAAGTGCCTGCCTGCTGCGGGGGCGGCCGGATCGAAAGAGGACGTAAAGGATGATGGCAAGGTTCAATGCGTTCCAGCCGATCCCGTTCAGAAAGGCCATCTGGTAAGAACCGGTGGCGTCATAGATCCAGCCCGAAAGCCAGCCGCCCAGCGCCATGCCCATGATCGTTGCCATCATGACAAAGCCAACGCGCGCCCCGGCCTCGCGGGCGGGAAGGTATTCGCGCACGATCACCGCATAGCTTGGGACAATGCCGCCCTGGGCCAGCCCGAATATCAGGCTGACAAGGTATAGCCCGCCGATGCTGTCGAAGGGCAGGTACAGAAAAAGGGCAGTGCCCTGAAGGGCCGAGCCGATCAGAAGTGTGCGAAGCCCGCCGATCCGGTCAGCGATAAGGCCAGATGCAAGGCGCGATACGACGCCGCCCATAAGCATCAGCGAAAGCATTTGTGATCCCGCCGCGGCGCCATAGCCCAGATCGACGCTATAGGCGACGATGTGAACTTGCGGCATCGACATGGCCACGCAGCATCCGACCCCGGCAAGGCCAAGCAATATGGCCAGAGTGCGGGGTGCAAACCTGACCTCTTGCGCGTTGCTGCGTGACATGCTGTCGGCGCGTATCGTGGCGCTTTCGGGCAGGCGCGTGCGCAGCAAAAGGGCCAGCGGTACGACAAGGGTAATCGTGGCAACGGCCAGTACCCCATAGACCGCGCGCCATCCGTAAGAGGCCATGACGCCGCTGAGAACCAGAGGCCAGAACGCGCCGGACAGGTAGTTTCCACTGGCGGCGATGGCAACGGCGATGCCTCGGCGGCGATAGAACCAGTGCGATATATCCGCAATCAGGGGCCCAAAGCTTGCCGCTGTGCCGAAACCGATCAGGAACTGAAGGAACGACAGAATGGCAATAGTGGGGCTGAAGGCCGCCGCCAAATACCCGGCGGTGATCAGGGCGGCCGACGCGATTAGGGCGGATGTCACGCCAAAGCGGTCGACGGCCCGGCCGATCAATAGGTTGCCCAGAGCAAAGCCAACCATGGTCAGCGTATAGGGCAAAGAAGCAGCGGCGCGCGCGGTTTCAAACTCTGCCTGAACCGCCGGCATGATGACAATGATCGCCCACATGCCCACGTTGCCGATCATCGCGATCGCCAGCGTGATGCCAAGGCGCCCCCATGAATAGCGGCTGTCCAGGATGTCGGGGTCAGTCATGGGCGGACGATAGGAGGGGCAACAGCCCTTGTATAGACATCATGTGCGCCCCCCGCGCCTCCGCCGATGGCGGGCTTTCTAGATGCCTGCGTCAGCCACGGCCCTGACGGTCTTTGCCACAATCTCATCTGCTTCATCGCGGGTCAGGCAGAAGGGCGGCGCAAAGCCAAGGATGTCGCCCTGAGGCATGGCGCGGGCAATAACGCCTTGTGCCAAAAGCGCCGCAGAGACGCGCGGGCCGACTTTCAGCGCGGGATCAAAGAATTCATGCGTGTCGCGGTCCTTGACGAACTCTACCGCCGCCAGCATGCCCTCGCCGCGAACTTCGCCGACGTTTGGATGCTCGCCCAGAGCCTCGCGCAGGGACTTTGACAGGTAAGCGCCTGTTTTGCCTGCGTTTTCGATCAGCTTCAGATCATCAAGCAGGCGAAGGTTGGCAACACCTGCGGCGGCGCCGATGGGGTGGGCCGAATAGGTCCAGCCATGACCGATCGGCCCGTTTTCGTCGGTGCCCTGCTCAAGGACTTTCCAGACCTTATCGCCGATGATCGAACCGGACAGCGGCGCATAGGCAGAGGTCAGGCCCTTGGCGATGGTGATGATATCCGCCTCGATCCCGTAGTGGTCAGATCCAAACATTGTGCCAAGTCGGCCAAAGCCGGTGACGACCTCATCAGCAACAAGCAGGATATCGTGTTTGCGCAGGACCTTCTGAATGGCCTGCCAGTACCCTGCGGGGGGCGGAACGATACCGCCGGTGCCGAGAACCGGCTCGCCGATAAAGGCGGCGATGGTGTCGGCGCCTTCGCGTTCGATCAGCGCCTCAAGCTCACTTGCGCAATGGGCGACAAATGCCTCTTCGCTTTGGTCCAGATCCTTGCGCCGGTAGTAATAGGGCGCCTCTGTGTGCAGGACCTGTGTCAGGGGCAGATCGAACTTCTTGTGAAAGACCTCAAGCCCGGTGAGCGAGCCTGTCACAAGGCCCGAGCCGTGATAGCCGCGCCAGCGCGAGATGATCTTTTTCTTCTCGGGCCGGCCAAGGATGTTGTTGTAATACCAAATCAATTTGACGTTGGTTTCATTCGCATCCGAGCCGCCAAGCCCGAAGTAGACCTTGGACATATTGGCCGGGGCGCGATCAAGGATCATCTTGGACAGGGTGATTGAAGCTTCGGTGCCGTGCCCGACATAGGAATGGTAATAGGCCAGCTCTCGCGCCTGATCGGCGATGGCTTCGGTGATTTCCTGGCGGCCATAGCCGACGTTCACACAATAAAGCCCGGCAAATGCATCAAGAAGCCGGTTGCCGTCGCGATCTTCGATGTGAACGCCCGATGCGGTCTTGATCACACGGCTTGGGCTTTCGCCGCGCGCGTGCTGGGCCAGATGGGTTGATGGGTGAAAGAAGTTTTCGCGGTCCCATTGGTCCAGCTGGTCGTTCTTAAGCATTTGGCGGCTCCGGTTCTGTGGCTGAAATCGCCGCGCTTTGCGGGCGCGGCGATGTGTTGGCATTCAATCCAATGTGTAGATGCCTTGGGCGCAAGCGGAAGCTAAAAATGAATGTCTTTGCCCGAGTTTCTTCTGAATTTTGGCGCCTTGGCAGAGGAATTCTCTGGCGCGAATGGCCGCGTGCCAATGCGGCTTAGTCGCTTAGAAGCAGATCAAAAGGCGGGGGCCCCGAACCTTTTACCGATTTGGTCACGACATAGGTGAAATAGCGCGCCAGCCCGATGCGCGCCTCTAGCATCTGGTCGACAAGGTTCTGATAGGCCTCAATATCGCTGGCGATGATCTGCAGGATATAGTCAAAGCCGCCTCCAAGCGCCCAGCAGGCGACGACCTCATCATAAGTGCCGATCGCCTTTTCAAAGGCGCGAAAACTTGCGGCTGTGTGATCGGCAAGCTCTGCTGTCATGAAAACCGTGACGTGAGGGGCGATTTTGCGAAGGTTGAACTCTGCCCGGTAACCTTCGATCAGGCCCGCTTTTTCAAGCTTTTTCAGCCGCTCCCAGCAGGGGGTGGGCGACAGGCCAACCTGCTCGGCCAGCGCGGTCTTTGTAATACGGCCTTGCCTTGATAGTACGGTCAGGATCGCGATGTCGCGGGCATCAAGTCTGGTCATTTGTCGGTCCTGATCGTCGTGCCGGCGCCTTTTAGCAAAGCGTCGGCATGGGTTGCGATTGCAGTGTCCTGCGCGCCGGTGCCTGTCAGGTCACAAATGGTGATGTCGCGGCCTGATCGGCGCCCCGGTGCGGCGCCGGTGATGACATCGCCCAATTCGGCCGGATCGGGTTTTGTCCAAAGCCCAGAATCCCTTGCGCTGCGAAGCTCACCTATCGCCGCGCATTGGGAAAGCCGGTCGCAGATATATGCATCTGCTTCGATCAGGGCGCGCGGGTCTATTTCGTTTTTGCCTTCCTGATCGGTGCCCATGGCCGTGATATGCAGCCCGGGGTGCAGCCAACTGGCCTTTATCACCGGGGTGGCAGAGGCTGTGGCGGTGATAACAAGCTGGCTTTGCGCGACAAGATCGGCCGGCTCGGGCAGGCTTTGGACCGGAATGCCCAGCGTCTGGCTAAGCTCGGCGGCGCATTTGGCCGCCTTCTCGGGGCTGCGCCCATAGACCAGCCCCTTTTCAAACGGGCGCACAAGAAAGGCCGCCTGCATCTGAAGCCGGGCCTGAAGGCCGGTTCCGATGACGCCGGCCGTTTCCACCTTTTGCGGCGCAAGGTGACGCGCGGCCACTGCGCTTGCGGCGGCGGTACGCAGATCGGTCAGGTATCCGTTGTCCAGAAAGACCGAACGGACCATGCCGGTCTTGGCGTCCAGCAGGATCATCAACCCGTTCAGGCTTGCCAGACCCAGCTTTGGATTGTCAAAAAAACCGGGACTGATCTTGACCGCAAAGCCGTCAAACCCCGGAATATAGGCGGTTTTGATATCAACCTCGCCATTGGCGCTGGGAATATCCATCGACAAAACCGGGGGCATGATCACATCGCCGCCTGCAAGGGCGGCAAAGGCCGCTTCGACAATGTCCACGAGATCCAGATCAAGAGACAAAGCGCCAAGAAGCTGCTGGCGCGTGATGATCGTGACCTCATTTCTCATAGGTGTGCCCTTTGACCGTGTAGTCACCCAAAGTGACGCTTTGCCCGTTCACGATGCGGGTAAAAACCGACATATCAAGGTTGCGCCCGGTGATGATGGTGGCAATTGGCCCCGAAATTTCGCCCAGCTTTCCCGAAAGCAGCGCGGCGATGCCCACGGCGCTGCCGCCTTCGGCGACCAACCTTTCCTGAAAGTAGATGGCCTGCATTGCCCTGTAGATCTCTTCTTCGGTCACCAAGATGACGTCATCCAAAAGATCGCGGCACATCTGGAAACTTAGGCGATTATCGGTGCCGATACCCCCGCCAAGGCTATCAGCGAGGCTTGGAACCTCTTTTATATCAACGGGTTGGCCGGCCAAAAGCGCGCTGTGCATTGCCGCGCCCCGGTCCATCGAAACGCCGATGATGCGCAAAGTCGGCTTCGCGGACTTGGCCGCAAGGGCAACGCCGGCGGCCAGACCGCCACCTGACAACGGTACGATGATCTGGCTGAGGTCCGGGCGGGCGGCCATCATCTCGGCGCCGATCGTTGCTTGCCCGGCAATGACGTGGCGGTCATCAAAGGGGGGGATCTCATGCAGGCCTTCAGCGGCGCAAAGGCGCAGAACCTCGGCCTGGGCGTCGTCCTGACTCTGCCCGCAGATGTGGATTTCCGCGCCAAGCGCCCTGATCCCTTCGACCTTGGCCTTTGGCACCATGTCCGACATGCAAACCACGGCGCGAAGCCCACGGCGCGCCGCCGCGAAAGCCACACCGCGCCCATGGTTCCCGGTCGAGCAGCAGATGACCCCGGCGCAGTCATCGCTTAGTTTCGAGACAGCGTTCATCGCGCCGCGCAGTTTGAAGGCGCCGATGGGTTGCATGTTCTCAAGCTTGAGAAGAACTTCATGGCCCGCGATGGCCGAGAAGGCGGGCGAGGGGATCATCGGCGTGTTATCGGCAACACCCCTGATCGCACCGGCCGCCGCCGTGATATCGGCCAAGTTCGGTTTCATGCTGGCCCGTTTGTCCCCTGACGCCTGTGCGCCCGCACCGATTGCGAGCGCAGCTTGTCAGAACCCCTAGCACGCGGCGCGCAGGTTGGGCCAGCCGGGGCGAGCCAAAGCGCGCCGGCGCCTAGTCTTCGCGGAAGGCGCGTGACATGGAATCGACGATGGGTTTGGTGAGGTACTGAAGGAAGGTGCGTTCCTGCGTCTTGATCAGGATCTCGGCAGGCATGCCCGGCGTCGGCGAAAAGCCTTCGATGCGCAGCATCTCTTCTGGCGGCACGCTGACACGGGCGACATAGACCTCACGTTCCTGATTGCCCCGGCCCGTTGTCGCAGGCAGCGCATCGGCCGAGATGTAGAATACCTCGCCCGTCAGGACCGGTGTGGTTCGCCGGTTCAGGGCCGTCAGACGCACTGTCACAGGGTGGCCAAGGACCACGTTGTCAATCTGGGTGCGCGGGATAAGCGCCTCGATGATCAAAGCGGCGCCTTGCGGCAGTATCTCGGCAATCGGTTTGCCCGGTTCGATCACGCCGCCCGCAGTGTGATAGTTCATTCGCACAACGATGCCAGAGACGGGGGCAAGGATCGTGGTGCGGCGCAGGACGTCTTCGGCGTTGAAAACCTGTTCGGTCACGCTATCCAGTTCGGCCTGAACCGACTGTTCTTCATCCAGCGCCGCCTGCCGGTAAGCATAGCGGGTCTGGGATATCTGCTTTTCGTACTTGCCGATCATGGTCAGGCTTTCGCCGATCTCGGCATTGATGCGCGCGGTCTGGCCTTCGCCTTCGACAAGCGCTCGCATCAACGCGTTAACCTCGGCCCGGCGCAAAAGGCCCTTGTCCAAAAGCTCGGACTTGCCGTTGAAATCCTCTTGCAGGATTTCGATCTGGCGGGTCAGGGCGCTGCGCTGCATCTCATAGCCCTCAACACGGAACCTCAGGGCCGAGATGTTGTCTTCCATCAGCTCAATCTCATTGGCCAGTTTCTGACGCGAGGCGGCAAAGTTCACTTCCTGGCTTTCAAGGATTTCGGCAACTCTGCGGTCCGACCTCTGATCGGTTAGCCAACTGGGAAAATTGATGCGCGGCGCGCCCTGTTGTTCGGCCAGAAGGCGGGCGTTGATCGCTTCAAGTCTGACGCGGCGCAGGGTCAGTTCCTGCTTTTTTGCCTCTGACGCGGTGGAATCCAGTATCACGATAGGCTCTCCGGCCGTGACGGTGCCGCCTTCCGAGACGAGAAGCGTTTTGATGATGCCGCCCTCAAGGTGCTGAACGATCTTGTTCTGGCCGGTGGCCACAAAGCTGCCTTGCGCGATGACGGCGGCAGCAAGCGGCGCACGAAAGGCCCATGTGCCAAAGCCGCCAAAGGCCACGGCCATCAGAACGATCCCGAAAAGCCCGATGCGGTTGATCCGCCTTGGCACGTCCGAGTACCACTCAAGCTGTTGATGAGTAACCATGTCGGTCATTTGTCAGTTTCCCTGAACTGCGGGCGGTGATTGGTTCTGTTGAACCGATCTGGGTTGCTGCTGGCGCTGGGCGAGGGCCTCTAGCACCTGATTGCGCATGCCAAACATCGCGATCGCGCCGTCGGCCATCAGCATGATCTTGTCCACTGATGACAAAAGCGAAGGTTTCTGGGTGACCACGACGACGGTCATTCCGTTCTGTTTGGCGTGGGTCAGGGCGCGGCCAAGGGCCTGATCGCCCGCCGTGTCGAGGTTTGAGTTCGGCTCGTCCAGAACCACGATTCTTGGGTTTCCAAAGAACGCGCGGGCAAGGGCGATGCGCTGTTTCTGGCCCCCCGAAAGCGGCGCGCCGTCCGAGGCCACGATGGTTTCATAGCCTTCGGGAAAGCTTGCAATCATCTCGTGGACATCCGCCAGAACAGCGGCCTGATGCACAGAGGCGTCATCGGCATCACTGCGCATCCGGGCGATATTGGCCTTGATCGTGCCCGGGAAAAGCTGAACGTCCTGCGGTAGATAGCCAAGGTTTTCGCCCAGTTGGCGCTGGTCCCAGTTGCGCAGGTCCATCAGATCAAGCCGAACCGAACCCGAGGTTGGCAGAATTGAGCCGACAAGCATCTTGCCCAGCGTCGTCTGTCTGACGTCAGCACCCTTGGGACAGATTTGAGGATTTGAATAGCGGAGGATTTCTGGTTCATCTTATCGATTAGGAGATCGAGATGACAAAGAAACCGCAGACTTCGAAAGACGCCGCCGAGAAGGTGGTCAAGAA
>JASBUI010000039.1 GCA_030148005.1 Paracoccaceae bacterium | reverse complement strand
TGTTCTTGACCACCTTCTCGGCGGCGTCTTTCGAAGTCTGCGGTTTCTTTGTCATCTCGATCTCCTAATCGATAAGATGAACCAGAAATCCTCCGCTATTCAAATCCTCAAATCTGTCCCAAGGGTGCTGACGTCAGACAGCCGACACAGCGTCCCCAAAAGCATTCATCACTTAAAAGAGCAGCGTTCTTGTACGTTTGGAAGATCTCGCAGTATAAAACTCTTACAGGTGATATCGCGGAAAAGCGTCAGTCCTATTTCTTGGCTGAGACAGTCCCGTGGTTACCTTGGAAACGCAGGCAAATGATCAAGGCGCAGCAAAGGAAACCGAACTTTGCAAGTTAATGAGGCGGGTCAATGAAACTAGTCACGCGCAAGAAGCGCCTTACCTGCTTTGTTGCACATGCCCCCCATCTTGAATGTTGCCTACCAATACTGGAGCGCATCGCGGAGCGGCAAGTGGTCGAGGTTGACTTGGCCTTGAACCGGAGGATGCTGAAAACCGAAAATCAGCTACTGCCCGCAATATCAAAGACATTGATAAATATCCGGATTCAGTCGCGTGTGCGACTTGAGCTTTTTTCTTTCTGGGATATGCGGCGGGCGGATGCAATTTTGTCCTACGGCGAACCAGTGGCCCTTCGAAAGAAGATACGACTAAGAGACCACTTCCTGCCTGCGTCCGGGACACCGTCGATCTTCATTCAACATGGCCTAATTCAGGAAGGAGTTAACCTGGACTGCGAAAGCCTTGGCCGTGATTGGTATTCAAGCCTTATTCTGTGGTGGACAGATGTAGAGCCAGACAGATCACCATTCCTTTCGGACGAAGTGAGGCAAAGGGTCGAAGTGGTTGGCTTTATCAAAAAGAATATGATGCCGCCGCGCGAGTACCCTTCAGATCTGATGGCTTTCCTGAACAAGTTCCAAAAGAGGATTCTTGTCTGCACCAACATCCCAAAGAAAAACTACCGTTTTCCTGAGGACACGTTGAGCAGCCTACATCAACTTCTTGACGAGTACTGCAGACGCAATCCCGAGCACTTGGTAATTCTGCGCCCGCACCGCGCGAAGAAGGATACCTTTGGCGACGGATCAGCCGAAGCCCTGCTCGCGGACCATGAAAACTTTATCGTCATGGACCGCTACTCTGGTCCGTTTGCCTATTCGACCATTCATGACAGCCTTCAACTCTGCGACATGGTCGTGGGCCACGCATCAAGTGCCATTCTAGATTCGATTTACGCTGGCAAGCCGACGGCCGTGCTGCAGAACGACTGGTATCAATTTGAACCATTGGACGACGTCACTGACCTGCAGAGTTTCGAAAGGTTTACCACCACCGCGACGAGTGACGACCCAAAGCACAACGCCATCCGAAAGCGCTTTGGCGAGATGGAGAGCAATCTTGACAAGGCGGCTGAGCTTATCGAGGGTTTGATGATTGGGAGCGACCAAAGCAAGTAGCGAAGCGGCCGAAAGTGCGTGGTCTTCTGAGACCATCTGGTCCAGTATGCGCCAAGCGCTGACGACCGTCGCACCAAACAGAATTTCAAGCCTAGGACGGAACAGTTGCCAAAGTCATCCCGATCACGACCTGGGGGCACAGTCGATCAGCTTCCTGGAACGCGCCCAATCTTATTGTCTGGCGTCTATCGCAGTGGCACGACTTTCTTGACGGCTGTTATAAACAACATTCCCAACGTCTCCGCCGCTTCATCGACTGTAAAGTATCTGCGCTTCTGCTTGCCCCATCACCAACGACTGGAAGAGCCCGGCACACTTAAAAAGCTTCTGGACGAGATCGCGAAGCGCATTGCTTTGCGATGGTCACTGACATTGAACATCCCCGAAGTTCTATCCGATTTGGAAGGGCAGCCAAAAACGCACGCAACCGTTTACGACGCTGTGATGCGTTCGGTTGTGCTCGAGGGTGGTGCCAACCGGTGGGCTGAGAAGCTTGCAATGCAGTGGCGCGACATCCCTTTGTTTCTAAAGATGTTCCCGGACGGCCAGGCGATACATATCTTTCGAGATCCGCGTGACGTGACCGCGTCTTACAAAAAGATGACGTATGAACCCTGGCCAACTTTTCTCGACGCGTGCTTGAACTGCAAGGCCGCGATGATCGAAGTCGAAAAAATGCAGAAGGAATACGGCTCGCAACGCCTACTTGTGCTTCGGGCGGAGGACTTGGCCAGGGACCTAGCGGGTCAGATGAAGAGAATCTGCGCCTTCTTGGGCGAGCCGTACTCCGCGGATATGGCCCACACCGACAACTTTGCCGACATTAAAGGAGAGGATTGGCGCAGCAATTCTTCTTTTGACGAAAGCGGACAGAACTACTCAGAAGCTGCGCCGCGATGGAAAGAGGCTCTTTCGTCAGAAGAACTATTTATTGTCGAAATGATTTGCCAACCAGAAATGGCCGAACTCGGATACGCGGGCAGCGGCCAGGATGTCTCGAAGATGAACGAAACTGCACTGGGTGCACTACTGGCAGATCCATGGCTTGCAACAAGAATTGGCACTTACCTTGCGACCGGCCTTCCCCATCAGGGCTATCGCAGCGATCCATACCAAACGGAGATGGAAATTGTATTCGGGAGGGGGCAGAATTGAGATCGCAAACCAATCGATGGTCCCAAAATCAAGGTGATCTTGCCAAGTCGCAAATATCCGGCGCAAGTACTCGCCCCCTGCCAAGCAACCAGTCCCCCGACCCGAAAAATTGGCCTTCGATAGCCCCTCGGGACTTTGGAGAACCCAGTTTACAGCTTTTGTGCAGCCCGCTAAACAGCCGGACCGACGGAGTGCTTAAATGACCGGGATCGACGACCCTCGCGCCGCCTACTGGAATGAAAACTACCGCAAGTATTGGCAGGAGCGCGTCGCCGAAGCTGACACAGGCGAACAATCGCAAGTACAAAAAGGCGATGCACCCACCGAAGGCGACTGGGTCTACGAAAAGGTGTTCGCCAAGCATCCATTCAAGTCAGGGCGCTTATTGGATGTCGGCTGTGCATGGGGGCGAATGTTTCCACTCTACCGCCACTATGGGCTGAGAATTTCGGGCGTTGATATCTCTGAGGCGATGATCGAGGAGGCGCAAAGTAGCCATGACAAGCAAGAAGACATCGAAACGCTAAAAGTGGCGACTGCCGAAGCGCTTCCATTTGAGGACGGTTACTTTGACAACTTGGTTTGCGTGGCGGTATTTGATGCCACTTATCAGCATTTGGCCCTGGCGGAATTTCTGCGCGTGCTCAAACCTCGTGGGCGCCTCTACCTAACTGGAAAGAACAATCTTTACGCCTATGATGACGAACTAGCACTTGCAGCTGAGGTGGGCGCGCGCAGTAAGGGCCACCCCAACTACTTTACGGATCTGGCTGCCATGCGCCTAGCTCTGACCAAGGCCGGCTGCCGCGAGACAGCCACCTACGGCTTTGCGCGACGTGGCGACTTTGCCACGTTTACCCACTCAACTGATCTGGTGGCGCCGTTCTATGAGTGGTTTCTGGTCATCGAAGCTCCGGAGAAGCCATGCAAGTCAGACTTTCCTCCCTTCTCATCCGAGTTTTCTCAAACGTACCGTGACCTCGGAGCTCACAAATGACCTCAGCTACAGTACACTTCCTTCATGCCATAGACACTGAAGGTCCACTCTATGAGTCTTTAGATGCCAGCTTTGAGCGGCTGGAGGAACTTTTTAGTATCTCGCACCTTCCCCGCACGCGTGAAACACTCCTCCAGTTGCAGGAAGGGGCAATCGACCTCGCTGGAAAAGAGGACGAAATTCGCCAGCTACTGCGTGGGCACCGCATCAACTATATGGACGACTGGCCAAAAGTGGATGCGATGCTTGACCGTGTGATGGATCCGTCATTTCGCGCCAGTCGCCCCGACAGCTTCGGTCAGGGATGGGTTTACAATTGGTTTTGCCTTGACCATGTCGATTTCAGCGTCAACCCGCGCCGTCGCTCCATGGGCTATCATGCGATCCATGACCACTATGTACAAAGGATGTCTGAGCAAGACGCTTGCCCCGACGAACTTCAGTGGCATTTCCATCCGATGTCCACCTACAATGAGGCACACAGATGTGCCACGTCGTTCGTGAACTCTCCGCACCTGCACGAGACACTTGCGCGAAGAATAATCGAGCGAAACTTTTTCCCGTCCACCTATCGTGCCGGCTTTCAAACAGAGAGACCCGATAGCAACCTATTCTTGGAACAGTGGCTTCCGTTCGACATTTCGAACACGGCGCTTGACCCAAAACAAGCCTGGACCGACTCGATCGATCTGCGAAATGGTCGGTCAGGGGATTGGCGACGTGCAAGGCACGACTGGACCCCATATCATCCTCACCACGACAACTACCAGCTTGAAGGAAACTGCCGACGTTGGATTGGCCGCGCCTTGAACCTGATGAACCGCTTTGCAAACTTAGAGTACTTCGAGATAGAGAAAGCATTCGCCCAAGCGGCGAACGGGCAGCCCACGCTTGTCGGAATGGCAAGTCATGACTTCCGAGATCTTGGCCCGGAAGTGGAAGAAGTCCGAGACATGATTGATCGAGCGCAAAAGAGTTACCCGCAAGTGCCATACCGGTTCTGTAAGGCAAGTGAGGCTTTTCAGCGAACCTTGAGCCTTCCTGTTGAAACCGCCGAGCCACTTGAGTTGTCGCTTGAACTTGAGTTGGCCCCAAAAGACGACGTGCCCAACCTAACAGTCCGCACTCTGTCCGGGAAGGTCTTCGGCCCGCAACCATTCTTGGCCATCGAAACACGCGGCAAGCGCTTTATCCACGACAATTTTGATTTCGACACCGAAGATGGAACCTGGTTTTATGCCTTTCACGGCGACACCTTGCCCATCGACGATGTTCGGCGCATCGGTGTGGCATCCAATGACGCATATGGCAGAACTTGTGTGCGAACTGTGGAAGTTGCGTCAACGTAATTTGCTTAGTTTCACGGACACCGCGGTTGAGCTAGATTGGTAGCAACAAGGCTGACAACCTATGCGTTCCGGTAGCGGTCGTTCATTATCATTTCGGCAATTTTGAAATCTAGCGGCGTATCTATGTCCACCGAGTTCTCTTCGCTCATCTCAAAAAGCCGTGTGTCAGGCCAGATAGTCCGTTGCTCTAAATGGAACTTAGCACGGTCCACGATATAGACTGAACCGTTGATCTCGAAACACTTGGGTGCATCTTGGCGGCGAACTATTGGTGCGTTTAGAACCTTGCTAAGTTCGATGGTCCCTTCGGCCTTCTCCTCCACCAACGAGAAGTAAGGAGACGCTTTGGCAACGTTGCCTGAGATGACACTGCTGCACCTATGCTTATCGAAAAGCTGAACAGCACCACGAATATCTGCCAGATCTCGCGTGGGACTCGTAGCTTGAAGTAGCGCGAAACTGGATATCGGACTCTCCAAACTGTCTTCGACGACACATAAACAGTGCTCGACCGCCGGCAAAACCGACGCTTCGTCAGTAGCCAGTGCGCTTGGTCTGTGCACCAAAAAACCGGCTCCCGCGTCTTTGGACACATCCAGAATGTCAGCTGCATCGCTGCTAACCGCAACGTGATCAAAAAGGCCACAGTCAAGGGCTTGACCAATTGTCCATGAGATAAGCGGCCGCCCTGCCAACATCCGGACGTTCTTGCCCGGCACACCTTTTGACCCCCCCCGCGCACATATGACTGCTACGCGGCTCATTCCCCGAACACCGCTGCAAACTCGCTTCTGGCGCGCTCCAGATCCTCCACACGGCCAATGTCCACCCAGTACTCCCGTATTGGAAAGACAGACACAAACTTTCCCGCTTCAATCAGTCGGTGAAGCAGTTCAGGCATATCTATGGGCGCTCCTGGCTCAAGATGATCCAGAACTTCTGGGGAAAGCACGTAAATCCCGCCGCTCACAAAGTAAGTTTTGGTAGGTTTCTCGTCGATACTCAGTAGTTTGACACCATCTGACCTAAGCACACCGAAAGGAACCTGCATCGAGTACTCTCTCGCACAAATCGTTGCAGCTGCGCCGTTCTCGCGATGGAAACTCATGAGTGCATCGAAATGGGTGGAGGTAAGCAAGTCACCGTTCATCACGACAAACGGCTCAGTTGGTCGGTCGACAAGTAGCGACAAAGCACCAGCCGTCCCCATCCGCTCTGTCTCATCAATGTACCTAATCTCGCAAGCGATTCCACTTCCGTCACCGAAATGGTCCCGAATTACGTCAGCCTTGTAGTTCAACGAGACCGTAAAGCGGTAGAATCCCTGTGACCGGAAGTTCCGAATAATGTTCTCAAGAAGTGGGCGGTCGCCGATCTGTAGCATTGGCTTTGGAAGCTCGTCTGTGAGTGGTCGCAATCGCTTTCCCAACCCCCCTGCCATCAAGACAATCTGCGTGTCAAAAATCGCCGGCGCGTCGGGGGCATCGATCCAAGCCAAGTCGACGAGGCGCCCGCCGTCATCAACAACAGGCACCTGATGCAGGCTTTTCTCGCGCATCAGGCGCCGCGCCGCCTTAAGGCCCTCTGATTGCGCAATTACCGTCGGATTGGTGTGCATGACATCCTTCACTGGAGCATCCAGCCCGACCCCGCGCAACAGGCCTCTTCGGATGTCACCATCAGTGACGGTAGCAAGGAGGCGTTGATCCTCGTCAACCACTAGGGCCACTTGCCGCCGCCCTCGATCAATGGTGGCGACAGCTTCATGGACGCTGGAATCCGGGCCGATCATTAGCACTGAAATGTCGCTATCCATGAAATCGCTTTCCGTTCTTACTATCGCAGCGCGCGTGCCGGATTTCCGACATAGCACGCGCCTGAGGGCACGTCAGAAACTACAACCGCACCAGCGCCAACTATGGCACCAGCGCCAACTCTTGAACCTTGCCTAACAACCGCCCCTGCCCCCACATGCGCCCCTTCGCCAATCGACACGTTTCCCGACAGTACCGCTCCGGGTGCAATATGTACGTGATCCGAAATATTCGCATGATGCTCAACTATGGCTCCAGAATTGATCAGAACGTTCGCGCCCAATTGCGCACCCGTTTGCAGTATCGCACCAGCCATTACCTGGCCGCCCTCGCCAACCGTTGCATTGCTCGCAATGATGGATGCGGGGTGGCGAACCGAAAGAAACTCAAAGCCGAGCGCGGCCGCCCGTTTGAACACTTCTGAGCGCAAGCTGTTGTTTTCTCCTGATCCAACACCGTTCACCAATCGCGAACCTTTGATTGCCAACTCATTTAGGCAAGCGTCGTCTCCCAGCCAAGGCACTTCCTGCGGCCAGCCTGGCGCCGGCGCGGATGGCGCAATGCACCCCGATGCAGTCAACCCAAGCTCTTTCAGTACATCGAGAACAACGCTGGCATGACCACCCGCACCCAATACTAGAATTCTCGATTCAGTCACTCCAGCACATCCCCAGCCTTGTGAGCAACGAGCAACCTAGTACCGACCCGGTCCCATAACGTTACTGGTGGATGCCCCGTACCGGGGCGCATCAGCGCAATATCTTCTGGCTCCAAAACATGCCCGGCCTGCAGATCTCGAGCGGCGACAAGGCTCTTGCGCACAATACTCCGGTTCTCAAGCTCAGTTTTCGCAGGTTGTTTGATACCGTTTCCTAACGAAGCCTCTACCCGGCGAATGTCGCGAACCAGCTCGGCGAGCGCTTCAGGCTCAATAGAGGCGGCATGGTCTGGTCCCGGATGCCCCCGATCCAGCGTAAAATGTTTCTCAATGACTCTGGCCCCCCGGGCCACCGCAGCGAGTGCAATTGCATTTCCGTCAGTGTGATCAGAGTAACCTACCGGCAATCCAAAGGCCTGCGCCATAGTATCCATCGCCCGAAGGTTGGTGTCTTCAGCTCTGGCCGGGTAGTCCGTGGTGCATTGCATCAAAGTGACCCTCGCACGCAACACTTCCCAAACTTCGTCCTCGCATAGGGCTTCGGAGAATGCGGCTTCCGAAGGTCCTTCGCCGCCGCCCATTGCAAACCCCAGAACCCCTAAAGCCTGTTCAACTTCCGCTAACGTGGCCATACCAGTGGACAATATTATGTCGACCCCGCGACTACCAACGTCAAGAAGCAAGGGAGCGTTTGTAAGTTCGCCCGAGCCTATTTTAATGCATGGCAGGGAAATGGTTTTGACCAGCATTTCAAGGCTTTCGGAATCAAAAGGTGTCGACAGAAACCCGATGCCCCGCTCCCTGCAATGTGCAACCAGTTTTTCGTGGTCCTCTTCGGACAGCTCTAGGCGCGAGAGCATCTCAAGCTGGCTCTCTGCCGCGTCGGTCTGGGCTTTCTGGTAGGAAGCTTTCGGAGCATGGGCGGCCGCCAGCTTGCGAGAACGAAAGCTTTGGAACTTCACCATGTCTGCACCAGCCTCAGCGGCACAGTCGATCAGCCGAACAGCTTTGTCGAGCTGACCGTCATGATTGACGCCAGCTTCTGCAATAATGAGGGTCCGTGCGCAACTCATCGGTCAATATCCACGAATGATTTCCGGATTAGTCCGGCCGGGTCTTCTAATTTTGCCAACACTTCAACAATGCGCTCTGCGGAACGCCCGTCTCCGTACGGGTTTATGGTTCCTCGACAGTCGCTGGCCAATGCCTTAATGATCGCCTCCTCGATACTCGTGCTGCGCGCAGTACAGTCAAAAACTGATGTCGCCTTAGCTCTTCCAGTTTGACGTTCGCCGATGTTGACTGTTGGGACATCAAAACTCGGTGCTTCGTAAAGCCCGCTGGAAGAGTTTCCAATCACAACATCAACGGCATCAAGGCATGAAAAGTACCGCTGCGACCCAAGCGAAGCGCAAAAAACAGCGTTCGGCCTGCGCGACACAAATTCCTGCATAAGTTCGTCGATAACCCGAGCACCTGGATCGGCATTGCTTCCGGTTACGACCAAAGCTGCATCTGGGAATTTTTGCAAAGCAGCAATAAGTTCTTTGCACTGCTCAGGCACATCCGTTGACAAAGTAGCGGGATGGAACGTCACCAGAAAGCTGTGCGGCGCGGGCTGCAAGCCTAGGTCGATCCAAAGGTCTTTCTTATCTATTCGTTGCAACTGGCGTACGTGATCAAGGCCAGTACTTCCCACGGTGTGGACGTTATCTGGCTTTTCACCCATTTGCTTAACGCGGCGCGCCGCCGTTTGTGTGGTTACAAAGTGCAAGGCGGACATCTTGGTGATGGCGTGGCGGACAGAATCGTCCATGGCACCTTCGGTTACATCCCCGCCGCACAGATGGGCAATAGGCACCCGGCACAACAGTCCGGCACTGACTGTCCCCAAAATCTCGTACCTGTCCCCAAGAACCAGCAGAATGTCAGGTTTTGTCTGCCCGATTAGGGCCCCGACGCCGGCTGTCGCGCGCGCCATTGCCGCCGACAGTACAATCCGGTCATCATTTGGACCCAGGCCCATATCGACCTTGAAAGAAGTGTCGAAACCCGATTGCGATATTGCCCGCAAAGAGTCCCCGCCTCCCCGTTCAAGGTGCTGACCGGTGATGGCAAGCACAAGCTCAAACCTTGGATCGTCGCGCAGGCGCGTCAGTACTGGTGATAGTAACCCCCAATCTGCGCGCGATCCTGTGACTGCAAGCACTTTCATAATCGTTCCTTGCGCCTCGCGACCTAGCAGTCATCCGCTTCAATGAAGTGTTTTAGCATCTGCAGCCCCGCCGGGCCACTACGCTCGGGATGAAACTGTACGCCGGTTACATTGTCTCGGCGAATAGCTGCCGCAATTTGGTGACCGCCATACTCTGTTGTGGCCATCAAGTTTACGGGATCGGCTGGCTGAGCCGAATAGGAGTGCACAAAGTAGTAGTAGGCAGGACGGTAAAACGCGGACTTTCGCCAACCGCCGGTATCTTCTGCTGAGACTTGTTTTACTTGGGCCCAAGAAACATGCGGAACGCGCAAAGCCGCGTTTTGGGTTGTGACGGAAGGTATTTTTTCGACAGATCCCGGGATTAGGCCAAGTCCGCTGTGCGTGCCGAATTCGCTCGACACATCCAGTAGAACCTGCATTCCGATGCACACCCCAAGAAACGGTCTTCCAGCGGCAACGTATGCGCGAATTTCAGTGTCCAGATCAAGCGAACGTAAGTTTTCCATCGCACGAGAGAACGCACCGACTCCAGGCAAAATTAACCTTCCAGCATTGCGAATTTCTTTGGCATCACGGGTTAGGATTGGATCAACACCGATATGTTTCAGCGCGTTACACACTGAAAAGACATTCCCGATCCCATAGTCAACAACAGCTACCCTAGACACCTGGCATTTCCTTTTCAGCGTACGGACGCACCGGAACGCCGCTTTGGGCCAGCATCTTGCGCAGATCAAGCAGGTTCTGCTCATCCGTGTGCAGTGCTTTGGCAATTGCGATAGCACTCGCTCCGCAATCTATACCAGCGCGCACATGCTCCATTGCGCCAACACCGCCCGACGCAATCACTGGAATGTCAACCACAGCCGAAACAGCTGCGATCAGTTCCAGGTCCATTCCCTTGCTGCATCCATCCTGATCAATCGACGTTATAAGTACCTCGCCAACGCCGCGACGCGCCGCTTCTTCAACCCAGCCAACTACCTCGCGACCGGTGTGGTTACGTCCATTGTCTGTCATGGCGGTCCAGCCGCCGTTTGGCAATCGCTTGGCCTCGACGGACAGAACCACGGCCTGCGAGCCGTAGGTATCAGATATCTCGTTCAAAAGTTCGGGACACTTGGTAGCGCCGGTGTTCACCGCGACTTTGTCCGCGCCCACATCCAGCAATGCCTTAGCGGCTTCAAGACTATTGATCCCGCCGCCAACGGTAATCGGCACGAACGTTTCGCTGGCCACTTGGCGAACGATATCGGCTAGGTTATTGCGTTCATAAAGGCTTGCCACCACATCAATGTACAAAAGCTCGTCTGCACCCTCGGCATAGTACTTTCGCGCTCGTTCTGCCGGATCACCCATTTTCCGCCAGCCCTCCATCTGAACGCCTTTGATCAGATGACTCATTTTGATATCAAGCCTCGGTATGATCCTCACTGACATAAAAAGCCCTAGCTCTGACCAAAAACCGTGTGACGCAAAGCCCATTGTCCGTCTTTACAGGCCCATAGGTGCGGAGACCGAAAACGGTTCGCCAAAGCATCGAAATATGCCCGATCCATGATGGGTGCTTCGAACATCCGGCTAGAAACCGGGAACTCATTCTCGGGTAGGCTGAGATACTCCAGCAGTTCGTCGATAAACCGCTCAGGGAACTCGCCGTCGTAACGCCGGATCAACGCCACACCCTCTTCGCGTTCGATGTCACCAGAGCGGACCTCTTGACTGGCGTCATAAGTTGCCCGGCCAATCCCGAACTTGATGTACGTCGTGTAGTAGTGCAGATCGTCAATTCGATCATCAATCGAGTTGTACTTCGAATACGTTCCGGCTGTGCGCTCGGGCGAAGGTTCAAAGCCTCCATTCTCAACTGCGAAGTAGTAGGCCGCTTGCGGATGCCACCGCAGATAGTATCCGAGGTAGTGAACTTGAATACCCTTGGCGCGAAGTTCATCAGGGTTCGAAGGGCGGTAAACTTCGAGGTCGCCATCGCCTACACCATAGTTTTCGCGAAGCGATTGAACCGATGTTCCACCAAGAAAAATCTCTGCATCGTCGTTGCTGGAAAAGTAGGAATAGTCCCGTTGCGCCGAAGTGGAATCTGCAATCGGATTGCCGTACTCGGCCTCATTCTCACCGTAGAAGATTAATGGAATGTTAAACCGGGCGGCCATTTTGGGTGCCAAAGACTTCTGGCCGAAGATAAACGGTTGAAATGGGTGGAAAAGGTTTTCTACGGCAAGTCGGGTAATCAAACGTTTGACCCGACCGTTTGGCGTCAAAAGATAGTTGTCGAACCCCGAATGTATCCAGCGATTGAAGTTGCGCCAACCCCAGTCAGTGTACACATGTGGGGCCCAAGTTACGGTCAGAGGGTTCATCCCGAACTCGTACTTCAACATCCAAGACTGATAAAAGCTGTCCTTGCCGCCCGATCCAGGCACGAGGCAGTCGTAGGATCCATTTCTTGACCTGTACTTGTCGCAAAGCGCATGTAGTTCACTGCGTCGCTGTTCCCAGTCGATATCCTGATGCTTACCGTCAGCGACTTTGCAGGCGTCACAGACATCGTCGGCGTCGAAGTTGATCGTCGTTTTCTTACTTTTGCTGGTATGCTGGTGCTCGATCGTCGAGTTAGGACGCTGGTTCGAGATCACGCACTTTGAGCAGAACCGAACTTTTTCTGGCAACCCGTACATCGTTTCTGGCGCGTTAACGTCAGGCGCAAAGCGGCTCAGATCGATCTCGTCTTTTCGCGGGTCACTGTGGGTTGCGGTCATATGCGTCCGTCCATGGCGGTTGGTTCAAGGATTTAGAAAGTTGCAGAGGATCAGCGGGTTGGGTCTATTCTTGCTTGCTGGGATCATTCCCTAAATGTGCCGACGAGGGAATGTTTATCAACTGCACTTCAAGTTTCTCGGCGACCGGCAGATCCGCTCTGGGGGAAGTAGCAAAGATAGGTAGTCGGTGCAACAAAGTCCAAACCGGCCGCGCCATGATCTGACGGTCATTTAGCGTCGCCAGCAAGCGGTCACGCTGAGCAACATCGTCCGTATCGATGCGGAGTGCGTTAAGCCAGAAGTTGCTCCTACAACCTTCGGGTTCTTGCACGACCTTAACACCGCCCATGCCCGTGAATGCGTCGCTATAGCGGCTCGCAAGGCGGCGCTTCAGGGCAAGACGGGCATCAAGCTCTTCCAGTTGTGAGCAACCCAGCGCGGCATTCAGATTGGGCATACGATAGTTGAAAGCAATCTCATCGTGAACAAAAGCCCATCGATGCGGCACTTTGGCGGTCGTAGTTAGATGTTTAACGCGCTTCGCCAGATCCTCGTCATCTGTGACAACTGCGCCGCCACCGCCCGTGGTCAGTATCTTGTTGCCATTGAACGAGAATGCGCCGATCCGTCCAAGACTTCCGCAAGGACGCCCCTTGTACTCGCTTCCTAGCGCCTCAGCCGCGTCTTCGATCACCGGTAAGCCGTAAGCAGAAGCAACGGCGTTCAGCGCGTCCATGTCGACCGGATGACCAAAGACATGCATGGGCACGACCGCAGAAATTCGCCGCCCCGTTCTGCGATTGAATGTTGCGCCATTCCTCCGTGTCGCAATCCGTTCTAGATGGGTGGCAAGTGCACCGGCATCCATACCTAACGTAGCTTCGTTACTGTCTACGAAATGCGGCACTGCACCGGCGTGAGCGACCGCGTTTGCCGTCGCAACAAAAGTCAGTGCCGGGACAATAACCTCGTCGCCTGGAGAAACACCCGTAGCCAACATTGCAACCTGGAGCGCCGCCGTCCCGTTTACAACAGCAACACCAAAGGCCGCGTTGCTCGCAACGGCAATCTCTTGTTCAAACTGATCGACATACTTTCCGACCGATGACACCCATCCGGTGTCCAGACAGTCCTTGACTAAGGCCCAAGCACTTTCAGAGAACTCGGGCTCGTGCAGCGGGACAAACGTATCTTGGCTTCCAATCACTCGCTGGATCGCATCGGCGACTCCCAGGCCGTGCCGTGCAAAGTCAAACGCGGGCAGTCTTTTCATGGTTTCTGCCCCCGTAGCTCAGATGTTGTAGGTGTCGTGGCGATACCGAGCGAGGTTTTTTGGATCGCCAAACCAAACTGCGGTTTCAGCCAGACCCCGGACAAAACCATCGCGCCCACCGTAGTCTGGCCGCCATCCAAAAAGCTCTTCAGCGACCTTGACCCCTGCAAAAAGCCGCTCCACTTCGCTACCAACTGGGCGCATGCGTTGCGGATCCTGTTGGACCTCCACTTCCACGTCCATTGCCTTTGCTATCAAAGCCACCGTTTCCCCAATCGAGACCTCGAACCCACTACCGATGTTCGTCACTCTGCCCACCGCAGCGTCGCAACTCGCAGCCTGAAGAAATCCATTCGCAGTATCTCGCACAAAGGTGAAGTCACGCGTGGGCGTCAGAGCACCCAATTTAATCTGGCGCGCGCCCGCTGCAATCTGGCTGATAATTGTGGGTATAACCGCCCGGGCTGATTGACGCGGACCGTAAGTATTGAACGGCCTCAGAACTGCTACAGGTAGATCAAACGACTGGTAGAACGCCAGCGCTATTTGGTCCGCGCCGATTTTGGTTGCGGCGTAGGGTGACTGACCATTTAGCGGGTGCTCTTCGGTAATTGGTACGAACTGCGCGGTGCCGTAGGTTTCAGACGTTGAAGTGCAGATTACACGCTCGGTCCCCAACTTTCTTGCAGCCTGCAGGACGTTCAGTGTTCCATTAATATTGGTAGATACGTAGGAGTCTGGTGAGTGGTAACTGAAAGGTATCGCGATAAGTGCTGCCAGGTGGAGCACGACATCACAACCTTCTACGGCGTTGGAAACACCGTAAGGATCTCGAATATCACCCGCCACAACCTCAACGGAACCGCGGATTTCACTTGGCAACTCGTCAAGCCATCCCCATGAGTTAAAGGAATTGTACATAACAAAGGCCCGCACTTGGTGACCTGCAAGTACCAGTAATTCAACCAGATGAGAGCCGATAAACCCGTCGGCGCCGGTCACCAAGAACTTCTTGTTTCTAAGATCCATCTACGTTCTGCTGCCTTCTATGTCGTTCTGTGACTTTGGCCCTTGGCTGCGAGTCAGCTGCTCGTGTCCTTTCTAAGTGCAAAATCAGCAATGTTTAAGTCCATGAAATGTTAAGCAGCCTGTCAGTGCCAACCGATCCGCCTTTGGTAGACGAAAAGCCCTCCGATGCTTTGGAACCACGGATCAAGGCAATGTCACTTCATGCAAGGAATGCGTTGATCGGTTCTGATGGAATTGCTCGTACAACCCATTGCGCCGATTGCCAGAGCAACCAAACCCCAAGCGCACTCTTCGCTTCACCTTAAGCGCGCTGTTATCACTTTGCCTTGGCGCCTGTGTTCCCATTTTACAGGGACTGCCCCATACCACTAGTCACCGCGCGTGCCTACAGGCGGGACTTTCAGACTTAAACTTTGTAAGTGCCCTCAACGATGTAGAAACCCGACCCGCGCGGCGCGGCCAACCACGCCTTCCACCATCTTTGCCCCGTTAGCTGATCGCGGGGTGTACGCGGATGTTGGCGGTTGAAAGTGGCAAGGCCGGGTCGGTAAGCCCGTAAGAGACCAGCGGCCCCTCCCTGCCCGCAGAGTAGTCCAGACAGATCGCGTTCCGCGCTTGCAGGACCGGATCGCCGCTGAGCCAATAGTGCCCGAAAAACACCGGCGCGGCTGAAACCGGATAGGTCTGCGCCGCAAGCGTGTCCGGCAGGCTCTCACTGGGCAGATCATCAAGCGATGGAACCGAAACCGCGATATCGCGCCATGTGCGCGCCGCAGCGTTCCACCACTGCAAGCGGACATGATCCCGAACCGTGCCGTCCTTGTCCGTAAAAGAGCTCCCCGCCGGCAACTGATGCTCTGGCCCCTTGGTGATTTGCTCGGCCAGAATGAACAACTCTTCGGCCTCGTTGCGATCTGCTGTAAGGATCAGCTGCTCTTGGGTCAAAACACCATTGCCCGTCAGGGCCTTGAAACGATCCAGCGAAGCGTCAATCCAACATGCATGAACTGCGCGAAACCCGTCCTCTTCCAGAAACAGCGGAAGACCCTGCATCCAGTTCACAGCGTCGCGGGTTTGAGCGTCACCGGGCGGAAACTGATCAAGGAAAGTCTTGTGCTGGCGGATGTTCTTGGGCGAATGCGCGCGAAGCGGCTTGCCGTCATCTGGATGAACCGTGTGAAAGTGCAGCGCATTAAGTTCATGGTTGCCCATGATCGCCTTGGCCTTGCCTGCATCCACAAGTTCGCGAACAGTCCTGAGAACGGCCCGATTGTCCGGTCCCCGGTCGATGAAATCACCAAGAAAGACGATTGTTCGATCCGGATCGGGATGGGTCCACATCAGCGCACTCTTGCGCCACCCCAACCCGGCGAGGGCCGCGTCAAGCTTGGCCGACTGGCCGTGGATATCGGGAATGATGTCTATTGGGTTCATGCAGGTTTCCTGTAAGTCTTCCGGGGATTTGGCACGGCTGTGCCTTTCAGCGATCCGAACCGCTTCTGGGCCCTTGTAACGCAAGCGGCGTAAAAATGGTGGGACATCCTGACGCCCACGTTGCGGGACGAGGAAGGGAAAGACCAGTCCCAGCCAGAGATGGCGAGGCCCACAGACACAAGTTTTAGTGCTGTCCGGCCCAATGCGGCCTTCCGGCCATAGGAGGCAGACAGGTCTGCCCTATACATGGCCCAGGCAAGAGAGAGCCCTGCGTACCCGGCGAGTTATTCTGAATTTATTGAAGGTGACGAAAATTGGAGGGAACTCAATTCATCACTGAGTGCCAACGATCTTCCAGCAATTGGTTGATACCGAATTGTTTTTAACGCACCCTATTCGCTCGGGTCATGGCGGCGATGCTTGCTGGTATTTAATGGACACGGAGCATTTGATGAAAGATCTAATTCGCAGCGCAGTTATTGTGTTGTTTCTCGCCCCGACAATGGCTGTGGCACAGGACATAAAAAGGGCGTGGCCGCTTATCAAATGGGTGACTTTGCTGCGGCGCTTCGTGAATGGAGGCCACTTGCCGAGCAGGGCGATGCAGATGCGCAGTTCAACCTCGGGGTTGCGTACGACGCAGGTCAAGGCGTGCCACAGAACTATACCGAGGCGGTGAAATGGTATCGGCTTGCTGCCAAGCAGGGCGATGCACAGGCGCAGGTCAACCTCGGATATATGTATGACTCAGGCCAAGGCGTACCACAGGACTATACCGAGGCGGTGAAATGGTATCGGCTGGCTGCTGAGCAGGGCGATGCAAATGCCCAGTCCAACCTTGGATTTATGTACGGCTCAGGTCAAGGCGTGCCACAGGACTATACCGAGGCGGTGAAATGGTTTCGGATGGCTGCTGAGCAGGGCGATGCTCAGGCGCAGGCCAACCTTGGGGCTGTGTACTACTTAGGCAAAGGCGTGCCTCAGGATTTCGTTACAGCCCATATGTGGTTCAATATTTCCTCGGCAAATGGCGCCAAGGACGCTGGTTCAAGACGAGACAAGCTCGCGGGACTAATGTTGCCTGCTGACATATCCACAGCCCAACAACGGGCCAGAGTGTGCATGGGCTCCAATTATCAAGATTGCGACTGATGTAAGCCCACGGATGCTCTAAGCCATTCGCTGTGAAACCGCTCCCACAGTTTCGAAAGGCGGGCGACCCCAAACATTGCGATGACAGATCAATGTAACCCAAACCCAGTTTTTCGGCCCTTGGTGACAGCAATGGGAAGAACCGAGGCACGGTCCTGACCGTCCGCAAGTGCGTCTGCGGCCAATTGGCCTTAGAAACGTGAACACTATTTCGTGCGATCGAACGGATCGCGCTTACAGCCTCAAGCGCTCTTTTTTTTGTGGAGGTTTTTTTGGGGCGAACCGCAACGAACGCGAATTGACGCAATAGAATCAATGATCATTGGCGGAGAAGGTGTCCGCCAATCTAAGTTCCTCACAGTTCCAAAAACCTTTAATTATCATAGGGTTTTATGTGACTATCGTCTTGTAACGGCCAGCGCCGTCCCCCATATTCCTAGATAGAATGGGGGACGCAATGGCGGACGAAGAAAACACGCGAGACATTCAGCGCAAGTCTGGAAAGCACCCCGACAAAGCCCTATCCAGCGCATTCGTTAGAACCGTCAAAGACCCCGGCAAGTATTTTGACGGGCAAGGTCTGATTCTCAAAGTGGACAAGACGGGCGCAAGACGCTGGGTCCAGCGGATCAACATCCGGGGGAAAAGGCGCGAGATTGGTCTTGGCCCCGCTTCCTTGGTTTCATTGCGAGAGGCGCGCGAAATTGCCCTACAGAACCGCAAGCTGGCGCGATCAGGGGGTGACCCCCTGCAAGCCCGTCAACATGCACGAGCGGTCCTGACGTTTGAGGAGGCGGCGCGCAAGGTTCACGAACTCCATCGCCCCACTTGGCGCAATGCCAAACATGCAGCGCAATTCATCTCAACGCTTGAAACTTACGTATTTCCGATCATGGGCCGTGTGCGCGTCTCTGACGTGACAACAGCGGACGTTTTAGGCGCGCTCACCCCGATATGGCTTAGCAAACCAGAAACCGCGCGCAGAGTGCGCCAGCGCATCGGAACCGTGATGAATTGGGCCGTTGCTCAAGGTTGGCGTCAGGACAATCCAGCACAAGCCATTGCATCGGCCCTGCCCCGGCAGGATAAGGCCAAGCAACCGCGCAAGGCTTTGCCTTACGCTGATCTTCCCGGCTTTCTAAGTGCGCTTCAAGGCACTGACTCAAACGTTCTAACCAAACGGGCATTGGAACTGGTAATATTGACCGCCTGCCGCTCCGGTGAAGTGCGGCTTGCCCGTTGGGATGAGGTCGATCTAGACGCCGCCGAATGGGTAATTCCGGCCGAACGGATGAAGGCTAAACGATTGCACCGCGTTCCCCTTTCTGCACGCGCTATGGAAGTGATACGGGATGCCAAAGCGGAATGCCTGCGCTTGGGAGATGATAGCGGCCTGATATTTCCCGGCACCAAGCGCGGCAAACCTTTGTCTGACATGACCCTAACCAAGCTCGTCAAGGCAATGAACTATGACATTCACGTTCACGGCTTTCGCACATCATTCCGTACATGGGCGCAAGAGCGCACAAACTATCCCCGCGAGGTGGCAGAAGCCGCGTTGGCCCACGTCAACGCCGACAAGGTTGAAGCGGCCTATGCACGCTCTGATCTGTTTGAAAAGCGTCTTAAAATGATGGAGCGCTGGGCCTGCTTCCTTCGGAATGACAGCGCCTCAGTTGTTCGGATTGCTGATTAGAGATCAAACGCAGCGCGCCCGGTCAACGAATTTTCGGCAGAACGGCCCGAATCTTGGCAAAGAGAACACAATGGCGACATTGGTGCGTTTGTCGCCGGGGAAGAATCAAAAGCATCACCGTCTAACACATTCACAAACAAGCTTTTTCTTGAGCGACCCCAAGTACTTGCGGATGCGCTTCGCTCACTCTGCTGAAAATCACTAGGGACAGAGCAAAATTTTCGTGGACCATTGTACGCCACTGATTCTAATATAGCGTCACTGGTTCCGCAAAGCACCTTTGCGAACGAGTTACTCTGCGGCGTCGCGGCAACGACACCACAGAGTAGGAGTTACGGATAAGTGTCCCGTAGCTCCTTATTCGCATCCTTGGTGCCGTTTGGCAATAGGATTTCCTGCACCGTTAATGCGGTGGCAACTTAGATAAGGAGCTAAAATGAAAGCTCATAATAAAATATTGAGACGCCCGGATGTCGAAAGGCTGACAGGGCTATCGCGCAGTACGATCTATTCCATGCTTAAAGAGGGAACCTTTCCACGGCCAGTCCGATTGGGAAAACGGGCCGTCGGTTGGCATGAATCCGATTTGGACATCTGGTTCAGTACGCGCCAGACTTCTGACATCACTTAACGATTGATGGAAAACAAAGCAGCGCGGGCCGGGATCAATTCCAGCCCAGCGCAGAGCGTCCCGTTTGCATGTGCAACGGGTTCTCTAAAGGCATCAAACCGTCGGACAAGACGCCAAGAAATTGAGCGTATTTTTACAATAGAAAAGGCAGGCGACAAGACTTTCAACATTCACCTTTTGGGCCGTGATAGATGGGCATTGGAAAGGTTGATCGAAGCGGGCGAACAAGGCTGCACTCCGATTGACACGCCCGCGCCGCGCTGGTCGGCTTATATCTTCAACTTGCGGCAACTTGGCGTGGACGTTGAAACGATAACGGAGACACACAGCGGAGAGTTTCCCGGTCATCATGCGCGCTACCGCCTAAACTGCGTCGCCAGAAAGGTAGGTGGCGCATGAACCGCCTTCGCGTTGCACGGCTACGCCGCCTCTATGGCCTAACTGAAGCTCAGGCAAAACTCTATGCCCGACTGGCGTTCGAGGGAGGCTGCAAATGATTGATCACCCAAGAAAGGACCCGATCAGGCACCGGTGGCGTTCGCTGGCGCACAAGGGCTTTGGAACGGCCACAGACGCAGCCTGGATCACGCTCGGAGGATGCCCTGAACACCTTAACGCTATACGACAATGGCTTTCCGCCATGGCGCAAAGGTAAAGCCAATGGGATCAAAGCAATACAAACGCCAAAAAAGGGGGGCTGGACGTCATGTCCAGCTTCCCGAATGGGTGCAAGCGACAGAGGCATGGGCCAGCATGAAACCCGAACCTAGAGCGCTCTATATCGAGATTAAGCGACGATATACGGGAAGCAACAACGGCCAGATATTTCTTAGCCACCGGGAGGCTGCAAAGTCTTTGAACGTGAACCGCAACACGGTCGGCAATTGGTTTAAGGAACTTCAGAGACGCGGCCTAATACGTCAGACGCGAGGGCCACACCTTGGACCGTCGGGCATAGGCCAAGCCAGTTTGTGGGCGCTGGAAGAACTCCCGACAAGCGACGGCAAACCGGCAACCAAGTCGTTCGTGAATTGGAAGGACAATCTAAAACCCCCACCCAAAAAACAGGACAGTACGCCCCCAAAAACGGGACAGCCTAAGCGGAATTCGCCAAAAATCCGCCAAGGCGTCCTGAAAAACGGGACGGTTACAGTCACGGAGCAGTTTTCCGCGTCCTGAAAAACCGGACATATATATATCTAGCCATGGGCTAAGGGCTTCTCCCTGCAACGCTTAGGCTAGTCGATCACCCAAGGTTGCTGGATCCGGCGGCAATCGCGAGAAGGCAAAGCCAACGTCGTGATGTGATGTGGGACCCGGCAACCAAGGCTTAACACGCACAACTATTCTGACTGATGCACATTGCATTTGGCGGACAAAATGGGGGACGGGTACCCACTTAAAATAGATTTATTCAATAAAATAGGCTAGTTAATTGATGCCCGTGGCGGAGAAGGTGGGATTCGAACCCACGGTACGCTTTCACGCACGCCGGTTTTCAAGACCGGTGCATTCGACCACTCTGCCACTTCTCCGGGCCGCCGAGACGCCTAACGGCAAAAATCCGATTCTGAAAGCAGTTTAGTTAAAGCCGAAATTCGCCGACCCGGTCATGCAGCCTTTCAATGGGCGGATATCAGCGCTAAAGTGGCCGCGCTGGAAGACGGCAGAGCGGTTCAATAGGCCTGCAAAAGGCAACAAGTCGCGGCCTTGAAAAGGTCCGCGCGGCGAAAAGGGGCAGACGATGACCTTACAATCCCGTTGGCGAGTGGCCCTTGTGCTTGGTGGGGCCTTGGCTCTGTCGGGCTGCACCGAAGGCGCGCCCTTCCCCTTCCTGAAAAAATCCGGCGACGCCCCTGCGGCAGAGGCTGCTGCAAACGTCAAACTGGTCGAACGTGATGTCGAAGCCCCCGAGGCTTTTCAGGCAACCGATAGTGGCCTTTGGGATGGCCGCCCATCGCTGGGCGGTGTCTGGGTTGCCCATCCCGACGTGAAAGAGCCCGAGCGCGTAATCATCCGCAATGAGGCGAACGGCAAATTCGTTATCGGCGCTTTGTTCCGGCGCGAGAACCCCACGCCCGGCCCCCGGTTTCAGATCTCATCAGACGCCGCGGTTGCGCTGGAAATGCTTGCCGGCCAGCCGGGCAAGCTGAACGTGACCGCCCTCAGGCGCGAAGAGGCGCCCGACCAGGCCGTGCAGGAAGAGACAAAGCCGCTGGCAAAGCCCGAAGAGATCAAGACCAAAAAGCTTGACCCGATCGCATCGGCAGCCGCCGCGCTTGACAAGGTCGAGGCAGAGGCGAAACCGGCCGCGCCTGACGCAGTTGCAACGCCCCCCAAACCCAAGCCCACAACAGCCGCAGCGCCGAACCCCGCGCCCAAACCTGCGCCAGCCGCAGCAACGGCCACATCCGCGCTGACCAAACCCTTTATCCAGATCGGTATCTACAACATCGAATCCAACGCCACCCGGACGGCCGCAAACCTTAGGAAGTCGGGGATCATTCCGCTTGTGAAAAAGGGCGAAAGCAAAGGCAAAACCTTTTGGCGGGTCCTTGTTGGTCCGGCTACATCCACCGGCGAACGGGCAAGCCTTCTCAAGAATGTGAGAGGCGCGGGCTTTGCTGATGCGTACTTTGTGACAAACTGATCTTGTGACAATCAGGCCATCGAACCACAAAGGAGCCGGCTACATGCTTTTGCGCATTCTGTTTGCAATTCTACCCCTTCTGTCCTTTGCCCTGCCCGCGCAGGCGCAATTCGACACCCGCGCATCAGCTGCCTATGTTCTGGATCTGACGACAGACACCGTTCTGATGGAAAAGAACGCCGACACGCCCCTGCCCCCGGCGTCGATGTCCAAGCTTATGACCATCAACCTCTTGTTCGAAGCGCTGCGCGACGGGCGCGTCACGCTCAGCACCGAATTTGGCGTCTCGGCCAAGGCCTCGCGCATGGGCGGGTCAAAGATGTTCCTGCGAGAAGGCAGCCGCGTTTCGGTTGAAAACCTGATCCAAGGCATCGTGGTGCAGTCGGGCAATGACGCTTGCGTTGTGGTCGCCGAAGGGCTTGCAGGCACCGAGGACGCCTTTGCGCGCCTGATGAATGACCGGGCAAAGGCGCTTGGCATGACCAATTCGACCTTTGCCAACGCCTCGGGCTGGCCCGATCCCAACCAAAGGATGAGCATGCGGGACCTTGGCTTTCTGGCCAAGCGCATCATCACCGAGTTTCCCGAATACTATGGCTATTTCGCCGAGACAGAGTTCACTTGGGACGGCATCACACAAAAGAACCGCAACCCGCTTTTGAACCTCGGCATCGGCGCTGACGGGCTAAAGACCGGGCACACGCAAGAGGCCGGTTACGGCCTTGTCGGATCGGCCACCCAAGGGCCGCGCCGCGTCGTCTTTGTCATCAGCGGGCTTCAAAGCGAAAACGCCCGCGCCGAAGAGGGTGAGCGCATCGTCAACTGGACCTTCCGCCAGTTCACGGAAAAAACCGTGCTAAAGACCGATACCGTGCTTGCCGATATCCCCGTCTGGATGGGCAGCCTTGAACGCGTCGGCGTTGTTCCGAAACAGGATATCTCGCTGCTTTTGCCCGCTACGGTTCAAAAAAAGATAACGGCCGAAGTGGTCTACCAAAGCCCGCTTGAAGCGCCGATCAAGGCCGGTGACGAAGTTGCAAGGCTGAACATCAACATCGACGGGCTGGCGCCCAAATCCATTCCGTTGGTCGCCCAGCAGGACATCACGCGCGGCGGCTTCCTGCCGCGCCTGCGCACCGCGGTGCGGGTCCTGACAAGAGAGTTTTCCAACCGGACCGCCGCGGCAAACTGATCGCGGTGGATATGGGAAAGTTCATCACATTCGAGGGCATCGACGGCTCTGGCAAGTCGACACAGGCGCGCCTTTTGGCCGATGCACTTTATGCTCAAGGGCAGGATGTTGTCCTGACCCGCGAACCCGGCGGCTCGCCCGGAGCCGAAGAAATCCGCCGCCTTCTGGTCGAGGGCGATCACGCACGCTGGTCCGGCGAGACAGAGATCCTGCTCTTTACTGCCGCCCGGCGCGATCATCTGGAAAAGACGATCCTGCCCGCGCTGAAGGCCGGTAAAATCGTGGTCTCTGACCGGTTTGCCGACAGCACCCGCGTCTATCAGGGCGCCGCACGCGGGGACCTTCGCACCATTGTTGACCGGTTGCACGACGCGATCATCGGGGTAGAGCCGGACCTGACCTTCATCATCGATATGGACCCCGCCGAGGCGCTTAACCGCGGACTTGCCCGCCAGTCGGGCGAGGACCGCTTTGAAGAACTGGGGCTGGGCTTTCAAAAGAAACTGCGGGCCGGATTTCTGGCCCTTGCGCAGGATTTCCCGGATCGCGCGGTGGTCATCGACGGCAACGGCCCGAAAGAAGCGATCGCCCAAAAGGTTCTGGAAGCCGTGACAGGCCACCTTCAATGACAGAACTTGAGGCCGCGCCAGAGGCCGACCGCGCCCCCGGCGCGCCGCATCCGCGCGCAACCACAAGGCTGATCGGCCAAGCGGCGGCCGAGGCCGAGTTTCTGGACGCATGGAATGACGAGCGGCTTCACCACGCATGGTTGATCACCGGCCCGCGCGGCATCGGCAAGGCCACCCTTGCATGGCGTCTGGCCCGGTTTCTTCTGGCAACCCCACCCAAAGACGACGGCGGCCTTTTCGGCGAAGCAGCCCCCGCGCCGACCACATTGGACATACCCGACGATCACCCCGTCGCGCGACGGATGCTGGCCAACGCCGAGCCGCGTCTTTTTCTTCTGCGCCGCGCCTACGATGAAAAGACCCAACGCTTTGCCGGAGAGATCAAGGTCGACGATGCACGCAAGCTGAAATCCTTCTTTTCGCTTTCAGCAGCCGACGGCGGCCACCGCGTCGTGATCGTCGATGCCGCCGACGAGATGAACACCAGCGCCGCAAATGCCCTTTTGAAACTGCTGGAAGAGCCGCCCGCCCAAGCCACGCTTTTGCTGATCTCGCATCAACCCTCGGGCCTTTTGCCGACCATCCGCTCGCGCTGCCGCGCCCTGCGCTGCGCGCCGCTGGCGCCGGCGGACCTGACCGGCGCGCTTGAAGCGGCCGGTATCGACGCGCCGCAAGACCCGATGGCCATGGCGCAGCTTGCCGGCGGATCGGTCGGTCAGGCCCTGCGTCTGATCACCCTTGATGGCCTGAAAACCTACGCCGACCTTGTGGCGCTGATCGCTGGCGCCCCCGGCATCGACCGAAGCGCGGCAATTGCGATGGCCGACCGTGTTGCCGGGCGCGGCAAGGAAGAAAACCTTGCTCAGCTTATCGGCCTGATCGACATCTTTCTGGCGCGCGCCGCGCGGCTGGGCGCCACCGGCGCCGCCCCGCCAGAGGCCGCACCGGGCGAAGCGGTCCTTCTGGCCCGCCTTTCGCCAATGCCTGCAGCTGCCCGTATCTGGGCCGATCTGCAGCAAACTTTGAGCGCCCGGGCACGCCACGCTTTGGCCGTGAACCTTGACCCTTCTGCGCTCATCCTTGATATGGTTCTCAGGATCGACGAAACCGCAAGCAAGGTTCGTTCGCTCTGACGCGACTTTTCAAGGCAAAGCCCAAGGCATGACCAAGACACCCCAGATCGTCGACAGCCACTGTCACCTGGATTTCCCGGACTTTGACGGCGAACATGACGCCCTTGTTGAACGTGCCGCCGAAGCGGGCGTTGCGCGCATGGTGACCATCTGCACCCGCCTGCGCCTTGTCCCGCAGGTTCAGGCGCTGGCCGAAAAATACCCATCCGTCTTCTTTGCCGCCGGCACCCACCCGATGAGCGCCGCATCAGAGCCGTTGGTGAAGCTTGAAGAGCTGTTGAAGCTGGCCGAGCACCCCAAGCTTGTCGGCATTGGCGAGACGGGCCTTGATTACCACTACACCGCCGAAAGCGCCGACATTCAGCAGCAAAGCCTGCGCATTCATATAGAGGCCGCGCGCCAGACCGGCCTGCCGCTGATCATCCATGCCCGCGCCGCCGATGACGACATGGCCCGCATCCTTACCGATGAGTATCAAAACGGCCCCTACTCTTGCGTCATGCATTGCTTTTCCTCCAGCGCAGAACTTGCCCGCGCGGCGCTGAACCTTGGCTTCTACCTGTCGATGTCCGGCATCGCCGCCTTCCCCAAAAGTCAGGATCTGCGCGACATCTTTGCCAGCGCTCCGATCGACCGGATTCTTGTCGAAACCGACAGCCCCTACCTTGCCCCGCCGCCCCATCGCGGCAAAAGGAATGAGCCGGCCTATACCGCCTTTACCGCGCGCGTCGGCGCCGAGGTCTTCGGCCTTGACTATGCCGAGTTTGCCACCCGCACGACCGCCAACTTTGACCGGCTTTTCTCAAAGGCCGCCGCCTATTCGGCTGCTGCCTGATGGCCGAGCTGGTTTTCACCATCCTTGGCTGTGGATCCTCGGGCGGTGTGCCGCGCCTTGGCGGGCACTGGGGCGCCTGCGATCCGGCCAACCCCAAGAACCGCAGGCAAAGATGCTCTCTTTTGGTCGAACGTCATGACGATGGCGGCATCACGCGGGTCCTGATCGACACATCGCCCGATCTGCGCGCCCAGCTTCTTGCCGCCGAAGTAGGAGAGCTTGACGCGGTGGTCTACACCCACTCGCACGCCGATCATGTGCACGGGATCGATGATCTGCGGATGATCGTCTTTAACATGCGCCGCCGCCTGCCCGTCTGGGCCGATGGCGCAACCCAGGACGCTTTGATGTCGCGGTTCGGCTATGCTTTTGTTCAGCCGCCGGGCTCTGCCTACCCCCCCATTCTTGAGATGCGTACGATCAAGGGGGACGTGGAAATCAACGGCGCCGGCGGCAAGATCACCTTTACCCCGATCAAGGTTGGTCACGGCAATATCGACGCCCTTGGCTTTCGGATCGCGGGCCTTGCCTATATGCCCGACGTGGCCGAGATTTACCCCGATGCATGGAAGGCTCTGGAAGGGCTCGACATCTGGGTCGTCGATGCCCTGCGCCGCGACCCGCACCCGACCCATTCGCATCTTGCCAACACGCTTGACTGGATCCGCCGAGCCGCCCCGGCCCGCGCCGTGCTGACCAACATGCATATCGATCTGGACCATACCCAGCTTGATCGCGAGACGCCGGACCACATCACGCCCGCTTTTGACGGCATGCAGCTTCGCCTGCCCGTCTGATGAGCGCCGCGCCCAACACTCCGCAACCCCTTCGCCCGCAAGGCCGCCCATGCAGGCACTGATCGACGTAATCCTTCCGGTCTTTCTTGTGATCGGTTTTGGCTATCTTGCCGTCTGGAAGGGCTATTTTTCGGACGAGAATGTCGACGGCCTGATGAAGTTCACCCAGAACTTTGCAATTCCCGTCCTTCTCTTCAGCGCCATCTCGAAACTGGATCTGTCCCAGAACTTCGATATCCGGCTTTTGCTAAGCTACTACACCGGCTCTGCCGCCGCCTTTGCCGCCGGTATCCTTGGCGCCCGCTACCTTTTTGGCCGCCCGTGGGAGGATAGCGTCGTCATCGGCTTTTCCTGCCTATTTGCCAACTCGGTCCTGCTTGGCCTTGCCATAACAGAGCGCGCCTATGGCACCGCCGCGCTGAACCCCAACTATGCCATCGTCGCCATCCATTCGCCCTTTTGCTACGCCCTTGGCATCACCTCGATGGAGATCGTGCGCGCCCGCGGCAAGGGAATCGCCACGACCGTCCGGGCCGTGCTTCGCGCGATGTTCCGCAACGCGCTGATCCTTGGCATCGTCCTTGGCTTTATCGTCAACCTCTCGGGCATCCAGCTTCCCGGCGTCGTCACCGACGCGATGGACCTGATGGTGCGTGCCGCATTGCCAGCCGCAATCTTTGCCTTGGGCGGCGTTCTTGTCCGCTATCGCCCCGAGGGAGATTTGCGAACGATCATATACGTTTGCGCGGTTTCCTTGATTCTTCACCCAAGCATCGTCTGGCTTATGGGCAGCGCCCTTTCCCTGCCGCAGGGCGCCTTCCGCTCGGCGGTTTTGACCGCTTCCATGGCGCCGGGGATCAACGCTTATGTCTTTGCAAACATGTACGGCCGGGCGCGGCGCGTCGCCGCATCGGCGGTTCTCATTGGAACATCTGCCTCGATCCTGACAGTCTGGGTCTGGCTTACCCTGCTGGGGTAGGTCCGACTTTGTGACGCAGAAGAGAGAGTAAGAATGCCCAGGAAAATTGCCGTCGGTAACTGGAAGATGAATGGAACAGCCGCCGATCTGGACCAGATCAAGGCGCTGGCCCCAACCGCGGCCAGTGCTGGCGTGGCAACCCTGATCTGCCCCCCGGCAAGCCTGATCTCTCGCGCCGCGGGCCTTGGCGTCGACATCGGTGCCCAGGATTGCCACGCAGGCGTCTCGGGCGCCCACACGGGCGATCTTTCAGCGGAAATGCTGGCCGACGCGGGCGCAACGCACATCATAACCGGCCACTCCGAGCGGCGACAGGACCACAATGAAACCGACGCCGACATCGCCGCCAAGACCCAAGCTGTCTGGCGCGCGGGCCTCACCGCGATCATCTGCATCGGCGAAAGCGAGGCGCAGTATCGCGCGGGCGAAACTCTTGACGTCATCGCCGCCCAGCTGGCCGGATCGGTTCCAACCGGCGCAGGGCCCCAAAACACCATAGTCGCCTATGAGCCGATCTGGGCCATCGGCACGGGCCTGACCCCAACGGTCGACGAGATTGCCAAGGTCCATGCCTTCATCCGCGCCCAGCTTGCCAAGGCGCTACCCGAAGGGGCCGAGGTTTCGCTGCTCTACGGCGGTTCGGTCAAAGCTTCAAACGCGGCTGAAATCTTTGCCGTTGCCGATGTCGATGGTGCCCTCGTGGGTGGTGCATCACTGAAAGCTGCGGACTTCGGTCCGATCGTCACCGCCCTTGCCACTGCCTCCTGAAAGGAAACTGCACATGTCATTTGACCGCTCGCTCAAGATCGCGCCATCAATCCTGGCTTCTGATTTCGCAAACTTCGGCGCCGAGATTGAGGCCGTCGAGGCACAGGGTGCCGACTGGATCCATGTCGATGTGATGGACGGCCACTTTGTGCCCAACATCACCTTCGGCCCGTCAACCTGCGCCGCCATCCGCCCGCACATCAAGACAGTGATGGACGTGCACCTGATGATCGCCCCGGTCGATCCCTACATTCAGGCCTTTGCAGATGCGGGCGCCGATTTCATCACCGCCCATGTCGAAGCTGGCCCCCATATTCACCGCACGCTTCAGGCGATCCGCGCCGCGGGCGCCAAGGCAGGCGTTGCGCTGAACCCCGGCACGCCGGCCAGCGCTGTTGCCCCGCTTCTGGACATGGTCGATCTTGTATGCGTCATGACCGTAAACCCCGGGTTTGGCGGGCAAAAGTTCATCCACGAAGGGGTCGCCAAAACGCGCGAGCTGCGCGAGATGATCGGTGATCGGGAGATCCATATCGAAATTGACGGCGGCGTCGATCCAGACACCGCCCCCCTTGTCGCAGGCGCAGGCGCTGACGTTCTGGTTGCCGGCTCTGCCGTCTTCCGCGGCGGAAGCGTCTCCGACCCCGCCCCTTACGGCGCGAACATGACCGCAATCCGCAAGGCCTGTTCCTAATCAGCCTCTTCGCCCGCACCGGCGCCCGCTCGGCGCGAAGCTTCGGTTGCGGGCGCATAGGTGCGATGGGCAAAAGCGGCCAGCACATCCAGCGTGTCCTTTGGCACATCAGCGCGGCTTGAAGCGTCAAAGCCGCCCGGCGTCCACGCGCCATAGCACGCCCCGATCAAAACCGCCGCTTGCGCCTTCAGCGGGGACTTGGCGCTGATTGCGGCGGCCTTTGCATTGCACCAAAGCTTTATGCCGCCCGCCTCCAGATGCAGCGTGCCTTGCGATCTGGCGGCCACGCACGCCACCTGCGGAAGCAGCAAAAGCGGCGCCGCGACGCTTTGAAAGGCGCAAGGCTCTGGCAGGTTGCCAAGATCAGCGATCGCCGCGCCCAGCGCCACAGGGCATAGCGCGCGCGCATCGCCTTGCCCCTGCCCCGCTGCACCAAAGTCATCTGGACCGGGCGCACGCAACGTCACCGCCTCGCGCATTTGCAACGCCATAGCCAATGCCCCGGCCCCGGGCAGCCCGTGCCGCGACAGCCAGCGCACCACGCGCCCCGCCTCTTCGGCCAGCCCCCAGTCATAGCCCGCACCGCGCGCCGCCTTACGCGCCAGCGCTTCAACCTCGTTCAGCGAATGCGTCACGATGGTACCCCGTAGGCCCAAGCCTCATCTTCAAAAGTGCCAAGCTCTTGCGGGTAAGGCGCACCGGCAAACATGTTGATCCGCACCCAGCGGTCCGAGCGTGGATCGAACCGGCCCGCGCCAAAGAACGCCAGCTTGCAGCGCAGCATATCGATCGGCAGCATCTCGGCATCGATCGTGTTGTCGCGAATTTCGGCAAAGGGATGTGCGCCTGTAATCTGGACGCGCCGCACGATGTGCCTGTGCTCGGGGCAGGCAAGCAGAAACTCTGCCACCGTTGCGTGCCCCGGCCAGTCGCGCAGCGCCTGTTCCAGCCGCGCCGCATCGCGCCCCGGGCAAAGCGGTTGCTCAAACTGGGCAATCGGCTCTTCAAAGCGCTGTCCCAGCCGCGGCTCAAGCTTTTCCTCGGACACATACCATGCCCTTGCATTGGCCCTTTGCGCCGCCCAGTCGATGCCCAGCGCCCAGTCATAGTTCTGCGTCAAAAGCTCTGACAACTCTTCTAAGGGCATCTGGCCTGCGATCTGGAAAGCGGCCTCTTCATCGGCGGACATATCAGCGGCAAGATCGTCAACCAGCGCGCCGTAGGGTTCCAGAATAAGGGCGATCAGCTGTTCCTGCCCTTCAAGGGTCATCGCCGATGCGCCCCATTCGGCAAGGCGGCGCCATGGCTCTGGCGCATGGAAATCGAATTGTGCGGCCTTGGCTTTCAAAGCGGCCAGATCGGCGCCAAGATCGGCAAGCTTTTGAACCTGCAACTCATGCTGCGAACGCCAAAGCGCGACATTCCCGATCGCGCGCTTCAGAACAGTGCCAAAGTGCGCCACCTCTTCCGGCGTGGCCTTTTCCAGCGCGCAGACCCGTGCAACCGCCCGCTCGCGCGCGGCGATCCAGTTGTTTAACAGAACCGGGTGGTTCACAAGAAACGGCGCCATCCCAAGCCCGGTGGAATTGCCAATTGAAAAGGACCGGCGCAGCGCCGGGTCCAGCCGCACCGCGCGCCCCGGCGCCCGGCTGGCGGCAAGATGTTCAACCAGATCCATGACAAACTCGCGGATCAGATAGACCGTCAGCATCTCGGCCTGAAAGGGCGCGGCGAACTCTGCGCGCCCGGCAATCACCTCACGGTCGGCCGCGCCAAACTTGCCCGATCCGTAAACCGCCGTCGTGCGCATCAGATAACCAACCTCGGCCACCAGCCCCGCATCCGGCTGGCGCCCCGATGCAAGGCGGTCCACCACATGGGCAAAAAGCCGGGCCGAACGGTTTGCCCGCGACAAACAAAGCTCACGCTCACTGACGCGGCCTGCCTCTTGTAAGGGGACATTGCGTTCAAGCCGCGCCAGATCCTCGGCATCCGGCACCCCGTCAAAAAGCGCAAAGGTCGCATCCCAAGCCTCTGCAATCACCCGGTCTGAACGTTTCTCGTCCGGCAGATCATGCGAAAAAGCGACAAGCGAATAGCTGTGCGAAGGCCCGCGCGCGACATAAACCGCCCGCCCCACGCCATCTGCGCCGATATCAAAAAGCCGCCGCTCAAACCGCCAGTTCTCATCCTTGAGGCGGCGCAGGAGAATACGCATGAACGACAGCCGCGTCTGATGCGCAGCGCCCATGCGCGCAAGGCGCATCACGGCTTGCGGCGGTCGCAGCGGGGCCTCTGCCGGTGTGGCCGGTTCTGCCATAAAGCGCCGCCTAACCCGCTGGCCCAAAGCTTTGGGCAAAGAACCGGTGCCAGTTCATCCCAAGAATGCCGTCAACCTCATCACGGTCGAACCCGACCTGCAAAAGCCCCGCCTCAAGGTTCCCAAAATCGCGGTTGTCCCTGAACCATTGCGGCATCGGCGGGAACCCCGGCGCGGCGGCCGATCCTTCGCCAAAGTCGACCTCTTTTGTCCAGCGGCCCGAGCGCATCCATTCCACCACGCTGTCCGGCTGATCCTGACAAAGGTCCGAGCCGATCCCAAGCCTGTCGGGCCCGACCATCTCGGCCGTATCGGCGATCATCTGGCAGAAACTTTCAAGGCTGCAATCGGACTTGCCCTTCAGGTGATGCGGGTAAAGCGAAAAGCCAAGCATGCCGCCGCTTTCGCCCAAGGCGCGGATCACATCATCCTTCTTGTTGCGAAGCGCCGGTGCCCAACGGTGCGGGTTTGCATGGGTGATAGCGATGGGGCGCTGCGACAGCTCGATCGCTTCCAAGGTCGAGCGATCCGAAGAATGGCTCATGTCGATGACCATACCCACCCGGTTCATCTCTTTGATGACCTGTTTGCCCATACGGGTGATACCGGGGTCTTCGGCCTCATAGCATCCCGTCGCCAGTAGCGACTGGTTGTTATAGCTTAGCTGCATGAACCGCGCGCCCAGCTTGTGCAGAACCTCGACAAGGCCGATGTCATCCTCGATTGGCGAGGGGTTCTGAAAGCCGAAAAAGATCGCCGTGCGCCCCGTTTCCCGCGCCTTTTCAACATCCTCGGCCCACTGGCCATGAAAGATCAGATCATCGAACCGCTCGAACCAGCGGTTCCATGCTTCGATGTTAAGCACCGTTTCGCGGAAATTCTCATGGTATGCGATCGTGACATGCACGGCATCGACGCCGCCCTCGCGCATCTGCCGGAAAACCTTTTCCGACCAATTGGCATATTGCAGCCCGTCAATCCGATATCGCATCCGCCCCCCGAAACTCTTTAAGCGCAGGGCGAACCCTGTGCCGCATTGCCTGTCAGGTCAACCCGCGCGGCGCCTCATTTCTTGCCACTACCCGTTTGCGCCCCTTGGCCAACCGGTGCAAATGTTGCGCAGGCGATCAAGGCGCGCAGGCGCATGCAAAAGGGGACCCGGCAATGAACTGGGACGATTTTCCAAAATGGGGGCAGAAGGTTTCGGACTGGGCCGCGCGCTATCATGCAACGCTTCGCGACAGGCCAGTGCGCGCGCAGACCAAGCCGGGCCAGATTTCCGCCGCCCTTCCCGCCGCCCCGCCCGAGACGGGCGACGGAATGGACCAGATCCTGAAAGACTTCGAAACCATCGTGATGCCCGGCATCACCCATTGGCAGCACCCTCGCTTTTTCGCCTATTTCCCGGCCAATGCGACACCGCCTTCGGTTCTGGCAGAGTTTCTGGTCAGCGCCATCGCGCCCCAGTGCATGCTTTGGCAAACCTCGCCTGCCGCGACCGAGGTTGAAACCCGCATGATGGATTGGCTGCGCCAGTCAATTGGCCTGCCCTCTGATTTTGAGGGCGTCATTCAGGACAGCGCCTCTTCTGCGACGCTTGCTGCGGTTCTGACAATGCGTGAACGCGCGCTGAACTGGCAGGGAAATGCCCATGGCCTGACCGGGGCGCCGCGGCTGCGCGTCTATTGCTCAAGCGAGGTGCATACATCCATCGACCGCGCGATCTGGATATCGGGGATCGGTCAGGACAATCTGGTTCGCATCCCGACCACCGGCCCGCTTCGCGGCATGGATACCGGCAAGCTAGAGGCCACGATACTGGCGGACCAAAAGGCCGGGTATCTACCCGCAGGCATCATCGCCTGTACCGGCGGCACCAGCACCGGCGCTTGCGATGACATCACCGGCGTGATGGATATCGCCGAACGCTATGGGCTTTATACCCACGTCGATGCCGCTTGGGCCGGGGCTGCGATGATCTGCCCCGAGTTCCGCGCGCTTTGGCAAGGCGCCCAGCGCGCCGATTCCCTTGTCTTCAACCCGCACAAGTGGATGGGGGCCCAGTTCGACTGTTCCGCGCATTTCCTGCGCGATGCATCAAGCCTGGTCAAAACCCTCGCCATTCAGCCCGAGTACCTCAAAACCCACGGCCAGGATGGCGTGATCAACTACTCTGAATGGTCGGTGCCGCTGGGCCGTCGTTTTCGGGCGCTCAAACTGTGGTTCCTGATCCGCAGCTACGGGCTTGAAGGGCTGCGCGCCCGCATCCGCAACCACGTAAGCTGGGCGCAAGAGATGGCGCAGAGACTAGGCGCGGAGCCTGACTTTCAGATTGTGACCGACCCCGTGCTGGCCCTCTTCACGTTCCGCCATTTGCCCAATGAAGGCAGCGATCCGGACGCCGCCAACCTGTCGCTGGTTGAACGGATCAATGACGATGGCCGCATCTACCTGACCCAAACGCGCATTGACGGCCATGTCGCCATCCGCTTTCAGGTCGGGCAATTCGAGACGACCAAAGCCGACGTCGATCAAGCCTTCGCAGTGATCTGCGAATTGGCCCGGAAGTGAAGGTGTCGTGAAACAAACCTGACCCGAAGCAGCGTTCGCTTCGGTAAAGTGGTGCGGTCGGGGGGACTCGAACCCCCACGAGTGTTACCTCACAGCGACCTCAACGCTGCGCGTCTACCAATTCCGCCACGACCGCCCGTGATCAGATAGTTCGAGGCGGTTTAGCCAAAGGCAGGGGCAATGTGAAGCACAAAAATCGCCCCGCGCGCGCCACCTTTGGATGCCCTGCATTTCTGCCTGCGGCGCCGCGCGGCCAAGCCGCCCCGCCAGGCCCGTTCACCGCACGCTTTGACAATTGCTTGCGATAGGGCCAGAGAACGGGAATGGTTGAATGGATCACATCACCGGGGCTTGTTGAATACCCCGATGCGCTTGCCTGGATGGAAGCGCGGGTCGAAGCGATCCGCGCCGGAACCCAGCCAGAAGCGGTGTGGCTTCTTGAACACCCGCCCCTTTATACCGCCGGCACCAGCGCCCGGCCCGAGGATCTGACCGATCCAGACCGCTTTGATGTCTTCGAGGCGCGCCGCGGCGGCCAGTACACCTATCACGGCCCCGGCCAGCGTGTGGCCTATGTTCTTCTGGACGTTGCAAAGCGCGGCCGCGATGTCAGACGCTTTGTCGCCGCGCTTGAGGATTGGGTGATCGCCACGCTGGCAGAGTTCAACCTGCGCGGCGAACGGCGGCAGGGCCGCGTCGGCGTCTGGGTGGAACGGCCCGATAAACCGGCCAACGCCGACGGCACCCCTTGCGAGGAAAAGATCGCCGCTATCGGTATCCGGCTTAGAAAATGGGTAAGCTTTCACGGCATTTCCATCAACGTGGAACCCGATCTTTCCCATTTCGACGGCATCGTGCCTTGCGGGATCTCGGACCACGGCGTCACCAGCCTTGTGGATATGGGCCTGCCGGTCACCATGGCCGATGTCGACAACGCGCTGCGCCGAACCTTTGCGGACAACATGGGCGGTGACTGACATTGCCAAGCCGCGCTATACACCCCGCAAACAGCCGGGCGGCGCGAGGCCGCCAAAGTAAGATGTGAGGCACTGATGGCAAATGCTGACCGCAAGGCGGAACTGATCGACCAATACCGCCAGATCCACGCAAAAAAGACCTATGGCCGGTCCTCGGAAATTCTGATCGGTGTCGTTCAGCGGCATATCTACGACCTGCCCCCGGTGCGCACGATCCTTGACTTTGGCTGTGGCCGCTCGCGGCTGGTCGACTGGCTGGCCAAGATCCACGACGCAAAGGCCTATCGCTATGACCCGGCAATCCCCGAGTTTGCGCAGATGCCGGTCGACAAGGCCGATCTGGTGCTATGCACCGACGTGATGGAACATATCCCGCAGGAAAACGTGGAAGAGGTTATTGCAGCCATCCGCGCAATATCCCCGCACGCCTATTTCAACATCTCCTGCCGCCCCGCCGATGAGATCCTGCCCAACGGCGAAAATGCCCATTGCACGGTTCGCCCGCCCCGCTGGTGGGCCCGAACCTTGCGCGAAACCTTTCCCGAAGTGCGCCGCACCCGCAGCTTTGGCAAGGATGACGTCAGCCTGATCACCTGGGACAAAGAGGCCTAGCTGTCGCGGCGCATGCCCGCCGCCGCCTTGCAGATCCTGTCGCAAACTTCGGGCGGCTCAGCGGCAACCGCATCCAGAACCGCCCGCAACTCGGCCCGCACACCGTGAAGCTGATCTATCAGCGACATGACAACGGCCAAGGCCTCATCGCCAAGTTCAAATTCCTCGGTCAGCTCGCACAAAAGCTCCATACGAACCAGATCGATCTGGCGAAACCTTGGGCCGTCATCGGTCTGAACCGGCATCACGACCTGCGCCTGCAGAAACGACTTCAGACGGCTGCGTGTCAGCCGCTCGACCGACGATATCACTTCGGTTTCCGAATAGCGTCTTGTCATGACGTCATCCCCTTTCGCGGATCATAGCTATGGGTCTTGCGCCAGTTCTCGGCAAATTTGGCCAGATCGTCATCAATGTGTCCGGGCATCACGATACGAAGCTCGACCTTCTGATCGCCCGCAGCCTTGCCGCCGGCCGGCTCTACCCCGCGCCCGCGCATGCGCAGCACCTGACCACTGCTTGCCCCCTTCGGCACGGTCAGCTTGACGGTGCCGGCAATCGTCGGCGTGTCAACTTTCGCGCCCAGCACAGCCTCGTCAAAGGTGATGGGCAGGGTGATCAGGATGTCATTGCCTTCGCGCCGGAAAATCCTGTGCGGCTTGACCGTCAGCGTGATCAGCGCATCGCCCGGCGTGCCGCCGCCAAACCCCGGCTCTCCCTTGCCGCGAAGCCGGATCGTCTGGCCATCCGCGGCCCCCTTGGGGATGGACACCTCAAGCGCCGCGCCATCGGGCAGCGTTATCCGCGTCTTGCCGCCGTTTGCCGCGTCCAGAAAAGGCACCTCTAGCGTAAAGTGATGGTCCGACCCTCGCGCGCGAAAATGCTGTTGCCCGCGCCCACCGCCGCCGGGCGCATGCCCCTGCTGGCGCATGAACTCGGCAAAAATGTCCGAGGCATCGGCAAACTCTTCGGCCCGCTGTCGGCGGCGATAGGGATTGCCCGGCGCCTCGGCGTATTCCTTGTAGTACTGCCGCTGCCGCGTTTCGGCGCCGCTGGCGTCAATCTCGCCGCGATCAAACCTTGCGCGCTGCTCGGGATCTTTCAAAAGATCATAGGCCGCCGAGGCCGCCTTGAACTTTGCCTCGGCCGCCTTGTCGTTGGGTTTCAGATCAGGATGGCTGTCCCGGGCGATTTTTCGATAGGCCTTTTTGATCTCCTCTGCGGTTGCAGATTTCTTCAGATCAAGCGCGGCGTAGGGGTCATTGCTCATGGAACTACCGGACAACCTTTATCGACTCACTCATACCACTGATGCCTGCAAGAGGCACTCTTCAGGCATATTGCGTTGCTGAAATACCTAGGAACTGACCTTTTGCCGCGCAAGTCGGCCCCTTGGCGCATCATTCAAGGGGGGGTGAGGCATTTTAACCCGCCGCTAAGTCGCTTTGGGTGATTGCCCTCTGGCAGTGACCGCTCTAGAACCTCCTGTTAATACCGTCGGTCGTCTGGCCGGCTTCAACAGGATACGCGAAACCTCAGGAGGCACTCGCATGGCGGACGCAGCCGTTCATGGCCACGACGAACACGAAAAGCTTGGGTTCTTTACCCGCTGGTTCATGTCGACAAACCACAAAGACATTGGCATTCTCTATCTCTTCACCGGGGGTGCCGTAGGCTTCCTTTCCGTTCTCTTCACCGTTTACATGCGGATGGAGTTGATGAACCCCGGCGTTCAATACATGTGCATGGAAGGCGCACGCATCACCGCAGCCACGGCTGCAGATGTCTGTACGCCTAACGGCCACCTTTGGAACGTTATGGTAACCGGCCACGGCATCCTGATGATGTTCTTCGTGGTTATTCCGGCGCTTTTCGGCGGTTTTGGTAACTATTTCATGCCGTTGCAGATCGGTGCACCGGACATGGCCTTCCCGCGGATGAACAACCTGTCCTACTGGCTTTACGTCGCTGGTACTACGCTGGCTGTGATTTCGGTCTTCGCTCCAAGTGATGCAGGCCAGACCGGCGTTGGTGTTGGCTGGGTTCTCTACCCGCCGCTTTCGGTCAAAGAAGGCGGAATGGCCATGGACCTGGCGATCTTTGCGGTTCACCTCTCTGGTGCCTCATCGATCCTTGGCGCGATCAACATGATCACAACCTTCCTGAACATGCGTGCCCCCGGCATGACACTGTTCAAGGTTCCGCTGTTTTCATGGTCGATCTTTGTCACCGCATGGCTGATTCTTCTGGCCCTGCCGGTTCTGGCTGGCGCCATCACGATGCTGCTGACAGACCGCAACTTCGGCACCACCTTCTTTGATCCTTCAGGTGGCGGCGATCCGGTCCTTTACCAGCACATCCTGTGGTTCTTCGGTCACCCCGAGGTGTACATCATCATCCTGCCCGGTTTCGGCATCATCAGCCACGTGATCGCAACCTTCAGCCGCAAGCCTGTCTTTGGCTACCTGCCGATGGTTTGGGCTCTGATCGCAATCGGCGCACTGGGCTTTGTCGTCTGGGCACACCACATGTACACAGTGGGCCTGTCGCTGCGTCAGCAAAGCTACTTCATGCTGGCCACGATGGTGATCGCGGTGCCGACAGGCATCAAGGTCTTCTCGTGGATTGCAACGATGTGGCAGGGTTCGGTCGAACTTAAAGCTCCGATGCTTTGGGCCTTCGGCTTCCTCTTCCTCTTCACCGTGGGCGGCGTCACCGGTATCGTTCTCAGCCAGGCCGGCATCGACCGCGCCTATCACGATACATACTATGTGATCGCGCACTTCCACTACGTGATGTCGCTGGGTGCTGTCTTTGCCATCTTCGCAGGTATCTACTTCTACCTGCCCAAGATGTCGGGCCGCATGTACCCTGAGTGGGCAGCCAAGCTGCACTTCTGGGCGATGTTCATCGGTGCGAACGTGACCTTCTTCCCCCAGCACTTCCTGGGCCGTCAGGGCATGCCGCGTCGCTATATCGACTACCCCGAGGCATTTGCCTACTGGAACTATGTCTCCAGCCTTGGCGCGTTCCTCTCATTCGCTTCGTTCCTCTTCTTCATCGGCGTGATCTTCTACACGCTGCGTTGGGGCAAGCGCGTGACCGAGAACAACCCATGGAACGAATATGCTGACACGCTGGAGTGGACACTTCCGTCGCCTCCGCCAGAGCATACCTTCGAAATCCTGCCCAAGCAGGAAGACTGGGACAAGAGCCACGCCCACTAGATCCCAACCGGATTTAGTCTCAAATTCAAAAGGCCCCGATACTCTCGGGGCCTTTTCTTTTGGCGGCGCGGATGTCAGCAATTCCCTGCCCCGCGTCCACCTGTCGCTTTCCTACCCAACCGCCAAGGCAATAAGTTGCGCCTATGCCTTACCAATGGTCTCAGGATAACCACGAAAAGCGCCTGTCGCTCTGGCCCTACCGGTCCCTGCCGCCGCGTGGTTTCGTGATCTTTATCGCGGTCACGGCAAGCTTTTTTCTGCTGCCGCTTCTGGCCGTCCTCGGCACCTTTGTCTTCTGGGCCCTGCTGCCATTTCTTCTGGCAGCCGTCGGCGCGATCTGGTGGGCGCTTCAGCGCAACAACCGCGACCGTGAGATCCTTGAAGAGATGCACCTGACATCAGATGAGATCACGCTGTCGCGCCACGAACCGGGCGGCGAAACCCGCCACTGGACCGCCAACCCCTATTGGGTGCGCGTAAACTGTCAGCCCGAGGGCGGGCCGGTTGAGAATTACCTGACTTTGGAAGGTGGCCCGCGCCGCGTTGAGATTGGCGCGTTCCTTGGGCCTGATGAGCGTCTGGCGCTGAAGGATGAGCTTGAACGGGCGCTTGCCGAAGCCAGATCGCCCGCCTGATCCCTATCCCAGCCGCTGACGAACCTTCGGCCCAACCTGACCGAAATCCATTTGCCCGGTATAGCGGCCCTTAAGTTCGGCCATGACCTTGCCCATGTCACGAATGGAAGCGGCGCCCGTCGTTTCGATCGCCTCATTGATCGCCGAGGCCGTCTCATCCTCGCTAAGCTTGCGCGGAAGGAACTCTTCGATGACCGCAATCTCCGAACGCTCACGCTCTGCAAGATCGAACCGCCCGCCCTCGTCATAGGCGCGCGCGCTTTCCTGTCGCTGTTTGACCATTTTCCCAAGGATCTGAAGCACTTCGTCATCGCTGACGGTCACCTCTGCGCCTTCTCCGCGAAGCGCGATATCCTTGTCCTTGATCGCAGCATTGATCAGCCGCAGCGTTGAAAGGCGCACGGAATCCTTGGCCTTCATCGCTTCTTTAAGGGCCGTGGAAACCCTTTGCTTCATATCCATCGGAAGTCTCATCCCCATAAGTCCGAGCCTACTACAATAACCAATCCCGCTTTCCATGACAACAGCTTGGAAACCCGCTAACCGTATGAAATAAAACCGTTTCCCAAATTGAACTTATCCCGCGCAGGGGCCTTGACCGTCAGCACCATAGACCATAGTTTCCGGCAAGTTTGGCCAAAGGAGTCGCCCCTATGTCCGCCCGGGAAATCGCCGAAAAACCAACCGCTTGCATGGCTTTGGCTGATGGTACGGTCTTTTATGGACAGGGATTCGGCGCCACCGGAACCCAAGTTGCCGAGCTTTGCTTCAACACTGCGATGACCGGCTATCAAGAGATCATGACCGACCCTTCCTATGCGGGCCAGATCGTGACCTTTACCTTCCCGCATATCGGCAACACCGGGGTCAATCCCGAGGATGATGAAACCGCCGATCCCGTCGCGCAGGGCATGGTCGTCAAATGGGACCCGACAGAGCCGTCGAACTGGCGCGCCACGCAAGAACTTACCGAATGGCTGCGCCAGCGCGGCCGCATCGGCATTGGCGGGATCGATACCCGCCGCCTGACCCGCGCGATCCGCCAGCAAGGCGCGCCCCACGCCGCTCTTGCCCACGATCCCGACGGCAATTTTGACATCGAAGACCTTGTTGCGCAGGCGCGCGGCTTTGTCGGCCTCGAAGGTCTTGATCTGGCCAAGGATGTAACCTGCGCCCAATCCTATCGCTGGGACGAGATGCGATGGGCATGGCCGCAAGGCTATACGCGCCGGGACAAACCCGGATACAAGGTCGTCGCCCTGGACTATGGCGCCAAGCGCAACATCCTGCGGTGTCTGGCCTCGGCCGGCTGCGATGTCACCGTTCTGCCTGCGACCGCGACCGCGCAAGAGGTTCTGGCACATGAACCCGACGGGATTTTCCTGTCGAACGGCCCCGGCGATCCGGCGGCCACTGGCGCCTATTCGGTCCCGATGATCCGCGAAATTCTGGACACCACCCGCCTGCCGATCTTCGGCATCTGCCTTGGGCACCAGATGCTTGCACTGGCCTTGGGCGCGCGCACGGTCAAGATGAACCACGGCCACCACGGCGCCAACCACCCGGTCAAGGACCTTGAAACGGGCAAGGTGGAAATCACCTCTATGAACCATGGCTTCACGGTCGACAGCCAGACGCTTCCCGAGGGCGTGATCGAAACCCATGTGTCGCTCTTTGATGGATCCAACTGCGGTATTCGCATGTCCGATCGCCCGGTCTTTTCGGTTCAGTACCACCCCGAAGCAAGCCCCGGCCCGCAGGATAGTTATTACCTTTTCGAACGCTTTGTTTCCGAAATGGCAACAATGCTTGAAAAATCATCGGCTTAGCGACCGACACTTAACCTGTCATTAACCTAGTCTTCATCAAGGTGAATCGTCGTTCACCAAGATGAAGTTGCTTGATGCCAGCACAAATCCTCCAGCTTGTTCCCCAGACAAGCCAGACTGAAACCGCCCGCTTTGATCATGAACGGTCGATGGCCGAAATTCTGGTCAGCCGCGGTGCGCTTTCCGCCGACAACCTGAAGCTGGCGCAATCGCTGCAAGCCGGCGAAGACGTCGAGCTTCGTGAGATACTTCTTTCCCGCCAAATGGTTACGCCGCAGGAAGTGGCCGAGGCGCTGGCGCTGGAATGGGGCACGACAACCGCGAACCTTGACAAGATCGCGCCTGACCCACGGCTTGTAGACCGCTTTGGCGCCGATCTTTGCCTGCGTGCGGGCTTTATCCCCTATCGCCGCATCGGTGCCAGCACGCTTATCGCAACCGCCCGCCCCGAAGCCTTGGCAGAGCTTTTCAAGGTCGACCCGCACGGCTTTGCCAATTGCCACATGACAATCGCCGACGAACAAAGCATTGAGGCGGCAGTCACGCGCGTGCGCTCGGCCAAGCTTGTCGAACAGGCCGAAGCGCGCGTCAGCGCCGAACTTAGCTGCCGCAACTGGAATACAGGCGCCCTGCGCATCCTGATGCTTTGCGGTGCGGCCCTGATCATAGCCTGCGCAATCGTCAGCCCCGCCCTCGCCTTTGCGATCCTCTGCGGCTGGGCCGTTCTGACGCTTGTGCTGACCGCTGCGATGAAAGTGACCGCGACCTATCTGGTTGTTCGCGCCGAAAGGGCCAAGAAACGAAAACGCCAGTATCCGGTTCTGAAGGCCGTTCCCGAAAAGCTTCCGAAGGTTTCAATCCTCGTCGCGCTCTACCGCGAGGAAAACCTTGCCGCCCATCTGGTAGAGCGGCTTCGCAAACTCGATTATCCGCGCGAGCTGCTTGAGATTTGCCTTGTGGTAGAGGCCGATGATCTGGTCACCCGCACCACGATCGAACAGACCGATCTGCCCGGATGGTTTCGCACCATCCCGGTTCCGCGCGGCACGATCAAGACAAAGCCGCGTGCCCTGAACTATGCCTTGGACTTCTGCCGCGGCTCGATCATCGGGATCTATGACGCCGAAGACGCCCCTGCCCCTGACCAGATACATAAAATTGTCGAGCGCTTTGAAGAGACCGGGCCAGAAGTGGCCTGCCTGCAAGGTATCCTTGATTTCTACAACGCCCCCACAAACTGGCTTTCGCGCTGCTTTACTGCCGAATACGCAAGCTGGTTCCGCGTTGTTCTGCGCGGCGTTGAAAAGATGGGCTTTGCCGTGCCCCTTGGCGGAACGACGGTCTTTTTCCGCCGCGCCGCGCTGGAAGAGTTGGGCGCATGGGATGCCCATAACGTCACAGAAGACGCCGATCTGGGCATAAGGATCGCGCGCCGGGGCTACCGGACAGAGATCATCGAAACCGTGACCCATGAAGAGGCGAACTGCCGCGCACTGCCATGGATCAAACAACGCTCTCGCTGGCTGAAGGGCTATGCGATGACCTGGGCGGTGCATATGCGCGCGCCCCGCACCCTGTGGCGGGACCTTGGGGCATGGCGTTTTCTGGGGTTTCAGATCATCTTTCTGGGCGCGCTGTCACAGTTTGTGCTGGCCCCGATCCTCTGGTCGTTCTGGTTGATGCTTTTTGGCCTGCCCCACCCCCTGACCGGGCAGGTACCCGACGCGCTTTTGATCACCCTTGCGGTGTTCTTTTTCTCGACAGAGCTTCTTGGCATTGCCGTGGGGTTTTATGCCCTGCGCGGTGACGATCACCGCTGGCTTCGCAAATGGGTGCCCACGCTGATGCTTTACTACCCGCTTGGGGTGCTCGCCTCATACAAGGGCCTGTGGGAAATGGTGACGCGGCCCTATTACTGGGACAAGACGGCCCACGGGATTTTCCCCGCCGTCAGCAGCCGCGCCAAAAGCCCAGATCAATCGCTATAGTTTGCCGCATCCGATTTCAGCCGCGTCTCGAACGCCACTGAAATATGTGTGCGCAAGGCGCTGTCGGCCGCCGCCCCATCGTGCTTTTCGATCGCCGTGACAATCGTCTCATGTTCGGCCAGCGCGATCTCGCCCCGCCCGACAACCGCCAATGATGTCTCTGCCATCAGCGCCATGGATCGGTGCACCAGATCCAGTTGCTGAACCAGAAACCGGTTGTGCGAGGCCAGATGTATCTGCTTGTGAAACCGGCGGTTCGCCCGCGACAGCGCAAGCGGATCACCCAGAAGCGCGCGATCCTCGGTCACCATCTGGCGCAGGACCCGTACCTCTTCGGGCGTTGCATGATTGGCCGCAAGACGCGCGGCCAGCCCCTCAAGCTCTGCCCGCACGATATAAAGCTCGGCCATCTGGTTGTAGTCCAGCGAGGCCACGATCAGGCTGCGCCCGTCGCGCGTCAAAAGCGATTGCGTCTCCAGTCGCTGCAGCGCCTCGCGGATCGGCGTGCGCGACATGCCAAAACGCTCTGCCAACTCGCTTTCCACAAGCCGGTCACCGGGTCTGAATACCCCGATGTCGATCGCCTCTAGAATAAGTGTATACGCGTCTTTTTGCATTCATGCGCCCCTGACATGCGGGCGCGCCCGCTTCGTGGTGCCGCAAACTACCCTTCCTGCGGCGAACTGTTCAAGCACTTAGGACCGGGATTGCCACATCTTCCCGGCCGCAGTAGCGTCTGCGCCATGACCCGGGACCTTGAACATGTGCGAAACTGGATATTTGATCTGGACAATACGCTCTATCCGCCGCAGGCGCGCCTCTTCGACCAGATAGAGACGCGCATGGCCGCCTTTGTTGCGCGCGAGCTGGGTCTTTCCCAGAGCGATGCCAATGCCCTGCGCCGCGACTATTGGTCGACCTATGGCACGACGCTCAAGGGGCTGATGATAAATCACGGCGTCGATCCGACGGCCTTTCTAAACGAGGTTCACGATATATCGATGGCCGCCCTTGTGCCCGATCCACAGCTTGCCAACCACATAGACGCCCTTCCGGGCCGCAAGCTGGTCTTTACCAACGGCGATCGCGCCTATGCCCGCAAGGTTCTGGCCGCACGTGGCCTTTCGGATGTTCTGGTCGAAATCTACGGCGTCGAAGAGGTGCGCTATATCCCCAAGCCCGAGGCCGCCGCCTATGATCATTTCCTTGAGCAGACCCAGCTTGATCCGGCCACCTCGGCGATGTTCGAAGACGATCCAAGAAACCTGCACGTGCCGCATGAACGCTGCATGCGCACCATCCTTGTGGGGCCAGAGCATCCCGCCCTGCCGCATCTGCACCACCAGACAAGCGATCTGACGGGCTTTCTGTCGCGGCTGCTGTCGCAGGGCTTTACTTCGCCCGCCGCCGCACCAGATTCAATCGTATGAGCATCGAGACAACCGACATCGTCATTTCGGGCGGCGGCATTGCCGGGCTGATCGCGGCGGCCGCTTTTGGCGCCGAAGGCTATGGCGTCATTCTTGTCGATCCGGCCCCGGCTTACGACGAAACCCGCGCAGGCGGCGATCTGCGCTCGACCGCCTTTTTGCAACCGGCGCGCGCGGTATTGGACAGGGCCGGTCTTTGGCCGCTGATGGCGCCCCACGCCATGCCGCTTCAGGTCATGCGCATCGTTGACGCCGGCGGCGCGGATGGCGCGGCCCGGATCACCGGAGATTTCGACGCCGCCGAGATATCGGATCAGCCCTTTGGCTGGAACGTTCCGAACCAAAAGATACTCGCCGCCGCCGCTAAGCACCTGTCAAGCATGGAAAATGTGCGCATCCTTGCCGGGCGCGCCACGCGCGATGTTCTTACGCGAGAACGGGAAGTGCGCGTGACCCTGAACGATGGCACCCGCCTTGCAGCAAAGCTTTTGATCGCCGCCGATGGCCGCAACTCGCCGGTACGCGACGCACTTGGGATCAGCGCAACAACGCGCAGCTTTGGGCAAAAGGCGCTGGCCTTTACTGTCAGCCACCCCAAGGCGCATCAGAATGTATCGACCGAGGTTCACAAGACCGGTGGCCCCTTCACGCTGGTCCCCCTTCCCGACCGGGATGGCAAACCTGCCTCGGCCGTGGTCTGGATGGAACGCGGCCCCGAGGCACAGCGCCTTGCCGGGCTGGATGTCCCCGCTTTTGAGGCCGAAATGACCGCCCGTTCGGCACATGTTCTGGGCCCGCTGACACTGATCAGCCAGCGCAGCATCTGGCCGATCATCTCACGCATCGCCCAGCGCATGTCGGGCGAGCGCACCGCGCTGATCGCCGAGGCGGCCCATGTCGTGCCCCCCATCGGCGCTCAGGGCCTGAACATGAGCCTTGGGGACATCGAATGCCTTTTGCGGGTCAGCCAATCGGCGGGCCTTGGCACCCGCGCGGGGCTTGATGCCTATAACCGCAAGCGCCACGCCGAGGCGCGCCTTCGCGTCTCTGGCGTCAGCGCGCTGAACCGCGCCTCTATGACCTCGGGCGCAGGCGCGCGTGATCTGCGGGCCGAGGCACTGAAACTATTGACAAAAGTCACGCCCCTGCGCCGTTCGGTCATGCGCAAGGGAATGGGGGTCTAGGACACGCGCCTGTCTTAAAGGACGTGCTCCAAAGCTTCTTCCAGCCGCCCGGCCGCCGCATCGACATCATAAAGCTTGTCGAGCCCGAAAAGACCGATGCGGAACGTACGGAAGTCATCCGGCTCATCACATTGAAGCGGAACGCCCGCCGCGATCTGCAGGCCCAGCTCGGCAAATTTTGAACCGTTCTGAATGGCAGGATCATCGGTGTAGGCCACAACAACGCCCGGCGCGCCAAAACCTTCGGCCGCCACCAGTGTAAGGCCATGACCGCGCAACGCGGCCCGCACGCGGTTTCCAAGCTCCCACTGCGCATCGCGCAGCTTGTCGAACCCATAGTCGCGCGTCTCCAGCATCGTGTCGCGAAAGGCCTTCAGCGCATCGGTCGGCATGGTCGCGTGATAGGCATGCCCGCCATCCTCATAGGCCTTCATGATCGACCGCCACTTGCCCAGATCAATGGCAAAGCTGGTCGATTTTGTTTCTGCCAGACGCGCCTCGGCCCGCTCGGACATCATCACAAGACCCGCCGAGGGCGAGGCAGACCAACCCTTTTGCGGCGCCGAGATCAGAACATCGACGCCTGTCTCTTGCATATCCACCCAAGCACAGCCCGATGCGATACAGTCCAGAACCATCAGCGCACCAACCTCGTGGGCCGCCGCCGCAAGCGCCTTTACATAGTCGTCCGGCAAGATGACACCAGCGGACGTTTCGACATGCGGGGCAAAGACAACGCCCGGCTTTTCGGCGCGAATACGCTCAACAACCTCATCAATGGGTGCAGGCGCAAAGGGCGATGCAGAAGCGTTCGAGCTGCGCCGCGCCTTCATCACCACCACGTCCGATGCCATGTCCTCGGCTTCGAAAATCTGGCTCCACCGGTATGAGAACCAGCCGTTGCGCACCACCAGCGCCTTTTGCCCTGTCGCGAACTGGCGGGCCACGGCCTCCATCGCATAGGTGCCGCCACCGGGGATCAGCGCAACGCTGTGCGCATTGTAGACCTCTTTGAGCATTTCGTTGATATCCAGCATCACCTGCCGGAATTGCATCGACATATGGTTGAGCGAGCGATCGGTAAAGACCACCGAATACTCCAAAAGCCCATCGGGATCGACATTGTCCAAAAGTGCGGTCATCGCGGGAATCTCCTCTTTTGCCATGCCTAGCCGCCTCGCCGCCAAGTGGCAAAGTCTATCTTTGCATGAACCGGACAACGGGGTTCAGATCGGGCCGGGTCGGCGCTCTTCCGAGAGAAGGACGTTCGCCTCGACATCCCCGACGCCCGGAAGCGTCATGATGCGCCGCCGCAGCACCCGTTCGAAATCGGCAATGTCGCGCGCGGCCACCCGCAGGCGATAGTCATACATGCCCAGAACATGCTGAACCGACTGCACTTCGGGAATTGCCGTGACCGCGCGCTCAAAGTCCTCAAGGCTGACGCGCCCCTTGGTGGCAAGCTTGACGCCCAGAAAGACCGTCACCCCGAACCCAAGGCTTTCGCGGTCCAGATCCAGCCGTCGCCCCGCGATGATGCCCGCATCACTCAGCCGCCTGATGCGGCGCCATGTCGCCGGCTGGCTCAGACCAAGGCGCCGCCCAAGCTCTCCGGCGCCAAGCGTCGCATCCTGCGACAGCGCCCGCAGAATCCGCCGGTCTGTTGCGTCGATATCCGTCATAGCGGCAGTGCCTCGTTCGATTTAAGCGTCGCAACATGCATCAGCGCCTCGATCTCGGCGATATGCGGCAGGGTCAGGATCTGCGCCCTGTAGATGTCTTTGTAATGGGCCATGTCGCGGGCAATGACCGACAGGCGCAAATCGACGCGCCCCAGAAACGTATGTATCTCGATCACCTCGGGAACCTTGCGCGCGGCGGCCAGAAATTCGTCAAAGGCGCGCGGATCGGTCTTGTCCAAGGTAAATCGCAACGACACCTCGACCGCATAGCCCAGCTTTGCCCAGTCGATGATCGCGTGCTGCCCCCGCAGGATGCCCCTTTCACCCAGCTTCTCTAGCCGCCGCCAGCAGGTCGCCGCCGTCAGCCCGCAGCGTTCGGCAAGTTCTGCCGTGGACAGTTCAGGGTCGCTCTGAAAATGGCGCAGGATGCGCCGGTCGGTATCGTCGAGCATGGATATTTCATCTACAAAGAAAATGGAGAATGATTTTTCTTAAGATTGCGGGATTTCATCAAAGATTGCAACGTAATTTCCGCAAAGATCACTAGAGTGCGGGGCGGATAGCATGACAAAAAAGGAGCGCTCGGATGCGCGTTTATTATGATCGCGATTGCGATATCAACCTGATCAAGGACAAGAAAGTTGCCATTCTTGGCTATGGCAGCCAGGGCCACGCACATGCGCTGAACCTGCGCGACAGCGGCGCCAAGAATCTGGTCGTTGCCCTGCGCGAGGGATCGGCAAGTGCCAAGAAAGCCGAAGGCGAAGGCCTGAAGGTCATGGGCATCGCCGAGGCGGCCGCATGGTGTGACGTGATGATGTTCACCATGCCCGACGAACTGCAGGCCGAGACCTACAAGAAATACGTTCACGACAACATCCGCGAAGGTTCTGCCATCGCATTTGCGCACGGGCTTAACGTTCACTTTGGCCTGATCGAGCCCAAGCCAGGCATCGACGTGATCATGATGGCCCCCAAGGGCCCCGGCCACACCGTGCGCGGCGAATACGTCAAGGGCGGCGGCGTGCCCTGCCTTGTTGCCGTTGACCGCGACGAAAGCGGCAAGGCGCTTGAGATCGGTCTCAGCTATTGCTCGGCCATCGGCGGCGGACGCTCTGGCGTCATCGAGACGAACTTCAAGGAAGAGTGCGAAACCGACCTCTTTGGTGAGCAGGCCGTGCTTTGCGGCGGCTTGGTCGAGTTGATCCGCATGGGCTTTGAGACGCTGGTCGAGGCGGGCTATGCCCCCGAGATGGCCTATTTCGAGTGCCTGCACGAGGTCAAACTGATCGTTGATCTGATCTATGAAGGCGGCATCGCCAACATGAACTATTCGATCTCGAACACGGCCGAGTATGGCGAGTATGTCAGCGGCCCGCGCGTTCTTCCCTACGAAGAAACCAAGGCCCGCATGAAAGGCATTCTGAACGACATTCAGACCGGCGCCTTTGTGCGTGATTTTATGCAGGAAAATCAGGTCGGCCAGCCCTTCTTTAAAGGCACGCGCCGCCGCAACGATGCCCACCAGATCGAAGAGGTCGGCAAAAAGCTGCGTGACATGATGCCGTGGATTTCCGCTGGCAAACTGGTTGATCAGGCCAAGAACTAAGGCCCCGGCCAAACAAGACAGCATCCCGCCCGGGGCCATTTTCCCGGGCGGGACTTTCCGTTTCAGGACGAAATTGCATGCACCCCACCCATCCCACGGGCCGTTCATGGCTTATGGTTGCGGCCCTTGGGCTTATCTGGGGATCGACCTTTATGGTGATCGAGGTGACCTTGCGGGGTATCACGCCGCTCTGGCTGGCGGCGGGCCGGATCGGATTTGCCGCCCTTCTGACAACAGCGATCTGGGCCATGCAAGGCGCAAAGCTTTTCGAGAAGGGGCCGCGCCCCCCGTGGATCACCCTTGCGATCATCGGCGCGCTAAGCTCGGCCGTGCCCTTCATGGCGATAAGCTGGGGTCAGCAATATGTAACCTCTGGGTTTGCCGGGGTGTCGATGGCGGGCGTGGCTCTGATGGTTCTGCCACTTGCCCATTTCATGGTGCCGGGTGACCGGCTGACAAGGCGCAAGACGCTAGGCTTTCTGATCGGCTTTGCCGGTGTGGTCGTGCTGATTGGCCCCGGCGCTTTTGCCTCTTCGGGGGCAACCACCGAAGGGCTGGGCCGTCTGGCCCTTTTGGGCGCCGCGGCCTGTTATGCGCTAAGTTCGGTTCTGATGCGCCGCCTGCCGCCCGTCGATGCGATCGGGCTTTCTGCGGTGACGCTGATCATCGGCGCTGTCGTGGTCATTGCCGCCTCGCTTGCCGTCGAAGGCCCGCCGCCCCTGCCCGATCAGCGCACGCTGATCCTGCTTGCGGGACTGGGGTTGATACCCACCGCCGGCGCGAACCTGCTTCGCGTTCTGGTGATCCGCACCGCCGGGCCGACTTTCATGTCGCTCACCAATTATCAGGTGCCGATCTGGTCGGTCATCATGGGCACGATCTTTCTTGGAGAGCCCCTGAACCCCAACCTGTTCCTTGCCCTGGCCCTGATCCTGACCGGCGTCGCCCTAAGCCAATGGGGCGCCCTAAGTCGGCTCTTTGGGCACCGCTAGTTTCGAAATCGGCCAAAATCTGTTAGGTTTGCCGAATTCAGTAGCTTATTTTGGGGGAAATTTCATGAAACGGCGCAGTTTTTCAAAGTCGCTGGTCCTGGGCGGGATTGCAGCTCCGCTTGTCCTTGGGCCGAATGTCACACTGGCCAATGACGAAGGCGGCGGCAACGATATTGTCTATGACGCATTGCGCAGCCTTCTCTTTATCGGATCAGGCGGGCGCGCGGTCGCGGTTCTTCAGATCATATTCATCTTGTCGGCGGCTACTTTCCTGCTGTCGTTCAAGAACAAGCAGACGATCACGCTGGAAAACAGCCTGACCACGTCGCGGCGCATTCCGAACCTTATCGCGGCAATGGCCGTTATCGGATTGATTTACCTTATAAATCGCACGCTTTTCGTTCTGCCCTCGACCTTTCCGAACCGGCGCAGCGTCAAGCTGGCGATCGGGCCGGGCAAGGCAGATGGCAAGGCCGCCTCGATCCGCCGCAGCGTCCGGACACGACCCCAAAGGATCAAGGGGATGCCTTCTGTTGCGGCGATCAAGAAACGCGGTCGGCGCGTGGGCAAGGTTTGGGGCAGCGCCAACGCGGACACGATTGTGCTGGAACTGAACGGCGCGACCTTTCAGGTCTAGGGGCCTCTTCAGGCGGCGGTTTCGACCGCTGCCACCACGCTGTCGACAACCTCGACCAACAGATCGGGGTCTTCGCATTCTGCCATCACCCGCACCAGCGGTTCGGTGCCAGAGGTGCGGATCAGCAACCGGCCTGACCCGTTCAGCCGGCCCTCTGCCTCGGCAATTGCCGATTTCACCGGCGCCGTGGTCAGCGGCTCTTTTCCCGCGCCATAGCGCACATTCTTCAAAAGCTGCGGCACCGGCTCAAAGCTTTTCAAAAGCGCGCTGGCCGGTTTGTCCGTGCGCACCATCTCGGCCAGAATCTGCAAGCCCGCAATCAGACCATCGCCCGTGGTCGCATAGTCGGTCATCACGATATGCCCCGACTGTTCCCCGCCAAGGTTAAAGCCGCGCGCGCGCATCTCTTCGACCACATAGCGGTCGCCAACAGCCGTACGGTGCAGCGCGATGGCCTGGCTTTCAAGATAGCGCTCAAGCCCAAGGTTGGACATGACCGTCGCAACAAGCGTGTGCCCGTTCAGCTTGCCCTGCTCGGCCCAACGCCGCGCAAAAAGCGCCATAAGCTGATCGCCGTCCGCCGGCGTTCCGGTCTCATCCAGCACGATCAGCCGGTCGGCATCCCCGTCCAGACAAAGACCGATGTCTGCGCCATGCAGGCAAACCGCCTCTGCCGCCGTGGTGGTGTCGGTCGATCCGCACCCTTCGTTGATGTTAAAGCCATCGGGGCTGACGCCCACCGGGATCACCTCGGCGCCCAGTTCCCACAGAACTTCGGGCGCTGCACGATAGGCCGCGCCATTGGCGCAATCGACCACGACCTTCAGCCCCTTCAGGCCGCCGCGATGCGGAAATGTGGTTTTGGCATATTCAACATAGCGCCCGCGCGCATCGTCGATCCGCCGCGCCCGACCGATGTTTTGCGCCTGCACAGGCTTTAGGGAACCTGCCACCAACTCCTCGATCTCAGCCTCGGCGTCATCGGACAGCTTGAAACCATCGGGGCCGAAAAACTTGATACCGTTGTCATGATGCGGATTGTGGCTGGCCGAGATCATGATCCCAAGATCCGCGCGCATTGACCGGGTCAGAAAACCGACCGCCGGCGTCGGCACCGGCCCCAGCAAAAGAACGTTCATCCCCGAGGTCGTAAGCCCCGCCGTCAGCGCATTCTCAAGCATATATCCCGAAAGCCGGGTGTCCTTGCCGATCACAACCCGGTGCCCGTTCAGCCCGTCGCGGCGAAAGTACCGCCCCGCCGCCGCGCCCAGCTTCAGGATCAGATCGGCGGTCATCGGATGCGTATTTGCCCGCCCGCGAACACCGTCGGTTCCAAAGAGTTTACGAGCCATTTTCATCCCTCCGAAATAGCCATGGCCAAAGCCACGGCCTGACGCGTCTCAGCCATATCATGGACGCGAATGATCTGCACACCCTGCGCAAGCGCCGAAAGCGCCACGGCGACAGAGCCGGGCAAACGCGCACGCGCATCCGGCGCCTGCCCGATTGTACCTATGAACCGCTTGCGCGATGCCCCAAAGAGGATCGGGCAGCCCAGCGAATGGAAAAGCGACAGCCCCGAAATCAGCGCAAGGTTATGCGCGGCCGTCTTTCCAAAACCGATGCCCGGATCGACAATGACCCGCTCACGCGCAATCCCTGCCGCTTCAGCCGCCGCTATCCGCTCAGCCAGAAAGTCGTACACATCCAGCAAAACATCATCATACGTGGGGTTTGCCTGCATGGTCTTGGGATCGCCCTGCGCATGCATCAGGCAGATCGGCGCGCCCGACGCGGCGGCAACGCCCGCCATTTCCGGATCAAACGTCAGCGCCGAGACATCGTTCAGAATGCCCGCGCCCGCATCCAGCGCCGCGCGCGCAACCGCCGCTTTCCGCGTGTCGATCGAAACCGGAACGCTGCCGCCGCGCGCCAGCGCCGCGATCACCGGCGCGGTGCGCTCAATCTCTTGCTCGGGCGGGACGAAATCGGCGCCGGGGCGCGTGGATTCGCCCCCGATATCAAGGATATCCGCGCCTTGCTTAATCAGCGCCCCGGCCTGCGCCTGCGCCGCTGCCGGATCGCAAAACAGCCCGCCGTCAGAAAAGCTGTCGGGTGTGACGTTGAGGATCCCCATCAGGCGCGGGCGATCGGTGGCAAGCCCCGCAACCTCAGCCCGCGGCGCCGCAATCCGCTCGACCACTTCTGCCGGCGCGTCGCCGATATCGATGATCCGCGCCGCGCCGCCCCGCTTGCGCATTTCAAGCCGGTCAAACCATGTCCAGCCGCCTGCAATCATTCGTGCATGCGCCGGGCGAAACCGATCGGTCTGGGCCAATGCTCGGTAGTAAACTGTCATGATGGGGCTATGAAACTTTTGCCCGCCCCCCGCAAGTCACCCTTGCAGAAAGTCGCGCCGCTCGACCTTGATTGTTTCAGACTTCGGCGCATCCTCGCCGATGGCGATCAGGCGCGCCGCGCCCATCATCTCGGCAAACCAAAGCGCCAGCGCCAGCGCCTCGCCCGGCTCTGCCGAAGGGCCATCGACCGCATCCAGCACCATCTTTGACGGTGCCCAGACAGAAACCTGTCCGTTCTCCATCGCCCAGTCCAGTTCCGTCCGGGTGTTGACCACGACGCAGCGTTGATCGAGCCCCGCAAGAACCCATGCGTTCTGCTCGATCGCCAAAAGATCGATCCGCCGCTGCGCGGCCTCTGAACGCGACCGCGGCGTTGCGCAATCAGCCGCGCCAACGCAAAGGATCAGCGGCGCCGCGCCGCTTCCCATCTCATCGAGAAGGGATGTGACATAGCTCGGCTGAAAAGCAGGGTTGGGCAGATAGATGACCACCGGGTGCAGGGCCTCTTGCGGGCTCGCGGTAACCTCGGCCAGCGTGGCCTCGCGCTTGCGCACAATCTCTACCCCAAGCGCGCCGGGCCCACGATCCAGCTTTTCGATGCGCACAAAGACGCGGTAGGCCTGCGGTGCCAGCAATATCCTGTCGGCCACACGCTCGGCCAATGTTTCAAGAAGGTTCAGCCGCTCTGCGCCCAACTCATGCGCAATCGCCTGCGTGATCGTGTCATAGCTTAGGATCCGGTCGACATCGTCCTCCAAAGGCCCCGCGCTTGGCGCGACCTCGACCACTATGTTAAAGCGCACTCGCTGGGTTGTGCCACGCTCGGCCTGAAACGCGCCGATCTCGACCTCGACGATGTGATCGCGCAGCGAAATGCGGTCGCGCGGCGGCTCTTCGGCCATCGCAGCCGCCCGGGCATCAGGATGCTCGAACGCCAGATGTATATCCTTGGTCATGACACGCCTTTCCCGGCAAGGGCCGATCTGCCGATTGTAGCAGACCGAAGATCAGCGACCAGCGCTAACGGCGGTAAAAGAGGTGAACGCCGATCCTGGCGGTGCGCCGGAACTTGCGCGACCAGCGCGGGCTTACAGCCGTTGTATGGTAATAGGTGGCCCCCGACGTCAGGCGGCGCGGAGCCCCCTCAAGCGCGGCGCGCGCAACCTTTCCCACGTCCTCATAGGCCTTGGGATTGTTGAAATGCTCTGCCCGGCCATCGCAGGTATAGGTGAACTGACAGGCAAACTTGCGCCCTGTTCCCTGATTGACCACGCTGCAAACCGTGTTGGGAAAGCGCGGGCTGTCGACGCGGTTCAGGATTACCTCGGCCACGGCGAACTGGCCCTTGATCGTCTCGCCCCGCGCTTCGAAGTAAAGCGCTTCGGTCAGGCAGGCCCAGTCGTCCCCGCCCCTTGCGCGCGGCTGCGATGCAAGCCATGCGCGCGAATATTCGATCTGCGGCGCGCGAAGCCCGCGGGTAGACACACGTCCCGTCCGCGGTTGTGCCAGCGCATCGATCTTTGAGCTTTTCAGTCCGTTAAGGGCCACACGTTCGGCCCCCATCAGCTTTCCAAGGTTGCCGGTAAAGGCGCCTTTGGTCTCCGTGGCATGTCCGGCAACTGTCGCCGCAAGCACAAAAGAGACCGCCAAAGCGAGCCGTCCCACCATTGATCTTCCTTCCCCAGTCCAGCTGCCTGGCACCGCCAGGCCACGCTTTACGCAAGCGATTGTTCAGCGGGCCAGATAACCGATCAAAACCGAATCGTCTACCCCGGCCGTTTTATTGCCGCTGCGTAAATTCAACCGTGAAGTTGGAAAAAATCGACGAGATCGACTTAACGCATTGCAATTGCGTTCTTTTTTGTTGTTCCCCGTTCCGCAATAGCCAATTGGGCTGCGGCAAGTCGCGCCAAGGGAACCCGGAAAGGAGAGCAGGAAACATAGTCAAAACCCGCATCCCGGCAAAAAGCGATTGATTCTGGGTTGCCCCCATGTTCGCCGCAAACCGACAAAACAATGTCCGGATCCGCCTGCCGGCCTCGCTCGGCCCCGATGGTCAAAAGCTCTCCGACCCCTTCGATGTCCAGCGTGTGAAACGGATCTTCCGCATAGACACCCTGATTGACATAGTCGGACATGAACCGCCCCGCATCGTCGCGCGACAGCCCATAGGTCATCTGGGTCAAATCGTTTGTTCCAAACGACAGAAAGGCCGAGTGCATCGCGATCTCATGTGCCCTGAGCGCCGCGCGCGGCGTTTCAACCATGACCCCAAGGCGATAGTCGAAATCGGTGTCCATCTCGGTGCGCACAGCGGCGGCCACCGCATCGACGCGGGTCTTGACCAGATCGACCTCGCGCCGAGCACTGACCAGCGGAATCATGATCTCGGGCACAACGGGCGCGCCCTTCTTGCTGGCCTTGATCGTCGCCTCAAAGATCGCGCGCGCCTGCATGTCGTAAATTTCCGGCACCGTGATGCCAAGGCGCACGCCGCGCAAACCCAGCATCGGGTTGAACTCGCTTAGCGCCTCAACCCGCCGGGTAACGGTCGACAAGGGCAGGCTTAGCGCCTCGGCCAACTCGCGCAATCCATCGCGCGAACTGGGCAGAAACTCATGCAGCGGAGGGTCAAACAGGCGGATACAGACGGGTTTGCCCGCCATGATGTCGAAAAGCCGCACAAAGTCGGCCCGCTGCATCGGGAGCAGCCGGTCGAGCGCCGCGCGGCGGTCCTCGGGGCTGTCGGCAAAGATCATCTCGCGCATGACCGTCAGCCGGTCATCTTCAAAGAACATATGCTCTGTCCGGCAAAGCCCGATGCCTTCGGCCTTGAAGGCCCGCGCCATCTGCGCATCCGCAGGCGTGTCGGCATTGGCCCTGATCCCGATGTCGCGCGCCTGATCGGCCCAGTCCAGCAAGGCCTGAAACGTGTCGTCCAGCGCCGGCTCCAACATCTTCACGGCACCTGCAAGCGCCTCGCCCGCGGTTCCGTCAATGGTGATGAAATCACCCTCGCCAAACTCTCGTCCCTTGTCCGAGATCAAAAGTTTGCGTTTGAAATCCAGCCGCATGTTTGATGCGCCCACAACGCAAGGCAGGCCAAGACCGCGCGCGATAACCGCCGCGTGGCTGGTCATCCCGCCCCTTTCGGTCAGAACCGCGCTGGCCGCATGCATGCCGCGAATATCCTCGGGCGAGGTTTCGCGCCGCACAAGGACACAAGGCTCTCCGCGCGCGGCCGAAGCTTGCGCCGCCATGGCCGAAAAGACGATCCGCCCCTGCGCCGCGCCGGGGCTTGCGCCGATGCCGCGCACGATCACATCACGCGCCCCGCGCGGATCGACCTGCGGGTGCAGCAATTCGTTCAGCGCGCGCGGCTCGATCCGCATGACGGCCTCATCGCGGGAAATCACACCGTCTTCGGCCAGCGAAACAGCGATGCGGATCGCCGCGCGCGATGACCGCTGGATACGCACCGCATCAAGGATATGCAGCGTATCATTGTCGATCGTGAACTCGATCTGCATCTCTTCGCGCAGGCGCTGGCGACAGATTTTTCCGTGTTTCTGAAGATCGGCGAAAGGACCGGGGCACAGCTCTTCAAGGCTGGGGCCGCGCCGGTCGCATGTCAGGTAAATTGCCTTGCGATCAGGGCGCAGCGCCTCGCGCCCCTGCGACTGGGTCAGATACCGCCCGGTGATCTGCGGCTGGCCGGTCTCGGACGACACGAACTGAATAACGCCCGCCCCGCTTTCCGAGGCATCGGTGCCAACGCCAAGAACCATTTCCTGCACCACAAGGCCCAGCCCCGCATCAATCGGCGCGCCCTTGGCCTGCCGCAAAAGCCGGGCCGAAGTGCCGCCCCACGCCCGCGCCATTGAGCGCAGAACTTCGGTCAATTGCTGCGCGGGATCCTCGGGAAATGCCTCATCCGTTTCCGCCTCATAGGCGGCAAGCATCGCCTCCAGCGTGGCGGTCGACGTATCATTCACCTCGAACATATCGGGGTCCAGCCGCGCGATCTGAACCGCATAAGCCTCTATGAAACGGGTATAAATTGCGTTGGCCGCCGCCTGACCTTGACTGCACACCATGCGCTGGTGCATGGCCCGGTTCATGCCGATGTTCAGGATCGTGTTCGGCCCGCCCCAATCGGGGTCCTGACTTGACGGGCGCACCGACAAAAGCGGCGACTTTCCAAAAGGCGCGATTAGCCGGGCGGTATCCGGGATCTGCCCCGAAGCGATGTCCTGCACCGCGTCAAAGGAAATGGCGACCGTTTTGGGCACCGGCAGTTCAAGCCGGATCAGCCGCTGCAGACACTTTGCGCGGTTGCCATGCTGTTTCAGCGAAATCGGCGCCGTAGGCGTGATTTCAGTGAAATAGGACATATCCTTGTGTTTCTGCACCGCAGCGCTCCTGGCAATTGCGGTGCAGCATAGGCGAATGACGCAACGGGGCAAGGGGCGGGCATAATTTGGTGACGTCAGTGTGACGCTTTGGCATACGCTCCCATGGCCCGCCGGGCCGCCCTATCCTTCAAGCCGGGTCAGATCGGCAACCGACAAACAGACGGTGCGGATCCGGCTGAGAAGGTTCAGACGGTTGCGGCGCAGAACCTCGCTTTCCGCATTGATCTGAACCGCCTCGAAAAACGCATCGATCGGACCGCGCAGATCGGCCATCGCCGCCATCGCCACGGCAAAATCCTCGGCCTTCATCGCCGGATCGATCACGCCCTCAGCCTTATCAAGCGCGCCGAACAGGCGGCGTTCCACATCGGTCTCGGCAAATTTCACATCCGCGCCGTAGGAATACTCGACCCCATCCTTTTCCTCGGCCTGAGAAAGGATGTTGTTGGCCCGCTTGAACCCTTGGATCAGGTTTTCGCCATCGTCGGTCTTCAGCGTCTCTGAAAGCGCGGCGGCCCGCTTGACCAAAAGCGTCAGATCGTCATTTCCCGGCATCGCGATGCAGGCGTCGATCACATCGTGGCGCAGCCCCTGATCGCGCAAATAGACCTTCAGGCGGTCGTGGAAAAAGCCGAGGAGGTCCGCAGCGCTATCTGATACTCTTCTCTTAGCGGCCCTATAAACGACACCAAAATCACTTTTTTCTTTGGTTGCATCGACAAGAATTCTTTCAAAAAATTGTCCGACTGCCTGATTGTAGCCTATACTATTGAACCGAGAGGAAAATCGGTCATCCCGTACCCAGTCCTTGTAGTCGGCTTCTCCAAAATCGTTCAAAAAGGATTGAAAAGCACCAAATTCCAGTAGAGTCGCCAGCGCACCCGTGACTTGGCTTGACAAACTGACCCGCAAATCATTGTCCAGCACAAGCCGGATCACCCCCAGCGCGGCACGGCGCAGCGCAAAGGGGTCCTTTGACCCCGTCGGCTTTTCGTCAATCGCCCAGAACCCGGTCAGCGTGTCCAACTTGTCGGCCAGCGCAACCGCAACCGACACCGGATCAGCCGGAACATCGTCAGAGGGGCCCAAGGGCGAATAATGATCGCGCGCGGCATCCGCCACGGCCTGCGGATATCCCGCTTCCAGCGCGTAATAGCGCCCCATGACGCCCTGCAACTCGGGGAACTCATAGACCATTTCGGACGACAGATCGGCCTTGGCTACGCGCGCGGCGGTAACCGATTGTTCGGCATCTGCGCCAGCGGCCTCGGCCAATTCGCCCGCAAGCGCCGCGATGCGTTCAATACGGTCGGCCTGACTTCCCAGTTTGTTGTGGAAAGTGACCTTTTCCAGCGCATCCAGCCAGGGACGCATCTTTTGCCCCTTGGCGATCCGCAGATCGTTTTCCCAAAAGAACTTGGCATCGGCAAGGCGCGCCGAAAGAACCCGCGCGTTACCCGCAAGGATCGTGGCGCCATGATCGGCGGTTTCGCGGTTGGCCACGGTGATGAACTGTTCAATGCCGCCCGTCTTGGGGTTACGGACACTGAAAAACTTCTGGTGCTCGCGCATCGAGGTCTGCAAGACCTCTGCCGGCAGGTCCAGATAGGCCGCATCGATCTTGCCCATCAGCGTCACAGGCCATTCGACCAGCCCGGCAACTTCGGCCAAAAGCCCTTTGTCCTCAACCACTTCCAGACCCTGCGCAAAGGCAAGATTGCTCGCCTCGTTCCAGATCGCCTCTTCGCGCTCTGCGCTGTCCAGAATGACCTTGGCGCGCTTCAGCCGCGTCTGATAGTCGTCAAAGCCGGTCACCGCAAAGCAGTCCGGCGCCATGAAACGATGGCCTTGGGTCTGCGCCCCGGCACGGATCCCCTCGATCTCTATGGCGAGCGTTTCTGCCCCGCCCTCATCGGACAGGATTGCAAGGATCGAATGCAGCGGCCGCACCCAGCGCAGCGTGCCCGCGCCCCAGCGCATCGACTTGGGCCATGGAAAGTTCTGGATCGCGCCGGTGATCACCTCGGCGGCGATCTCGGCCGCGGGGCGGCCCGGGCGCGTGATCTCGGCGAACCAGACCTCACCCTTTTTATCGGCGCGCGCGGTCAACTGATCGCGGGCAAGCCCGGTTGAGCGCAAGAAACCTTCCAGCGCCTTTTCGGGCGCATCCGTGCGCGGGCCCTTGCGCTCTTCGGTCACCGTTGGGCTTTGGGCGCTCAGCCCCTCAACCGCAAGCGCAAGGCGGCGCGGCGTCGAAAACGCCCCGGCGCCGGCATAGGTCAGCCCCGCCTCGACCAGGCCATTGGTCACAAGCTTTTTCAGATCCTCGGCCGCCCGCCGCTGCATGCGCGCGGGAATTTCCTCGGAAAAAAGTTCGATCAGAAGATCGGGCATTTAGTTCGACCCCGCAGAAACAGGTTTGGCAAAGTTTGCCGGATCAGGACAGCTTGGATCAGCCGGAGAGCCGTCATAAAGCTTTTCGCCGCAGGAATTCAGCTGTTGCCATGCATAGCCGCGCCCGTCCGGCATGATCGCCACCACCCGGTCCACCCCGTACTGGATGTTGCGCTCGCCCAGAAAGGCCAGCCCCTGACCCTCTTCAAGCGCCTCGCCAATGGCATTGGCATCGAAACAGGAAAACCAGCCCGGCGCGACATTGGGCACCGGCTTGTCGAAGGCGACATAGGTCTCTGACAACATCGCCTCGCTCATCGTGGTCTCAAAACAGGCCCGGTAGCGGATCGGAGAGCTGTTGGCATCGATGGCGCGGATGTTCTCGGCGATGATCGCCTCGGGCTGGCCGGTGCTAAGCGATGTCAGCTCGACCGTAACTTCCGAAGGGTCCAGTTCGGTGTAATAGGCGTAGACTTGGGAGTAATAGATCCCCCCACCCGCCAAAAGCGCCGTCAGAAGCATCAGGATTATCGCGGCTCGTCCGGTCATTTTGGGATCCTCGGGAAAACTTGGGCGCGCGCGCATGGCCGCCTGATTGCGATGGGTAAACTCATTGGGCCGACCAGCCGCCGGCCTCGGTCTGAACAAAGGCCTCGCCACAGGCTTTGGACAGGGCGCGCACGCGGCCGATATAGGCCTGCCGTTCGGTCACCGAAATCACACCGCGCGCATCGAGAAGATTGAACAGATGGCTGGCCTTGATGCATTGATCATAGGCCGGAAGCGCCATGACGATCCGCCGCCCCGTCTTGGGGTCATCGGCAGGCTCGGCCAGAATGCGGGCGCATTCGGCCTCTGCATCCTCGAAATGTTGCAGCAGCATATCGGTGTCGGCCACATCGAAGTTCCAGCGCGCATATTGCGCCTCAGCCTCGCGAAAGACATCGCCATATTTCAGCGGGATCGGCGCATCCGGGTCATTGAAAGGCATCTCGTTGCCGTCATCGATCCCCAGAACATACATCGCCAGCCGCTCAAGCCCATAGGTAAGCTCACCCGAAACCGGCTTGCAGTCCTGCCCGCCGACTTGTTGGAAATAGGTGAACTGGCTGACCTCCATGCCATCGCACCAGACCTCCCAGCCAAGACCCCAAGCGCCCAGCGTCGGGCTTTCCCAGTCATCCTCGACAAAGCGGATGTCATGCAGGTCCATATCGATCCCGATCGCGGCAAGCGAGCCAAGGTAAAGCTCCTGCAGGTCGGGGGGCGATGGTTTGATGATCACCTGAAACTGGTAATAGTGCTGCCAGCGGTTGGGGCTGTCGCCATAGCGCCCGTCGGTCGGGCGGCGCGAGGGCTGAACATAGGCTGCGGCCCAAGGCGTGCTACCAAGCGAACGCATGGTCGTGGCCGGATGGAATGTCCCCGCCCCCACTTCCATATCGTAGGGTTGCAGCACGGCACATCCCTTGGCGGCCCAATAGGCCTGTAACCTCAGAATGATCTCTTGGAACGAGCGCGGCGTGCCCTGTGACTGCGGCATGGTGCATCCTCAATAAAGCGCGTTCTCAATAGGCAACAGTTTCACGAGGGTCAATCGGACCTTGTGTCTTTAGCTGGTGCATCATGCGCAGGCTTTGATAGGGTGACGCGCAGATGCCCGACTTGGGGTGTCGGGGGGAAGTGTGAAAGGTTTCTAAATTGCTTATTCGTCGTTTGCTCGTTGCGCTGTGGATGCTTGTTCCGGCCGCCGCGATGGCCCAGGGTCAGCTTTGGGTCCAGATCGAGGCTCAGCCAAGCCTGGCAGAGGCTCAGGCACGCGCCCGTGCCTATACATCCGAACTTGCATCCGTCAGCGGATTTTCCCTTGGCTCTGGCTGGTACGCCATCGTCCTTGGCCCCTATAGCGACACCGAAGCAAACGCCACGCTTGTGCGCCTGCGCGCGCAGGGGCGCATCCCCCGCGACAGCTTTATCGCCGACGGCGGCGCATTCCGCCAACGTTTCTGGCCCATTGGCGCAGGCGCGGTACCAACGCCTGAACCTGCCCCGGCCGAGACCACGGCAGAGACGGGCCAAAGCCCCGCAATCCAATCCACCCTGCCCGACGAAACACCCCGTCAGGCCCGCATAAGCGAGGGCGAACTTGGCCCCGAAGAACGCATGGACCTTCAGCGCGCCCTTGAATGGGAAGGGTTCTACACCGCCGCCATCGACGGCGCCTTCGGCGCAGGCACCCGCCGCGCAATGGGCGCCTACCAAGAGGCAAAGGGCTATGAACCCACCGGCATTCTGACCACCGCCCAGCGGGCAGAGCTTATGCAGGACTATCGCTCTGTTCTGGCGCAGCTTGGGATGCAGACCATCGTTGACGAAAAGGCCGGCATTTCGATCCGCATGCCCGCATCGATGGTATCCTTCTCCAGTTATGAGTTTCCTTTCGCGCGCTATGAGCCGACCGGCGACAGCGGCGCCCAGGTCATCCTGATCAGCCAGAAAGGCACCAAAGCCACGCTTTCGGGCCTCTACGACGTCCTGCAAACGCTCAAGATCATCCCGCGCAAGGGCTTTCGCGAGATCAAGGGTGATGAGTTTGTCCTGACCGGCCAGAACGACGAAATCGCCTCCTACACCTTCGCCCAGCGCAGCGGCGGTCAGATCAAGGGCTTTACCCTTGTATGGCCCGCAGGCGACGATCGCCGGATGCAGCGCGTGATCTCTGACATGCGCGCCAGTTTCACCCCCCTGCCCGGTGCGGTCCTGAACGAGACAGACCGCCAGCCCGGCGATGAACAATCCATCGACCTTGTGGCGGGCCTTGAACTTCGCACACCGATGCGCACGCGCTCTGGCTTTTTTGTCGATGCAAGCGGCACGGTGGTCACCACTGCCGATGCGGTCGATGCATGCACCCGCATCACGGTCGGCGATGACGGCGCCGATGCCCTGCGGACAGACGCCGCGCTTGGCCTTGCGATCCTCAAGCCCAAAACGCCCCTTTCCCCGCCCGGCATCGCCATCTTCAAGGATGCTGTTCCGCGCCTGAAATCCGACATCGCCGTTTCGGGCTACTCCTACGGCGGCATCCTTGGCGCGCCGACCCTGACATTTGGCCAGCTGGCCGACATCCGCGGTTTGCGCGGCGAACCTGAACTGTCGCGCCTTGAAGTGACGGTCATGGCCGAAGACGCAGGCGGCCCGGTCCTAAGCGCCGATGGCACCGTTCTTGGCATGCTCCTGACCCGCAGCGACGACGATGGCCGCAAACTTCCCGATGAGGTCAGCTTTGCCCTGAACGCCGATACGCTGAACATGCTGCTGTCGGACGCAGGCGTCTCGATGCAGCGCGCGCGCCGCAATGGCAACTTGGACCCCGAGGACCTGACCGATCTGGCCGACAAGATGACCGTTCTTGTGTCCTGCTGGCCATAGGCCGACGCAGCCCCAACGCGGGCCTTTTCAGGTCCGCCAGAAGTGCAGCGTCAGAATGACATAGACCGCCATCAGCTCCAGCCGCCCCAAAAGCATCGCGCCGGAAAGTATCCACTTGGCCGTGTCATTGAGGCTGCTGAAGTTGCCCGCAGGCCCGATCGTATCGCCCAGGCCCGGCCCCACATTGGCCAGCGCCGTCGCAGCACCTGAAATCGAGGTGATGAAGTCCAGCCCCGTGGTGCCAAGAAGGATCGCCACGATCCCAAGCGTGACGATGAAAAAGACAAAGAACGACATGACCGATGACAGGACATCCTCGCTGACGGGCCGCCCCTCATAGCGCGGCTTGAATATCCCGCTAGGAGAGTGGATCCGGCCGATCTGGGCCCGCACAGAGGCAATCAGCAACTGGTAGCGAAAGATCTTGATCGAACAACAGGTCGATCCCGCACAGCCGCCGATCAGGCCGATGAAAAAGAACAGCGCGATCGGGAAAGTGCCCCAAAGCTGATAGTCAACGCTGGCAAACCCGGTGCCAGTGATGATCGAGGTGACGTTGAAAACCCCTTCGCGCAAGGCATGTTCGGCATTGTCGCCGTTCACGATCACCCGGTAAAGCGCCACAACAGCCACAAGCGCCGCCACCACCAGAAGAAAGGCGCGCACCTGAGAGTCGCGGAAAAGCGGCTGCGCGTTGCCGCCCAGCATCTGCACAAATCGAACAAACGGCAGGCTGGCCAGCACCATGAACACCGAAGCGACATACTCCGCCGAACCCTGATGCCGTCCAAAGGAAGCGTCAGAGGTGGAAAACCCGCCCGTCGACACCGTCGTCAGCGCATGGTTGATCGCCTCATACCCCGTCAGCCCCGACGCCATATAGGCAAGGAAACAGCCAAGCGTCAGGCCGAAATAGATCACCACGATCTGCCGGGCGATCTCGGCCGCGCGCGGCAGGATCTTGCCCGCGGTATCAAAAGCCTCCGAGCGAAAGATCTGCATGCCCCCGACGCGCAGCTCGGGCAAAAAGACCATCGCCACCACGATGATGCCGATCCCGCCAAACCACTGCAGCATCGATCGCCACAGGATCAGCCCCTCGGGCAAAGTCTCCAGACCGCTGAACACCGTCGATCCGGTCGTTGTCATCCCCGACATCGCCTCGAAAAACGCATCAACGATCCGCGCCTCGGTCGCCCCGAATACAAAGGGCAGCGCCCCGAATATCGGCAGCGCCACCCAAACCAGTGTCGTAAGAAGGAACGTCTGCTGAATCGAAAGCCCCCGCCCCGTCCCGCCATGACAGGCCAGCGCCACCATCGATCCGATCATCAGCGTTATGATCGAAGTTTCCAGAAAAACGGTCCAATGCGGATTGCCCCACCAAAGGTCAAACCCCATCGGCACCAGCATCGCCGCGCCCAAAGCGGCCACCAAAAGGCCGATAACATATCCAACAGGGCGCATGTCCAACATGGGCGCGAGGGTTGGCGTTTCGCCCCGCAACTGTCAAGCGCCGCCAACCGTTCAGGCTTTGATTTCTTTGTGGCTCAAATATCCTCGCCGAAGGCATCGCGGCCCCCGGCCGCGACCCTCCTCGCGCCCCGCCCGCATCACCCCACGTGGTAAAGCGTATCGAAAAGCCGCGGGTCCAGACTTTCGCCGGCAAAGGTTTCCCCCTCGCTCAGAACCGACACCGCATCATGCGAATGCAGGCTTTCCTGATGGCTTGCGACAATGCGGAAATCGCGGATGCGCTCATCGCGTTGCAGCGCCTCGCAGAATGACCGCGCCGCATCCTCGACAAACATCGGATTGGCGGCGTTGAGTTCGGCAAAGGCCTGTTCGTCCTCGCGTTTGACCATCACTTGCGTCTCTGTCACCACCGCCCCGCGGCAGATATCGATCAGGTCTTCGAACCACAGACATCCCTTGCTGTCGTCCATCTCTACCGAAATGCGCGCCACCGACCTTTGCGAATGGGCCGAGGCAAGCTGCCCGCGAAACTGGCGCGCATGCTCGCTCAGCTCAAGCGAACAGGGGCAGGTCGAGGAATAGACATAGTCAAGATGCACGATCTTCTTGCGCGCGCCTGCACTTTCCACAAGCTCCAGCGCGATGTCGTAGTACTGATACCCCTCCAGCCCCGAGCGCAGGCTGTTCACCTTCATCGGAAAGGAAAACCGCATCTGTATGCGCGCATCGAAACTGTCCAGATCGCTTTTATAGTCGTCCAGCGCCGCCTCGATCACCTCAAAGCTGAAGGTCTGCTCTGAATGGCGGTAAAAGGTGCGCATGATGCGCGACATGTTGATGCCCTTCTTCTCTGCCTCAAGGCTGACCGTGCCCGTGACAGAGGTCTCCAGCGTCAGATCACCGCCATTGCGGGTGTGAAACCGGATCGGCAGGCGAAAGTTCGATATCCCCACATGCTCGATATGCCGCTTTGCCCCCCGGATGGATGAGGACGGTCCGTTCTGCATGTCAGGCAGGGACGCGCGATAACTGGCATCGGCTTCAAACTCTTCAGGATAGGCCCGCGCCAGCGCCGGATAGTTCGAAACCTCGAACTCTGGCCGCAGGCGTGAGATCAGCGGGTTCAGGCGGGCAATCTCTTCGTCACTGGCATGCAGGACCCAGCGCTCAAGCACCGCAAGTGCCCGGCTGGCCTCTTCCACGCCCGGATCCTTCTCAGGCTCCTGGCCTTTTTCCTTGCCCGTGCCCTGGTCAGACGTACCGGTATGAATGTTCATCGGCCTCTCCCACGCTCATGCGCAACGCCCCTTAGATATGGGGCCCTGCACCTGCATACCAGCTTTTGCCGAGAAATCGCAGTCGTCTCTCTTTCTGCGTCAAACTGCCTTCAGCGCGTTCATGATATCCCAAATCAGATCATCGGTGTCTTCAATCCCGACACTGATGCGCACCAAACCGTCTCCGATGCCAAGGCTGGCGCGCTGTTCAGGCGTCAGCCTCTGGTGCGTCGTCGTTGCGGGATGGGTGGCGATCGACTTGGCATCACCAAGGTTGTTCGAGATCAGAATGACCTCAAGCGCATTGAGAAACCGAAAGGCCGCCGCCTGCCCGCCCTTGATGTCAAGCGATACCATCGTCCCGCCCTTTTGCATCTGCGCCCGCGCAAGCGCGTTTTGCGGATGCTCTTTGAGGAACGGATAGATGACCGAAGATACCGCCGCGTTGCCCTGAACCGCCTCGGCGATCGCACTTGCCGATTGCGCCTGCGCGCGGCAGCGAAGGTCCAGCGTCTCAAGCCCTTTCAACATGATCCACGCGGTAAAGGGGCTCATCGATCCGCCGGTGTGCTTCATGTAAGGTTCTACCGTGCCGCGGATAAACTCGCGCGTGCCTAGGATGACCCCGCCAAGCGCGCGCCCCTGACCGTCAATATGCTTGGTCGCCGAGTAGATGACGACATCCGCGCCCAATTCCAGCGAGCGCTGAAAGATCGGCGTGGCAAAGACGTTGTCGGCCACCACGATCGCGCCAACCTCATGGGCCAGCGCCGATACCGCCTTGATATCAATCACTTCCAGCGTCGGGTTCGAGATGCTTTCGAAAAAGACCGCCCGCGTCTGCGGCCCGATCGCCGCCTTCCAGGCCTCGATGTCAGTGCCATCGACAAAATCCACCGAAACCCCGAACCGGCCCAGCACCTCTTCTAGGATGTAAAGGCATGACCCGAACAGCGCGCGCGAGCTGACGACATGATCGCCGGCCTTCAGCATTGACGTCAGCGCCCCGCTGACCGCCGCCATTCCCGATGCGGTGGCAAAGGCATCCTCTGCCCCCTCAAGCGCGGCGATGCGATCTTCGAACATGCGGACGGTCGGATTGCCGTAACGGGCATAAATGAACTCATCATCACCCAGCGCCACGAAACGCGCCTCGGCGTCCTCGGCCGTCTCATAGACAAAGCCTTGGGTCATAAAGATTGATTCCGACACCTCGCCGTACTGGCTGCGCCGTGTTCCCGCGTGAACCAGCTTGGTCCGCGTGTTCCAGTCATTCTTCATCTCATTGTCCTTTCGGCAACAAAAAACCCCCACCGTTCAAAGACGCCGGGGGTTAAATCACCCTGACCTCTTTAGCGGAATATTTAACGTGGCCCGCAATCCGGAGAACAAATCGCCACAACGCCTATCGATTACGCCCCTTGGAACGTCGCGTCAACCACGCGCGAATAGCGGCCCTTGCCCTTGCCGCCTAATTCGTCATCTTGGGGCCAACGTGAAGGAGAAAATCACATGGCCGACCCGATCGAGCTTTACTTCTGGCCCACGCCAAACGGCTGGAAAATCAGCATCGCGCTAGAGGAAATGGGCCTGCACTATAACCTCAACCTTGTGAACATCAATCGCGGCGAACAATACGATCCCGCCTTCCTTGCGATATCGCCAAACAACAAGATGCCGGCCATCGTCGACCCGGACGGGCCGGACGGCAAGCCTGTGTCCGTCTTCGAAAGCGGCGCGATCCTGACCTATCTTGCGCGCAAGACCGGCCAATTTGGCGGCACGACCGAGCGTGAGCGCATCGCGGTCGAGCAATGGCTGATGTGGCAAATGGGTGGGCTTGGCCCGATGGCAGGTCAGGCGCATCACTTTCTCAAATACGCCCCGTCAATGGATCCGCCCAATGATCTGCCTTATGCAAAGGATCGCTACAGATCGGAAACTTGCCGTCTTTACAAGGTCTTGGACAAGCAACTTGACTCAAACCATTATGTTGCCGGCGACTTCTATTCTATCGCGGATATGGCCATCTGGGGCTGGGCGTCTTTGTGGGAAGGCCAAGAGCAAACGCTGGATGACAAACCCAATCTTGCCCGTTGGCTGGATGAAATTAGCGCCCGCCCGGCCGTCATCCGCGGCCGCGCCCTTGCCGCGGACCTGCGCGTTGATCTGCGCAAGGACAAGAAAGCGCATGAGGTTCTGTTTAAATCCAGCGAATAGCGGCGCGGCTTTTACTTGGGCGTTTTGGGTGCATGTGCATCGATCAACTTGCCCTGCGCCATGAAGAAAACGAACACCGCACCGGTCAGGCCGAAAGTCTTGAAACTGACCCACGCGTCGGTGCTCATCGTGCGCCAGACAACTTCATTGGCCAGCGCCAGGCCCAGAAAGAAAAAGCATGTCCGCCGGGTCAGGATCATCCATCCCTCGTGGTCCAGCGGCATCGCCTCTTCCATGATCACCTTCATATAGCTGCGCCCGCGCATCAGGCCGAAACCCAAAAGCCCGCCGAACAGCAAGTAGATCATCGTCGGCTTCATCTTGAAGAAACGCTCATCGTTGAACCAGACGGTCAACCCGCCAAAAACCACGACCAGAACAAGCGTCATGATCTGCGCTTTCGAAATCCGCCCCGTCAGGTAGTACAAAAGCCACGTGGTAAAGGCCAAAAGCGGGATGAACATGGCCGTCGCAACGATGAACCCTTCGTAATCGACACCGCCGATGGTGAAAGTCATTTCCTTCAGCCGGCCATAGCCAACGAAAAACAGGATGATCGGGCCCAGCTCTAGCGCCAGTTTCACCCAAGGCTTGATCTTTTTCTCGGTCATTGCATCCCTCTTACGCGCCAAATTCCACTATCACCGCCCCGGCGGCAATTAAAGTCATCAGGATCAGCCGCCTCGGGCCGACCCGCTCTTTCAAGACCAGCCAGCCGATGAGCGCGGCAAAGACCGTCGACGTCTCTCTCAGGACCGCCGCCTCGCCCACCTTGTCCAGCCGCGTCGCCATCATGATCGCGCCAAAGCTGAAAAAGGCCACAACCGCCCCCAGAACCCCCCGCGCCATCAGCGGCCCCAGATCGGGCCGGTCCGCCATCTTGAACCAGCGCCATGCAACAAAGGGCGGCAGGGTCAGACCGTCGAGAAAGAAGAACCATGCAAGGAAGGTAAAGGGGTTGGGGGTTGCGCGAATTCCGTAGGCATCAATGGTTGTATAAAGCGCAACGAACATCCCTGTCAGGACCGCAAGCGCCAAGGCGACCTTCAAAAGTCCGCGATCCACGCTTTCATGCGCCAGATTATAGGCCGCAAGCCCGTAGATTCCCGACAAAAGAACCGCAACGCCAAGCCATTGGACAAGGTTGAAAACCTCGCCGAAAAGCAGGTAGGCACCAACAACCGCAAAAAGCGGCCCCGTGCCCCGTACCACCGGGTAGACAACGGTATAGGCGCCCTTGGAATAGGTCACCGCCTGCAGGACCTTGTAGATAATATGCACCACAAGAACGATGCCAAAGATCGGCCAGGTCTCTTGCGCTGGCGCGGGCACGACGAAAAAGGCAAAGGGCGCGGCCATCATGCTGTAGCAGAAATCGATCGCCCCGCGTGACATCCATGGATCGTGCCGCCCCTTCTGCAAGGCGCCGAAAAGCGCATGCAGAAAAGCGGCCAGAATTGCCAGCGACAATGCCAGCGTCTTGCCGTCCGGCGTCCCCTCAAGCGAGATTAGCCAGTCGGTCAATCGGCTATTCCGGTCAGCGCCTGGGCAAATTCCTGTGGATCGAAGGGGGCCAGATCGTCAATCTGCTCGCCCACGCCTATTGCGTGGATCGGAAGGCCAAACCGGTCGGCAAGCGCCACCAGAACGCCGCCCTTTGCGGTGCCGTCCAGCTTTGTCATCACAAGGCCCGACACATCGGCCAGCTTTTGAAAGATTTCCACCTGGTTCAGGGCGTTCTGCCCCGTCGTTGCATCCAGAACCAAAAGCGTGTTGTGCGGCGCGCTTGGATCCTTCTTGCGGATCACGCGCACGATCTTGGCCAACTCTTCCATCAGATCGGCGCGGTTCTGCAGCCGCCCGGCAGTGTCGATCATAAGCAGATCAGCGCCATCGGCTTCGGCCTGAACCATCGCATCAAACGCAAGGCTTGCCGGGTCCGACCCCTCGGGCGCGGTCAGTACCGGCACGCCCGCGCGATCGCCCCAGACCTGAAGCTGCTCGACAGCGGCAGCGCGAAAGGTATCGCCCGCCGCAATCACCACCGATTTACCCGCCGCCCGGAACTGTGAGGCAAGCTTGCCGATCGTCGTCGTCTTGCCCGACCCGTTGACCCCGACCACAAGAACAACCTGCGGCTTGTTGGGATAAAGCGGCATGGGCTTGGCCACAGGCTCCATTATGCGGGCGACCTCATCGGCAAGCAAAGCCTTGATTTCGTTCACAGAAAGCTTTTTGCCAATGCGCCCTTCGGCCATGTTCGCGGTAACCCGCAGCGCCGTATCAACGCCCATGTCCGCCGTGATCAACAGCTCTTCAAGCTGCTCCAGCATATCGTCATCCAGCACCCGCCGGACAACCGCCTTCTTTTCGGGCCGCCCAATCAGCCGCCCCAGAAACCCCGGCTTGCGCGGCGCGCTGGCAGGCGCCGCGGCGCTTGGCACCTCGACGGGGGTCGGCTCTGGCATCGGATCGACAGGCTGCGGCGCCTCTGGCGGTGCAGGCTCAGGCTGAACTTCGGGTTCCGGCTCCGGCGCAGGTTCCGGCTCCGGTTCAGGAGCAGGTTCGGGTTCGGGCTCAGGTTCCGGTTCGGGTTCAGGAGCACGTTCGGGCTCAGGTTCCGGTTTAGGCTCAGGTTCCGGCGCGGGTTCCGGCTCTGGGACCACGTCAACTTCTGGCGCCGCCGCCACTTTCGGCTCTGGCTCTGGCTCTGGCTCTGGCTCTGGCTCTGGCTCTGGCTCTGGCTCTGGCTCTGGCTCTGGCTCTGGCTCTGGCTCTGGCTCTGGCTCTGGCTCTGGCTCTGGCTCTGGCTCTGGCTCTGGCTCTGGCT
>JASBUI010000029.1 GCA_030148005.1 Paracoccaceae bacterium | reverse complement strand
AGGGAAAGGATCAAGAAACGGACAATGCAACAACGCCGCTTGCAACACCAAAAACAAGCAGCATAATCAATCACACAATCGAGCCAGAGCCTCCAATGCTCAAGCCGCTCTGATGTCCCATATTATATGACGACGGACAGGGTCGGTCGACATGAACCGCAACGATTATCAATCGGGCTGGGACACCGATCAGTTTCCCAACAGCGTGGCCGAGATCGTGCTGGCCTATTATCACATCCTGCGCGGCGGCGGCTTTGCCTGCGGCGGCACCAATTTCGATGCCAAGCTGCGCCGCCAAAGCATTGATCCCTCCGATCTGCTGATCGCCCATGTCGGGGCGATGGACATCTGCGCGCGCGCGCTCAAGGCGGCCCATGCGATGCTGGCCGATGGCGCGCTTGAGACGCCTCTCGCGCAGCGCTACGCGGGCTGGGCTGGCGCGGGGGCGCAAAAGATGCTGACGGGCGCGATGACGCTGGATGACATTGCCGGTCAAGTCGTGCAACTTGACCTGAACCCGCAGCCACGATCGGGGCGGCAGGAACACCTTGAAAACGTCGTGAACCGCTATCTCTAGGCGGGCGGCGCGGGGCAAAAGGCAAATTGGAATGACAACGTGAAGATCGGCGTGATCGCAGACGACTTTACCGGCGCCTCTGACATCGCGCTGACCCTCTCGCAGGCCGGGATGCGCACGGTTCAATATGCAGGAACCCCCAGCGGGGCGGCCGAAAGCGGAACAGAGGCTGGCGTTATCGCGCTTAAATCGCGCACGATCCCCGTGGCCGATGCGGTTGATCAGTCCCTTGCGGCCTGCGACTGGCTGACCGCTGCGGGCGCGCGCCAGATCGTGTTCAAGGTATGTTCGACCTTTGATTCCACGCCTGCGGGCAACATCGGACAGGTCACACAAGCGCTTGCCGAGCGTCTGGGCGAGACGCGGGTGATCGTCTGTCCCGCCTTTCCCGAGAACGGGCGCAGCGTCTATCAGGGGCATCTTTTCGTGAACGATGTTCTGCTTAACGCCTCGGGGATGCAGAACCACCCGTTGACGCCGATGACGGATGCCGATCTGCGCCGCGTTCTGGCCGCCCAGACCAACTGGCCGGTGGGGCATATCCCTGCCGCGACCGTAGCGGCGGGCGCCGATGCCATTGCTGCCGCGCTGAAAGCGGGCAGTGGGCAGGAAATGGTCGTCGTCGATGCGATCCGCGATGCGGATCTTCTGGCGATCGGCGCCGCCGCGCGAGAGCGCAAGCTTGTCACCGGCGGCTCTGGCATTGCGCTGGGCCTGCCTGCAAACTTTGCGCATGCCGGCACGGACGCCCCTTGGACCGGCGCGCCGGGGCCGGGGGTTGTCCTGTCCGGTTCCTGCTCAGAGGCCACGCGCCGACAGGTGGCGCGCTACGCCCAAACCGGCGCACCCGCGCGTGAGCTGACGGCGGGCGAGGTTATGGCAGGGCAAACGCCGGTATCCGAACTGGCCGATTGGGCCATGGCGGCAAAGGCGCCTGCGCTGATCTATTCCTCGGCTGACCCCGCCGTGGTGGCCCGCGCGCAATCCCAGTACGGGCGCGAAACCGTCGCCGCCGCAATCGAAGCGCTGTTCCGCGATCTGGCCGCCGAGCTTGCCCGCCGCGGGATCACCCGCTTTGTCGTGGCGGGCGGTGAAACCTCTGGCGCGGTCACCCAAGGGCTGAACGCCGCGGCTTTGGATGTCGGGCCAAAGATCGCACCCGGCGTGCCCGCCTTGCGCATTCAGGGACAGGACATTGCCCTTGCGCTGAAGTCAGGTAACTTTGGCGATGACGCATTCTTTCAAACCGCACTTGATGTGCTGGCAGGTCGATGATGAGCGAGATAACTTCAGAACGCGAAAGGATCGTGACCTTTGCACGCTCCATGTTCGAAAGGGGGCTGACCAGCGGCTCGACCGGGAACATATCGTCCCGGCTGTCCGACGGCACGCTTTTGATCACCCCGACAGGAAGTTCGTTCGGCTTTCTTGATCCGGCGCGCATCAGCCACATCGATCAGGACGGCACGCTTTTGTCCGGCGATGCCCCGACCAAGGAAATGCCCCTGCATTCGGCCTTTTACACAACCCGCGCCAATACCGGCGCGGTTGTTCACCTGCATTCGACCCACTCTGTCGCGCTGTCGGTTCTGCCCGGCAATGACCCCGAGGATGTTCTGCCGCACCTGACGGCCTATGGCATCATGCGGCTGGGCCGGGTCAAGCTGCTGCCCTATTTCATGCCCGGCGATCCGGCCATGGGCGAGGCGGTCGAAGGCCTTGCCGGGAAACGTTCAGCGGTGCTTTTGGCTCATCATGGCCCGGTCGTTGCGGGCCGCGATCTTGAGGCTGCGGTCTATGCCACAGAAGAGCTTGAAGAGGGGGCCAAGCTTGCCCTTCTGACCCGCGGGCTTCAGCCGACACAGCTTTCGGCGACGCAAATCATGGGCGTTATCAAGCACTTCAAGGTGGACTGGTAGCACCCATGCCTACCAAAGCCGCCCCTGACGAAACCCACGACCCCGCGCGCCAAAGCTGGGTTGAAAGCGCCAATGCGCCGGGTGCCGATTTCCCGATCCAGAACCTGCCCTATGGCGTTTTTTCCGCGCGCGGAAGCGCCCGGCACATCGGCGTTGCAATCGGCGACGACATCCTTGATCTGACGCGGCTAGAGGACCTTGGAATGCTCTGCCCCGGCTCTGGCCGGGTCTTTGACGAAGGTATCCTGAACCCCTTCATGAAGCTTGGCCCAAAGGTCTGGCGCAAGACGCGCGCCGCGATTGCCAAACTTTTGGATGCCTCCAACCCGGCGCTGCAGGGCGATGCCACCTTGCGCCAGAACGTTCTGATCCCGGCCGCCGATGCCCGGATGCACCTGCCGTTTTTCGTGCGAAGCTATACTGATTTCTACGCCTCGCGCGAACACGCAACCAATGTCGGTTCGATGTTCCGCGATCCGCATAACGCGCTGATGCCGAACTGGCTTCACCTGCCTGTCGGCTATAACGGACGCGCCTCGACTGTGGTTGTCTCGGGCACCGATATCCGCCGCCCCATGGGCCAGATCATGGACGCAGGCCAAAGCGCCCCGCATTTCGCGCCGTCAGCGCGGCTTGATTTTGAGGTTGAGCTGGGCGCCGTCGTGGGAACAGACAGCGCGATGGGCGCGCGCCTTTCGACCGCTCAGGCCTATGAGATGATCTTTGGCTACGTCCTTTTGAACGACTGGTCCGCCCGCGACATCCAAGTTTGGGAGTATCAGCCGCTTGGCCCTTTCCAGTCAAAGGCCTTTGCCACCTCGATCAGCCCATGGGTCGTCACAGCCGATGCGCTGGAACCTTTTCGCAAGGCCGCACCAGCGCGGGAAGTTCCGCTGCTGGACTATCTGCACGAAGAGACGCCCAACAACTTTGACATCGACCTGACCGTCGATCTGACGCCGCATGGCGGGCAGGCGCACCGCATCGCCCAGACCAACGCAGGCGCGCTGTACTACTCATCGGCGCAGCAACTGGCGCATCACGCCTCATCGGGCTGCGCGATGTGCGTTGGCGATCTTCTGGGCTCTGGCACCATCTCGGGCAGCGAAGCGGGCACCTATGGCTCTCTTCTGGAACTGACATGGAACGGGCGCGATCCCTTGGCGATCGGCGGCAAGCCTCAGTCGTTTCTGGCCGATCATGACAGCGTGACGATCAGCGGCGCCTGTCAGGGGGCCTATCGCCTGGGCTTTGGTCAGGTTTCGGGGCGTATCTTGCCCGCCGACTAGGGCCTCTGCCGCGCCTTGGCAAAAAAACTTTGTCACACATTGCCGCCCGCTTCCCTCTAACCTGTTAGAACCAAGCAGGAGAGTGACGTGACCAATTCACGGCAGACTGACAAAGACATGGCGGTTGTGACCGCCGCGCAAGCTGGCGATGCCGCCGCCCTTGATGCGCTGGTGCACCAGATACAGGACCGCGTCCATCGCCTTGCCATGCGCATGCTGGCCGACCGCACCGCCGCGCAGGATGCAACGCAAGAGATACTGATCCTTGTCGTCACCAAACTGTCGACCTTTCGCGGTGAAAGCGCCTTTGACACATGGGTCTACCGCGTGGCGACCAATTACCTTTTGACCGCAAGAAAAGTGATCGCCCGCGATCCGGGGCTAAGCTTTGACGCCTTTGAAATGGACCTTGCCGAGGGGCTTGTCGATGACGCCGCCGCCCCCGCCGAAGATCAGGTGATGCTGAACGAATTGCGCCTTGCCTGCACAATGGCGATGCTGCTTTGCCTCGACCGGGCGCACCGGATTGCCTATGTGTTCGGCGATATCCTTGAGTTCGACCATGCGGTCGCCTCGGACATTCTGGACATCACCCCGGCGGCCTATCGCCAGCGGCTGACAAGGGCGCGGGCCAAGGTTGTCGAGTTTACCGGCCGTGCCTGCGGTCTGGCCAATCCAGAGGCCCGCTGCAGCTGTCCGCGCCGTCTGCCCGCCGCCATCGCCGCGGGGCGAATGACACCAACCCCCGGCGCCCTGATCGCTGACGTGCCCAGCTATGAAGCGGTCCGCGACATGGCCGCCCGCTCAAGGGCGCAAGAGGTTGTCACCGGGCTTCAGCGCGCCACCGGCGCCTTGGCAAGCCCGCAGGATCTGGCCGCCGAGGTCATGCGAATTGTCGAGCCTCCGGGCCGATAGCGTGAACTAGCCAAACCACTGAAAAAAGGACCTATTCTATGAAATACGCATTTGCGTTGCTGATGACGCTTGCCCTTTTCCCAACAACAACACCAGCACAGGAAAGCACACCAATGACCATGGACCAAAAGAACGTTTTGTCGACCATCTCAACCATGACCGAAGCCTTCAACGTCAAGAACATGGACGGCATCCTGTCGACCTATGAGGATCGGGCAACCATCATGTTCCAGCCCGGCGAGGCAACTTTTGGCCGTGACAAATTCGCCGAACAGTTTAAGGGTTTCTTCGCCGCCGAGCCGAACTTTCAGTTCGAAAACCACCAGGTGATCGTGAATGACGATATCGCCGTTCACACCACGCCATGGACGATGACCGGCAAGACCCCCGACGGGCAAGTGATCGCCCAGTCCGGCCTGTCCATTGCCGTTCTCAGACGTCAGGATGATGGAAGTTGGCTGATGATCATCGACAACCCCTACGGCGATCTGGTCATCCCTGCCAAATAAGAAAAAGGCCGCCGCGACCTTTGTTGCGGCGGCCAGTCAGAGCTAACGACGTTAGCCCAGGAACGGCATGATTGCCGCGCCGGCCTCGGTCGACCCAAATCCAAGTGCAACGCCCGTCAGTGCCATCGCACGCGCCATGACATTCATGTTCTCGCGCCCGCATGCACAGTAGGTCATCATCGCAGCGCCCACAGGGGCGGCCATGACAATCAGCGTGATGTTCATCGTGTAGATCGCAAGCCGGTGCGGCAGCGGGTTGCTGCTTGGGGCATCGGATTCCGCGAACTCCGGCGGGTAAAGCGCCTCGCGAAACAGGATCGCATCCTCTTCGGCCGTCGAAGGATCGCCAATGGCAACCCGCGGGCCGGCAACAGCCGGCAGGTTCTCGGTCGGGGTCCGGCGGCGCGGCCGGTCTGCGTGCATGGCCGGATGGGTCGGAACGATCGCTGCCGCCTCATCCGTCTCGCCGCTAAAGATGTTCTTTCCCGGCTGCTCTGCGGATACGGGAAGAATGATCTGCTCAGGCGTATGGGCATCTGTGTCAGAGGCCGCTGCCTGTTCTGTGACAGAAGTTTCGCTGACAACTTCGGCGATATCCACCTCTGCCGCCTTCTCTTCACCGCCCCGACCTCTGGTAGAGACGAACTCAGGCTGCTGCGATGCCGCCTGCTCGGGGATGGGAAGAAGTTTTGGACGCTCGGCGCGGCGCTTTTTTGCAGGCTCTGACACCTGCCGCGCGCCAACGCGGGAAAATTCATCTACAAGACGCCGATCCAGATCGGGCAAGATCTTGTCCGGCTCCAGATAGGGCCACATCGATGCGGTAAAGCTTAGCGTCTGGCCGCCGTCCGTCCAAATGGACGAAACGAACCGATCACAGACATCGCGGCTGAAAACCTCGTCGATCTCGACCCAAAGGCTGTGATCGCTGGGATAAATCTCTTCGATACGGTTGATCAGATCGCCGCAAAGCTGCCAGCGCTGATCAAAGATGGGCCCGATACCAAGTGTATCCGCGCCAGTTCCGACCGACAGAACAAAGCTGGTGTGATACTTCGGCGCTTTCTGATCGTCAGCGCTTTGGGATTTGGCATAGGCCAGATTGATCTGCGCGTCAGGCGTGGCAAAGGTCACATAGTCGCCGCCGTTGTGGGGCATCGACGTTCGGGTAATCACACAGCCGCCCAAAGCCTGGTTGAACTCTGCTACCAGAGCTTCGAAATCCAGGGCCGTCGCGCCCGAATAACATAGTGCTGCAATTGTGCTCGTTGCCTTGGTTCTCATTTTGGACCCTTCCGACCCTGTCTCATCGTCAATTAGCGATGAAAAAATGGTTCGTTTTAGGTCGCATTGTGATGGTTTTGGGAACAATTGAGACAAGTTTGTGAAATTTGCAGAGACAATCTTACCTCAAAACCCCGGACTGTTTCGAATGTCGATTGTCGCCAAACCCAACAAAAAAAGGCGCCCGAAGGCGCCTTTTTCCTGAATTTTGAAACAGCTTAGCAGCTGTAGTACATCTGGAACTCGATCGGGTGAGGCGTATGCTCATAGGCATAGATCTCTTCCCACTTCAGTTCCATGTAGCCCTCGATCTGGCTTTTGGTGAAGACGTCACCGGCCAGAAGAAAGTCCATGTCGGCCTCAAGCTCTTCCATGGCTTCGCGCAAGCTGGCGCAAACCGTCGGGATACCTGCAAGCTCTTCTGGCGGCAGATCGTAAAGATCCTTGTCCATGGCTTCGCCCGGATCGATCTTGTTCTTGATGCCGTCAAGACCAGCCATCAGAAGCGCGGCAAAGCACAGGTAGGGGTTTGCTGCCGGATCGGGGAAGCGGGCCTCTACGCGCTTGGCCTTGGGCGATTCTGCCCACGGGATACGAACACAGCCCGACCGGTTACGGGCCGAGTAGGCGCGCAGCACAGGGGCTTCAAATCCGGGGATCAGACGCTTGTAGCTGTTGGTCGAAGGGTTGGTAAAGGCGTTCAGCGCCTTGGCGTGCTTAAGGATGCCGCCAATGAAGTAGATCGCTTCGGCCGACAGGTCCGCATACTTGTCACCTGCGAAAAGCGGCTTGCCGTCTTTCCAGATCGACATGTTCACGTGCATGCCCGTGCCGTTGTCACCTGCGATGGGCTTGGGCATGAAAGTTGCCGACTTGCCGTATGCCTGTGCCACGTTGTGGATCACGTACTTGTACTTCTGCAGATGATCTGCCTGCTCGGTCAGCGAGCCAAAGATCAGGCCCAGTTCGTGCTGACAGCTGGCAACTTCGTGGTGGTGCTTGTCCACCTTCATGCCCATGCGCTTCATCGTCGACAGCATTTCGCTGCGGATGTCCTGACCATCGTCGATCGGGTTCACGGGGAAATAGCCGCCCTTGACGCCCGGGCGGTGGCCCATGTTGCCCATC
>JASBUI010000008.1 GCA_030148005.1 Paracoccaceae bacterium | reverse complement strand
TGTTCTTGACCACCTTCTCGGCGGCGTCTTTCGAAGTCTGCGGTTTCTTTGTCATCTCGATCTCCTAATCGATAAGATGAACCAGAAATCCTCCGCTATTCAAATCCTCAAATCTGTCCCAAGGGTGCTGACGTCAGACATCTGGGCCAGCACGCGCCGGGGCTGCGCGATATTCGCGCGACGGCGCGCGCGATGCACCATGTCCTTCTGGCGCATGGGACGGCCATTCAGGTCATGCGCGGGCTGGGCATGGAAAACCTTGGCGCGGTTTGCAATTTCGAATACGCCCAGCCAGCCGATGACAGCGCCGAAGCGCTGGCCGCCGCAAAGCGCTATGATGCCTATTACAACCGCTTTTTCATGTCCGGCATCTTTCACGGCAAATACCCAAGCGAGGCCTTGGAGGGGCTTGAGCCGCATTTGCCACAAGGCTGGCAGGACGATTTTGCGACCATCACCGCCCCCGTCGACTGGTGCGGGCTGAACTATTACACGCGCAAGCTTATCGCCCCTGCCCCCGGCACCTGGCCGTCATTGAAGGAAGTTCCGGGGCCCCTTGCCAAGACGGCGATGGATTGGGAGGTTTATCCAGACGGCCTTTACCACTTCCTGCAGTTCTGTCAGCGCGAGTTCACCGGCGATCTGCTACTTTATGTCACCGAAAACGGGATGGCCAATCATGATACGGCCTCTGGGGCGGATGCGGCGCGCATCGACTATATCAGCGCCCATATCGAAAAGGTGCGACAGGCGGCCGCCGAAGGCATACCTGTCAGGGGCTATTTCATATGGTCGCTTTTGGACAATTACGAATGGGCGCTTGGCTATGACAAACGCTTTGGCTTGGTCCATGTCGACTTTGAAAGCTTGCAGCGCACCCCAAAAGCGTCTTATCAGGCGCTTAAGTTAGCGCTAACACGGTAGTTCGAAGAGAACCAAAGGATCAAGATGGCCCGACCAGCAAACACCTATTCGCTTTTGGCCGATATCGGCGGCACCAATACGCGCGTTGCCTTGGCCGAGGGGACACATCTTTTGACCGACAGCATCCGGCGGTATCGGAACGTCGATTTTCCGGGGCTGGAAACCGTGCTGCGCCAGTACGTAACGGACGAAGGCGGCGTCGACTGTATCGGCGCGGCGGTTGATCTGGCGGGTCCGGTGCGCGACGGCGTCGGCACGATGACAAACCTTGACTGGACGATCGACAAGGAAACCCTGTCGCGCGCAACAGGCGCTGAAACGGTGGCGATCCTGAACGACCTTCAGGCCTTTGGGCATGCAATCGGGCATCTGGATGGATCATCGGTGCGCCCCCTTCTGGAAGGCGCTGATGCGGGCCCGCATGCTGCAAAGCTTGTGATCAACGTGGGCACCGGGTTCAACGCGGCGCCGGTCTTTGACACCGACTGGGGGCGCCTTGTTACGCCATCAGAATGCGGCCACGCCAATTTGCCCATTCGCACCGAGGCAGAGCTTCGACTTTGCCAGTTCGTTGAAACGGCGCATGGTTTTCCCGCGGTCGAGGATGTCCTGTCGGGGCGCGGGCTTGAGCGTGTCTATTCCTGGCTTGGGCACGAAGAAAACGACCCACAGGAAAAGTCGGCCGCCGATATCATGGCCGCCTGCAACCGGGGGGACGATGCACGCGCCGAAGAAGCCGCGCGCGTCTTTGTGCGCATCCTTGGCACGGTTTGCGGAAACCTGTCGCTGATCCACCTGCCCTTTGGCGGCGTCTTTCTGGTCGGCGGCGTGGCCCGCGCGTTCGAGCCGCATCTGGCGCGCCTTGGGTTTCAAGAAGCCTTTCGCGACAAGGGGCGCTTTGCCGGTTTCATGCAGAACTTTGCCGTGTCGGTCGTCGAAGATGACTATGCCGCGCTGACGGGGCTTGCACATCACCTTGGCCATCTGATCGGTGACAGACCCGCCGCCTGATTTTTTCAGGCGTCAAATATATCTTAACTCCCGCCGCTGTACTCCTGTCTGAAAGGACGGAAAAACGCGGGAGTTTTGGATGTATGAACTAGGGGTTACACCGGCGGGGGCCGGAAAATGACGGCCCGACTGGACCTGCCAGTGCGTTTGGACACCGAGGCGGCGGAAACTCTTAAACAGCAGCTATTGGCCCATCAGGGTCAGGATGTCGAACTTGGCGGCTCGGGCGTTGAACATCTTGGCGCGCTTTGCCTGCAGGTTCTGATATCGGCGTCAAAGACATGGGGCGCCGCAAACCGCAAACTTTCCTGGGACGGGGTCAGCGAGGCTTTGAAAGAGCAGCTTGGCCTTTACGGCTTCAGCCCCGAAACAGTGTTGGGGGCGGCCACATGACGCTTAATGTGCTTGCCGTTGATGACAGCAGAACCATGCGCGATATGCTGAGCATGGCGCTGACCGGCGCCGGTTTCAGCGCTGTTCTGGCAGAGGATGGCGAAAAGGGCCTCGATGCGCTCAAAGAAGGTCAGTTTGATGCGATCATAACTGACATCAACATGCCCAATATGGATGGTTTCAGCTTTATCGGCCACGTCCGGGGGCAGGATCAGTTCAAATCAATTCCGATCCTGGTTCTGACGACCGAGGCCGCGCCGGAACTGAAGGCAAAGGCGCGCAACGCCGGTGCCACGGGATGGGTCGTCAAACCCTTCGATCCCCCAAAACTTGTGCGCGCACTGCAACTGGTTGCGGGATAGGGGGCAAAAATGGCCGTTGATCGCGAACAGATGGGCGAAATCCGTGCGCTGTTCTTCACCGAATGTGAAGAGCTGCTCGAGGCTTTGCAGGACGGGCTTGAGGCCGTTTCAAACGATACTTCGGACGCCGAGACGATCAACGTAATCTTTCGGGCCGTTCATTCGATCAAAGGCGGCGCAGGCGCCTTTGGCCTTTCGCAGCTTGTCAATTTTGCCCATCACTTTGAAACGGCGCTGGACGAGGTTCGCTCGGGCACGATCCAGATGGATACTGTCGCGCTTAAGCTGTTTTTTCGCGCCGCAGATCTGTTGGCGGATCTCACGCAAGCCGCCCGCGCCGAGACAACGCATGCCCCGGCCGATCTGGCCGAGATAGAGCGCGCATTGGAAGAGTTGGTTCCCGAACCTTCCGCCGAAAGCGGTGGTAGTGATAGCCTCGCCCAGCCGCCCGAGTTTCAGCCACTGACACTTGACCTTGCCCTGCCGGGCCTCGATACGGCCGAAGCCTCAGGACTTGTGTCAGAGGTTCTGTACTTTGCCCCAACTGCAGAGCTTTTCGTCTCGGGGAGTGAGCCTTTGTACCTCTTCCGCGCCCTGTCAGGCTTTGCCAGCGTAACCTCTGAATGCGACATTGAAAAAGTCCCACCGCTGGACCAGCTGATCGTGGATGATTTCCACATCGGTTGGAACATCCACCTGTCAGGCGAATATTCTGCGCAAGAGGTTGACGAGGTCTTTGAGTTTGTTCAGGGGCTTTGCACGTTCCGGCGCGGGACGGCCGAAGACGCCCCGGAACTTCCCAAGCTGAACAATCCGCAGTTTGAGGCGGGTGAGACAGAAGCGACAACGCCAAACCCGCCCCCTGCCCCGACGGTCACATCTGCAAAATCCACCGCAACGATCCGCGTCGATCTGGACCGCGTCGACCGTCTGGTCAATCTGGTTGGTGAGCTGGTGATCAATCAATCCATGCTGTCGCAAAGCGTGGCAGAGGCAAAACAGCCGCCCAGTTCTTCTGTTGTTCAGGGCCTTGAAGAGTTCATGCAACTGACCCGAAGCCTGCAGGACAGCGTGATGCGCATCCGTGCGCAGCCCGTAAAGTCGCTTTTCCAGCGGATGGCGCGCATCGTTCGTGAAGCCAGCGCAGAGGTTGGCAAGCCGGTTCAGCTAAAAACGGTCGGTGAGACGACCGAGGTCGATAAAACAGTGATCGAACGTCTGGCCGACCCGCTGACGCATATGATCAGAAATGCCGTCGACCATGGCCTTGAGCCCGCCGAAGAACGTCTGGCGGCAGGCAAGCCTGAACAGGGCACTGTTACAATCTCCGCCAGTCACCGCTCGGGGCGCGTCATCATCGAGATCGCCGATGACGGCGCCGGCATAAACCGCAAGAAAGTTCATGAAATCGCTTTGAAGAAAGGGTTGATCAGCGCGGCGGACGATCTTGGCGAGGCAGAGATCGACAACCTCTTGTTCCTGCCGGGTTTCTCAACCGCCAGCACCGTTTCCAACCTTTCGGGCCGCGGCGTGGGGATGGATGTCGTACGCACCTCAATTCAGGCTTTGGGCGGGCGGATCAGCATTGCTTCAACTCCCGGCGAGGGAAGCATCTTTACAATCAGCATGCCCCTGACACTCGCCGTCATGGACGGGATGGTTGTTGAAGTTGCGGGCCAAGCCATGGTGCTGCCCCTAAGCTTTATCGCGGAAACCATGTCGATTGATCACAGCATGCTGGAAGAGCTTGGACGTGAGACACAAGTAGTGCACATCCGCGAGGGTCTGGCGCCCCTTCTTGACCTTGGAACAGAGCTTGGGATTCGCGAGCCACTGGAAGACTACGGCGACTATGTCGCCCTTGTCATTTCGCACGAGGGTGACGCGCATTCAGTTCTGATCGTTGACAGGATCATCGATCAGCGGCAGGTCGTAATCAAAGGACTTCAGAACTCGCTGGGCAAGATCCCCGGCGTTGCTGCCGCTACAATTCTTGGCGACGGGCAGATCGCGCTGATCCTTGATCCTCTGGATATCACCACGAACGCTTTGGGGCGCACCAAAATTGCGCCGCTTGCTTTGGCAGGATGACCGATATGAGCACAAAAGGCCCGGAAAACTCTTCTTCCATGGTTGAACTTCTGTCCTTCCGCGTCGCCGGACAGGACTTCTCGGCCGACATCATGTCGGTGCGCGAAATCCGTAGCTGGACAGCCGCAACCCCCCTGCCGCATTCTCAGCCCTTCGTCCGGGGCGTAATCAACCTTCGAGGTACGGTTCTGCCGGTCGTAGATCTGGCACAGAGGCTTGGCCTTCCCTGCGCCCAGAACTCGGACCGCAACGTCATCATCGTTGTAGAGATTAACGAAGCCCCGCTTGGCCTCCTGGTTGAAGCTGTCTCTGACATCCTGACGGTTGAAAGCAAGGAACTGACGCCCCCGCCCGACATCAAGGCGGATGACGGCCAAAAATTCATTCAGGCCCTGACCGTGATCGAGGAACGCATGTTCAAGGTTCTGGATCTTGGCGCCATCCTTCCCGATGCAAAAAAGGAAGCGGCCTGAAATGGCGGACGCCCAACGAAAACTTCCGACAGGAGATGTCTCACCGACTGTCGCGGATCTGACGGATGGCGAGTTTGCTTACATTGCCGAAACGGCCGAGCGATGCGCCGGCCTTTTGATCAGCCAGAACAAGAAAGATCTTGTGCAGACACGGCTGCTCGCCCGGATGCGGACCATTGGCGTTGAAAGCTTCAACGCGTACGTCAACCTTATAGGTCGACCCGAAGGTATAGGTGAACGCGACCGAATGATCGCGTCGCTGACCACCAACGTCACCACGTTTTTTCGTGAGCCGCATCATTTTGAGCAGCTGAAATCTGATGTCTTCCCACAGCTGGTAAGGCGCGCGCGATCTGGCGGACGGGTCCGCATCTGGTCGGCCGGTTGCTCATCAGGCCAAGAAGCCTACACGCTTGCGATGACCCTTATGTCAATTGACGCAAAAGTAGCCGACTGTGACGTGCGAATTCTGGCAAGCGACATCGACGATGACACCCTCAATGAGGGCCGGCTTGGCCGCTATAGCGTCGATGAGATGGCTTCGGTGCCTGAAATCGACAGGGACAGGTTCTTTGAGCCATCGTCCTGCGGAAGATACTTCACACCAACACCAGAGATCAGATCGCTTGTCGTATTTCGAAACCTGAACCTTGTCGGGCCCTGGCCGATGCAGCACCCGTTTGATGTCATCTTTTGCCGAAACGTGGTGATCTACTTCTCCCGCGAACGGCAAATGCAACTATGGGAAAAGTTCTGCGACGCGCTTTGCAGCGACGGCTGGCTGTTCCTTGGGCACTCCGAACGCCTAAGCGGGCCCGCCCAGTGCCAGTTTAAACCTGCGGGCGTAACTGCCTTTCGCAAAGCGCGGCCCCTCTGCGGCACTGGCACCGCGCAGCAACGCGGGGGGCTGTAAGATGGCATTGCGTGACCAGCTAAGGGTCCTTGTAGTTGACGATATGTCGACAAGCCGCGGGCTTATCGTCCAAGCGCTCGACACGTTTGGCGTATCCCACGTAACGACGGCGGCCGATGCCAAAGCTGCTCTGGTTTCGCTCGCTCAATCGCCTGCCCACATTGTCATTTCCGACTACAACATGCCCGGTTCGAGCGGCCTTGACCTTCTGCAAGCGCTGCGCGGCGCGCAGACAACCCAAAGCATCGGGTTTATATTGATCACCGGGAAGGCCGATGTCGAAATAATTGAACGTGGGCGGACACTTGGCATGAACAACTATGTCAAAAAGCCCTTTGAGCCGTCGCAACTGCGGCACGCAATCGAAGCGGTCGTTGGGCGCCTTTGATCCGGCCTTGGAGTTCAGAGATTTGAAAAATGACGAACAGTTTGAACAAGGCGTCAGAACGTCAGAGATCATTCGCGCGGTTTCAAGTGAAGTTGTCGCCATGGATGAACTTTGCGCTGAACTTGAGGCCTGCGTTCTTTTCATCCTTCAGGAAAGCAACGCCAGAGCCGGCTGCATTCAGCGGCTGCAAGGAATTGACCGGCTTCGCCAAGGGTTGCAGGAAATTGCTGGCCTAACCACGGCCTTGGCCGAGGAGGTTGGTGAACAAGAACTTGCAGGCCCGGTCGCTGCGCAAATTTTGCAAAACATCGTTCAGACCGGAACACGCAACAGACTGCTATCGCTTTTGATGGATGCGCCTGTTGGGGATGAAAATTCCAAGCTTGTAGGTGAAGTCACCCTTTTTTGAGCGAGTGATACGTGCGGGGATCTAGCGTTCGGTCAAAAGCCTGCCCGAAAGCTGCATCACATCGGGACTAAATGCTGGCGTTGCTTGACTGCCAAAATTGAACTTTCGCGGTTTCGCTATTGGCTTACGCTCTTCCCAAAAGGTGCGTCGCCATCTCTTCCAAGGGCGCGACCTTTATTGCAGCGCCAATGTCGATTGCCGCTGCCGGCATTCCAAAAACCGTTGACGTCTCGCGATCCTGGACCACGGTCCGCGCACCTGCACGGCGCAGCGCCAGCAAGCCATCAGCGCCATCTTTGCCCATTCCCGTCAGGACGGCGGCACAGACGTTTCGAGCAAAAGGTAGAGCCGAAAAAAACAAGCTGTCCACGCAAGACCCGTAGTGCGCATCGACGCCAGCCGGCGCCAACCTGCAGACCAGTTGGCCATCAAACGCGACCGTAAGATTCTGACCGTCGCCCGGGGCAAACCACACCTGTCCCGGCGCGATGGCGTCGCCTGTTTCGGCTATGGCAACCCTTGGCCGCATCTTTCGATCCAGTCTGTGAACAAGGTTTTCCAGATAACGTTCGGCCATATGCTGAACAACAAGCGTCGGGGGGCAGTTTGCCGAAAATTCGCCAAGGATGATTTCAAGGGCGTCAACGCCTCCGGTCGACGCTCCGATCAGAATCAGCTGATCGGGCAAGGTTCGCGGCGGGGCGGGTTGCGGATCAAACGCGGATGGGCCCGGCGCCACGTTCTGGCGGGATGCGCGGATCAGGCGGTCGGGCAGATCGGCCAAAGCCTCAAAAAACTCAATCCCTCCCGGTTTCTCTACGCAATCAACCGCGCCAATTGAAAGAGCCTCAAGTGCCCGGACGCGACCGCGACGCGCGAGGGAAGACAGCATCACAACCGGCATCGGACGAAGGCGCATCACACGGCGCAAGAATTCCAGCCCATCCATTTTGGGCATTTCGATATCCAAAGTGATTACGTCAGGATTCAATGCCCGGATGGCCGCCCTTGCCGCAATTGCATCGGAAACCATTCCGACAACGCTTATGCGGGGGTCAGAGGATAAAAGCGCGGCAATCATCGACTGAATAGTCGGAGAGTCCTCAACGATCAGGACACGCGTCTTTCTTGCACTGCCAGGTTGCTTAGATCCCATTGGTGGGCCTGCATTGTGCGCCTGCACTAAAATTCTGCCCATTCATTCAGAACGTCCGGCGCGATCCCTTGGGCGGTAGCCCCTTTCGATCCGGCGGGCCTTGGTCTGCGATCGACGAGTGGCACCTTTGGGGCGCCCGGGTTTTCCACTGGTGACTTTGAGACTGCCGTGACTTGGAATGCCGACATAGTCTGAGAAAGCGCCGCGGCCTGTTGCAACAAGGCCTGGCTGGCAACCGAAGTTTGATGAAACATCGATGCATTGTCCTGCGTGACCTGGTCCAGCTGGGTTACTGCGGCGTTGATCTCGGCAAGGCCGCTGGACTGTTCTTGAGCGGATTTGGCGATATCCGAGACGGAAGCGGAAATTTCAGAAACGGACGCGACGATCCTCTCCAGGGCTTCACCCGCACCGCCAACCAAAGCGACCCCGCGCTCAACGTGACCTGAACTGCCGGAGATTAGCGTGCCGATTTCGTTCGCAGCATCAGAAGACCGCTGCGCCAAGGCGCGCACTTCGGACGCAACAACCGCGAAACCGCGGCCTGCATCGCCGGCGCGGGCGGCCTCAACACCGGCGTTCAGGGCGAGCAGATTTGTCTGGAAAGCAATATCTTCGATGACGCCGATAATGCGAGATATCTGATTGGACGATGTTTCAATCTCGCCCATTGCCCCGACCGCTTCCATTACGATTTTGCCGCCGGATTCGGCCTTGGCCCGCGCCTGATCAACGACGCCTTGGGCCTTGATGGCGCTTTTGGCAGCGTCGCGCACGCTTCCGGTAAGTTGGTCTAATGCGGCGGCGGTTTCTTCAAGCGTTGCGGCCTGACTTTCGGTTCTGCGCGACAGATCTTCTGAGGCATCGGTGATTTCGGTTGCCTCACCTCGAATAGCTTCGGCGTTTTCGGCAACGCCGCCCAGTGCCTCGTTCATCCGGTTGACCGCCAAATTGAAATCGATGCGCAGCTGGTCGTAGCCTTGGGCAAACTCTGCCTTGATCTCAGTTGTCAGGTCACCCTCGGAGAGTGCACTGAGCCCAACGCGCAGAGCGTCCACGACACTGTCCTGCGCTTGTTGCAGTTCCTGGCGGTCTTTCTCGCTACGGCGCAGTTCATTTTCGGCGGCGGTTATGTCGTTTCCGATAAACACAACAACCATGGTTCTTCCCGTGGTATCGACCACCGGGCTGAAAAGCCCCTCGACAAGGATCGGGTTTTCGCCCTCGGAACCAAGTACATAGCGCCCCCGATCCGGTCTTCCGGCGGCGATCAAATCGGAAAGCGAACCTTCTTCGCTTTTCCCCTGCCCGGGCGCGGCGCGTTCGAACACCGAACCTAGTGGCCTGCCGACCAGTTGATCCGCCTTTGAGCCAAAAATCGCGGCAAAGTTCTGGTTTGCACCGATCAGGTTGCCCTTATAGTCGATTTCCACCTTAAGCTGCTGCTCATCAATGCTGTTGACGATGGCACGGTTGATATAGTCCTGCGTTACATCTGCCCATTCGACAACGCGGCCGATGGGCATACCTTCGCTGTCCAGTATCGCGTTGACCGACACGTTGAACCGCGCGTCGCCGATCTGAACCTCTGTCTGCTTGGATGCGGTCGAAAGTGCGGCAGTACCAGAGGCGCTTTCCAGGCCAAGAACTTCAAATTCGGACAGATCGGCGCCAATGATTGAGGTGCTGTCGATCGTTGGGAAATACTTGTTCAGTTTGGCCGAATGCAGCTTCATCAAGGCCTTGAGCGCCGGGTTCACGCTTTTTACCCGATTATCGAGATCGATCATCATCATAGCCGCTGATGAAGCTTCGAAGGCGCCGGATTTAAAAAGGTTGTCGGAGGATGCTTCTGCCGCTTGCGACAGCGACTGATGAAAATCCACGACCGCATTTGCGATCATGCCAATTTCATCAGCGCGTTCGGTTGCGGTATTCATCTTGGGAAAAGCCGGCGTGGCGACCTTGGTCATCGCTTTCTGGACGGCGCCCAGCGGCGCAGAGATGTTGCGCGCGGCCAAAGCTGCGATCAGTGACATCACGCCAAAGAGCGCGATGCCAAAGACAAGGTAAGTCCAGCCTAACGCGCGGGCCGAGCCCAGAACTTCGGCAAGGTCCTGTTCAGCCACAAGGGCGGCACGCATGCCCATGAATTCAAAGGGTTGGAATGCAGATATCTTCAACGTCCCATGCTCATCCACGATCTCGGCGATACCGTCCTGTCCTGCCAATGCGCTCTGAACGGCAACGTCATTGCCGTGCTTCGCACCTTGCTCATGCGCGCCCGGTTCCGGCGCCGCCGCCGCCGGCGCAGGTCCCGCGCCGTGGTTCATCCCGGCATGGGGGTCGGCAGCACTCTCTGATACTGCGGCAGCATTTGCGCCCGAAAGAAAGATCTGGCCGGTTTCCTGCAGGCCTGCGCGGCTGTTCAGAATGGTTTGAATTCGCTCGGAAGGCAGGCGCAGAACGAGGATCGCGATCTGCTTGCCCTCTGCATCGCGCAGCAGGGCGCCGATGTATCCCGCGCCCTCACCCCAGACCTCGTGGAATGCGGTTTCCTTTTGTCCAAGCCGATCCGAAAGGGCCGTGTAAACCTGCCCAAGGCCAGTTGCGGCGAGAGCGCCGGATCTGACGTTTTGTGCAAATTCCTCACCTTTTTTCGTTGAATAGACGACATCGCCGGACAGATCGACGATGTACAGATCGTCGTTGCCCGATGCCCGCACCAGCGTCAGAAAAAGCCCATGATACTCACCGTGCGCCTGACTATAGGCGGAATTGTCCTTTGCCATCATGAACTTCTGCGGCGCGTCGCTATAGGGGTTCTCGGCCACATAAAGCCGTTTTAAAACGGCCGCGCGATCGCCTTCCTGCGCGCGCCAGGCCTGACGAAGGGACCGGGCCGCCACGATCACGGCCGGGTCAGCGGCCTTTGCGACAAGTTCGTCGGCGACACCGCTGTACAGGCTGGAAAGTTCGCCTGATCGCGTAGTCAAGATCGCCTCAAGCCGCCCTTCCGCCGCGACGATCAGGGCATGGCGGGACTGGATATAGGCCATCGCCCCGAAAACCGTCATCGAGATCAATGGCAAAACAATCAGGATGATCGCCAGTTTCGTTGAAATTCTGATCCGGTTGAACGCCTTCATTTCACATAGTCCCCTGCGCGCCCGGTTGTCGGCGCGGCCATTATTCGGGCGCCTTCGTTCCGAACCCGGTGTCCGGGCAAAGGAGCCATTTCCCGGCCAACTTGGGCGATCAGAGGTGAATATTCGTTTAAGCGGCGCAAATCAGAGGGCGCGTGGCGAAAAATTAATCGCGGCAACGGGCAATTGATTGGACGGCGCAAGCAGAACCTTGGCTTTGATCAGTTGGGTTGCCAGCCTGCGTAAAGTGGCGCGTTGCGGGGCAGTGGAAGGCTTTGGCGCTGACCTGAGCGTGCGGCCTGATAGATTGCGGTCACAAGCTCTATCGAGTGGCGCGCATCTTCGATGGTGACGGCGCTGGCGCTGCCGGTTGCAAGGTCCGAATGCACGGCATCCAGAAACCCGGCAAAGCCGGGCCGGGGTTCGGGTATCTCTGCCAGCGCCTTGTCTATCAGGGCCTGATCTTGCGGGGCGCGGGCGGCATAAGTCCATGCACCTGTCATCGGCGCATAGGGCTCATCAGCGCTTTGGGCGGTCAAACCTTCGAACATGATCCGTATGCGCGAGCGGTCATCGGCTGCACCAAGTGTGACAGAGCTGGTGACCGGCACACCGCCCTTCAGCGTCATGACGATGGCGGCGCAATCTTCCGTTTCAATCGGGTTCACGCGGGTCGAAAGTTCGGCTGAAACGGACATCGCGGGGCCCAGAAGCTGGGTTATCAGGTCATGGGCGTGGATGGCGTGGCCAAGGATGGCGCCGCCCTGCTCACCCTTCCACGTCCCGCGCCAGGGCACAGCGTAGTAATCTGCGCCGCGGCTCCAGTGCGTTTCCAGCGTGGCGGTATAGGCGCGTCCGGCAAGCCCCGTGTCCATCAGATGCGCCAACTGTGCCATCGCGCGGCCATAGCGGTACTGAAACACCGGAAAGACGCGTCGCCCGGTTCTGGTAATGGCCTCTTGCATCTGGTCAACTTCGGCCAGCGAGCAGGCAATGGGTTTTTCGCAGATGACGTCTTTGCCCGCCTCGAGCGCCTTCAGTGTCATGGGAAGATGCAGATGCGGCGGCAGGCAGATGTCCACGATATCGACATCGGGGTCCGCCAGCACCTCGCCGAAGTCGGCGGTCAGCTCAATCCCCTCGTCCGGCTCTATAAGCGCGCCGGCGCGGGCCAGATCAAGATCGCAAATCCAAGCGGGTTTGAACTTGTCTGCAAGTTGCCGGTAGGCTGCCAGATGCTGGGCACCGATCCCGGCGCCAATGATGGCAACGCCCAGCCGGTTCATTGTGTTGCCTCGGCCATTTCCTGCGCCTTTATCGCAAGCTCCATCACTTTGAGGACATGGGACTGACGCATGGCGGTTTCCGTGCGATCGGCGATGTCGTTGGCCAGACGGGAGAAATATGGAAGCCCTGCGCCAGAGGCATCGATATGCTCGCAGCGCTCATTATTGACCAGAAACAGGTGGTTGCCGCCCGCGCGCCCCCCGGGATCGACGTATTTGCGCAGCTCAAGGCTTCCGCCGGTGCCAAGGATGAAAAGCCGCCCATCGCCCCATGTGGGCAAGGCATCGGGCGTGTACCAATCCACGCGGATATACCCCTCGGCCGGCGCAGAGCCCTTGGCGCGCAGGGCGATCTGTCCAAAGTCCTGAAGCTCTGGATCGCCCGGATTGGCGAAGTTGCCGACGCTGCTTAGCGTGATCTCGGCATCCTCGGCGCCGGTGAAGTAAAGGAACTGGTCGATCTGATGCGAGGCGATGTCGGTCAGGATGCCGCCATAGCGCTGGCGCTGAAAGAACCAGCCGGGACGCGTTGCGCGGTTAAGCCGGTGTGGGCCTATGCCGATGGTCTGAATTACCCGGCCAATGGCGCCTTCCTGAACCAGTTCAGCGGCGCGCGTGACCGCCTCAACCTCAAAGCGTTCGGAGAAATCGATCGAAAAGATCCGCCCGGTGCGCGCGCAGACCTCTTTGAGGCGATCAAGCTGCTTTAGCGTGGTGCAGCCGGGCTTGTCCGACATCACGTCCTTGCCGCTTTCCATCGCGCTTATGGCAAGATCTGCGCGCTCTTCGGGGACGGCAGCGATCAGGATCAGATCGATGCCCGGATCGTGCAGGATATCCGTGGCGTCCGCCTTGCGCGGCGCGTTGGGGAACCGGCGCACATACCCATCCAGCGTTTGCGGATCCCCTTGGGTCCACCAAGCGGCAAGTTCCGCGCCCGTGTCCAGCATGTGCTGAACTTGTGTGTATATGTGCCGGTGATCGATCCCCAGCACACCCATGCGCAAGCGTTTAGACATCTATCTCTTCGGGGGTCATGATTACCCTTTGCCTTTGTTTTGAGGACATCTGAATGGCGTCGATCAGCCCATGCACCATCAACGCCGAACGCCCGGTTGCCATCGGGGTCAGGCCGCCCGAGATGCAGCGAGCAAAATCAGAGATGATATCGCTGTGCCAGTCGGCTTCGAACTGCATCGGGTTGGCCCCTGCCCCGGTTTTCGATGGCGCACCAAAGCTTTCGTTCTGGCCGCTGCGCCATGCCACGCGAAGCTCGCTTGCGGTCAGGCTTGCCGCGCCTTTTTCGCAGTGCAGCGTTATCTCTTCGCTGGCGCCGGGAAATGCGGCCGTTGTCGCCATGACAGAGCCAACCGCGCCCGAGGCAAACTCCAGCCCCGCACTTGCAAAATCCTCGGCCTCAAGCCTGTGCAGCCGGGTGCGATGGGTCAGCGCCTGAACCGCCGTGACCGGTCCTGCCAGTTGCAGCATCAGATCAAGGGTGTGGATGGCTTGCGTGATCAGAACGCCGCCCCCGTCCCGCTCGGTCGTGCCGCGCCCCGGCTCATCATAGTAGGATTGATCGCGCCACCACGGAATGCGCACATCAACCATGGCGATCTGGCCCAATCGGTCATCGGCAAGCAGCTTCATCAACTGGCGGGCCGCGGGGCGCGCGCGGTGCTGAAGCACGACGCCAAGCGGGACGTTTGCCGCACGGAAGGTTTCGACGATCTGGCGGGCGGCGTCATAGGAACGCTCTATCGGTTTTTCCATCAGAACCGGCTTGCGCGCGGCGGACATCTGATTGGCAATCTCGGCGCGAGCATTGGGCGGGGTGGCGAGGATCACAAAGTTCAGGCTTTCGTCGCGGGCCATGTCCGCGCTGGAGTTGTAGCACCGAAGCCCGCCGTGGCGCGCCGCGAAAATGCGCGCGTTGGCGGCATCTCTGCTGCAAACACCGGCAAGGGTTACGGCCCCGCCCGTTTGCTCAATTGCCTGCACGTGCATGTCAGCCACCATGCCCGTCCCGATCAGTCCAACCCGCATACTCACAATCCTTTCACCACTACCACAAACAGGGGCTGTGCCCCCGGCACCTCTGTTTTTCCATTCAGCGGCGAGCAACGCTCTGGAAGCAAGCGCAAAATGCCCCTAAGCTTGGCGCAAGTTGTGAGGAACAATGTCACTTTCCGCCCATCTTTCAAACACGGCCCGCGATATCTATGAGGCGATCAGGGATGACCCCATCGTGTCGCCGCATGGTCATTGCGATCCACAGTGGTTTGCCGCCAATGATCGGTTTGCCGATCCCGCAACACTGATCGTCAAGCCCGATCACTACCTTTTCAGGATGCTCTACAGCCGCGGCGTGGCGTTGGAGGATCTGGGGATCGGCAACTCCGAAAACCCGCCCGATCCTCGAAATGTCTTCCGGCTGTTTGCGCGCCACTGGCATCTGTTTCTTGGAACGCCCAGCCACGTCTGGCTGAACCACACGTTCCGCCATGTCTTTGGCATCGACGAGACGCTGAACGTGGCAACCGCCGATAGGATCTATGACACCATCGAAGCTGCGCTTGGCACGCCAGAGTTTCGCCCCCGCGCGCTTTATGAACGCTTTGGGATCGAGGTGCTGGCAACGACGGATGCTGCGGGCGATGATCTGGCCGCGCACCGCCAGATCGCTGCAAGCGGCTGGCCTGGCCGCATCATTCCAACCTTTCGTCCCGATGGGGTGCTTGATCCCATGGGCGCGAACTTTACCCGCGATGTGCGCACCATGGTGTCGGGCGCAGGCGGTGATCCAAACAGTTTTGACGACTATCTGTCGGCCTTGCGCGCGCGCCGGGCTGCGTTTCGCGCCGCGGGCGCGACGGCCAGCGATCACGCCATTGAGGCGCCAGAGACATACTGGCTTGACCCCGCCAAGGCAGCCGCACTTTACGCGCGCGGCCTTGAAGGGGCCCTTGCCCGAGACGAGGCCCGCGTCTTTTATGGCCATATGCTGACCGAGATGGCGCAGATGTCGGTTGAAGACGGGCTTGTGATGCAGTTGCACGCGGGCGCGCGGCGCAACACCAACAGCGGCATCTACGACCGTTTCGGCCCCGACATGGGCGCCGATATCCCGCTTGCCACGCGCTGGTCCCCGGGGCTTGAGCCGCTTTTGAACCGCGTGGGCAACGACCATAGGTTCACCCTTATTGCCTTTACCCTTGATGAGACGACCTATGCGCGTGAACTGGCGCCGATGGCGGGGCACTGGCCTTGCCTTTTGATCGGCCCGCCTTGGTGGTTCCACGACAGTCTGGCCGGTATCGCGCGGTATTTCGATCAGGTCGTTGAAACGGCCGGTTACCAGAACCTTGCAGGCTTTAACGATGACACGCGGGCCTTTATGTCGATCCCGGCGCGCCACGACGTCTGGCGCCTTGGCGTGGCCGAACATCTTGCCCGGCAAATGGGCCGCGGCATCTTTGGACCGGCGGATGCCGTCCGGATTGCAAAGGATCTTAGCACTGGTGCTGCACGGCGCGCCTACCGTCTGGAAACCTCTGGCAGCTAGCGCGCGCATGAGGCGTCAACCTCTGGCAGGAAGGATGGCGCCTTTGACGCCCAGAACCTCAACCGCAAGGTTGTGACCGGCCATCAGACAGTCGTTATGGCTTTGCCCGGCAAGGAGCGCGGCAAGGTACCCTGCGTTGAAACTGTCGCCTGCGGCGGTTGAATCGATCACGCGCGTGGCCGGGGCGAAGGTGATGCCGGCGGCCGTGCCATCAAGAGCAAGTGGCCCCGAGGGTCCGCATTTAAGCGCGCCTGTCCTGCAGCCGGCCTGCCCAAGCCGGGCGATCACCGAAGCCGGATCCGGATCGCCAAAAAGCGCGCTTTCATCATCAAAGCTGGGCAAGGCGATGTCCGTCAGTTCCCACAGGGCGGAAATCTCGCGCCTTGCGGTTTCGCCATCGGCCCAAAGCGCCGGGCGGTAGTTGCTGTCAAATGCGATCTGCCCGCCGCGCGTGCGGTACTCTTCCAGCCAGGCGCGCAAATGGGCGCGCGCGCGTGGGGCGAGAATGGCCAGCGTGATTGCCGAAAGGTAGATGACGTCAAAACCCGACAGGCTTTCAAGGTAGGGCGCGGGGCCGTCAAAAAGCTTGCGCGCGGCAGAACGTTCCCGCCAGTAAGAGAACGATCGCTCACCCTTGTCATCCGTGGTGATGGCATAAAGGCCCGCGCTTCGGCCCGGGACACGCCCCACCAGATCGGTTTCAATGCACTCTCGCTGGATGGCGGCGTTTATCCGGTCTGAAAGTGCATCCTCGCCAAGGCAGGTGACGAAAGAGACACTGATCTGCGGCGCAAGGCGCTTTAGGTAGATGGCCGTGTTCAGCGTATCGCCCGCCACGCCGATCTGCGCGGTTGTCGCCTGAAGCCCATCCAGCGACAGCTCGACCATAGCCTCTCCGATGGCGGCAAATCTTAGCGCGCTCATGTCTCAGCCTCCTTGCGGCCCTCTCGGGCCCAGATGATAAGCCCGGAGACGACAACGATCATGGCGCCGAGGATGGTCCATTGGTCCGGAATGTTGCTGAATACCAGAAAACTGGCGATTGTCAGGTAGATCATGAAAGAATAGGTGAAGGGCATCAGCGTATTGGCGGGCGCAAAGCCATGTGCGCGGGTCAAAAGCTCATGCCCGCACCAGCCCCAGACACCCAGAAGGATCATAAGGGACCAATCCAGAGTGGATGCGGGCATTGACCATGTCATGATCGCAAAGGGCAGCAGAACGATGGTTCCAAGCGCCCCGGTGTAAAACTGCATCGTTTCAGCGGCAACAACGCCCGAAAGCTGGCGCGTCAGGATTGAATAAAGCGCAAGAGCAAAGGCGTTGTAGGCGCTTAGTATTTCGGCCCAGTGAAAACCATCGCCAAAGGGACGCATCACCACAAGAACGCCGCTGAAACCAAGGGCAATGGCGAACCAGCGCCAGGGGCCGACCTTTTCGCCCAAAAGCGGCACGGACAATGCGCACACGATAATCGGGGCCGAGAACATGATCGCCGACGTAACGGTCAGTGACAGGTAGTTCAGGGCGATGAAGTTAAAGAGTGTCGATGAGACCAGAAGCGCCGAGCGCAATAGAACGACCCCTGCCCTTGCTGTCTGAAACCTTTCAAGGCTGACACCGCCCCGCCCGATCGCAATCAGCGAAATCGCGAAATGGCCCGCATAGCGCATGAACGAAAGCTGAAAGGCATGAAGGCCCGCCAGCACCAGCCATTTGACCGACGTGTCGATCATCGCAAAGAAGAAATAGGCCAGAAGCATCATCGCGATGCCAAGTTTGGCCCTGTCCTGAGTTGCTTTGATTGCGACGGCTGGCATGTCTGGAACTTAGGACCTGAAACGCGCCGCGTAGAAGTCGACCATCTGGGCGATCATGTCATCGCCCCGGCCCTCGTCGATGGCGGTACCCAAAGCCTCATGCGCGCATCTGGACATGATCGATCGGGCGCCAAGGCCATTTGCCATTTGTGCGTAATAGTCCACGTCCTTTCGCGCATTCTTGATGGCAAAGCTCAGCATGTTGGGATTGCCGTCGATGCCATAAGCCTTGATGAAATCCATCATCCCCGAATGCAGCGGACCGGCGGCCATCACGTCATATAGCGCGCGGCGTTCAACCCCGGCGACATCGGCCATGGCAAAGGCTTCGGCCATCGCGTTGGCCTTGGTCATGGCGTAGAAGTTGTTGATCAGCTTGATCGTGTGGCCTGCGCCCAGATCGCCTAGGTGAAAGACGTTCTCGCCCAGATCACCAAGGACCACGCGCACACGGTCAAACGTGGGTCTATCGCCCGAGGCCATGATGTTAAGCTGACCCTCCAGCGCATGTGCCGGCGTGCGCCCCAGCGGCGCATCCAGCATCGCGCCGCCCGCCTCTGCCACCTGCGCGCCCAGCTCTTTTGTTGATCCGGGCAGCGAGGTTCCAAAATCAATGACCACAGCGCCTTTTTGCAGGCCCGCGATTGCGCCGTCTTTGCCGCGCATGCGCGCTTCGACATTGGCGGATGTATCCATGCAAAGCATCACGATGTCGCTGGCCGCGGCCAGATCGCGCGCGGTCGAAACCTCGGCCGCGCCCCGCGCCACGGCCGCGTCAACATTGGCGCGCGAGCGATTGGCGACGACGGTCATCGGATAGCCGCAGGCCTGAAGCCGCGTGACCATCGCCGAACCCATCATGCCGAGGCCGATAAAACCGATCCTTGGTTTGTCAGTGCTCATCTGAAAGAGGCTCCTTGAGGTTGGAACGCGCGGCGGCGCGCAGGTTCTGGCCGTTTGGGGCGGTCACATCACTGCCCCTATCTGCCAGGGAACAAATTCATAGTCGCCAAGCCCCTGCGCCTCGGATTTGGACATCTCGCCAGAGGCCACGCGCAGGATCATCTGATAAATCTCGCGGCCCTTGTCTTGCAGAGAGATGCCACCGGTCAGCATGTCGCCTGCGTTTATGTCCATATCCTCGGTCATGCGCTGGAACATTTCGGTGTTGGTGGCGACCTTGATGGTCGGCGCGGGCTTGGATCCAAAGGCCGATCCACGGCCCGTGGTGAAGACAACGATGTTGCAACCGCCCGCGATCTGGCCAGTGACGCTGGCGGGATCGTAGCCCGGGCTGTCCATGAAGGTGAAGCCGGGGCTGCCGATCGGCTCGGCATATTTGTAAACTGCCGTCAGCGGGGTTGTGCCGCCCTTTGCCGCGGCGCCCAAAGACTTTTCAAGGATGGTTGTCAGCCCGCCCTTCTTGTTGCCGGGGCTTGGGTTGTTATCCATCGTTCCCTTGTTGCGGGCGGTGTAATCTTCCCACCAGCGGATCAGACCGACAAGGCGTTCGCCGGTCGGCACATCGATGGCGCGGCGGGTCAAAAGGTGCTCGGCCCCGTAAATTTCGGGCGTTTCGGCCAGAACGCCGGTACCGCCCTGTGCCACCAGAAGATCACAGGCATATCCCAGCGCCGGGTTCGCGGTGATCCCCGACCAAGCGTCCGAGCCGCCGCATTGCAGCGCCACCTTCAACTCGGAAGCCGGGCAAGGTTCGCGCCGGGCCTTGTTGGCGATGGGAAGCATGGCGCGGACCTTGGCAATGCCCAGATCGATCGTGCGCTGAAGACCGGCGACGTTCTGGATGTTCATCACCTGAAAAGTCGGCGATTGCCTAAGGCCGTAGGCTTCGAGAAGCCAGGCGATCTGGTTCATCTCGCAGCCAAGGCCGACCATCAGAACTCCGGCGTGGTTTGGATGGCGCGCATAGCCCCACATCACGCGCTGCAGGGCTTCAAAGCCCTCGCCATCACCGGCCATGCCGCAGCCGGTGCCGTGAACAAACGCAACAACGCCGTCGACGTTGGGATACTCGGCCAGCTCACCCGGTCCAAAAGCATCGGCAATGCGCCGCGCGGCGGTGGCCGAGCAGTTCACGGATGTAACGATGGCGATATAGTTGCGCGTGCCAACCGCGCCATTGTCGCGCCGGTACCCTAAGAAGCTGTCCTCTTGGCCGGGGGTAACCCTGTCCACCGGGCGCAAATCGGTGGCGTATTCATAACGTGCGTCGGTCGCCTTGAACTCGACGTTATGGGTGTGGACATGGGCGCCGGGCGCGATGTCTTCGCGGGCAAAGCCGATGATCTGGGCGTATTTGCGAAGCGCCCCGCCCTTTGGAACCGCGCAGGTGGCAAGTTTGTGACCCGAAGGGATCAGGCCCTGCGTTGTCACCTTTTCAACCTTGCACCCGGCCTCAAGCGCATGGGTGGCGGTGACGACATTGTCGTCGCGATCAAGTCGAATAAAGTCTTTCATGGCGTCCTCAAGTACCTTTGGGGATCACGGGCCGATCCCGGCACAGTCGTCTAAGTTAGGGCGCCCCATGGGCGCTTTTGCGCGGCCCTGCCGTTGCCAAGCCATAGGCCGCACCGGCAGGAACCGAAGATTGAATAGCTTGGGCAAGGTGCGCCCCTAGCGGAAGAACATCGTTAATTCAGGAAAGAACAGGATCAGCATAAGCACAAAGATCTGGATGCAAATGAACGGCAGAAAGCCGCGGAAGATGTCGGGCAGCGAGATATGCGGCGGCGCGACGGATTTGAGGTAGAAGGCGGCAGGCCCAAAGGGCGGCGACAGAAAGCTGACCTGCATGTTGACCGTAAAGAGAATGCCGAACCAGACGCTTAGAAAGCGCGGATCGTTCACCAGCGGGCTGAAGACGCCGATCTCATCAATGGGAAGTTTCAGGACGATGGGCAAAAAGACCGGCATGACCAAAAGGACGATGCCGACCCAGTCCATGAAGGCCCCCAGAAAAAGAAAGATGAGCATCATTACCGACAGAACGCCCAAGGTCGGAAGATCATACCCGACGATCAGGTTGGCGACATAGGTCGGCCCGCCCGCAATCGTGTAGGCGCCCGCCAGCGCGGTCGCGCCAAAGGTCACCCAGATGATCGTTCCGGTCGACTTGAACGTGCGCATCAGCGCCTCGCGGACAAGCTGAAGGCTGAACTCTCGGCGCAGGATGATCATCACCAGAACCGCGATCGTGCCCATGCCGGCCGCTTCCGTGATGCCGGTGATCCCGCCATAGATAGAGCCCAGAACAACACCCACGACCAAAAGCGGGGCCACAAGGCCCTTGCCCACTTGCCACGCTTCATAGACGCGCCGCGGTTTTATCACGACGATAAGATAGGCCAGCAGGATCGCTATGAGTATGCCGCGCGTCATCATCTGGCCCGAGGTCAGCATCGATGTGTCCGGCGTCACCCTATCAAAGAAGATCAGAAAACCCGCGCGCACCAGCGTGATTGCGTAAAAGAGGATCGCGATCATCGACAAAAGCGCTGTGCCGTAGATCAGCTTGTCATGCCCGGTCAAATCGTCTTCGGACGGTTCGGGCAGCGGCGCAAGCGAGGGGTTCAGCTGGGTGCGGATGATGATGTAGATGATATAGCAGCTGGCCAGAATAAAGCCCGGAACAAAGGCGCCCTTAAAGAGAGCCTGGATCGAGGTTTCGGTGATCAGCCCGTAGAAGATCAGCACGATCGAAGGCGGGATCATCGTGCCAAGGCTTCCGCTGGCGCAGATCGTGCCGATGGCAAGGTTCTGGTCATAACCCAGGCGCAGCATCTGCGGCAAAGCGATCAGGCCCAACAGGACAACCTCACCGCCGATGATGCCCGACATGGCCGCCATGACGACAGCCATCAGCGACGTGACGATGGCAATGCCGCCGCGCGTGCGGTTCAGCCAGACCGACAGCGATGAATACATATCGCGGGCAATGCCAGAGCGTTCCAGAAGCGTGGCCATCAGGATGAACAAGGGCACCGATATCAGCACGTAATCGGTCGTCAGACCGTACATTCGCTGGGCCAGAATGTTCAGCGGGCCGGTTCCGAAGTTGCTTGTCAGAATGCCGTCGCCGAAGGTGAAAGGATTGGTCAGAAGCGCCGGTTCGAACTTCATGACCATGACAAGAACGGCCAGAAAGCCCGAAGCGAACCCCAAAGGCATTCCGATCGCCAAAAGCGCGAGCATGCCAATCAGCAGGACCAGTGAGATTGTGCCGATGTCCATTGCGCGTGTCTCTTTCGTTATTGCTCTTCAGGGGTCTGGGGCGGTTGGCCAAAGCTTAGGGTTTTCGGGACTTGATCTTGGCAAGCGGGTTCTCGATCTGATCACCCATCTTGGCCTGTGCGCGCTTGATCTCTTCGATGTCCAGATCCGTCTCATCGGTGATATCAAGATGCTCTGGCGGGCGGTTCCAGTCGTTGATCAGGTTGGAAACGGCCTGAATGGTGACAAAGGAAAGCGTGATCAGGATCAGCGGTTTCATGGTGGCGGGGATGGGCGGATCCCAAGCGGTTCCGAACTTTTCCCAGCGCATCAGCTTGGCATAAGCCTCGCCAAAGCCGCCGTAGATGACGGCAAGGCAGAAAAGGATGATGCAAAGCGTGGACAGGATATCAAAAAAGCGCCGCACCTTCAGCGGTGCGATGTCGTAGAGTATGAAAATGCGAATGTGGCTACGCTGTTGCATGGCGTAGAGGCCCGAGAAAAGATAGACCATCCCGCCCAGCCAAAGCGATGCCTCGTTGACCCAAAGCGTCGGGCGCTCAAAGACATAGCGCATGACAACTTCGTAGAACATGATGGCCACGATCACCGCGGGCAGGATCATTGCCAGACGGCTGAACCGCCAAGTAAAGGCATCTACCCAGCCGGTACGCTCATGTTCGACCATGGCTTCCTCGCAATTTCAGGAAAGACATTCGGGCGAGGCGGCCCACTACAGGCCGCCCCAGAGGTAAGCAATTATGCTATTTCGACACCAGACCAAGCTGGTCGAGATAGGCAAGATGGGATTCCACCAGCGCCTTGGCTTCGGGCGTATCGGCGAACTCGGGCCAGGTTGCCTGGGCTGCATCGCGGAATTTCTGAAGCTCTTCGGCCGACCACTGCGACAGGGTCACCCCCTGCTTGCGCAGCATCGCGGCGGCTTCGGCGTTCTTTTTCTCGAACGTCAGTGCGGTGCGCAGCGCCAAAGCTTCCATGCCGACCTTCATGATGCGCTTGTGCGCCTCTGGCATCGCATCCCATTTGGTCTTGTTACAGGCAAGGTGATCGGACGGCATCGAGTGAAAGCCGGGATAGTTGGCGTATTTCACCAGATCATAAAGGCCCAGACCGACGTTGTTTGCCAGACCCGATGCGTCGGCTCCGTCGATGATGCCGGTTTCAAGCGCGGTGAAGATCTCGGTAAAATCCATCACGATGGGCTTGGCGCCCAGCTTTTCAAAGATCTTGGTTTCCATGCCCGGGGGCGAGCGGAATTTCCAGTCCTTGAAGTCTGCAACCTTGGCGATCGGCTTGGACGAGGCAAAGCTTTCCTGTCCGTAGACCCACCAGCCAATCAGCTCCATTCCGTATTTGTTGTACAGCTTTTCGGCCGCATCCATGCCGCCGCCGTAGTACAGCCAGGACAGCTGTTGGTAGGGCGTTTCATAGCCGCCCATGATGTCGCCAACAAACTGGAAGGCGCTGTTCTTACCGGTCTGGTATCCACCGCCGGTCATGTCGCAGTCCAGAATGCCGGTTGCGGCCGCGTCAAAGGTTTCCACCGATTTGACGACGGATGAGCTGTAGAACATCTCGACCTGAATGCCGCCGTTGGACATTGTCTGAATATCATCGACGTATTGCGCGGCCAGCTTGCCCGATACCGTTTCGGGCGCATAGTGGGTCTGAATTCTAAGCTTGGTGACCTGCTCATGGCTTGCGGCATATGCCGAAGTCGCCAAAAGCGCACTTGCCCCAGCGGCTAGAGCCGCCTTCGTGAAAATGTTCATGATGTCCTCCCAGACGGTTTGAAACTTGGATGGCGCCCGGGTCAATCCGACCTCTCTTGCGCCAAGCCTCTAAAGCGTAGCAATCCTGAATACGGCTGCCAACATAAACTTGATTTTTTTTAAAATCTTGAAATTTTATTGAATTCTCGATTTTGCAGTCGTAGACAGAAAGCCGCCGCAACACGAAAAGCTGAGTAAATGACCGTTTCCATCGAAAAGACCGACACGCCGGAAATCTATCGCGATCTGCATCAGCGGCTGATCACGGCCGGGTTCACGCCCGGCGAAAAGCTGAAAGCGGAAGAGTTGCGCGTCACCTACGGCTGTTCGGCCAATACGATTCGTGACGTTCTTTTGCGGCTCTCGACCGTTGGTCTTGTCAGTTTCGAGGAACAACGCGGATTTCGCGCGCAGGAAACCTCACCCGAAAAGCGCCATGACGTTGCGCGCTTTCGTATCCTTCTGGAGCAGGAAGGCGCGAGCCTTTCGATCCGCAATGGCGACATCATGTGGGAGGCGCAGCTATCGGCGGCGCATCACAAGCTTAGCCATATCGAGACGACGATCGCCAAGAACGGCGAGCTTGAGGCCTATCTGCCCCTGTGGAGTGCGGCAGAATGGGAATTTCACGACACGTTGATTTCCGCCTGCCAGTCACCGCTTTTGCGGGGCACCTACCGCAACATTTATGACCAGTTCCGCCAGCAGATGGTGGCGCAAGAGCGCGACTTTGGAAGCAACTATTTCCACGCCATCATCACCGAACATCAGGCGATCCTTGACGCCGCCCTTGACCGCGACGAAGAGCGTTGCCGCAAGGCGATCCACGAGCACATGAAGCGCAACTTCATCTAGGCGGCGCTTAAGTCATCATCGATGTAAACCTGCACGATCGAGCGGAAATCGGCGTCGGCGCGAAAGCCCAGATCAAGCGCCCTTTGCGGCGCGAAATCGCGCGGCCAGCCTGACACGATTTTCTGGATTGCCGGATCGGGCCGACGCTCGATCAGCGCGACGGCATCGTTGCCGGCGACATCGCGCAGCGCCTCAATCTGCTCGGCCACGGTGCAGCTGACACCGGGGAGGTTCAGCGCGCGGCGGCCCTGCAAGGCGTTGGTGTCCAGCCCGGCCGCATGGGTCAGAAAACCCACGGCAGAACGCGGCGAGGCATGCCAGTGGCGCACATCGTCGGGCACAGGCAGGATCGCCGGCTTGCCGTTCAGCGGCTCGCGGATGATGCCCGAAAAGAACGAGGATGCGGCAAGGTTGGCCTTGCCGGGGCGCACGCAAATGGTTGGCAGGCGGATCGACAGGCCATCGACAAACCCCTTTCGGCTGAAATCGCTGATCATCGCCTCGCAGATTGTCTTTTGCGCGCCGTAAGAGGTTTGCGGCGCCGACAGAAAGTCATCCGAAATCTTGTCGGGGTACGGGCCGCCGAAGACGGCGATGGAGGAGGTGAAGACTAGGCGCGGCCGGTAGGTGCCGCCGCTGGCCTCATGCTGGGCACGCAGAGCCTCCAACAGGGCCCATGTCGGGTGCATGTTCACGTTCCAGCCAAGATCAAAGTTGGTCTCGGCCTCGCCCGACACGATCGAGGCGAGGTGAAAGATCACATCCGGACGTTCGCCCGCCAGAGCCTGTGGCACGCCGGGGTCGGCAAGATTGCCGGTCCGGGCATCGGTGACGGGTGCGGCATTCGGAGGAAATCCAATGTCGTGGCTGATGATGTGAAGGTCTTTCTGCCCGTTCAGGCCTTGGGCCAGAAGGTGATGGGCAAGCTTTTGGCCAACCATGCCGCCGCCGCCAAGGATCAGAATTTTCATTGCTCAAGTCCATTTCGCTTTAAAAGTTCAAGAAAGAGGCCCGAATGGTCCATGTCGCCGCCGCCCATTTCACTACAAAACGCGGCAAAGCGGTCGCGGGTCTGCTGGGCGACGGGAAGTTCAAGATCTGATTTGCCTGCCTCTTGCAGCAGGTTGTCGAGATCTTTGAGCTGAAACTTTGAAAGCCCGCCCGGAACGAAATTGCGCTCTGACATACGCGCGCCGTGCTGCTGAAGGATGACGGAATCGGCAAAGCCGCCGCGCAGGGCATCGCGCACGGCGGCAGGATCGGCGCCGCCCTTTTCCAAAAGCAGCGTGGCTTCGGCCACGGCGGCGATTGTGACCGCAACGATCGCCTGATTTGCCAGTTTGGCCAGTTGGCCCGACCCCGATGGCCCGACCAGAACCGGACGGCCCATTGCCTGAAGAACCGGCAGGGCGCGATCAAAGACATCAGGCTTGCCGCCAACCATGATCGCAAGCGTTCCGGCCTCTGCCCCCTTGGTGCCGCCAGAGACGGGCGCATCGAGATGGGCAAAGCCGAGGTTTGCAAGATGCGCCGACTGGGCGCGCGCCTCATCAGGTTTGATCGAACTCATATCAAGCCAGATCGCGCCGGGGGCCAGAGCCGCCGTAAGCTGCGCGTTTTCGATCATGGCGCCGGTCGCCGCGCCGTCGCTGAGCATGGTGATCACGACCTCTGCGCCGCCAAGGGCACTTGCGGGATCAAGCGCCACCGCCGCGCCCGCAGCTTCCAGCGCTTGCGCCTTCGAAATGGTGCGGTTCCAGACCGTCACCTCATAGCCCGAGGCAAGCAGGTTTCGCACCATCCGCGCGCCCATCAGCCCGGTCCCAAGAAAGGCAATCGCTGGCTTTTTCATCCCGTCTCCTAAGGTGTGGAAAATCGCATGTACCCGGCGCCTCGGCCAAAACACGGGGCCGAAAATTTCACCTTCAAGGCACCCTAGTAATTACCAAAGCTTTCGACTAGGCCTTTTATGAATCAGCCGATTTGCTGGTCATTTCCGGAGGAATTCATGCAGGCCGTCGTGATCCACGCCGCCAAGGATTTACGCATAGAAGAGCGTGATTTCAAAGGCTTGCGCGATGGAGAGGTTCGCGTAAGGATCGAGTTTGGCGGGATCTGCGGCTCGGACCTGCACTATTTCCTGCATGGGGGCTTTGGCGCGGTTCGGCTGCGTGAGCCGATGATCCTGGGCCATGAAATTTCGGGCGTGATCACCCAAGTCGGCCCTGCTTTGGACGGGGTCGCAACCAATCTGAAGACCGGGGATCGCGTTGCTGTCTCGCCCAGTCGGCCCTGCGGGAAATGCAGGTACTGCCGCGCGGAAAAGTTCAACCATTGCCTTGATATGCGCTTTTACGGAAGCGCAATGCCGATGCCGCATATACAGGGCGCTTTCCGGCAGGAGCTGGCCGTTGATGCGGCCCAGTGCCACCCGATTTCAAGGGATGTCATGCCGCAAATGGCACCGTTTGCCGAACCACTCGCCGTGGTCTTGCATGCCTTTGAGCGTGCGGGGTCAGTTGCGGGGAAATCGGTCCTGATCACCGGGTGCGGCCCGATTGGCGCGCTGGCTGTGCTCGTTGCTCGTGCCAAGGGCGCGGCAAAGATCACGGCGGTCGATATCCTCGATCCGGTCCTAAAGGTCGCCGAAACGCTTGGCGCGGATCACATGATAAATGCGCAGCAAACCTCTGATTGGGCTAAGAAATACGCCAAGGACAAGGGATCGTTCGATGTCATGATCGAGGCATCGGGAAGTGCGGATGCGGTTCTGTCGGGGCTAGAGGTTTTGCGACCCCAAGCTGTGCTGGTGCAGCTGGGACTGGGCGGCACTGCCGAGGTGCCGCTGACGGCCATCGCCGCGCGCGAGATCGAGATGCGCGGCGCCTTTCGCTTCCACAAAGAATTTGCGCAAGCCGTTGCAATGATCAATGAGGGGCAGTTGAATCTTGCGCCATTGCTCAGTGCAACTTTCGGCTTTCGCGAGGCGAACAAGGCTTTTGATCTGGCCGCGGACAGGACGCGGTCAATGAAAGTGCAATTGGATTTTTCATGATGAAAGGCAATGTGTTATGAGCGGAAGGTTAAGTGGAAAGCGTGCGCTTGTTTCAGCGGCTGGTCAAGGGATTGGCCGGGCAAGCGCATTGGCCATGGCCCATGAGGGCGCGGATGTCTTTGCAACAGATGTCAACGCAGAGGCGCTTGCGGCGCTCAAGGAAGAGGCGCCGGCAAACCTGCAGGTGTTTGAGATGGACGTACGCTCGGACGCTTCAGTCAAGGAAGGGGTCGCGCAGGCCAAGCCCGACGTTCTTTTCAATTGCGCGGGCTTTGTGCATCACGGCACGATAATCGATGCCAAGGACGAGGAATGGGATTTCGCCTTTGACCTGAACGTCCGCTCGATGTTCCGTACGATCCGCGCCGCCCTGCCGGGGATGCTGGAGCGCGGGCAAGGATCGATTATCAACATGTCGTCGGCCTGTTCATCCGTTATCGGCGCGCCGAACCGGTTCATCTATGGAACGACCAAAGCGGCGGTGATCGGGCTGACCAAATCGGTCGCGGTCGACACGATTACCCAAGGCGTGCGCTGCAACTGTATCTGCCCCGGCACGGTCGAAAGCCCATCGCTGCACGAGCGGCTGAAGGCCACCGGGGACTACGAGGCGGCGATGAAGGCCTTTGTCGCGCGCCAGCCCATGGGACGGATTGCCAAGGCCGAAGAGATTGCCGCGCTGGTGGTCTATCTGGCGTCGGACGAAAGCGCGTTTACAACCGGGCAGCCGCATATCATAGACGGCGGCTGGTCAGGATAAGGTTTAAGGAATAAACCAATGACAAACAAAACAAAACTTCGATCTCAACAGTGGTTCAACAACCCTGAGAACCCCGAGATGACCGCGCTTTACCTTGAGCGGTACCTCAACTATGGCCTGACGCGCGAAGAGCTTCAGTCTGGCAAGCCGATCATCGGGATTGCCCAGACAGGAAGCGATCTTTCGCCCTGCAACCGCCACCATATCGAGCTGTCCAAGCGGGTGCGCGACGGGGTGATCGCGATGGGCGGCACGGTGATTGAGGTACCTGTGCACCCCATTCAGGAAACCGGCAAGCGGCCAACCGCGATGCTGGATCGCAATCTGGCCTATCTGTCACTGGTCGAGACGCTTTATGGCTATCCGCTGGACGGCGTTGTTCTGAATATCGGCTGTGACAAGACAACCCCTGCGCTTTTGATGGCGGCCGCCACCGTCAACATCCCCGCCATCGCATTGTCGGTTGGCCCGATGCTGAACGGTTGGTTCCGGGGCAAGCGCACCGGGTCGGGAACGATCGTCTGGAAAGCGCGTGAGATGCTGGCCGCGGGCGAGATCGACGACGAAGGCTTTATGGAGCTTGTGGCCTCTTCCGCGCCATCGGTCGGCTATTGCAACACGATGGGCACGGCGACGACGATGAACTCTCTGGCCGAGGCTTTGGGCATGCAGCTTCCGGGCAGTGCGGCCATCCCCGCCCCTTACCGCGAGCGCGGGCAGATCAGCTATGAGACAGGCAAGCGCATCGTCGAGATGGTGCATGAGGACCTCAAACCATCGCAGATCATGACGCGCGAGGCTTTTGAGAACGCGATTGTCATTAACTCGGCCATCGGTGGGTCCACCAATGCGCCGATCCACCTGAACGGCATCGCGCGGCATCTGGGCGTAAAGCTGGACAATGACGACTGGCAGGGGCTTGGCCACAAGGTGCCTTTGCTGGTGAACCTGCAGCCGGCGGGCGAGTATCTGGGCGAGGATTATCACCATGCCGGCGGCGTGCCGGCGGTGATTGGCGAGTTGCTGAAGGCCGGGCTTTTGCCGCATCCGGATGCGATCACCGCCAACGGGCGCACGATGGCCGAGAACTGTGGCAACACCCTCAGCCAGAACAACGATGTGATCTTCAGCGCGGGCAA
>JASBUI010000036.1 GCA_030148005.1 Paracoccaceae bacterium | reverse complement strand
AGGGAAAGGATCAAGAAACGGACAATGCAACAACGCCGCTTGCAACACCAAAAACAAGCAGCATAATCAATCACACAATCGAGCCAGAGCCTCCAATGCTCAAGCCGCTCTGATGTCCCATATTATATGACGACGGACAGGCGACGATATTCCGGACGGAAAGGTGACTTCCTTTCCAATGGCGGTGAAAAAGAAAGACGGCGAAGCGGTTGTCTTTTCATGGATTATCTGGCCTTCGCGCGAAGTTCGCGACAAGGGTATGGAAGGTGCGATGCAGGATGCACGCCTTGCCAACTACATGAAGCCTGAAGATATGCCATTCGACGGACAAAGAATGATCTTTGGCGGCTTTGAGGTGATCTATCAGGGCTGACCCGGTCAGCGTTCCTTGACGTAGGGCGCGCCGCCTGCGCGCGGCGGAATTGCCTTGCCCACAAAGCCGGCCAGAATAACGACGGTCAGGATATAGGGCAGCGCCTGCATGAACTGAACCGGCACGTTAAAGCCGATAACCTCGATGTTCTGATAGCGGGTGCCAAGCGCATCCAGAAGTCCGAACAGAAGGGTTGCGCCCAAGGCCTGCCAGGGCCGCCACTTGGCAAAGATGAGCGCGGCAAGGGCGATGAACCCTCGCCCGGCTGACATTTCCTTGACGAACCCGGCGGCAAAGCCGGTGGCAAGATAGGCACCCGCCAGCCCGCAAAGGATGCCGCAGATCACAACCGCCGTATAGCGCAGGCGCGTGACGGATATGCCGGCTGTGTCGACCGCCCCGGGGTTTTCGCCGACCGCGCGCAGGCGCAGGCCAAAGCGGGTTCTGAACAGGACGTACCAGGTTAGCGGAACGGCCAGAAGCGCGGCATAGACCAAGATGGTGTGACCTGAGATGACCTCTTTGTAGATCGGGCCGAGAATTGGAACCACGCTGAAGGTGTCGGCAAAAGGCAGATCGATGGGATTGAAACGCGCCGCGCCGGCCAGTTGCGGCGTGCGCCCGCCCTGCTGGAACCAGTCCTCAGAGATCAGAACAGTCAGGCCCGCAGCCAGAAAGTTTATCGCCACGCCCGAAATAAGCTGATCCCCGCGGAAGGTGATCGAGGCAAGGCCGTGCAGCATCGCAAGCGCGACAGAGGCCGATATGCCGGCAAAAAGGCCGATCCAGACCGAACCGGTTGTTGCTGCGATTGCGGCAGAAAAGAACGCTGCTATCAGCATCTTGCCCTCAAGGCCGATGTCGAAGATGCCCGCGCGCTCACTGAACAGACCCGCAAGACAAGCCAGCAAAAGCGGCGTTGCAAGGCGCAGCGTACTGTCGAGGATCTGAAGGATGACCTGATAGTCCATTACGACGACCTTTTCTTACGGCGCTGAAAGAGGCGTTCGACGGGCGCGCGTACCATGTTTTCAAGAGCACCGGTAAAGAGGATGACAAGGGCCTGGATCACCAGGATCATCTCGCGGCTGACGGCGGGTATCTCGAACTCAAGCTCGATGCCGCCTTGTGTCAGGATGCCGAAAAGGACGGCCGCCAGAAACACTCCTAATGGGTGCGAGCGGCCCATAAGTGCGACCGCAATTCCGACAAAGCCAGCGCCCTGAACGCTGTCGATCACAAGGCGCTCAGCCTCGCCCATGACGGCGTTGATACCCATCAAACCGGCAAGCCCGCCCGAGATCAACATGGCGATCATGGTGATCCGAAAAGGTGAGATACCAGCATAGACAGCGGCGCTTTCGGAATGCCCGTAGGCGCGCAGCTGATAGCCAAGGCGCGTGCGCCAGATCAGCGCCCAGACGCCAACACAGCAAACCAGTGCAAGTAGAAAGGCGATGTTGAGCGGTGCGAACTTGTTGAACGGAATGCCGAACCAGCCCAGAACCTGATAGGCGTTCGGCAGGTTGGTGCCTTTGGGAAACGCGGCCGTTTCCGGCGCCATCGATCCGGGCACCTTCATGACGTTGACCAGAAGATAGACCAAAAGCGCCGAGGCGATGAAGTTGAACATGATCGTCGTAATGACGATGTGGCTGCCACGGCGGGCCTGCAGATAGGCAGGTATCGCCGCCCATGCCGCGCCAAAGACGGCGCCGCCGATGATGGCAAAGGGCAGGGCAACGGCCCAGTGCGGCCAGTTGATCGACAGGCTTACCAAGGCAACGCCAAGGCCGCCGATGGCGGCCTGACCTTCGCCGCCAATGTTGAATAGACGCGCGTGAAAGGCGATAGAAACCGCCAGTCCGGTAAAGATGAAGTTGGTCGCGAAATAAAGCGTATAGCCCCACCCGCGGGTCGAGCCGATGGCGCCGTTCAAGAGTATCTTGATGGCCTCGATCGGGTTCTCACCGATGTACAAGACGACCAGTCCCGACACCAAAAGCGCCAGAACCAGGTTGATCACCGGGATCAGAATGACATCGGCCCATCTTGGTAGAGTGTCCATCGTCAGGCCCCTTCACCCATACCGGCCATCATCATGCCCAGTTCTTTTTCGTCCGTTTCGGATGGCAGGCGTTCGCCCATGATATGGCCATCGAACATCACCGCGATGCGGTCTGAAAGGGACATGATCTCATCCAGTTCGACCGAAACCAGAAGGATCGCCTTGCCCTGATCGCGCAGCGCGACGATCTGCTGGTGAATGAACTCGATCGCGCCGATGTCGACGCCGCGTGTCGGCTGGCCGACCAGCAACAGATCCGGGTTGCGTTCGATTTCACGCGCAAGGACGATCTTTTGCTGGTTGCCGCCGGAAAAGCTTTTGGCTTTGAGCTGTGGGTCGGGCGGGCGTACATCGAACCGCTGCATCTTAAGGGCGGTTTCCGCGCGGATGGCGTCATTGTTCATGAAGAGGGAAGAACGCTGATAGGCGGGATCGTGGTGATAGCCAAAGATCGTGTTTTCCCAAGCGGCAAAGTCCATGATCAGGCCCAGCCGCTGGCGGTCTTCGGGAACGTGGGCGATGCCGCGCTCGCGCCGTGACTGCCCGTCCGAAAACTTGCCCGTAAGATCGATGCTTTCGCCGTTCAGCTCGACCCGGCCGGTGCCGGGCATGATGCCGCCAAGGACATTCAAAAGCTCTGACTGGCCGTTGCCCGCAACGCCGGCAATGCCCAGAATTTCGCCGGCGCGAACGTTCAAAGAGATATCCTTGAGCCGCTGCACACCGTCTTCGTCCGTTACAGAAAGGTTCTGAACATCAAGAACCGTTGCCGCTGGCTGGGCGGGCTTTTTATCGACGCGCAGCAGAACCTTGCGCCCGACCATAAGCTCGGCCAGTTGCTCGGGGCTTGTCTCGGCGGTTTTGACGGTCGCCGTCATCTCGCCGCGCCGCATGACGCTGACGGTGTCGGTCACTTCCATGATCTCGCGAAGCTTGTGGGTGATCAAAATGATCGTCTTGCCCTGGGCCTTCAGCCCTTCAAGGATGCGGAACAGGTGGTCAGCTTCGGCCGGTGTCAGAACGCCGGTGGGTTCATCAAGGATCAGGATGTCAGCTTGCCGGTAAAGCGCCTTTAGAATTTCCACGCGCTGCTGCATGCCGACGCCGATGTCTTCGATTAAGGCGTCCGGATCAACGTTCAGCTCATACTCGCGGGCCAGTTCGATCAACAGTTTGCGCGCCTTGGAAAGCGACGGCATAAGCCGCGCACCGCTTTCAGCGCCAAGCACCACGTTTTCGAGAACCGAAAAATTTTCGACCAGTTTGAAGTGCTGGAACACCATGCCGATACCGGCGGCTATTGCGGCCTGACTATCGGGAATTTCAGTCTTCTGGCCGCGAATAAACACCTCGCCCGCATCGGCCTTGTAAAAGCCGTAGAGGATCGACATGAGAGTGGATTTTCCCGCGCCATTTTCCCCGATGATACCGTGGATGGTTCCGGGCATCACGCGGATAGAGATATCCTTGTTGGCCTGTACCGGCCCAAATGCCTTGGAAATTCCAACAAGCTCTATCGCGGGTTCAGCGGAAAGGGCGGCCGTGTGGGGCCGCCCTTCTGTCTTTTGCGTTGCCATGTGGCTTACATCGTCTCCACGGGGCAGCTGTCGTCGGACATGTAGTCATGCACCTTGATTTCGCCAGCGATGATGCCAGCCTTGGCTGCTTCAACAGCGGCCTTCATTTCAGGTGTGATCAGCTTTTCGTTGTTTTCGTCCAGCGCATAGCCAACGCCGTTGGCTTCAAGATCCATCACCTTGATGCCGCCCTCGAAACCGTCAACGCCGTTTGAGAAGACGTTGTAAACCGCGTTGTCCACGCGCTTCATCATCGAGGTCAGAACCTTGCCAGGGTGCAGATAGTTCTGGTTGCTGTCCACGCCGATCGAAAGGATGCCTTCGTCGGCTGCTGTCTGCAGCACGCCAACGCCGGTGCCGCCAGCGGCAGCATAGACAACGTCAGAGCCCTGGCTGATCTGGGTGCGGGTAATCTCGCCGCCCTTCACCGGATCGTTCCAGGCCGCAGGGGTTGTGCCGGTCATGTTCTCGATGACCTTCGCGCTGGGGTTAACCGCTTTGACGCCTTGCGCAAAGCCACAGGCGAAACGGCGGATCAGGGGGATGTCCATACCGCCGACAAAGGAAACTGTGCCGGTTTTCGATGCCATGCCAGCCAGCATGCCAACAAGGTAGGAACCTTCCTGCTCAGTAAAGACGATCGATTCGACGTTCGGCTGGTTTACAACCATGTCCACGATCGCGAACTTTGTGTCCGGATAGTCCGGTGCAACCTTTTCCAGCGTCGATGCGTTCGCAAAACCCAGCACGACGACAGGGTTGGCGCCCGATTCGGCCATGCGGCGCATGGACTGTTCGCGCTGCGCTTCTGACTGAAGCTCGGTTTCTTTGTATTTTCCGCCGGTCTCGTCGATCCAACGCTTTGCGCCGTTGTAGGCAGCTTCGTTGAAGGATTTGTCGAATTTACCGCCAAGGTCGATGATGAGGCCCGGTTCGGCAAGTGCCGCGCCAGCGCTTAGCGCAATAGCGGCCGCAGCGCCAAAAAATTTGGTCATCAGGGTCATAGAGTTTCTCCCGGTTCTTAGGTTGCCGGGGCATCAGGCTTTGTGCCGCGCCCCGTTTCTACAGGCAGATCGCCAAGGATCATCCGCAATTAAGGACGGAGCCGCCGGGGAGGGTCAATAGGTTTTTGCGCTATCGTTTCATTGCTTTGCCCTTTGCGGGCGGAAAAGGCCGCTGGCGATGGGTCAGCTTGCCCGCAAGTGCTTTTGAAGAACCAGTGCATCGGCGGATTTTCCCTCTGGCCGGGGGTAATAACGGGCGCGAATCCCCACTTGTTCAAAATTTCGCGACAGGTACATCGCAAGGGCGGCGGTATTGTCCGATGCGACCTCAAGAAAGAGAAGGCGGGCACCTTTGCGGGTGGCGGCGGATGTGATTTGGCCTAAGAGATCAGCACCTTCGCCGCGCCCTTGCGCCTGGGGCTCAACCGCGATGGTGATCAGCTCTGCCTCATCAAGGGTGACGCGCCCGATCGCGAACCCATGCGCCGTTGTGGCCGTGATGGCCCCTGCGCTTTGACAAAGCGCGGCAAGCTCATCCGGCGTCCACGGGCGCGCATCGGCAAAAGCCGCGCGATAGATCTGCGCCATTCTTTGGGGCGTCATGCAAGCAAGGTGGGTGGTTGGGCCGATGCGGGTTTGGCATCTGCAGGCCGCAGGTACAAAGGGGCAGGGCGGGGCACGTTCGCGGCGTCCCGGCGCGCCGCAGTCAAACCGATGGCAGCCGCCGGGGCATGCGCGGCGGGCGCAACCTGCGCGCCAAGGACATCGGCGACCATCTCTGCGCCGCTACCGATACAGGTAAGCCCTTGGGTCGCCAGTTCGGGGGGAAGTTCACCAATTTCCAGATGCTGGGGCGCGCTTGGCGCCGCGCCACCAAATCCTTGCACAAAGACACTATCGCGGCGGGCATCGAGACAGGAAAGGACCGGCCCCTGCGTGCCCTCGGCCAGTGCTTCAAGAAGCGAAACGCCATGCGCTGGCAGCCCGAGCGACAGGGCAAGGCCCCGCGCGGTGGATACGGATATGCGAATGCCGGTGAAATTTCCCGGACCGATGCCCACGGCAAGTGCATCGAGCGACTTCCAGTCGGCGCCGGCCGACTTCAGCGTCTCTTCCAGCATGGGAACCAGATGTTCGGCCTGCCCCTTGGCCATTTCGTCATGGCGCGCAGCTATAACCTTGGCGCCCGAAAGCAGCGCCGCGCCGCAATAAGCGGCGCTGGTATCAAAGGCCAAGATCAAGGACATGCGTCAGGCGGCGACGGGGCGCACCTCTACCACCTCTGGAATGTAGTGGCGCAGAAGGTTTTCGATGCCCATTTTCAGGGTCAGCGTCGATGACGGGCAACCAGCGCAGGCGCCCTGCATATGCAGATAGACGATGCCGCGATCGAACCCGTGGAAGGTGATGTCGCCGCCATCCTGGGCAACAGCGGGGCGAACCCTTGTGTCCAGAAGTTCCTTGATCTGGCTGACGATGCCCTCATCCGGGCCGTCATGCGCGGCGTGGCCGCCGCCTTCCTGATCGCCTTCCATGACCGGGCTGCCGGACTGATAGTGTTCCATGATGGCGCCAAGGATCGCGGGCTTGATGTGATCCCACTGCACGGCTTCCTGTTTCGTGACGGTCACGAAATCGGTTCCGAAGAAGACGCCGGTCACGCCCTCGACACCGAAGATGCGCGTGGCCAGCGGTGACGGGCCCGCCGTGTCAGCCGAAGGAAAGTCCGCCGTGCCAGCACCAAGAACGGTTTGGCCGGGAAGGAATTTCAACGTGGCAGGGTTTGGTGTCGATTCGGTTTGGATGAACATCGCTCAGCCCTCTCTCTCATGGCTCTTGATATGCGCATTGGGCGGCCTTGTGTCAACGCATTAGAAGAATTCTAAACTGAAGCCATCGGGGCCCGCCCGGCCCCTGATCGGCCTTTATGTAATAGCTTCAAGCTGTTCCTTGGAAAGATCGCCGGGAACGATTGTCAATGGGATCGGAAGCTCACCCGAAGCGCGTGACATCTGTGAGACAAGGGGGCCGGGGCCCTTCTTGTCCGATCCCGCGCCAAGAACAAGAACGCCGATCTCGGGGTCGGCGCGAACCTGCGCCAAAATCTCTGGCACCGGCTCGCCTTCGCGGATGATCAGTTCGGGATCGACGCCCTGTTTGTCCCGCATCCATTTGGCGTAAACCTCAAAATGGGCCTTGATGCGCTCGCGCGCCTCTTCGCGCATGATGTCGCCCACGCCGATCCAGTGGTTAAACTCATCTGGTGGAATGACGGACAGGATTTCAACGCCGCCGCCGGTGTGGGCTGCGCGCATTGCTGCAAAGCGCATTGCGTTCAGGCATTCGCGGCTATCGTCGAGAACAACAAGAAATTTACGCATGACGGTCCTCCCGGTCGGCGGGATCATGATGCCTGATCGTGCCGCTGGCAATCATTTCCCGTGCCCATGCGTCAGCTTGCCCGGACAATTTCACGCGAAGTGCGGCGCCGCAGGCCGGGTGCATGCCTAGTTTCCCGATAGCGCCCAGTCCCAGTAAAGTTCACGCACGCGTTTGGTAACCGGTCCGACCTGATAGTTAGTTCCGTCAAATTCGGTCACCGGGGTGACCTTGGTTGCGTTGCCAGACAAAAAGACTTCATCGGCCTGACGGAAGTCGTCAAACCCAAGCACGGTTTCATGCACCTTGAAGCCGTCCGCGCGCAGGTTGCTGATATGGCGCGAGCGGGTGATCCCGGCAAGGAATGTGCCGTTGGGGATGGGCGTAAAGACTTCGCCGTCGCGGACCATAAAGACGTTGGCGGTGGCGGTTTCCGCGACATTGCCGTTGGCGTCCGTCACAAGGGCGTTTCCGTAGCCCTTGGAACGCGCCTCTGCCAGCATCCGTGCGTTGTTGGGGTAAAGACAGCCGGCCTTGGCGTTCACGACCGCATCTTCCAGAACGGGGCGGCGAAAGCGGCATGTCGTTAGCGTCGTGGTTTTGGTGGCGGCGGGCATCGGGATCGCCTCTAGGCAGATGGCAAAGCCCGTGGCGCCCAGCTTGGCCTCGACAACGCTGGCATCGCCATCCAGCGCCCAATACATCGGGCGGATGTAGACGGCCGTGTCATCGGCATAGGCCTCAAGCCCTTCCTTGATCATCTCGACCATGTCGCTTGTGGTGACGGTAGGGGTGATCATCAGCGCCTCGGCCGAGCGGTTCGCGCGCGCGCAATGCAGGTCCAGATCGGGCGTTACACCTTCGAAGAAACGGGCGCCGTCAAACACTGTAGTGCCCAGCCAACTGCCATGATCGGCCGCGCGCATGATCGGGATGTCCCCGTCGTGCCATGTGCCATTGAAAAAGGTACGAATGTTGGTTCCGGACGCCATGATGCCCTCCCTCTGATCGCGCCGAACCTAGGGAGAGATAGGTCATACGTCCAGACGTTTAATTCGCTTCTGCGATCAAGGCTTCGACATCGAGGGGCAAGTTCGTCATGTCAAGGCAACCGGTCGTGTCGTGCGGCCATTCCTCTTTGGGGCGGTCGCGGTAAAGCTCAACCCCGTTGCCGTCCGGGTCACGCAAGTACACCGCTTCGCTGACACCGTGATCGGCCGCGCCGTCGATGGGAACGCCGGCTTGGATCACACGCTTGATCGCTGCCCCAAGGCTTGCCCGATCGGGAAAGACAAAGGCCGTGTGATATAGCCCGGTCGCACCGCGCGGCGGGGGCATTCCGCCAGCGCTTTCCCATGTGTTCAGACCGATGTGGTGGTGATAGTCACCGGCCGCCAGAAACGCGGCGCGCTCGCCATAGCGCTGTTTGACGGAGAAGCCCAAAACATCCGAGTAAAAGACCACGGACCGTTCAAGGTCGGAAACCTTCAGGTGAACGTGGCCAACATGCGTTTGCGGGGGGACAACTTCGGACATCTGCTTGCTCCTTGTGACAAGCGAAATATAGGCACAGGCAAAGTTGCGGCAACTGCTGGAACGCAGTGGATATGTGCGCAAACGCAGACCCCCGGGGAAATTTGCCCGGGGGTGCACGGCGGCTAAAGGGGGACAATATCCCGCCGTTGGTGGCGCGGGAGATGCAAGGACGCGGGATGGGCGGCCTTTGGTGCATTTTGGGAACTGTCCCGCGGCGCGCTTCTGAATGGCTCAGATGCAAATTCACTGTCGCACGGTCAGGTTTCAGATTTATGACAGCGCCCAGATAGGCTGGCTGCCTGAAAAACAGGCAATCATACCAATGGGTTTCAAAACATTGTGATTTTTGAATATGAATGGTTGCCCGCCGCTTCCGCAAGGGCGTATCCAGCGACAAAGTTAACGAGAATCGAGACAGTGGAGATTTCTATGACCCAGTCTTTCAACAGGCGCAGCTTTATTGCCGCAGGCGCGGTTTCTTTGGTAGCGGCGCGTGCCAATGCGGCGACCACAGGCGTTCGCGCCAATGTATCAAGCTTCAAGATGGTCGATTGGCGTGAGCACTTTGACAGCCTGAAAAACGGCGTGATCCTTGCAGATACCACGTCGCGAGCGGTGCACTACTGGTCCGAAGATGAAAGCATCTACAAGATCTACCCCTCATCGGTGCCGATCAGCGAAGAGTTGACCAAGCTTGGTTATACACGCGTTGTCCGCAAGGTTAAGGGCCCCACATGGACGCCGACCCCTTCCATGCGAGAGCGTGATCCAAGCCTGCCGGCAATGATCCCGGCCGGACCGGACAACCCGCTGGGCACGCACGCCCTGTACCTGTCGTGGCAGTATTACCGCATCCACGGAACGCAGGACACGCGCAAGATCGGGCGGCGATCCTCGGACGGTTGCATCGGTCTTTACAACGAAAAGATTGAAGAGCTTTTTGCCTTGGCAAAGGTCGGCACGCAAGTTCGCCTGATCTGACTTTCAGACAGATCGCGACAAAAACAAAAGGCCCGCGTGATGCGGGCCTTTTTCGTTTCGGGTCGCGGCTGTTTCAGGCCGATCTAAGCATTCCGACGATGTCATAGGTCTTTGCCAAGATCGGTGATGCGATTTCCCGTGCGGCCCGGGCGCCGATGCCGAGGATGCGGTCAATCTCACCGGGGTCCTGCATCAGCCGGTCCATCTCGCCCGCGATGGGTGCCATCTTGGCCACGGCAAGGTCGGACAGCATTGGCTTGAATTCGGAAAACTGGCGTCCGCCAATTTCGTCCAGAACGCTTTGCACGGGCATATCGGCAAGCGCGGCATAGATGTTCACAAGGTTGCGGGCCTCGGGCCGATCTTCCAGCCCATCCACCTCGGAGGGCAGCGCATCCGCGTCCGTCTTGGCCTTGCGGAACTTGCGCGCGATGGTATCGGCATCGTCGGTCATGTTGATGCGGCTGGCGTCAGAGGGATCGGATTTGGACATCTTCTTTGACCCGTCGCGCAAGCTCATGACGCGGGTCGCGGCGCCTTCGATGACCGGCTCGGTGATCGGAAAGAAATCAGTCTTGAAGTCGTTGTTGAACTTGGCCGCGATGTCGCGTGTCAGTTCCAGATGCTGTTTCTGGTCCTCACCGACGGGCACATGCGTTGCGTGATAAAGCAGGATGTCTGCTGCCATAAGCGTGGGGTAGGAAAACAGACCGACGCTGACGTTTTCGCGGTTCTTGCCTGCCTTGTCCTTGAACTGCGTCATGCGGTTCATCCACCCCATGCGCGCCACGCAGGTAAAGATCCAACCCAGTTGCGCATGCTCTGGCACCTGGCTTTGGTTGAAGAGGATGGATTTGGCCGGGTCGATGCCGGATGCGATGAACCCGGCGGCAACTTCGCGCGTGTTGCGGATCAGTTGGTCCGGTTCCTGCCATGTTGTGATCGCGTGCAGGTCAACCATGCAGTAAATCGTGTCACAGTCGTCTTCCTGCATCTCGACAAAGCGTTTGATCGCACCCAGATAGTTGCCCAGGGTCAAACCGCCAGATGGCTGGATGCCCGAGAAAACGCGTTTGGTAAAACCGGCGTTTGCTTGGGCTGGTGCCTGATCGGCCTGCGCCATGATGTCTTCTCCGTGCTGGATTTATCCGTCGCGCTCGCTTAACCCTCGACCCGTGGCCCGTCAACTGCGGGCCGCCAAAACCCGGGCATCATGCCCCCGAGGCAACAATTGCAGGAGACGCGCTTGTCCGACCATCAGCCGATTTCACCCGTAAACCCCTTGCCGCCCCTCGTCGTGGCGCTGGTCATTCTGATCGTCGGGGTCGAGCTTATCTTCATGATGGGCGAGAAGGGCTATATCGGCGGCCCCGAAGCTATTGGCTGGCGTCTTTCAGCGATCCGCACCTATGCGTTCTCGGGCGATATTCTGGATTGGATGATTGCCAACAACAGGTTCCCGCCAGAGCATTTGATGCGCTTTCTGACCTATCCCTTCGTTCATCTGACGTTCACCCATATGATCTTTGTCGTCGTTCTGACCTTGGCGCTGGGCAAGATGGTGGGAGAGGTTTTCGGGACTTTCGCCTTGCTGCTGGTCTGGGTTCTCTCGGCGATTGTCGGGGCGTTGGCCTATGGGCTTTTGCTGAATGACCCGCGCCCGCTGGTGGGGGGGTATCCATCCGTCTATGGGTTGATCGGGGCCTATACCTTTCTGCTTTGGGTCAACCTTGCCGGCACCGGCGCGCGGCAGTTTTCGGCGTTTTCGCTGATCGCGCTCTTGATGGGTATCCAGCTGATCTTTGGAATGCTGTTTGGCGGCGGCAACGACTGGCTGCCTGATCTGGCAGGTTTCGCGACCGGCTTTGGCCTTTCGTTTCTGGTCAGCCCCGGAGGCTGGGCCGCGTTTCTGGAAAGAATTCGCCAGCGCAACGACTAGGGCTTTGGCGCGCCTGACCGGCGAAAGGCGCGTCGCAGCTCACCAAGGCGGAAGGCGCCTGTCAGCTGGCCAAGGATGGCATAGCTGACCATGCCCAGCGCAACGAGAGCCGCCAGAGCAAGATAGCGCCAGCCGGAAAGCGCAAAGGCCTCCGCGCCCCATGCAAAGGCCGCCCAAAGGATCACGCCCATCCCGGCCGAGGCGATGACGATGCGCGGCATCCTTTGGCGAAAGCGAGTATCAAACCGGGCCTCGTCGCCCATGTCCCGCGCGCCAATCACCAAAAGAACGACCATTGCCCAGCCGGCAACCGTTGTGCCGATCGCGGCGGCGGTCCAGCCGATGATGGGCGCAAGACCCAGTGCAAGCGCTGCGTTCACCACCATGGCCACAAGCGCAAAATAGAAGGGGCGGCGCGTGTCTTCGCGCGCAAAATAAAGCGGCTGCAGGATTTTCTGTATGACAAAGGCGGGAAGGCCAAGACCATAGATCGCGACCGCGCGGGCCGTTGCGGCGGTATCCTGTGCATTGAAAAGACCACGTTCAAAAAGCACCGACACAAGGGGCGCGGGAACAACGAACAAGGCCACTGCGGCAGGAAGCGTCAGGATCAATGACATCTCGCCCGCGCGCGAAAGCGCTGCTTTGGCCCCGTCGCCGTCCCCGGATTTCAGGCGCCGCGAAAGCTCTGGCAATAGGACGATGCCGACGGCAATTCCCACAACGCCAAGAGGCAGTTGGTACAGGCGGTCCGCGGCATAAAGCCAGCCAACGGCGCTGTCGAAATAGCTGGCGACCTGACGACCCACCAGAAGGTTGACCTGAACAACGCCCCCGGCCAGCGCGGCAGGTGCGGCGATGATCGCAAGGCGGCCCAGTTCAGGTGTCCAGCGCGGCATTCGCGGGATCAGGGTAAAACCTGCGCGCCGGGCCGCGAACCAGACCAGCGCCATTTGTGCGACACCGGCCACTGGAATTGCCCAGACAAGCGCGCGGGCCACATCAACGCCGCTTGCAACGGCCCCGGTCATCGCCCCGATGAACAAGATGTTCAGCAGAACCGGCGCTGCCGCTGCGGCGGCAAAGCGGCCCGTGGCGTTCAGAACGCCCGAGAGTAGCGCGGCAAGGGAAATGAACAGGATATAGGGAAAGGCGATGCGGCCAAAGGCGACGGACAGCGTGAACTGTTCCTCGCCCCGAAACCCCGATGCCATTGCCAGCACCAACAGGGGCATGAAGATCTGAGCAAGCAGGGTCAGCACGATCAGCACGGCGGCAAGAACGCTCATTGCGTCGCGGGCAAATTCCTGCGCGCCCTCGTCGCCTTCCAGCTTCTTTGAGAACATGGGCACAAAGGCCATGTTAAAGGCGCCCTCGGCAAAGAAGCGGCGAAAGAGGTTGGGAAGCGAAAAGGCCACGATAAAGGCCTGATAGGCCGGGCCGGTCCCCAGAAAGGCCACGATCATCGCATCGCGCAGAAACCCAAGGACGCGGCTGGCAAGCGTCCAGACCCCGACAGTGAAGAAACCGCGTATCACGGCAACCGCACCGCTGCGTGTTTGCCTGTCACGTGGGGCTTATTTCCTTGGTGTCTCATCTGGCGCCTGATCCGGTCATTGCCTTCGCAGTGGCTTAGCGCGAAGTTCCTGTCAAGTTTCGCGCGCACGTTTGGAACCTTCGCGGATCGCCGCGCGCAGGCGCTTTTCGATCGCCTTGCGCTTGGTCTCGGCGTGCAGTTTCAGCCCGAACATGTCCTTGACATAAAAGGTATCGACGACTTGTTCGCCGTATGTTGCGATCACCGCCGATCCGATCTGAATGTTGGCGTCCGCCAGCGTTCGGGTCAGGTCAAAAAGCAGACCCGGACGGTCGCGGGTATCAACCTCGACGATGGTGTAAATCTCTGATCCTTCGTTATCGAAGGTGATATGGGTTGGCACCTTGAAGCCGCGCTCGCGCTTTTTCATCTTGTCGCGGGACTTCATCGCATCGCGGGCAAGAACCTCGCCCTTGAGCGTGCGCTCGATCATGCTGCGAAGGCGGGGCAGGCGGCTTTCTTCAAATGGATGTCCATCGGCGTCCTGTACCCAGAAGGCGGCGGTGGCGTAGCCGTCCTTTGAGGTATAGGTGCGCGCATCAACCACGTTGGCCCCCACCAGCGCCAGCGCGCCGGCCAGGCGTGAGAATATTCCGGGGTGGTCGGCCAGTGCAAAACAGGCGCGGGTGGCGTCGCGGTCTTCGTCCATTGTCAGATCGACACGGATTTCATCGTTGGGGATGCCGCGCAGAAGATGCGCGAAAATCACATGCGCCGTCACATGCAGGCCCTGCCAATAGGGCGGATAGTGGCGTTTGGTTTCGGCGCGAACTTCTTTCTTGTCCCAATCGGTAAGCGCAGCGCGCAGGTTCTTCTTGGCGGCGGCGCCCCGTTCTTCGCGGTTCAGCGCCTCCATCCCGTCCTCTAGGCCGCGCCGCGTCTGGCGGTAGAGCGCCCGCAAAAGAGCAGCCTTCCAGTTGTTCCATGTGTCAGGGCCAACGCCGCGGATATCGCAGACCGTCAGCACCGTCAGAAGGTCAAGCCGCTTGACCGTTTTGACCGCCTTGGCAAAGTCGCGCACCGTTCGGGGATCGGCAATGTCGCGCTTTTGCGCCATGTCGGACATCAAGAGGTGATAGCGGACCAGCCATTCGACCGTTTCGCATTCATCGGGTTTCAGGCCAAGGCGCGGGGCGATCTTGCGCGCAAGTTTCGCGCCAAGGATCGAGTGGTCCTCGGACCGGCCCTTGCCAAGGTCATGGGCCAGAAGAGCGACGTAAAGAACCTTGCGGTTGATCCCTTCCTTCAGAATTCCAGAGGCGATCGGAAGCTCTTCGACAAGTTCTCCGCGCTCGATCTGTGCCAGCGTTGAAACGCATTGGATGGTGTGTTCGTCAACAGTGTAGGAATGGTACATGTTGAACTGCATCATCGCCACGATGGGTTCGAACTCGGGGATAAAGGCGGCAAGAACACCCAGTTCGTTCATCCGGCGCAGGGCGCGTTCGGGATTGCCGTGTTTCAAGAGCAGGTCAAGAAAGATCCGGCGCGCCTCGGTGTTGTTTCGCAACTCGTCGTCGATCAGGTTCAGGTTCGCCTGAATGGTGCGCATGGCGTCGGGGTGGATCAGGTATTCTGTTCGCAGCGCTTCTTCGAAAATGCGCAGGATGTTCAGCGGATCGGACAGGAAGGTTTTCTCGCTGGCGTACATCATACGATTATTCAGCAGCTTGTAACCCGGCTTTACCTTCTTGCGGCGGCGCAAAAAGCCCATCAGACGAGGCGCGTTTCTGACGTGGCGCGCTTCTAGCGCGGTCAGGAAGATGCGCGACAGCTCGCCCACACGGGTGGCATGACGGAAATAGGCCTGCATGAAGTATTCGACGGCGCGCCGGCCCGCCTTGTCGGTGTATCCCATGCGCTCGGCCACTTCGACCTGCATGTCAAAGGTCAACTGATCCATGGCGCGCCCGGCAATCAGGTGCAGATGGCACCGCACTGCCCAAAGAAAGTTCGACGCATCCTGAAACGCGTCCTGTTCGTCCTGGCGAAAGACCTTGAGCGCTACAAGTTCGGCGCCATCCTGGGCATGGTGCAGGTACTTGGCGATCCAATAGAGGGACTGAAGATCGCGAAGACCGCCTTTGCCCTCTTTGACGTTGGGTTCGACCATATAGCGCTGGCCGCCCTGCTTTTGGTGTCGCTCATCGCGCTCGCCCAGCTTTGCCTCGATAAAGTCGGGCCCGGTCGATTCAAAGAGATCCTTCCAAAGGCGCTGGGACAGCTCGTTGGCAAGCGCCTCGTCACCCGCGATATAGCGCTGTTCCAAAAGCGCGGTGCGAATGGTGTAATCTTCGCGCCCAAGGCGCAGACAATCGCGCACCGTGCGGCTTGAATGCCCGACTTTGAGGTGCATGTCCCATAGGATGTAAAGCATGGATTCGATCACGCTTTCGGCCCATGGCGTCAACTTGTAGGGCGTCAGGAAAAGCAGATCGACATCCGAGTAGGGGGCCATTTCGGCGCGCCCGTAACCCCCGACGGCGACGAGCGCGATCTTTTCGCCTTCGGTCGGGTTGCCCAGCGGATGCAGGTGGTTGCAGGCGACGTCAAAGACGATCTTGATGATCTCGTCGGTTAGCCCGGCATAGTCCCGCACGATCTGGCTTGAGTCTCGCGGGTTGGCCATGAAGGCGTCGGTGATCTGAGTAATCCGGTCCTTTCGGAACTGGTTCAGATGCTCAACGACAAAGCCGCGCTTGTCGCGCTCTGTTTCAAGTTCTGAAAGTGCGGCGACAATTGCCCGACCGGCATCAGGCAGCGTCGCCGCCTGATGTTCGTTAAGTGCCGTATCGGCTGAAAGGCCCGCCTCAGAACCCGGCACCGCCAAAGCTTCTGGGGGCAGGATCGATGATGACGGTCTGGCTGTTCGCGATCTGCGCCACGGCAAGGCCACGCTCATTCGTTCCGTCGGGCAAGAGGCGGAAGATGCCGTTGGTGCCAACAAAGCCCGCGCCTTGGGTCAAAGCCGAACTTGTCAAAGCGTTGGACTTGCCCGCTTTGACCAATGCGCCAATGGCCGCGATCCCGTCATAGGACAAACCGGCAAGCGGGTGCGGCTGTTGGCCATAGGCCGCCTGATAACGCCCTTCGAACCGCGCTGAAAGCGCAGGGTCAGGCAGCGCAAACCAGCCGCCCTGAACGCCGGGCAAAGCCAAGGTGTTGGAAGGAATGTCCCAACGTGTGAGGCCAATGAACTGGGTCGACGTCGTGTTCACGCCGTTTTCCGGCAGTAGCTGCGCCAGCAAGGGCAGGGCGCCCGAGGTGTCGGACGTAAAGAACATCGCGTTGGCGCCGCTGGACTTTGCCGTGCTTGAGATTGTGCGCACCGCACTGACGACGCCCTGCTGCGAGAACTCATAGCTTTCCACAGCGGCAAGGGTTGCGCCCTGGCGGTTAATGGCGCGGCTGATGGCGTCACGGCCAATCTCGCCCACGGTCGATTGTGCATGCACGATCATCACACGGTCGCGCCCGCGCGATTTGGCAAAGCCGACAAGGCGGTTGGCCGTGTTCTGAAAGGTAGAGCCAAGGATAAAGACGTTTCCGCCTGCAATGTCGGCGTTGTTGGAAAAGGCCAGAACGTTGACGTTGCGATTGCGAACGGCAAGGCCCGCGGCGTTTGCCGCCTCGGCGTAAAGCGGGCCCAAGATGATCTTGGCACCGTCGTCAACCGCCTTGCGCGCAACGCTTGCCGCGATGTCGGGCTGACCGGCCGTGTTATAGACCGTCAGGTTGACGCGAACGCCATCAAGGTCTGCAATGGCAAGGCGCGCGGCGTTCTCAAGGTTCTTTGCCAAAAGGTCATCGCCAGGTTTGGCAGAACCCCCCGGCACCAGAAGGGCAACATTGACAGGCGCGCGGGTGTTGATCGAAGGACCGGTTGTTCCCTGATCCTGACAGGCCGCGAGGACAAGCCCGACGAAAAGGAGCAGCGCAACGCGCAAGGCCCTGCGGGCATTTGACAAAACAGGTAACATGGACAACTCCTCACTCGCGGCGGCATAACAGAAGGTATGGGCGAAACCTACGGCCTAAAGCCAAATTAGTAAACGCCGATAGAAGGGGCAGCGCCATGCAAATCGAGATCAAGCCGCTTCCTGCCGGTCTGTACTTTGTATCAACCCCGATAGGTGCGGCGCGCGATATCACCCTTAGGGCGCTGGACGTGCTGGCATCGGCTGATGTGCTGGCCGCCGAAGACACCCGGACTTTGCGAAAACTTATGGATATTCATGGGGTTGCACTAAACGATCGGCCATTGATCGCCTATCATGACCACAATGGCGCGGCCCAGCGGCCAAGGCTTTTGAAGGCGCTCAATGAAGGGCGGTCTGTTGCCTATGCATCCGAGGCCGGCACGCCGTTGGTCGCCGATCCGGGCTTTGTGCTTGCGCGTGAAACTGTCGCGGCTGGCCACAAGATCATTGCCGCACCGGGACCTTCCGCCGCGATCGCCGCGCTGACGGTATCGGCCTTGCCAAGCGACAGATTCTTTTTTGCGGGATTTGTGCCAACCTCGGGCGGGGCAAGGCGCACGGCGCTGGATGAGTTGTCGGAGGTCCCGGCAACGCTGATCCTCTACGAGTCGCCCAAGCGCGTTCATAAATTGTTAGAGGCGATGCAACTATCCTTCGGCGGCGACAGGCAGGTCGTAATCTGCCGCGAGCTGACGAAGAAGTTTGAAGAGGTTATTCGCGGCCCCCTGCATAATGTGATCGGGGAACTGGCGGACCGAACCCTCAAGGGAGAGATTGTCGTTCTGGTTGACCGGGCGCCCACGCGCGCAGCAACGGCTGAGGAGATCGAAGAAGCTTTGAAAGAGCGGCTGAAATCCATGTCCGTCAAGGACGCAGCGGCAGAGGTCGCCAAGGAAATGGGCCTTGCGCGGCGCGAGGTTTACCAAGCCGCCCTTGGGCTGACCAAGGATACATGAGCGGTCTGGTCGCATACCTTGCCGGTCAGGCGGGCGAAGAGATAGTTGCGCAAAGCTATGCCTCTCGCGGGTATCCCATTGTGGAAAGGCGCTGGCGCGGGCGCGCCGGCGAGATTGATCTGATTGCGCGAAACGGGGCGGGCTTTGTCTTTATCGAGGTCAAGAAAAGCCGCACGCATAGCGCCGCTATTGAACATCTGCGCCCTGCACAAATGAACCGCATCTATCGCGCCGCATCCGAGTATATTGCAGGCGCGCCCACCGGTCAGGACACCGACGTTCGCTTCGATGTTGCAACCATCGACGCGGCAGGGCGCATCGAGGTGATAGAGAACGCTTTCGGGATCTGACCACTTTGGCACTGTGCCTTTGCTACCCCAAAGAACGCGCAGCCGCTTGCATTCGTTGCGTAAACACATTGAACCTCTGCAATTGCTGATCCATGAAGGATGGCGAACCAATGCAAGGGTAGTGAATCTATGAAAGTTGCGCTTCAGATGGACCCGGTCGATGCGATCAACATCGATGCGGACAGTACATTCAGAATTGGCATAGAGGCGCAAAAGCGCGGGCACAGCCTTTTCTACTATACGCCCCAGAACATTTCCTATCGCGAAGGCGCAATCTATGCGCGCGGGTATGACCTGACGCTGCGCCAGAAGAAGGGGGATCACTTTTCACTGGGCCCGCTACGGGATGTGCAATTGTCGGATTTCGATGTTGTCTGGCTTCGTCAGGATCCGCCGTTCGACATGGGATATATCACGACGACGCATCTTTTGGACCGCATTCATCCCAAGACCCTTGTGGTGAATGACCCGTTCTGGGTCAGGAACTATCCCGAAAAACTTCTGGTGCTGGATTTCCCCGATCTGACGCCGCCAACGATGGTCGCGCGCGATCTGGCAACGCTGCGGGAATTCAAGGAAAAGCACGGGGACATCATTCTAAAGCCGCTTTACGGAAACGGCGGCGCGGGTGTGTTCCGCCTTGGGCCTGACGACCGGAACCTTGCGTCCCTGCATGAGCTTTTTGCCGGCATCAACCGCGAGCCGCTGATCGCACAGAAATTCCTGCCCGCCGTTTCAAAAGGCGACAAGCGCATCATCCTTGTCGATGGAGAAGCGGTCGGAGCGATCAACCGTGTTCCCGCCAAGGGTGAGACCCGCTCAAACATGCATGTGGGCGGGCGGCCTGAAAAGATTGGCCTGTCGGACAGGGACAAAGAGATTTGCAAGGCGATCGGCCCGCTTTTGAAGGAGAAGGGTCAGATTTTTGTAGGTATCGACGTGATCGGGGACTACCTGACCGAAATCAACGTCACCTCGCCAACCGGAATTCAGGAACTGGAACGTTTCGACGGCACAAACGTTGCAGAACTGATCTGGCAGGCGATCGAGGCGCGTCGCGGATAGTTGCGGATAGGTAATGGCAAGCGTTCAGCTTTCTTTGGTTAACAAGTTCTTTCGCTGGTGTGTGAAGCCGCAGCTGAGATTGACGCGCCGCCCCGCAAAGGCGCGGCTGGATATGGAAGTTGCCGGGCGCTTTCTTTTCCGCAAACCGCCCTTCACGACAGTTCTGTCTGATGATCTGGATGAGTTTCTGAGCGTCGGAAACTGTTTCAGTCGCAGGATTATCCTTTATTTTCATGGTGGTGGCTATGTTGCGGGATCGCCGGCCAGCCATCGCGGAATGCTGGCGCAGTTGTCGCGCCTTAGCGGTTTGCGCGTTGTTCTACCGCGCTACCGGCTGGCGCCTGAACATCCCGCCCCGGCCGCGTTTGAAGATGCTTGCGCGGCTCACCGGCGGCTTTTGGAACGCGGATTTCACCCGGGCGAGATCATCTTGGGCGGTGACAGCGCCGGGGGCGGGCTTGCATTGGCGCTGATGGCGCATCTGACCGGCCAAGGTCAGGCGCCGGCGGCCGGGTTCTTTCTGTCGCCATGGACCGATCTGGCGCTGACGGGGGCGTCTTTGTTGCGCAATGCCACCCGGGATGTGATCTTGCCGGTGTCGCGGGTGCATGACCTTGTGGAAATGGTGCGCGGCGACTGTGCTCCGACCGATCCGCGCCTGTCGCCGCTTTACGCCGATTTTGCAAAGCCGCCGCCGGTTCAGATTTACGCGTCGAAATCCGAGATACTATGGGATGACAGCCGGCGCATGGCCGAAAGGTTGCGCGATTGCGGCGGGCGCGTCGTTCTCAGCGCACAGGAAGACGCGCCGCATGTCTGGCCAATTCTTGAAGGTTATGTTCCCGAGGCGCGGGCCACGCTGAAGGAAATCGCGGCCTTTATCAAACAGCTTCCCTGACCCGATCTATTCAAGCCCAGAAAGGTTCAGCCGATAGCTGACCGCTTCGGCGATATGCGGCTTTTGAACGCCCGGCGCCCCGTCAAGATCGGCGATTGTGCGCGCAACGCGCAAAACACGGTGATAGCCGCGTGCGGACAGACCGAACTGCTTGGCAACGCGGGTCAGAAACTCGCGCCCTTCGTCATCGGGGCGCGCGATGATTTCCAGAACTTCGCCTTCGGCGTCGGCGTTCACACGCATGCCGGGGTGATCGGCAAAACGGTCCGCCTGAAGCTGCCGCGCAGAATTGACGCGCGCTGCGACCTCGGCCGAGCTTTCGCCCGCTGCGGGCAGGTCGAGGTCGCTATAGGCAACGGGGGGCACTTCGACGCGCAGATCGAACCGGTCCATCAGCGGGCCGGAAATGCGGCCAAGATAGTCCTCGCCGCACTGTGGAACCCTTGCGCAAGCGCGCGATGGGTCGGCCATATAGCCGCATTTACAAGGGTTTGCCGCCGCGACCAGCATGAAGCGGCAGGGGTAGCGTACATGGGCGTTGGCCCTTGCAACCACCACTTCGCCGGTTTCGATGGGTTGCCTGAGCGTTTCCAGAACAGAGCGCGAGAACTCGGGAAACTCGTCCATAAAAAGCACGCCGTTGTGGGCCAGCGATATTTCTCCGGGGCCTGCCGTGCGCCCGCCGCCGACAATCGCGGCCATCGACGCGGTATGGTGCGGTTCGCGAAAGGGGCGGTGGCGCGATATGCCGCCTTCGTCCAGAAGGCCCGACAGCGAGTGGATCATCGAGGTTTCCAGCGCCTCGGCCGGGCTTAGCGGGGGCAGGATACCGGGCAGGCGCGCGGCCAGCATCGATTTGCCGGATCCCGGCGCGCCGACCATCAAAAGGTGATGGCGCCCCGATGCCGCTATCTCCAGTGCTCTTTTGGCGCGTTCCTGTCCCTTGACGTCCCGCAGATCGCGCAGGAGGCCAGGCTGATCCACTTCGCCGGGACGCGCAGGTTCGATGGGCGCCTGACCGGTAAAGTGGCGCAGTGCCTCGCCCAGCGTGGCCGGGGCGGTCACCTTTGTTGCCGCAACCCATGCCGCTTCGGCGCCGCAGGCCTTGGGGCATACAAGGCCTCGGTCCTGAGCAGCGGCCGACATCGCCGCGGGAAGGGCGCCGATGACCGGAACCAGCGTTCCGTCCAGCGACAGCTCGCCCAAGGCGACGACCGCTTCGACGTCTTCATGTGGGATGATGTCAATCGCGGCCAGAAGGGCCAGAGCGATGGGCAGATCGAAATGCGATCCTTCCTTGGGCAGATCGGCGGGCGAGAGGTTGACCGTGATGCGTTTTGACGGCAGCGCGATGGACATGGCCGAAAGCGCCGCGCGTACCCGGTCCCGCGCCTCGCTGACGGATTTGTCCGGAAGGCCGACAATCGCAAAGGCAGGCATCCCCGCCGTGACGGCGCATTGAACCTCGACGGTGCGCGCATCCACACCTTCAAAGGCAACTGTATAGGCACGGGCAACCATGGCCCACCCTCCGAATATCAGGAACGGTTAATCAGCGCGTTAACCATTGCAGAGGGAAAGTTTAAGAAAGGTAAACTTGGGCGCGCGCCGTCAGGAAATCCGCACCCCTTGCGCAACCAGCGCCTTTTGCACCGCGCCAATGTCGATCTGGTCCAATGGCTGGCCTGTCTTGACGCTTAGCGCTGCTGCCACGCCCGCGCCCTGACCTGCCACGGCGCAGCATGCCATGTTGCGCGTTGCGGCATGGGCTACCTGATCGCCGCCGATCGCGCGGCCGGTGACCAAGAGGTTCTGGGCCCCCTTGGGTAGCATCGCGCGATAGGGCACATGCATGTAGCGCCCTGTGGTGGGAAGTATCAGTAAACCGTAGCCATCTATGAACTCAGGGTAGATGCCGATGCTGTCGTCAAAACGGGCCTGACCACGCACGTCGGCGCCGGTTAAGTTGTAGGCCGCGTCGATCTTTCGGGTATCGCGGATGCCGATCGACATGCCGAAGTTCCTTAGGCGGACACCTTCGCATCCCGGCGAAAAGCGGCGTAGGGCCTCGATCGCCAGCATGGCCTGTTTGCGCCCTTCAATTTCGAAGTGCGTCAGGCTGTCAGGGTCGGTGCCATCGCAGCCTGCCAGATGCACAAGGTTCATATAAGTCATCTCGCCGCTGTCGTGCACAGCGCCCCATGTGCCCGAAATGGTGTTAAGGTGGGGCGGGATCACACCGGCCTTGATCGCCTGCTCAAAGGGTTTCTTCAGAAAGGGTGAGAACATCGTGTCCTCTTTGCCGTCGGTTTCCACCTGCCATTCGCCGGTGGACCAGTCGGCATAGGTCTGTGGGTCGTTCTTTACCTCTTGCATGAAACGCTTTTTGTCGACGCCCGCGACATGGAACATCACGCTGGCGGCCTGCATTTCTTCCAGCGGTGTCTTGACTGTCCGCGCCCCGGCGCGCTGGGCGATATCGGCATCGCCGGTGGCATCGATCACGCGGCTGGCAAGGATCGCCTCGCGCCCGGCCTTGCTTTCGGTGATGATGCCGCAAATCCGCGTGCCATCCATGATGGGTGCCACGAACTGGCGGTGCAGCATGGCGTGGATCCCGGCCTCTTCGACAAGGCGGTCGGCCACCAGTTTAAAGCCCTCGCTGTCCAGCTCATAGCTGAGTGACTGGCTTTCGGGTGTGGCCGCGCCCATCTCTTTGGCGCGCTCTTCGAACTCCACTCCGATCCCGCCGGCCTCGACCGTTTCTTCGTGGCGGTACCATGCAAAGCCCTCGACACCGACAACGGTGATGTTCCCGCCAAAGCAGCCGAAACGCTCAACCAGTGCAACGCGCACGCCAGAGCGGGCCGCCGCCAGAGCCGCGGCAAGCCCGCCGGGGCCAGAGCCGACGACCAGAACGTCGGTTTCATGTATGATCTGGGTTGCTCGTGCAGGTTCAGTGATCGTCGCCATTGGAATTGGTCGCCTTGGGCTGTTTCAAGACCCATGCAGAACAAAAATTCCCATCCAATGACAACCAAAAACTGGCGCAAGCAATTGGATCGGTGCCGCGTCAGCCCATTCGCGTCAGGTTGCGCGCAAAAGCGACATGAAAGCCGGCCATGCCTCGGGATCGGCGGCGGTCTTGTCACGGCAAAAGGCGTTGCAAAAACCAAAGACGCGCCCTTCGACCTGAAGAAAATGGGTAACGGGCCGACCCGAGTAGGGGCAGGTTTCATTCTCAGACGGGCCGCTTGTCACGGGCTTTGCCGCGATCGGCGCAGGGCCGGGCCATGGACCGGTTTCATAGGGTTTTGCATAGCGGGCCAGAACCTTGCCGTGAACAAGCCCCATGGCCCGCCAACGGCGAAATGCGGGGTGACCAAGGTGGGCTTTGACATACGCGGCCGCAGCTTCATCAACCTTCAGGCCATATCCGGCGATACGCGCGGCCACAGGGGCGAAAAAGGCGTCTGCGGCGCTATAGTCTCCGCAAAGCCACGGGCCATCCGGCCGCGTTTTGCTGCGCGCGTTGCTCCAGATATCTTCGATCCGGCGCAGATCCTGTTCAACCTCTGCATTGGGAACGACGCCCTTAAAGGCGGCCCTAAGCGACATGGGGCAATGGTTTCTCAATGCCAGAAAACCGGCGTGCATCTCAGCGGCAAGGGTGCGCGCAATGGCCCGCGCTTCGGGGTCTGCTGGCCAGTGTCCTGCGCCGGGGTGGCGCGTTGCCAGTTCTTCGGCGATGGCAAGGCTTTCGCTAACGATCGCGCCTTCGGGTGTGACCAGTGTCGGGACGGTTCTGGCCGGGGCAAGATGGGCCAGTTGATCGCGCACCTCGCCGCTGTGAAAATCGACCGTTTTGATGCCGGTTTCGATGCCAAAGGCGTTGAACAAAAGCCAGCCGCGCATCGACCAACTGGAATAGGCGTAGTCGCCGATATAAAGTGTGTAATCCATGATGAGTGAGCCTAGCGGCTTTTCAAACCACTGAGAAATGGTGTTTTTTTAGGTCCCCCATCACGGAATGTGATTGATAAGATCCACGTCCCATTCGGTGTCACAAGTTATCCGCGTGACCGACAAATTGTCGATCTTGTGGGCAAAAGCCTCTACCGCATTCAGTCCCTTGGCGCGCTGAAGCTGCGTGAGGATCACGCCGAAATGCGCCACGACGATCAGGTCCCGACCGGAATGGGCGTCGATCAGCGTGTCGACTGCGGGATTAACGCGGGCGCGGATGTCGTTCCAGCTTTCGCCGCCGGGCGGGGCGATATCGCCGGGCGTATCCAGATAGTCGCGGATCAGACCGGGGTCTGCTGCATCCGCCTGATCATAGCTCATAAGCTCCCACGCGCCAAAGTTGATCTCGCGCAGGGCGGGGTTGTCGGCAAGGCGCGGGCGCGGCCCGGCGATGGCATCGGCCGTGGCGCGGGCGCGCTGCAGATCGGAAGAAACGACAGGCGCGCGCGCAGGCAGGAAACCCGACAGCCTGGCGATGGCGCGGGTATCGCCCAGATCAGCCGGAGGATCGCTCCACCCGACCATGGTTTTAAGGTGCGTTGGGCCGTGCCTGACCCACCAAAGCCGTGTCACGGCATCCGGCCTTTGAGAACGATCGGCAGGCCCGCGACGACCTGAATAACAAGATCGGCGCGCGCGGCAAGCATTTGGTTCAGCAGGCCCTGCGCCTCGCGGAACTGCCGCGATACGGCGTTCTCGGGCACGATGCCCTGACCGATCTCGTTTGAGACAACCGTGATCGGTTGCGGCGCCTTGGCCAGCGTCTGGACAAGTGCGCGCGAGGGCGGGCCGGGATCTTGGTCATCGGCCAGATGGTTGGTCAGCCAAAGCGTTGCACAGTCCATAAGGACAGAGACCGACGGGTCCAGACCGGACAGGGCGCCCTCGATATCCAGAGGCGCTTCGATAGTGTCCCAATGCGGGCCGCGAAGGGTGCGGTGGCGGTCAATCTTGGCGCGCATCTCACTGTCGAGAGCCTGAGCCGTCGCCAGGTAAACAGGGCGACCGGGCTGGGCCAGAACAAGGGCTTCTGCGAATGCGGTTTTGCCAGAACTTGCGCCGCCAAGCACAAGCGTGAGCGAAGGGAAGGTCATAAAGGTGTTTTCTTTCTTTGATCCAAAAGACAGGGCGATGCGTATCAAGGATAGACGCAACAGTTAAGGGCCCCGGGTCTGGGCCGGGTACTGGAAGCTTTCGAAAGGGGACAAAGATGGCTTTGGACGCGACAACGCAGAACGTTTTGCCCCGGCGGGCGATGAAGGCAGAGATCCTTGATGCCGAGACAGAGTTTCGCCTTGCCTGCGCATGGCGCGACAACGGCGATGAAGAAGCGCTTCACCGCCTGATCACGGCCTATATGCGTCTTGCCGTGTCTGTTGCCCGCAAGTTCAGGCGCTACGGCGCACCGATGAACGATCTGATCCAAGAGGCCAGCCTTGGATTGATGAAGGCGGCGGAAAAGTTCGATCCTGACCGCGGCGTGCGGTTTTCCACATATGCGGTCTGGTGGATCAAAGCTTCTGTTCAGGACTACGTGATGCGCAACTGGTCTTTGGTGCGCACCGGTTCGACGACTTCTCAAAAGTCGCTGTTCTTCAACCTCAAGCGCGTTCAGGCAAAGCTTGAGCGTGAGGCGCGCGAGGCGGGCGAATTGCTGGATGGCGCGGCCCTGCGCCGCCGCGTCTCCGAAGAGCTTGGCGTGCGTATATCGGACGTGGCCCTGATGGAAGGGCGACTTTCGGGGGGTGACTTTTCCCTCAACGCAACACAGGCCGCCGATGATGAGGGGCGCGAGTGGATCGAAACGCTTCCCGATGAGACGGAACAGGCCGAAGAGCGCGTTCAGATCCAGCACGACACCGAACTTTTGCGCGGGTGGCTGCGGCGGGCCATGGCCACGCTGACGCGGCGCGAACAGTTGATCCTGAAGGCGCGGCGGCTAAGTGACAAACCCAGAACGCTGGAAAGCATCGGCGAAGAGCTTGCGCTTTCAAAGGAAAGGGTGCGCCAGCTAGAAGTGGGGGCCTTTGCCAAGATGCGCAAGGCGCTTGAAGGCCAGTCGCGCGAGGTTCGCGGGCTTCTCAACTAAGCTGCGCTGCATGGAACGTGGCGACATTGGCTTGCCAGTCGGTTGTGCAGCACTTAGGTTCGCTTCGTTCAGCGGGGAACCGAAATATGCTTTCTGGCAAACATGTCTTGTTGATTATCGGCGGCGGGATCGCGGCCTTCAAATCGCTTGATCTGATCCGGCGCCTGCGCGAGCAGGGCGCCAAGGTCACGCCCGTCATGACTGGTGCTGCGCAAGAGTTTGTCACGCCGCTTTCGGTTTCGGCACTGTCGGGCGAAAAGGTTTTTCGCGATCTTTTTGATCTGACCGATGAGGCTGAAATGGGCCATATCGAACTTAGCCGGGCGGCAGATTTGATCGTGGTTGCACCTGCAACGGCCGATCTGATGGCGAAGATGGCGACGGGGCTTGCCAATGACCTTGGATCGACGCTTTTGCTGGCAACGGACAAGCGGGTTCTGATTGCACCAGCCATGAACGTGCGCATGTGGGAACACGCCGCAACCCAGCGCAACATCGCCACGCTTTCGGGCGATGGCATCCTTTTTGTTGGCCCGGGCAACGGTGAGATGGCTTGCGGCGAATACGGGCCGGGGCGGATGGCCGAGGTGCCCGAGATTGTCGCGGCAATAAACGCAGCTTTGGCCGATGGCCCAATGGCCGGCCGCCATGTGATCGTGACCTCTGGGCCAACACATGAACCGATTGATCCTGTGCGCTATATCGCGAACCGCTCTTCCGGGGCGCAGGGCGCGGCAATCGCCCGCGCGCTTTCCGCGCTGGGCGCGGATGTAAGTTTCATCACCGGTCCGGCCAGTGTCCCGCCGCCTGCGGGCGTCAGGGTTATCCGCGTGGAAACCGCGCAAGAGATGCAGGCGGCCGTCGAGGCGGCCCTTCCCGCGGATGCCTTTGTCGGGGCTGCCGCCGTGGCCGACTGGCGCATAGAGACGCCCCATACATCGAAGATGAAAAAGACCGCCAAAAGCGCCGTGCCAAGCCTAAGCTTTGCCGAGAACCCCGATATTCTGGCGCAAGTGGCGGGGATGGCTAAGGGTCGGCCGCGGCTGGTCGTGGGCTTTGCCGCTGAAACGGATGATGTTGTGGCCCACGCTACGGCAAAACGTAGCCGCAAGGGCTGTGACTGGATCGTGGCCAATGATGTCTCGCCATCGACGGGGATCATGGGCGGGGCCGAGAATGAGGTCGTTCTGATCACCCAAGAGGGGGCAGAAAGCTGGCCTAAGATGGCAAAGGCAGAGGTCGCCAGCCGCCTTGCCACAAGAATTGCCGAAGCGCTGGCCTGATAGGTGGGGCTTTGGGCGGGGATAGCTTTCGGAACATGGATGTGACTTTGATGCAGGCTCAGACGATCAGGGTAATCCGCGATCAGGACGCTGATCCCGAAGTGGCCTTGCCGGAATATGCAACGCCGGGGGCCGCAGGCGCGGATGTGCGCGCAAACCTTGACGCAGGCATGAGGGCGGGCGGCATGGTGTTGGCGCCGATGCAGCGCGCGATCGTGCCCACCGGGCTTCGGATTGCCGTTCCGGAAGGGTTTGAGGTTCAGCTTCGGCCACGCTCTGGCCTTGCGCTGAAAAATGGTGTGACCCTGATCAATACGCCGGGGACGATCGACAGTGATTATCGCGGTCCTCTTGGGGTTCTGATGGTCAACCTTGGTAGCGATCCCTTCTGCGTGGTTCATGGCGAGCGGATTGCCCAGATGGTTCTGGCACCGGTGGTTCAGGCGCGGTTTGACGAGGTTCAGGAACTGGACCCGACGGCGCGCGGTGCGGGCGGCTTTGGCTCTACGGGGCGCGGCTGATGGCGCTAGTGCTTGGCTTTGCCGCCGCGCTTTATGCCTATGGCGCCTATGCCAAGGTGCCGACCTTTATTCGCTGGCGCGCGATTGCAGTGCTTATTGCGCTGGTTGTCGGGCTACAGCTTGCCTTGCCGGACGGGCATCCAATCCGGCAGTTAACCGGCGGTTCGGCCCAGCCATGGATTGCGCTGTTTGCGTTTTTGCTTTTGGGCGCGGCCTATGTGCGCGGCCTTGCATGGCTAAAGGCGCAAAGCGGCGACAAAGACCCCGCCAAAGCGGCGGCGCCCGTCCCTGCGCCTCAAACGGGAAGCTTTTCTGAGGCGGAACTGGAACGTTACGCACGGCACATGATCCTGCGTGAGATCGGCGGGCCGGGCCAAAAGAAACTGGCCGAGGCAAAGGTGCTGGTTGTCGGGGCGGGCGGTCTGGGGGCGCCGGCGCTTTTGTATCTTGGGGCGGCGGGTGTCGGAACGCTTGGGGTTATCGATGACGATACGGTCGATAATTCCAACCTTCAAAGGCAGGTGATCTATCGTCAGGACGATATCGGCAAGGCCAAGGTTCTGGCGGCAAGCGCCGCTGTCACCGCCCAGAACCCCAACATCACCGTCAAGCCATACAATCGCCGCCTGACGCGCGAAATTTGCGCCGAGCTTTTTGCCGAGTACGATCTGATCCTTGATGGTACGGACAACTTCGAAACCCGTTATCTTGTGAATGAGGTTGCATGCGGGTTGAAAATCCCCCTGATCGCCGCGGCCTTGACCCAGTGGGAGGGGCAGATCAGCACTTATGATCCGGCCAATGGCGCGCCCTGCTATGCATGCGTCTTTCCCAAGGCGCCCGATGCCGCGCTGGTGCCCAGTTGCGCCGAGGCCGGTGTCCTTGGTCCCCTGCCGGGTGTTGTTGGCTCAATGATGGCGGTCGAAGCGATCAAAGTGGTGACCGGCGCCGGTCAGTCCCTGCGTGGCAGGCTTTCCATTTACGACGCCCTTTACGGCGAAAGCCGAACTGTCGGTGTGAAGCCGCGGCCGGACTGTACCGTTTGCGGCGCTGCAACCTCTTGAAATATTCATGTATCCGGTGAAGGGAAACGAAGAAATGACCAATCCGCTTTTGTCCGAATGGACGACACCGTTCGAAATTCCGCCCTTTGCCCAGATCAGCGACGAAGATTTTGGGCCTGCATTGGACGAGGCTCTTGCAAAGGCGCGCGCGAATATCGCCGCGATCGTAGCCGATCCGCAGGCTCCCGATTTTGCCAATACGATCGAAGCGCTGGAGCTTTCGGACCAGCCGTTAAACCGGGTGCTTTCGGTCTTCTACAATATCGCCGGCGCCGACAGCACGCCGCGCCGCGAAGAGCTTCAGCGCAGTTTCGCGCCCAAACTTGCCGCCTTTTCATCCGAGGTTGCGATGAACGCAGGTCTCTTTGCCCGCGTGGAAGATCTGTGGAACCGCCGCGACCAGTTGGGCCTTGGCGACGAACAGGAACGCGTTTTGATGCTGACGCACCGATCCTTTGTGCGCTCGGGTGCGAAACTTGCAGGCACCGATCGTGAAAGGCTGAAAGACATTTCATCCCGGCTTGCGGTTCTGGGTACAGAGTTTGGACAGAACCTTTTGGCGGATGAGCGTAGCTGGTCGCTTGAACTGTCCAAGGACCAATTGGACGGGCTGCCCGATTTTCTACTGGCGGCTGCCTCGGCAGCGGCAGAGGAAAAAGGGGTGAAGGGCCATGTCATCACCCTGTCGCGATCGCTGGTCGTGCCCTTTCTTCAGTTCTCCACATCGCGTGATCTGCGCTGCAAGGCATGGACCGCATGGGCCGCGCGCGGCGCCAACGGGGGGGCGACCGACAACCGCCAGATCGCGGCAGAGACCTTGCGCCTGCGCGAGGAAAAGGCGCGCCTTCTGGGCTATGGCAGTTTTGCAGAGTTCAAGCTTGAGACCGAGATGGCAAAGCGGCCCGAGGCGGTTAAGGACCTTTTGATGCAGGTCTGGGCACCGGCGCTGGAAAGCGCCGAAGGCGACGCGCGCATCCTGTCGAACATGATGCAGGACGACGGGATCAATGGCGCGCTCGAACCCTGGGACTGGCGGTACTATTCCGAGAAACGCCGCAAAAGCGAGCATGACCTCGATGAGGCCGCGCTCAAACCCTACTTTCAGTTGGACCGGATGATCGAGGCCGCCTTCGATTGCGCTGGCCGGCTTTTCGGTTTGGCCTTCCGGCCCATTGATGCGGCGCTTTATCACCCCGACGCGCGCGCCTGGGAGGTTACGCGAGATGGCGGGCATGTTGCGGTCTTCATCGGCGACTATTTTGCACGCGGCTCCAAACGCTCGGGCGCGTGGTGCTCTGCAATGCGCTCCCAGCAAAAGCTTGCCGGGGATATCCGCCCCATTGTCGTCAACGTCTGCAACTTCGCCAAACCTGCCGCGGGCGCGCCTGCGCTATTGTCCCATGACGATGCGCGCACCCTGTTTCATGAGTTCGGGCATGCCCTGCACCAGATGCTGTCAGATGTAACTTATGACAGCATTTCAGGAACGTCTGTTTCGCGCGATTTTGTCGAACTGCCCAGCCAGCTTTTCGAGCACTGGCTTGATGTGCCGGAGGTTATGGAAAAACACGCCCTGCATGCCGAAACCGGCAAACCCATGCCAAAGTCGCTTGCGGCCCGGCTGAAGAAGGCGGCCAATTTCGATCAGGGGTTTGCGACGGTCGAATACGTGGCATCGGCCCTTGTCGATCTGGAGTTTCACATGGGCCCCCCGCCTGCCGACCCGATGCAGCGGCAGGAACAGATACTGGCCGGGCTGAAGATGCCGCACGCCATAGGAATGCGCCACGCCACCCCCCAGTTTGCCCATGTCTTTTCCGGGGACGGCTATTCCAGCGGATACTACAGCTACATGTGGTCCGAAGTGATGGACGCCGATGCTTTCGCCGCCTTCGAAGAGGCGGGCGGCCCCTTCGATCCAGACATGGCGAAAAAGCTGGAGCAAAACATCCTGTCGCGCGGCGGATCGGTCGATGCCGAGGCGCTGTACCTCGCTTTCCGCGGCCGCCTGCCGGGGGTAGACGCTCTTTTGAAAGGGCGGGGGCTCGCCGCCGCCAGTTAAGCGGCGCCTGCAATTCTTTGTGGCAAAATATCCCCGCCGGAGGCAACGGCACGAAAGTGCCCGTATCTGGGACCTGACCGCTTGGGTCAGTCGCGAATCTCGTCCGCGTCCACACCCCAGAGAGCGGCCTTGGGCGCCCAGCCTTTGCGCCCCTCGACGCTTAGGCGGCACCAGTCGGGCAGGCATTTTCCAAGGCGGGCAATCACGCCGGCCTCAAGCTTGGCAACGGCGGGCGATTTTTCGTCGGGTTGGGCGCGTATTTCTAAAAGGTCCTGCTGAACGATGACCGTGCGCGTGCCCGACAAAAGCGAATAGTGCATCCAGCCCCCGGCGCCGTCCATATCCCGGACCCGGCGCCAGTTTCCGTATTCGGCCGTCAGTTCCAGCGGCATGTTGCGATGTTTGAACACCCAGTCGATCTTATGCGTCAGGCTGGGGCCGCGGCGCACGTTTCCTTCGGCCGCCTTCATCGAAACATAGCGGGGAACCGGCAGGTTCGTGACTGATCCACGTTCGGCCGCGAATGCGCTTTGGCCCAAAAAAGCGACGCAAAGCATCACCAGCCAGTATCTGGATTGCACCATCAGGATCTCTTTGCCTGTTTGCTCATCCGGGGTCTTGTGCCTCGCCCCGTCTGGCGGCACTTTGGCAAAGGTAAGTTGGAATGAGAAGAGGGGGAGCAGTCCTTTGGCGAAAGAACGTCTAAGTGTTGTCGTCACGCGACGGTTGCCTGAGGTTGTAGAGACCCGGCTCAAGGAACTGTTTGATGTCACTTTGCGCGAAAGCGACGATCCGATGTCGCGCGAAGAAATTGCCCAGGCGATGAAGGGCGCTGATGTTCTGGTTCCGACGATTACCGATCAGATCGACGCGCGCATGATCGCGCAGGCCGGTGACAAGTTGAAACTTATTGCAAGCTATGGCGCTGGCGTTGATCACGTCGATGTCCAGACGGCGCGCCAGCGCGGAATTCTGGTTACCAATACGCCGGGCGTTGTCACGGATGACACCGCGGATATGACGCTTGCACTTATTCTTGCAGTTACGCGGCGCATTCCCGAAGGCTTGGCCATGATGCAGGGCGGCGACTGGAAAGGCTGGGCGCCGACGGCGATGATGGGCGGGCGGATCAGCGGCCGCCGGCTTGGCATTCTGGGCATGGGGCGCATCGGTCAGGCCGTGGCGCGCCGGGCGCAAGCCTTTGGAATGCAAGTGCATTACCACAACCGTAAAAGGCTTCGGCAGGAGGTTGAGGAACAGCTGAGCGCGACTTACTGGGAAAGCCTTGACCAGATGGTTTCACGCGTTGATGTTTTGTCGATCAACTGCCCGCATACGCCTTCCACGTTCCATCTGATGAATGCGCGGCGGCTGAAGCTGATGAAGCCTTCGGCGGTCATCGTGAACACCTCTCGCGGTGAGGTGATTGATGAAAACGCCCTGACGCGGATGCTGCGCGCCGATGAGATTGCGGGCGCCGGGCTGGATGTCTTTGAACGCGGCAATGAGATCAATCCGCGTCTGCGAGAGCTGAAGAACGTTGTCCTCTTGCCCCATATGGGCTCGGCGACGGTCGAGGGCCGTATCGAGCAGGGCGAGAAGGTCATCATCAACATCAAGACGTTCAATGATGGCCACCGCCCGCCCGACCTTGTTGTGCCGGGCGTGATGTAGGGCGATGTAGCGCGGGGACCTAGCGGTAAACCTCGTCCTCGCCCGGAAAGCTTCGGTCCTTGACCTCTTCGGCATAGCTTGCGACGGCCTTTTCGATCTGCGCGCCAAGATCGCCGTAGACCTTTACGAACTTGGGCGTCCACGGGCTTAGGCCAAGCATGTCTTCCAGAACCAGAATCTGGCCGTCGCAATCGGCCGATGCGCCGATGCCGATCGTGGGGATGGCGATCTGTTTGGTGATGCGCGCGGCAAGGGGTTCAACCATGCCTTCCAGCACGATGGCAAAGGCGCCCGCGTCGGTCACGGCCTTTGCGTCTGCTTCGTGCTGGGGCCAGCTGTCTTCGTCGCGGCCTTGGGTCTTGAAGCCGCCCATCACGTGACTTGACTGGGGGGTCAGGCCGATATGGGCCATGACCGGAATGCCGCGTTCGGTCAGAAAGCGGATGGTTTCGGCCATGCGCGCGCCGCCTTCCAGCTTGACCGCGCCACAGCCGGTTTCCTTCATGATGCGCGCGGCATTGCGAAAGGCGATGTTGGGGCTTTCCTCATAGGTTCCAAAGGGCATATCGACCACGATCAGCGCCTTTTTGGTGCCTTTTACAACCGCGCGCCCATGCATGATCATCAGATCAAGGGGAACGCCGACGGTGCTTTCCATACCGTGCATGACCATCCCAAGGCTGTCGCCGACCAGAATGAAATCCGCGTATTTGTCGACGATTGCCGCCGTGTGGGCGTGATAGCTGGTCAAGGATACGATCGGATCGCCGCCTTTGCGCGCCGCAATCTGGGGGACAGTGTTTCGACGTATGATTTTCTGGGTGCTCATGGGAAGATCTCTCTCTGGTCTATCAGAAGAATATCGCCGAACTCGGCGGACAGCATGATGGCGATGGGCCGTGTCAGCGGGCCGGAGGCGGGTTCTAACGTGTCGCGCCAGACGATGTCGACGGCGCGAAGGCGGGCGCGGGGTTCTGTGTTGATCACCGCGCGAATGTCGTTGCCGATCTCTGGGATGCCTGCGCCATCGCGCGCGGATTTTTCTGCCGTATCAAGGCTTTGGCTAAGAACCCGCGCGGCCTTGCGGTCCTTGGGCGACAGCCGCACGTTGCGAGAGGACATGGCAAGGCCGTCATCCTCGCGGATCGTGGGTACGCCCACAATTTCCAATGGCATGTGAAGATCGCGCACCATCCGGCGGATCACCTGAAGCTGCTGCCAGTCCTTTTCGCCGAAGAAGGCGCGATCAGGGCCGACGATGTTGAAAAGGCGCGCGACAACCGTTGTCACGCCGCGAAAATGGCCGGGGCGCACCTTGCCATGAAGGATGTTGGCCAGATGCGTTGTCTCGACAATAGTTTCATCGCCCGGCGGGTAAATTTCGGATACCGGCGGGATCAGGACGGCGTCGACGCCAGCCTCGCGCAGCATTTCAAGATCGCGGGCTTCATCGCGCGGATAAGCCTCTAGGTCGCGTGCGTCGCCGAACTGCGTTGGGTTGACGAATATCGTGACGACGCAGCGTTTGCATTCGGCCTTGGCGCGGTTGACCAAGGCGATGTGACCGGCGTGCAGAAAGCCCATTGTCGGCACAAGGGCCACGCTTTCGCCATCGGCTTTGAACTGGCCGACATGGGCGCGGATATCGCTGATTGTGCGGCAGACCTGCATTGGCGGCCCTCTTTCACATAACTGCCCCCTGATACTTGGACGGGCCAGTGCCCACAACTGCAACTTGGCGTCGGTTTCGCGCAATCATGCGTCGGCTTGACTTGGCGCGCTATGCACGATTGGGCTTAAGTGTCGCCAGGACCTGCAACCAAGAGTGAGCCCATGAAAACCCATGTCAAAGCCCTTGTCGTCGGCGGCGGAGCCGTTGGCACGTCAATCGCCTATCACCTGGCCAAGGCTGGATGGGAAACGATGCTGCTTGAGCGTGATGAGCTGACCTCTGGCTCGACCTGGCATGCGGCGGGCCTTTTGCCCTATTTCAACATGTCCTATGCGACGACGCATATCCACGACTACTCGATCCGTTTCTACAAGACGCTGGAAGAGGAAACCGGTCTGAATGCCGGATTTTCCGTTGTCGGAAACCTGCGTATGGCCCAGACAAAGGCGCGCATGGATGAGTATCAGCTTTACGCCTCCACCGCTGAAACCTGCGGCGTTCCCTACGAATGGATGAGCCCCGCGCAGATCAAGGATCGCTGGCCCCTGATCCGCACCGATGACCTTGAAGGCGCGATCTATCACCCCACCGATGGCTACATAAACCCCGCCGATGTCACGATGGCCATGGCCAAGGGCGCGCGCCAGCACGGTGCGCTGATCGAGCGAAAGTGGCAGGTCGACGGCTATGAGTGGACGGGATCGGAATGGCGCGTCACCTGTACCAAGATGATCGAAAAGGGCGGCAACCTTGTCGCCTCTGACGAACAGACCGTCATCACGGCCGAACATGTGGTGACCGCAACGGGTAACCACGCCCAGCGCACTGCCCAGCTTTTGGGGATAAAGATCCCCGCGATCCCGGTTGAGCATCAGTTCATCGTCATGGATCAGGACCCGGCCCTGGTCGAGTTTCGCAAGAACAACCCCGAACACCCGGTAATCCGCGATGCCGACGCCCAGTCCTACGTGCGCGAAGAACGCGGCGGCTGGATCCTTGGCGTTTACGAAAAGAACGCGCCTGCGCGGTTCGAGTTTGGGGTGCCCGACAGTTTCAGGGCCGATCTTTTCCAGCTTGATCTTGAGCGGATCGAGGAACAGTACCTTGCAATGATCCATCGTTTGCCGTCCTGCGAAAGCTCGGGCCTGAAGGACGATTTCAACGGGCCGATCTGCTATACACCTGACGGAAATCCGCTTGTCGGACCGGCGCCCGGTCTGCGCAACATGTGGCTTGCCGAAGGGTTCTCATTCGGGATCACGGCCGCGGGCGGCACGGGCCATTACATGGCCCAGATGATGACCGAGGGTGAGGCCGAGATCGACATGGCCAGCCTTGATCCCAAGCGCTATGGCTCGTGGATGACGACCGAGTTTGCCGCGCGCAAGAACGAAGAATGCTATGATCACGTCTACATCCTGCACCACCCGGATGAAGAGCGCCCCGCCGCGCGGCCACTGCGGACATCGCCCGCTTATGACCGCCAGAAAGAGCGCGGCGCCCAGTTTGGTTTTGTGAACGGTTGGGAGCGTCCGAACTACTTTGCGCCAAAGGGATTTGACGATCATGGCGCGCGCTCATTCCGTCGCGGCGGTTGGTGGCAACACGCGGTGGATGAGGCGCGCGCAATTCGTGAAGGCGTGGGCCTGATCGATGCGACAGCCTTTACCAAACATGTGGTCAAGGGACCGGGCGCGACCCAGTTTTTGGACTGGTTTACCTGCAACAAGTTGCCAAGGGTTGGCCGGATCAACCTGACCTACGCGCTGACAGCGGCTGGCACCACGCGCACCGAATACACGATCGTGCGCAATGGGCCGGACAGCTATTACCTTGTTTCGGCAGGCGCCTGGACAGCCTATGACGCCGACTATTTGCGCAAAGCGGCCGAGGATAAAGCGGCAGAGTTTGGATACATCGAAATCCATGATGTAACTTCGCAATGGGGTGTCTTTGCGATTGCAGGACCCAAATCGCGCGAAGTTCTGGGCGCGGTCATCAAAGATGCCGATCCGCAAACGGCGCTTTCAAACAAGCGCTTCCCATGGCTTTCGGCACGCCAGATCGAACTGGGAATGTGCCCGGTCAATGCCATCCGGGTTGCCTATACGGGCGAGCTTGGCTGGGAGCTTCATCACCCGATCGAAATGCAGAACTATCTGTTTGACCTGCTCGAAGGGGCGGGAAAGCCGCATGGCATGAAACTGGTCGGCGCGCGGGCGCAGAACTGGCTGCGGCAGGAAAAGTCCTATCGCGCCTTCGGCACCGAACTGGGCCGGGATGCGACGCCGCTTGAGGCGGATCTGCCAAGGTTTGTCGATCTGTCCAAAGAGTTTCATGGCAAGCAGGCCATGGTCGATCTGGGCGTGCGCAGCAAATGCGTGACGCTTCTGATCGACGGTCCTGATGATGCCGACCCTTGGGGGCGCGAGGCGCTTTACAATGGCGAGACGCGCGTCGGCCGCCTGACGTCCGGCGGCTATTCCGTCCATTTCGGAAAATCCATCGCGATGGGCTATGTCCCGCCGGAACTGGCCGCGCCGGGTACGGCGCTGAAGGTGAAGATGCAGGACAAGCTTTGGACCGCCACGATCACCGAAGACAGCCCCTATGATCCATCCAATGCGGCGATCCGTATAGACGGATAAGGGCGCGCGTGCCGGCGCAGGGCCACGGCGATCAGAAAAGCCGCGCAGGGGCCAGTTGCTGCGCGGTTTCCGCGCCGATCTGGGGCGTCCGTCCCAGGATCAGGTCAGCGCCAAGCCGGGCGGCGGCGTGGCAGGTCTGAAACCCGTAACCGCCTTGTCCTGCCTGCCAGAAAAAGCCGGCGCTGTCTGGCGCGGGGCCGATGACAAGGTTTCGGTCAGGGGCAAAACTGCGCAGGCCCGCCCAGTTCGACAAAAGCCGCGTAACAGGCTGGGTTACATGCGCCTCGTATTTGGCCAGACCTTCGGCAAGGACCATGTCATCCGCCCAAGCATCGCAGGGCGGCTGCGGATCCTCGTCAGCGGGCGAGACGATCAACGCGCCCGCGTCGGGTTTGGCGTACCATGTCTCGCCCGGTCCGAACATCATGGGCCAGCCCGTGACATCAAGCCCGCCAGGTGCGGGAATGCGCGCCATCGAGCGGCGATAGGGTTGCAATCCGATGGGGCGCGCCCCGGCCATCCCAGCGACCTGATCGGCCCATGCGCCTGCTGCGTTGACCAGCACCGGCGCCTCGAAGTTGCCCGCTGCCGTGGTCACCTGCCAGTTCCCTGCGGCCCGCGTGATTTTCGAGACGCGCGCGCCAAAGTGTACGCTGCCACCCGCGGCGCGAAGCCGTCGTGCAAAGCCTTGGATCAACGCGTCAGTGTCAATGTCCCACGCATCTGCGTGATAGCCAACGCGCGTGACGACCTCGGGGTCGAGAATGGGGACCATGTTTATTGCATCGGCAAGGGCGCAAGGCTCCATCGCCATGGTCACCATATCGCGGTCAAAACTTTCCCGGTTCTCATCGGTTCCGATCAGCATCATGCCGCGCGGGCTTAGAAAGCCGCCCGCCTCATGGGCATGGCGCGAGGCGCGGTTCAGGATGACGGTAGAGGCGCTGCCATAGGTTTCTTCGAACATGGCGGCCGAGCGGCCCGAGGCGTGATAGCCAAGCGCATCCTCGGCCTCAAGCACCTCAACCTGCGCCTCGTCTGACAAATGAGCGGCCAGCGAAATACCGGCAATGCCGCCGCCGACGACTATGACATCGCTCAAGCCTCTTCCAGCCTGTCGGTTGCGGGCGCAGGAGCCGGAGACAGGGCAGAGATCCGGTCATAAAGCTCTGGCGTCATCTGGTAGCGGATCGCATCCAGCGATGGGGTCAGCTGATCGGGGGTGCGGGCCGAAAGGATGGGGCGCACGCGCGGTGCGTGATAGGCCAGCCAAGCGACCGCCAGCGTTGCCGCTTCGGTTCCTGTTTCGGCGGCGATCTTTTGCAGCCCCGTTGCAGCTTCGTGCATCCATTTCTGGCCATAGCGCTGGCGATAACGATCATCCGTTGCAAGACGGCCGGCCGCTGCTTCCGAAGAGTATTTGCCGGTCAAAAGGCCACCGCCAAGCGGGGAGTAGCTGGCAACTTCGATGTCCTCTGCCGCGGCCATTGGCATGATCTCTACCTCGGCCTGACGTTTGACCAGGTTCAGCATCGGCTGAATGAAATCGATCCGCGTGCCAAACCCGTCGGCGACCCATTGCGCCTTCATGACCTGCCAGGCGGCATAGTTGGAAACACCGATATGGCGGATTGCGCCAGAGGCCTGAAGCTCGGCCATTGTTTCAAAGGTTTCCTCCAACTCGACCTCATCGTCCCAGCGGTGGAGGTAGAGAAGATCAACGCTGTCAAAGCCCAACCGCTTGCGGCATTCGTCAAACTGCATCTGGATGACCCGGCGAGAGGCGCCGCCCAGATAGCCGACCTTGGTCGCGATAAAAAGCTGATCGCGATCCTTGGCCGCGATCTTGCCAAGCAGCGTTTCCGAGGCGCCGTCGGTATAGACGAAAGCGGTGTCGAAATGGTTGATGCCGCAGGCGCGGCAGGCGCTGTACATCGCGCGCGCTGCGTCCTCGTCGGCGCCGCCGCCCCATTGCATAGTGCCAAAGGCGAAATGAGAAAGGGGCGCGTCGCCCGGTGTCGTGATGTCCTGTGCCATGGCGGCAAGTTGGCACGGGTTGATCCAAAGGAAAAGGCCCCGAAGTTTCCTTCGGGGCCTTTGCGCGATTATTTGATGCCGCTTGCGCGGCGGGGGCAAGCCCTTAGTTGGGGATATCGCCTGTCAGGCCTTCGACATAGAAATCCATGCCCGCCAGCGTTCCGTCATCGGCCGTCTCGCCCTCGGCCAGCCAGTCAGAGCCGTCCTGCTTTTTGATCGGACCGGTGAAAGGCTTGTACTCACCCGATGCGATCGAAGCTTCCAAAGCAAGCGCTTCGGCCTGAACGTCTGCAGGGATCTTGTCGGTCATTTTGCCGATCTTGACCATGCCGGCGCCGATGCCGTCCCATGTGTCATCGCTGGTCCATGTGCCATCCATGACAGCCTTGGTGCGGGCAACATAGTAGGGGGCCCAGTTGTCGATGATCGAAGAGACGCGTGGTCCGTCGGCGTATTCAGCCATGTCAGATGCCTGACCAAAGCCGATGACGTTGCCAGCTTCTGCTGCTGCGGCCAGTGGCGCGGTCGAATCCGTGTGCTGAAGGATCACATCGGCGCCCTGTTCGATCAGGACCTTTGCTGCGTCAGCTTCTTTTGCGGGGTCGAACCATGTAAAGACCCAGACCACTTTGAAGTCGACATCGGGGTTGACCTTCTTGGCGTGCAGGTAGGCCGAGTTGATGCCGCGGACAACTTCGGGGATCGGGAAAGAGGCGATATAGCCGATGGTATTTGACTTGGTCATGCGGCCTGCGATCAGGCCCTGAACGGCGCGGCCTTCATAGAAGCGTGCCGAGTAGGTGCCGACGTTGTCGGCGCGCTTGTAGCCGGTCGCATGTTCGAACTTCACGTTCGGGAATTTCTTGGCGACGTTGATCGTGGCGTCCATGTAGCCAAAGGAGGTGGTAAAGATCAGGTCGGCGCCTTTCAGTGCCATCTGGGTCATCACCCGCTCTGCGTCCGGTCCCTCGGGCACATTTTCGATATAGCTTGTTTCGACCTTGTCGCCGAACGCGGCTTCAACCGCCTTGCGGCCCTGATCGTGTTCAAAGGTCCAGCCGCCGTCACCGACGGGGCCGACGTAGACAAAGCCTACTTTGGTTTTGCCGTGGCTACCGGCAAAGGCAGCACCGGCAAGGCCGACGGCAAGCGCCGCACCGGTCAGGATGGTTTTCAGTTTCATATGTAGTCTCCCTGTTGCGTCGGGGTTGTTTGCCCCCGTCTGGATGGATTGTGCCTCAGCTTGAGGCGTGGAATGAACGTCCAAGGCAGCCGGGCGCATTAAGTGCAGCGCGCGATCTGTCAGCGGACATGATAACCAGCACAAGGATGGTTATCAGATATGGGGACATGGACAAGTACTCGACCGGGATGGCAAGCCCGGCGGCCTGCAAGTTCAGCTGTAATACGGTCACGCCGCCAAAAAGATAGGCACCCAGGATAACACGTCCCGGCTTCCATGAGGCGAAAACGACGATTGCAAGGGCGATCCACCCGGCGCCCGCGGTCATCCCTTCGGTCCATTGCGGCACGCGGATCAGCGAAAGGTAGGCGCCGCCAAGACCTGCGCAGGCGCCGCCAAAGGCGATCGCGGCAAGGCGGATGCGGACGACCTTGAACCCCAAGGCGTGTGCGGCGTCGTGGTTTTCCCCAACCGCCCGCAGGACAAGCCCCGCGCGCGTGAACTTAAGTACCAGCCAGACGACGAGAACCAGGATCAGCGAGAAATAAACCAGCGGATCATGGCGGAACAGGATCTGTCCCAGATAGGGGATGTCCGACAGGTAGGGAATGTGCAGCTTGGCCGTCAGGGGCGGTTTTATCCCGATATAGCCCTGACCCAGAAGCGATGACAGGCCAAGGCCAAACAGCGTAAGGGCAAGGCCGGTTGCGACCTGATTGGACAAAAGAACCTGCGTCAGAATGCCGAAAATAAGCGACAGGACGGCACCGCCAAGGGCCGCAGCGAAAAACCCCATAACTGGGCTTTGCGTTTCAACCGCGATGGCAAAGCCGCAGATCGCGCCGGTGATCATCATACCCTCGACGCCAAGGTTCAGAACGCCGGCTTTCTCGACGACAAGCTCGCCCAGTGCCGCCAGAAGGATCGGCGTAGAGGCGACCATCAGGGATGCCAGAAGTAAAAGCCAGTTGATTGCCGACAGATCCATCAGACGACCTCTCTTTTTCGAAAGCGGATGCGGAAGTTCGACAGGATATCGACCCCAAGCAGAAAGAACAGCAGCATGCCCTGAAAGGCCTGAATGGCCGAAGAGGGAAGCCCAAGGTTAAGTTGGGCCGCATCGCCGCCGATGTAGGTCAGCGCCATCAGAAGACCGGCCAAAAGGATGCCCACGGGATGCAGGCGGCCAAGGAAGGCCACGATAATCGCGGTAAACCCATAGCCCTGGTTGAAATCGGTGGTGATCTGGCCCGAGGGGCCGGTGACCTCAAAAAGGCCTGCAAGCCCTGCCAGCATGCCTGAAATACCAAGGCAGAAGATCACAAGCCGCGCTGGGCGAACGCCGCCAAAGACCGCAGCGCGCGGCGACTGGCCGGTCAGTTTGATCTGGAAGCCCAGCATGTGGCGTTGCAGCAGGATGTAGGCGAAAATCACCGCTATGAAGGCGGCAAGAACGCCCCAATGCATGCCGACGCCGGTGACAAGCTCATCGTTGAAGGCGGCCGGGTAGTCCTTGAAGTTGCGGCTGCCGGGAAAGCCCGCGCCATCGGGGTTGCGCATCAGGCCAAGCGCCATCGAGGCCATGATGTTTTCGGCAACATAAACCAGCAAGAGCGACACCAGAATTTCGTTGGTGCGAAAGGCTGTGCGCAGAAGCGCCGGTATCATTGCCCAGGCAAATCCGCCAAGCCCGCCGGCGATAACCATCAGCGGAAAAAGGAACGGGCTGTCGCTTGGGTAGACGGCAAGACCGACGCCGCCGCCAACAAGGGCGCCGATGATGTACTGCCCCTCTGCGCCGATGTTCCAGATGCCTGCGCGAAAGCCCAAGGACAGGCCGATTGCGATCAGGATCAGCGGCCCGGCTTTCACCAGAAGCTGCGGGGCAAAGTAATAGGCGAACTCACCAAAAAGCGGGTCCCAAAAGATCGTGCGGATCGCCTCGACCGGGGGTTTGCCGAGGATTGCGAACATCAGACCGCCAGCGATCATTGTCAGAACGACCGCCAGAACAGGCGTCAGCATCGTCCAGAACCGAGAGGGTGAGGGGCGTTTTTCTAGCCGGATCATGCGGCGGTGTCCTTATAGGGCGGTGTCGGGGTCTGGCCGGGTGCCGGGCCGTTGCGATCAGGGTTCCACATGGGCGGCCTCCATATCATGCGCGCCGCCCATCATCAGGCCGATCTCATCAACGCTTAGCCCCTTGGCCGGGCGCGGCGGCGTCAGGTTGCCGCCGTTCAGGGCCGCAAAATTGTCAGAGATTTCCATAAGCTCATCCAGATCCTGGCTGATACAGATCACGGCCGCGCCGGATGCGGCCAGATCAAGAAGGGCCTGCCGGATGGCCGCCGCCGCCGATGCATCGACGCCCCATGTCGGCTGATTGACGACCAGAACGTCGGGGGCCTGAAGGATCTCGCGGCCAATGACAAACTTTTGCAGGTTGCCGCCCGAAAGCGCGCGCGCGGCGTTGGCCGGGCCCGGCGTGCGCACGTCAAAATCGGCGATGACCTCTTCGGCAAAGGCGCGCGCCTTGCCCCAGTTAAGAAAGCCGCGACGGCTTAGCCTCTTGCGGACCCAGCCGGTCAAAAGGGCGTTTTCGGTCAGGCTCATATCCGGGGCGGCGGCATGGCCGAGCCGCTCTTCGGGGGCGGCCAGAAGGCCCAATGCGCGCCTTTCGTTGGGGCCAAGATCGCCAATCGGTTTGCCGTTCAGCTCAACAGCGCCCTTCTTGGTGTGAACCTCACCCGAAAGAACGGAAAGCAGTTCATCCTGACCATTGCCTGCCACGCCGCCGATGCCAAGAATTTCGCCTGCCTGCACAGACAGGCTGATGTTCTTCAGGCGCGTGCCAAATGGATTGGCCGGGGCCAGTGTCAGGTCCTTGATCCGCAGGCGCACCGGCCCCATCTCGCGCCGTGCGCGCGATGGCTGCATCAGCGTCTGGCCAACCATCATCTCTGCCAGCGAACGGGCCGAGACGTCGCGCGGATCGCAGGTGGCGACAACCTTGCCCCCCCGCAGGATGGTCGCGGTTTCGCAAAGGGCGCGGATCTCTTCAAGCTTGTGCGAGATATAAAGGATCGAGGTGCCTTCGGCGGAGAGTTTGCGCAGCGTCTGGAACAGGATTTCAACCTCTTGCGGGGTCAGAACGCTGGTGGGTTCGTCCATGATCAAAAGCTGCGGATCCTGCAAAAGGCAGCGTATGATTTCCACCCGCTGACGCTCACCAGCAGAAAGATCGCCGACAAGCCGATCGGGGTCGAGCGGCAGGCCGTAGGTTTCGCTGACCTCGGTGATGCGGGCGGCAAGCTGGCGCTGGGGCGGGGCGTTTTCCATGCCAAGGGCGATGTTTTCGGCCACGTTCAGCGCCTCGAAAAGCGAGAAGTGCTGAAACACCATTGCAACGCCTGCGGCGCGTGCCGCGCGCGGCTCATGCGGCTCAAATGGCTCACCCTTCAGGGTCATCCGCCCTGCGTCAGGGCGCACCAGCCCATAGATCATCTTGACCAAGGTGGACTTTCCGGCGCCGTTTTCGCCAAGCAGGGCGTGCACTTCGCCCGGTTCAATCTCAAAGGATACGCGGTTGTTGGCGACAACCCCCGGATAGGCCTTTGTAAGGTCCTCTATTGCAAGAAGCGGCTTGGGTTTCATCATACGCTCACGTTCCTTGGCTGCGACGTGGTGATTTTTCCCGCCAGAAGGCAGGCCGCGACGCCAATTGCAATTGCCTGTGGGTTCTTGCCCAAGGCGGGATCGCCGATCGGACAGGTAATGCGCGCTATTTGGGCAGGTTCGTGCCCCAGCGCTGCAAGACGCGACTTAAAGCGCGCCCATTTCGTCCTTGATCCGATTAGGCCGATCATTCCGCATTCCTGTTTCAGGGCCTGGTGGCACAGCTCTAGGTCAAAGTCGTGCTCTGGCGTCATGATGATATGTATCGCATCCGCGCTGGCTTTTGCCATGACTTCGGTCGGCTGGGTGTTCCAATGTTTGTCAATGGATGCGGGCAGATCGGCAAATTGCTCGGCCCGAAGGTCGACAAGTGCCGTCTGAAAGCCCGGCAGTGGCGCAAGAACGCATGCAAGGGCGCGGCCAACATGCCCGGCGCCGTAGATATAGACCTGACGGCGAAACTGCCGCGTAGGCTCTACCAGCCATCCACCCTGAAGCTGCGTGGCCGGAAGCGTCCCGGTCTCGGCCGCCCGCTTAAGCGCGCGCGCCAGCGCTCCGGGCATCGGCGCAAAGGCATCTTCGATCGGGCGCGCCCAAAATCCCGAAGCGCCCGACAGCTCCTGCGCCATGGCAAGGCGGCTTTGGTCAAACACTTCGCTGACTAGGGTGACAGCGCCGCCGCAGCACTGTTTCAGCATCGGACCCAAGGCCTGACGCAGGATCGCGGCTTGGGGGCCGTTTTCAAGCATGGCGCGGGCGCGGCGGGTTGCCTCGAACTCAAGGTTGCCACCGCCGATGGTTCCGATGGTTGCAGTGCGGCTGACAATCATCGAGGTCCCGGTTTCGCGCGGGGTTGAACCCTTGTGGTCGGCCACGGTGATCCGCACGACCGTGCCGTGGCGCGCGGTTGCTTCTGCCAAGTCCCGCAGATCCAGCATCAGCGCGGCTCCTCTATGCGGCGGATGGCCGAAAGGATGCGCTCGGGCGTTGCCGGGGCATCAAGGCAGGGATAGGCGCTGCCGCAGGCGGCAATTGCATCCGAGAGGGCAAGGAAGGCCGAAATCCCGTGCATCAGCGGCGGCTCACCCACGGCTTTGGAGCGATAGATCGTCTCTTCGCGGTTCTCGGCGTCCCAAAGGCGCAGGTTGAAAACCTTGGGCCGGTCTGATGTTGCGGGGATCTTGTAGGTCGATGGCGCATGGGTGCGCAGGCGGCCCTGATCGTCCCAGACAAGCTCTTCGGTGGTTAGCCAGCCTGCGCCCTGCACATAGCCGCCTTCGATCTGGCCGATGTCGATCGCCGGGTTCAGCGTGGCGCCGGCGTCATGCAGGATATCGGTGCGCAGGATACGGTTTTCCCCGGTCAGCCGGTCGATCACGACCTCTGTCACCGAAGCGCCATAAGCAAAGTAGAAGAACGGTCGCCCACGGCCCTTGATCCGGTCCCATGCCACTTTGGGCGTCTTGTAAAAGCCGGTGGCCGACAGGCTGACACGTCCCTCGTAGGCGCGTTTGGCAGCCTCGGCAAAGCTGTAGGTCGAGCCGCCGACATGGACCTGACCGTCGGCAAAGCGAACCTCGCCCGCTTTGACCTGATGCTCGGCGGCCAGAAAATCGGCCATGCGTTCGCGGATGGTGTCACAGGCCGCCTTGACCGCCATTCCGTTCAGATCGGTGCCCGAAGAGGCGGCCGTGGCGGATGTGTTGGGCACTTTGGCGGTATCGGTGGCGGTGATCTTTATCAGCTCCGGCGAGATCGCAAAACGCGCCGCGGCAACCTGCGCGACCTTCTGAAACAGGCCCTGACCCATTTCGGTGCCGCCGTGGTTCAGATGGACCGACCCGTCCTGATAGACATGCACAAGAGCGCCAGCCTGATTCAGGTGGGTCAGTGTAAAAGAGATACCGAACTTGACGGGTGTCAGCGCGATGCCCTTTTTCAGGACCGGGTTTCTGGCATTCCACTCGGCAATCGCGCGGCGGCGTTCGGCATAGTTTGCGCTTTCGGCCAAGGCGTCGGTCATCTCATGCAGGATGAAATCCTCGACCGGCATATGGTAGGGCGTCAGTTGCGGCGTGGCCGCCGCCTTGCCTGTGCCAGCCTTGGCCGCGCGATAGTAATTCCTGCGCCGAACCTCCAAGGGATCAAGGCCCAGTTTGTGGGCGATGTGATCCATGACGCGTTCGATCCCCAACATCCCCTGCGGCCCGCCGAAGCCGCGAAAGGCGGTGGCCGACTGGGTGTTGGTGCGAAGCCTATGTGAAGTGATGCGCGCCGCGGGCAGGTGATAGGCATTGTCGGCATGAAGCATGGCGCGATCGGCCACCGGCAGCGATAGGTCCTGCGCCCAGCCGCATCGCGCCCAGTGCGTAAATTCAACGCCAAGGATCTTGCCATCCGGATCGACACCAGCGCGATACGCGATACGGAAATCATGGCGTTTTCCGGTGATCATCATGTCGTCGTCGCGGTCATAGCGCATTTTGCAGGCATGGCCGGTAAGGCTTGCCGCGACCGCCGTTGCAACGGCCAGCGCATTGCCCTGGCTTTCCTTGCCGCCAAAGCCGCCGCCCATGCGGCGGGTTTCAACGCGCACGGCGTGCATGGGCACGTTCAGGGCCTCTGCCACCTTGTGCTGGATCTCGGTGGGATGCTGGGTCGAGGAATGGACGATCATGTCGCCGCCCTCTTGCGGCAGTGCCAGCGCCGCCTGACCTTCAAGGTAGAAGTGTTCCTGCCCGCCGATCTCGATCGTGCCTTCGACCATCTGAGGCGCGGATTTCAATGCGGCCTCGATGTCGCCCTTTTCATAGACGCGCGGGCCTTCCTCAAAGCGGCTGTCGGCGGCCATGGCCTGTTCGATCGTCAGGATCGCAGGCAGGGCGTCATATTGAACATCTGCCAGCCGCGCCGCCTTGCGGGCCGCAAGATGCGACTTTGCAACCACGAGGAAAAGCGGCTGGCCGAGGTAATGAACCTGACCGTCGGCCAGCAAAGGTTCGTCATGAATGGACGGGGATACATCGTTCGCACCCGGCAGGTCATTGCAGGTCAGAACGGCGACAACGCCGCTTGCGCCGCGGACCGCTTCGATATCCATTTTCGTGATCTTGCCGCGTGCAATAGAGGAGGTGCCGAACGCCAAGTGCAGCGTTCCTGCGGGCGCGGGAATGTCGTCGATATAGCGGGCCTCGCCCGATACATGCAGAACCGAAGCATCATGTGGAAGGGGTTTGGCAACGCTCATGACTGCACCTGCAAAACGCTGACCGTTTGCCCTTGTTCTTCCAGAAAACAACGCATCAGCATGTTTTCCGCAGCGACCATCCGGTAATCGGCCGAGGCGCGCATGTCTGTCATCGGGTCAAAGTCTTCGCGCATATGCGTCATGGCGCTTTCGATCGTCGCCTGTGACCATGCGTGACCGATCAGCGCCGCCTCTACGTGGCTGGCGCGTTTGGGTGTTCCGGCCATTCCCCCAAAGGCGATGCGGGCGCCCGTGATCTTGTCGTCCTCGACGATGACGTTGAAAGCGCCGCATACGGCCGAGATATCCTGATCAAAGCGTTTGGACAGCTTATAGACCTTCAGCGTGTCGGCCTGTCTTGGGATGCTGATCGCCTCGACAAATTCGCCCGCGGCGCGGTCCTGCTTGCCATATTCGATAAAGAAATCCTCAAGCGCGATCTCGCGCCGGTCGCGGCCTTTTCGCAAGATAAGCCGGGCGCCCAGTGCGATCAGCGCGGGCGGGCCGTCGCCGATGGGCGAGCCATTGGCGATGTTGCCGCCGATGGTGGCGGCGTTGCGCACCTGAACAGAGCCATAGCGGCGGATCATCTCGGCAAAGGCCGGGTGGTGGTCCTGCATCAGGGTTTCGACATCGGTCATCGTCACGCCCGCGCCGATGCGGATTTCCTTGCTCGTCACCGAGATGCGCGCCAGATCCGCGCATTGGTTCAGAAAGGCGACCTTGTCCAGATTGCGCAGCGATTTGGTAACCCAAAGCCCGACATCCGTGGCGCCGGCAATCAGCGTGGCATCGGGGTTTTCAAGGTACCAGGCGGCAAGTTCATCGGACGACTGCGGCGCAAAGGGTTGCGGGGAGGCAAGATCGGCGGGCGGCGTGTCTTCCATCCAGTCCGGTACCGGCGCGCCTTGTGCGGCTTCGGCGGCGCGGATGATGGGGGCATAGCCTGTGCACCTGCAAAGGTTCCCAGCAAGCTGATCATCAAAGTTTGAGGCGCCGGATTTATGTGCAACCGCCATCGAGACGACAAAGCCCGGCGTGCAAAAGCCGCACTGGCTTCCGTGGTGAGTGACCATAGCCTCTTGGACGGGGTGCAACTGGCCCTTGGGGCCGGCGATTCCCTCGACGGTTCGAACAGACTTGCCATGCAACTGGGGCAGGAAAAGGATACAGGCGTTCAGCGCACGCGATTTGCCATCGCTGCCAGTGACCATGACGGTACAGGCACCGCAATCGCCTTCGTTACAACCTTCCTTGGTTCCTGTGAGGCCGCGTTCTTCGCGAAGCCAATCCAACAATGTGCGCGTCGGGGACGTATCGGCCAAGCGCACAGCGTCTCCATTCAAAAGAAACGCGATGTCGACCATAATTGTTCTCGCCGCCTTCTTTACACTCCGACAGATGGACGCCCGCCCGATGCGGCGTAAAGCGGGGCCCGTCGGGACCTCGGCCAAGGTAGGCCGGGAAGATTGATTTTGGCAAGTCTCTTGTGCGCGATCTGCGTTTTGCGGGTTTCGCCCGAATTGCGGAAAACCTATCGTGCCGACATGGCAGAAGCACCGCGATTCATTCACCTGCGCGTTCACAGCGAATACTCGCTTCTTGAAGGGGCGGTTCGGCTAAAGGCGTTGCCCGGGATGTGCCGCGATGTGGGAATGCCCGCCGTTGCAGTGACCGACAGCAACAACATGTTCGCCGCGCTTGAGTTTTCGGTCAGCGCGCAAGATGCGGGCATTCAGCCGATCCTTGGGTGTCAGGTTGATCTGGCCTATGACCCGCCCGAACCCGGCGCCCGCGCCAAAGCGCCCGCGCCCCTTGTTTTGCTGGCCCAGAATGAGGCGGGGTATCTCAACCTGCTCAAGCTGAACTCGGCGCTTTATCTTGATAAACATGGGGAAATTCCGCAGGTTTCGATGGCCGAACTGGCCGCCCATGGCGCGGGGCTGATCTGTCTGACGGGCGGGCCGGACGGGCCGCTTGGGCGGCTGATCACGGCCGGGCAGACGCCCAAGGCCGCTGCGCTTTTGCAAGAGTTGCAAGGCATCTACGAAGACCGGCTTTACGTCGAGCTTCAGCGCCATCCCGGTGAGGGAGGGACCTTGCCGCAGGCCGAGGCGCGTACAGAGCGGCAGTTTGTCGAATGGGCATATGAGCGGGACTTGCCGCTGGTGGCCACCAACGATGCCTACTTCCCCAAATCGAAGATGTATGAGGCGCATGATGCGCTTATCTGCATCTCGGAAGGGGCCTATGTCGACCAGCAGGAACCGCGCCGGCGCCTGACACCCCAGCACTACTTCAAGTCGCCGCAAGAGATGGCCGCGCTGTTTGCCGATCTGCCCGAGGCCTTGCAAAACACGGTCGAGATTGCCCGCCGCTGCGCCTTTGCCGCCGAGCGGCGTGATCCCATCCTGCCCAAGTTCGCCGATGATGAGGTTGAAGAGCTGCGCCGTCAGGCCAAGGCCGGGCTGGTAGAGCGGCTTTCGGTCATCCCGCATGCAGCCACCGTTCAGGAGTATGAAGAGCGCCTTGAGTTTGAGCTTGGGATCATCGAGGGCATGGGGTTCCCCGGCTACTTCCTGATCGTTGCCGATTTCATCAAATGGGCCAAGGATCATGACATCCCCGTTGGTCCGGGGCGCGGATCGGGCGCTGGTAGCCTTGTGGCCTATGCGCTGACAATCACCGATCTGGACCCCTTGCGCTACAGCCTTCTGTTTGAACGGTTTCTGAACCCCGAACGGGTGTCGATGCCTGACTTTGACATCGACTTTTGCATGGACCGCCGCGAAGAGGTGATCCGGTACGTTCAGCAGAAATATGGCCGCGACAAGGTGGGGCAGATCATCACCTTTGGTGCGCTTTTGTCCAAGGCGGCGGTGCGCGATATCGGCCGGGTTCTGCAAATGCCATATGGTCAGGTTGATCGTCTGTCCAAGATGATCCCGGTAGAGGGCGTCAAACCGGTCAGCATCGAAAAGGCGCTGGCCGATGAGCCGCGTCTACGCGAAGAGGCCAAGGCGGAAGAGGTTGTTGACCGACTTTTGACCTATGGCCAACAGGTTGAGGGGCTTTTGCGAAACGCCTCTACCCACGCGGCGGGTGTTGTCATTGGCGACAGGCCGCTGGACGAGTTGGTTCCGCTTTATCAGGATCCGCGATCAGACATGCCGGCGACCCAGTTCAACATGAAATGGGTTGAACAGGCGGGCCTTGTCAAATTCGACTTTCTGGGCCTGAAGACGCTGACAATCATTCAGAACGCTTTGACCCTCTTAAAGGGTCGCGGCATCGATATCGACATCGGTGCGATCCCGCTGGACGATGAAAAGACCTATGAACTTTATGCTGCGGCAAAAACCGTTGCGGTGTTTCAGGTGGAAAGTTCGGGGATGATGGATGCGCTCAAGCGCATGAAGCCAACCTGCATCGAAGACATCATCGCGCTAGTCGCGCTTTACCGTCCGGGCCCGATGGAAAACATCCCGACCTTCTGCGAGGTCAAGAACGGCCAGAAAGAACGCGAAAACCTGCATCCCACGATCGATCCCATCCTTGATGAGACCCAAGGAATTATCGTTTACCAGGAACAGGTTATGCAGATCGCCCAGGAAATGGCGGGCTATAGCCTTGGGGGCGCGGACCTGTTGCGCCGGGCGATGGGTAAAAAGATTCAGGCCGCCATGGACGCAGAGCGTCCCAAGTTCCTTGAAGGGGCGGCAAAGAACGGTGTCGACAAGGCCAAGGCGACCGAGGTCTGGAACCTTCTGGACAAGTTTGCCAACTACGGCTTCAACAAATCGCACGCCGCCGCCTATGCGGTGGTCAGCTATCAGACCGCATGGCTTAAGGCCAACTACCCGGTCGAGTTCATGGCCGGTGTGATGAACTGCGATCTTCATCTGACGGACAAGCTTTCGGTCTATGCCGAAGAGGTGCGCCGCAAGCTTGAGATCGAGATCATTCCGCCTTGCGTCAACCGATCCGGGGCAAGCTTTGGTGTCGATGACGGGCGCATCGTTTATGCGCTGGGCGCTCTTAAGAACGTGGGCGTCGAAGCCATGCGCCTGATCGTCGACGGGCGCGCGGACCGGCCATTTGCCACGCTTTACGATTTCGCCCGCCGGGTGGATCTGAAACGTATCGGCAAACGTCCGATGGAAATGCTGGCACGTTCGGGCGCCTTTGATCAGCTTGATCCCAACCGGCGCCGCGTCTTTGACAGCCTTGATGCGCTGGTAAGCTATTCGGCCGCCGTGCATGAACAGCGCGCCTCATCGCAGGTATCGCTCTTTGGTGAGGCCGGTGAGGACCTGCCAGAGCCGCGACTGTCGGGGGCGGATGACTGGCTTCCGAATGAGCGGCTGACCGAAGAGCATATCGCGATCGGGTTCTATCTGTCGGGTCACCCGCTTGATGACTACATGACTTCGCTCAAGCGCAAGGATGTGATGACACTGGCCGAAGTGACGGCCCTTGCTGATCGCGGCCCTGCGCTTGCCAAGATGGCCGGGTCGGTTTCGGGCCGGCAAGAACGTAAATCGGCGCGCGGCAACCGCTTTGCCTTTGCCCAGCTTTCCGATCCCACGGGGCTTTATGAGGTTACGATCTTCTCGGATGTGCTCGAGGCCGGGCGCGAACATCTAGAGGCGGGATCGAACGTTGTCCTTACGGTTGAGGCGACGAAGGAAAGCGATCAGCTAAAGCTTCTGGCGCGAAGCATTCAGCCCATTGATGGCGCGGTCGCAGGCGCGGGCGGTATGGGCCTGAAGGTTTTCGTGGATGATCCGGCGGCGATCAACGTTGTTTCGTCCCTGCTGGAACGCGCGGCGAAAGACGCCAAGATGCGGGCGCGCGGCCCGGTGAACCTTTGCCTGATGCACCCCGAACTGCCCGGAGAGGTCGAGATTGATCTGGGTCAGGAATTTCCCGTAAGCCCGCAGATCAAGGGCGCGATCAAGTCGCTTGATGGGGTCGTGATCGTCGAAGAGATTTAGCGCCGCTACCAGTGCGGCGGTTTTTCGTTGCCCAGCATCACGCCCGAGGCGCCGGATGCCTCGCGCTCGGCCTCGCGTTCGGCCAGAACCTGAAGCTTGCGCATCACAAGGCGCAGTTCACTGTCCTGACGGGCAATGACATCCGACAGATCGTCAACCATGCGCTCAAGATGGGCGATGCGTGTCTCGACAGAGGTTTTGTGATCTTCGTTCATGGCCAAGGCTCTTACACGCGCGCAGGCGTAATGCATAGCCCGATCACGCCGCCGTCTCAAAGCGGGCAGGAAGATCGCCAAGCTCTCTCGCGCGCGCAATCGCCGCGCCAAGGTCCTGATCAAGAACCGAAACAAGCTGTTCAAAGCTGTCGATGACAAAGTAAAGCGGCTGAACGATGTCGATCCGGTAGGGCGTGCGCAAAGCGGTCATCAGATCAAAGGGGATCATTTCGGGCTTGCCGCTTGTGGCAAAGCGGGCCTCGGATGGTGACGACACGATGCCGGCCCCAAAGGCGCGAATGCCCGCGCCCGTGCGGATCATGCCAAATTCCACCGTGAACCAGAACAGGCGGAAAAGGTGCCATGACGTGCCCTTGGGCAAGGAAAGCGCGACCTTCCCGAACCGTTCGACAAAGTCGCAATAGGCGCTGTTGGTCAAAAGCGGGCAGTGGCCAAAGACCTCGTGAAAAAGGTCAGGCTCTTCGATATAGTCGATGTCCCGGCGGCGGCGCAGGAACGTCGCGACGGGGAACTTGCGTTGTGAAAGAAGCTCAAAGAACTGCTTTGGCGGGATGATGGCCGGAACACCCTGAACCCCGGCGCCGGTCAGTTTCGAAAGCCTGCTGTTTATGTCGATGATCTGGGGCACTTCGTCGCCGTTCAGCCCCAGCGCGCCGATCCCTTCAAAGAACTGCGGCGCGGCGCGTTCGGCCAGAAACTTCATCTGGTGTTCAAAAAGCTCTGACCAGACGCCGCGCTCTTCTTCGCTGTAGGCGTAGCGCCCATCGCGGCCAGCTGTTTTCGAGACATAGGGCTGTTTGGTGGGCATTGTGCATCTCCTTTCCCTCCAGAATGCGCCGATCTTCTGAAAATGCTTGTCTTTCCGGGCGGCAGGCAGGACAAAAATGGGAATGGAATCCATTTATGGTGGAATAATGGAATTATCTGATCCTGAGATTGCTATCTTGCGAGAAATTCAGCGCGATGCATCGGCCTCTTTGGCGGATATTGCCGGGCGGACCGGGATGGCCCAAAGTACCGTGTGGCGCAAACTGCAAGAGCTTGAGGCGGCGGGTGTCATCAAGGGCCGCGTTGCCCTGCTTAGCCCTGCCAAGACCGGCGCAAAACTTTGCGTTTTCGCATCTGTTTCCCTAAGCGATCACAGCGAAGAGGCGCTGGCCGATTTCGCCCGTGTCGTCCGCTCGCACCCCGAGATAATGGAATGCCACGCATTGTCGGGAACATCCGACTATATCCTGAAGGTCCGCGTCAGCGATGTCGAAGCCTATGAACGCTTCATGACCCACAATCTTTTGCGCAACGCGCATGTCCGTTCGGTGGTAAGTTCATTTGCTCTTAAAGAGCTTAAATACACGACCGAGTTGCCCCTCTGACGCGCCTCGGCTAAACCGCGCGGGAACGGAGGGCGGCGTATGGCCAAAGTCAAAAAACAACCCCGGCCCAAGGCGGAGACGCCCAAGGGCTTTCGTGACTACTTTGGCGAGGATGTCGCCGAGCGGACAGAGATGCTTGGCCAGATTGCCGAGGTCTATCACCGCTATGGTTTTGACGCCCTAGAAACCTCGGCGGTCGAGACGGTCGAAGCGCTGGGCAAGTTCCTGCCCGATGTGGATCGCCCGAACGAAGGCGTCTTTGCATGGCAGGAAGATGACAGCGGCTGGGTAGCGCTGCGCTATGATCTGACGGCGCCGCTGGCGCGGGTCTATGCCCAGCACCGCAACGATCTTCCTACGCCCTACCGCCGTTATGCGATGGGGCCGGTCTGGCGCAATGAAAAGCCCGGACCGGGCCGGTTTCGCCAGTTTTATCAATGCGATGCCGATACTGTTGGCGCGCCGTCGGTAGCAGCCGACGCCGAGATTTGCGCGATGCTATCGGACACGCTTGAAGCTGTGGGAATTCCGCGCGGCGACTACATCATCCGTGTCAACAACCGCAAGGTTCTGAACGGCGTTCTGGAAACCATGGGGCTTGTTGATGAGGATCAGCGTGCTGCGGTTCTGCGCACCATCGACAAGTTCGACAAGGTTGGCGAGGCTGGCGTGCGCGAGCTTTTGGGCAAGGGGCGTCTGGATGCATCGGGTGCCTATATCGACGGTGTGGGGCTTGAACCTGACCGCGCTGAACCGGTCATTGCCTTTCTGACGGCAAAGGGTAATGACAACGCCGCGACGCTTGCACAGTTGAAAGAGGCTGTCGGAGCCTCTGGCATCGGGCAAGAGGGTGTGGACGAGTTGGAAACCATCGCCTCGCTACTTGACGCGCAAGGCTATGGCGCGGACCGCATCGTCATCGACCCTTCGGTCGTGCGCGGTCTTGGCTATTACACCGGCCCGGTGTTCGAGGCCGAGCTGACTTTTGAAATTCTTGATGACAAGGGCCGCAAGCGCCAGTTCGGATCGGTCGCGGGCGGCGGGCGCTATGACGATCTGGTCAAGCGGTTCACCGGTCAGGTGGTTCCGGCCACGGGCGTGTCGATCGGCGTTGACCGTCTGTTGGCGGCCCTGCGCGAGAAGGGTCGCAAGGGTGCGGCGCCAGCGGCGGGGCCTGTCGTTGTCACTGTCATGGACCGCGACCGCATGGCTGACTATCAGGCGATGGTGTCAGAGCTGCGCGCGGCGGGTCTTCGCGCCGAGGTCTACCTTGGCAACCCCAAGAACTTTGGCAACCAGTTGAAATACGCTGACAAACGCGGCTCTCCGGCTGCCGTTATTCAGGGCGGCGATGAGTTTGATCGCGGCGTTGTCCAGATCAAGGACCTGATCCTGGGTGCCAAAATCGCCGAAAACGCAAGTCTTGAGGAATGGAAAAGCCAGCCGGCTCAAGTCGAGGTTGCGCGCGCTGATCTGGTTTCCGCTTTACGCGAAATTCTGGACAGGCAGGGCAAGTGATGGTCACCAAGGCGCAGGTTCGCGCAGAGGCCACGCGCCTTCTGGATCTATTTGGATCGACCGGCGCGCAGGTGGTCGAGGCCGATATCCTGCAACCTGCGGACACGCTGTTGGACCTATACGGCGAAGACATTCGCGGCCGCGCTTTCGTCACAAGCGATCCTTTGCGCGGAGAGCGGATGCTGCGCCCCGATTTTACGGTTCCGGTCGTGCAGATGCACATGTCCGACGGCGCCGAACCTGCGCGCTATACCTACGCGGGCGAGGTGTTTCGCAAGCAGGACGATGATCCGGCGCGGGCGACAGAATACATGCAGGTCGGGTATGAGGTTTTTGACGGCGCTGATCCTGCCGCGGCAGATGCCGAGGTCTTTGCCCTTATGAAGCAGGCGACGGACGGGCTTGGTCTTCGGGCGTCGACCGGCGATATGGGGCTTTTGAAGGCGGCGGTTTCGGGGCTTTGCACTTCGGACCGGCGCAAGGGCGCGCTGATGCGCCATATCTGGCGGCCCAAGCGGTTTCGGGCGCTTCTGGACCGGTTCGCAGGGCGCGGCCAGACCAGTGCGGCGCGAAGCGAGCTTTTGGAATGCGATGATGTTGCCGCGATGGTGCAAGCGGCCGCGCCGATGATCGGGCTTCGCAGCATTGGCGAGATCACAGAGCGGGTCGAGGCGCTGAAGGCCGACGCGGTCGAGCCGCCGATTTCCAATGGCGAAGTTGCGCTTTTGGACGCTTTGATGGAAGTGCGCGGCGCCTCGCCGGATGCGCTTAGCCGGCTGCATGATCTGGCGGTCGACCTGCCGGCCATCGAAAAGGCCGTCGCGCGCGTCGCCGCCCGGCTAGAGGCGCTTGCCGCACGGGGTGTCGATGTGGATACGCTGGACTTTGAGGCGCGCTATGGGCGCACATTGCTGGAATATTATGACGGGTTCGTCTTTGGCTTCTATGCCGCTGGGCGAACGGATATGCCGCCGGTGTCCACCGGGGGGCGCTATGACGCTTTGACCCGCGTTCTTGGGCGCGGGCGGTCAATTCCGGCTGTGGGCGGCGTCATTCGCCCCGAACTTGTTCTGTCGCTGAAGGAGGGGATGCAATGACCTTGCGCCTTGGTGTGCCCTCCAAGGGGCGGCTGATGGAAAAGACCTTTGACTGGTTCGGCGCCCGGGGCGTTGAACTTGCCCGCACCGGATCGGACCGCGAATATTCCGCGGCCGTCAACGGCGCCGACGGCGTCACGCTTCAGCTTTTGTCAGCCGGAGAGATCCCGCGCGAGCTTGCCGCGGGGCGCATCCACATGGGTGTCACCGGCATCGACATGGTGCGCGAAAAACTGGCCTTTTGGGACAATCAGGTCAGTGAGGTTGCGACACTGGGATTTGGCGGCGCGACGCTTGTGATCGCTGTGCCCGCCTGCTGGGTGGATGTCGACACGCTTCAGGATCTTGATGCCGCCGCCGCCGCTTTCCGGCGCGGGCACGGCTTTCGGCTTCGGATTGCAACAAAGTACCACCGGCTTGTGCGTGAGTTTCTGCGCCGCGAAGGTGTGGCCGACTATCAACTGGTTGATAGTCAGGGCGCGACCGAAGGCACGGTCAAGAACGAAACCGCCGAGGCGATTGCCGATATCACCTCAACGGGCGAGACGCTGCGCGCGAACCACCTGAAGATCCTGAGCGATGGTATCGTCCTTAAAAGCGAGGCGACGCTTTACAAAAGCCGCACCGCCGACTGGAGCGGTGCCGCACGACCGGCGCTTGAGCGCCTGGAAGAGCAACTGGGCCTGCCGGGCGCGCGCCCTGCAAGTTAAAGCACGCCAATCTCGGCAAGTGCTGCACTAAGCGCAGGCGGCAGCGCCGTCTCGCCACTGCGAGACACGCGCAGGTCGGGCGGTGCATCCTCTGTAGGCAGATAGCGCCACCCCTGAAAGGCACGCTTGGGTGTTTCGGCCACCCGGATCAGACCCGGCTTTACCACGATTGCGCAGCGCCGAATGCCATCCTGACCGATGACTTCATCCAGCCGAAGAATGGGCTGGCGGCACAGAATGACGCCCTTGATGACCCAAAAGATGCTGCCGCCGTTCAGAATTTCCGCATCGCGCCTTGGCCACATGCGCGTGACATGCCGCGGCAGGCCGTCGGGGCCTTGTGACGCACGGCTGTCCTGCCATGCGCTTAACCCTTCGACGGATTCCGTTCCGACCGAAAGTTTCACCATATGCAGGGTCTTTGTGGTCATGGCCCTCAATATGTGGTATGTTGCCGAGGTGCCAGCATAAGCGATTCATCTTGGGTTGCAAGGTGACCCATATGCTTTGGGTTGCAAGTTGACCCATATGCTCTCTGGCCGTATCGTAATCCCCTGCCGCTTCATCCAAGGTTGCCAAGAAATATGTCGCGATTCACTGCCCCCATTGCCGAACAGATCTGGGATATGAAGTACCGCCTGAAAGAGGCGGACGGCACGCCCGTAGATGCCACTGTCGAAGAAAGCTGGCGGCGTATCGCCAGCGCCTTGGCGACGGGCGAGAAAAAGCCGGACGACTGGCGGGACAAATTCTATGACGCGCTAGAGGATTTCCGTTTCCTTCCCGCGGGCCGCATCACGGCAGGGGCCGGTACCGGCCGATCGGTGACGCTTTTCAACTGTTTCGTCATGGGCACGATCCCCGACAGCATGGGCGGAATTTTCGACATGCTGAAAGAGGCGGCCCTGACCATGCAGCAGGGCGGCGGCATCGGCTATGATTTTTCGACCATCCGGCCCAAGGGGGCAGGGGTCAAAGGCGTGGCCGCCGATGCATCGGGGCCTTTGTCGTTCATGGATGTCTGGGATGCGATGTGCCGCACGATCATGTCGGCAGGAAGCAGGCGCGGCGCGATGATGGCGACGATGCGCTGCGATCACCCCGATATCGAAGATTTCATCACCGCAAAGTCCGATCCGGCCCGGCTTCGGATGTTCAACCTTTCGGTGCTTGTGACCGATCCCTTCATGGAAGCGGTCAAGGCGGACGGTCCATGGGATCTGACGTTCGGCGGCAAGGTTTATCGCACATTGCAGGCGCGCGAATTGTGGGATGCGATCATGCGGTCGACCTATGACTTTGCAGAGCCGGGGGTGATATTCATCGACCGGATCAACGCGGCCAACAACCTAAGCTATTGCGAAACCATCGCGGCCACGAACCCTTGCGGCGAACAGCCCCTGCCGCCCTATGGCGCCTGCCTTTTGGGGTCGATCAACCTGGCCCGGCTGGTGGCAAACCCCTTCGACGAAGGCGCCGATCTTGATGAGGCGGCGCTTGATGATCTGGTGACCACGGCTGTTCGAATGATGGACAATGTCGTCGATACCTCACGTTTCCCGCTTGAGGCGCAGGCGCAGGAAGCGGCGAACAAGCGCCGTATCGGGCTTGGGGTTACGGGTCTGGCTGATGCGTTGTTGATGGTTGGGCTGCGCTATGGCTCTGACGAGGCGGCGCAACAGACCGAGCGCTGGTTGCACCGCATTGCCCGCGCCGCCTATCTGGCTTCGGTAGAGCTGGCAAAGGAGAAAGGCGCCTTCCCGCTTTTTGACGCCGATGCGTATCTGGCCAGCGGCACCATGCAGATGATGGATGAAGACGTGCGCGCGGCAATTGCCGAACATGGTATTCGCAACGCGCTTTTGACCTCTATCGCCCCGACCGGCACGATAAGCCTTTACGCAGGCAACGTCAGTTCGGGGATCGAGCCGGTCTTTGCCTATGCCTACAAGCGCAAGGTGCTGCAAAAGGATGGCAGCCGGACAGAGGAAGAGGTTGTCGATTACGCGGTGCAGATGTGGCGCGAGTTGAAGGGCGATGCGCCCCTGCCGGAGTATTTTGTCAACGCGCAGACCCTTGCGCCGCTGGATCACGTCAAGATGCAGGCAGCGGCCCAGAAATGGGTGGATTCCAGCATTTCCAAGACGATCAACTGCCCCGAAGACATAAGCTTTGATGCCTTCAAAGAGGTCTACATGGCGGCGTGGGACAGCGGCTGTAAGGGCTGCACCACCTACCGGCCGAACGATGTGACCGGTTCAGTGTTGAGCGTCAGCGAAAAATCCGACGCCGCACCGCAATCCGATCGCGGCGCCGATGTCGTCTATATCTCCGAGCCGCTTGATCGTCCTTCGGAACTTGAGGGATCGACCTACAAGCTGAAATGGCCCGACAGCGAACATGCGATCTACATCACGCTGAACGATATCGTCATCAACGGCCATCGCCGCCCCTTCGAGGTGTTCATCAACTCCAAGAACATGGAACACTTTGCGTGGACCGTGGCGTTGACGCGGATGATCAGCGCCGTGTTCCGGCGCGGCGGGGACGTGTCCTTTGTCGTGGAAGAGTTGAAGGCGGTCTTTGATCCGCGCGGCGGCGCTTGGATGCAGGGCAAATACGTGCCTTCGATCCTTGCGGCCATAGGCGGTGTGATCGAACGTCACCTGATCATGACCGGTTTTATCGAGGGTGAGGGCATGGGGCTGAAATCAGATCCCCGCGCCGAGGTTGTCTCGATGAACGATAAGCCCAAGGGCAAGTCCTGTTCCAGCTGCGGGTCCTACGACATGCGGATGATCGAAGGTTGCATGACCTGCGCTAGCTGCGGTTTTTCCAAGTGTGGCTGACAAGTCATAGCGGGAAATTTGTGCAGGGGCCGGCTGGTCGCAAGGCGCTGATATCCCTATAACGGCCGGGCCGGGGGGCGACTTGAACTAGGGAATACGAATGCGCTTGGTCCTTTTGGCATGGCTTGCCGCCTGTCTGGCAGCAACGACAGCAACCGCTCAAGAGCGGGAAAATCTGGGCCGCGGCTCAATCTTCACCAATGACTTTCTGGGTGACGGCAAGGACCGTTGGCGCACGTCGTCCTATACGGTCAGCGGAATGCGCGGCCAGAACTGGGATGGCTACCTGCCGCAGGGCTTTGGCGAACTTCTTGAGTTCCGCCTGCGCGCCGAGACGATCGCCCCGGCAAACCTTGTGGCGGGCGGGCCGCCCGATCGCCAGTATGCGGGGATCCTGTCCTTTGGAGTGGCGACGCATTTTCAGAAGGGCATCGTCGATGTCCGCCTTGGCGCGGATATGATCGTGACCGGCCCCCAGACGGGGATCGGCACCCTGCAAAGCGCGATCCACCGGGCCTTTGGCGTGCCCGAACCCGGCGCGGGCGTTCTGGCCAACCAGATCCCCAACAGCTTTCTTCCCTCGGCGGATGTCGAGTTCTCGCATGACCTTCAGTTTACCGAGGCGCTAAGCTGGCGGCCCTTTCTGGCCGCAAGTGCAGGCGCCGAAAACCTTGTGCGCGTGGGCGGTGATCTTGTTCTGGGCCGCGGGCTGCGCAGCAACATGATGCTGCGGGACGTCACCACCGGGCAGCTTTACACCGGCATTCGCGGCCAGACAGACGGCTGGTCGATGACGCTTGGCGGCGACATCGCCAAGGTGTTCAGCAGTGCCTATCTGCCTGCGGCGGGTGGCTATGCGCTTACCCAAAGCCGCAAGCGCCTGCGTGCGGGGCTTTACCGCGAAGGTGAAAAAGCCACGTTCTTTTATGGGGTTACCTGGCTTGGCAAAGAGTTCAAAGCGCAAACCTCATCCCAGGTTGTGGGGTCGCTTCAGATAACTTTGGATTTCTGATTCGCATCATCGAATCAGGGGGTTAACAGCGCGAATCGCTTCTGTTACGCTGCCGGTACAAAAAGAAGACTAAACGGCAGGAAACAGGCATGATGACGGGCTTTCAGGGCACGTTTGTCATCTCTTGGAGTCAGACAGAAACAGACGGCGTTCGGGCAGCGCCGGTTGATTTGCTGAACGTTGGAGCGACTTGGAAGTGGACCGGTGAGGCGGTTCGCATTGATGGGCGCCACGATGTCTTGGTTCTGGACGACGCCATTGGGGCGGCAGAGCTGCGCAAACGCGCGGCCAAAAGGGTGCGCGCGCTTTTGCGCGGCGCCGTTGATTTTGACAAAGTGGGCGGCGACATTGAGTTGCCCGAAGAGTTTGAGGTCGGATTTGTCGTCACAGACGGGCGGCGGACCTATCCGGTCACGGTCTTGCGTCTTGCGCATAGCACAACGCCGATCCTGATGTTCACCGGCGAGGCGCCCCCCAAGGAAACCGATCTTTGGGTTGTCAGCACCACGCTAGAGGCGGGCACGGCTCCGCTGCACCGCGACCATGGCGCGGGCGTCATCTGCTTTGCTCAGAATACCGCAATCATGATGGAAGGCGGGTCAAAACGGATCGAGGATATCGTTCCGGGTGACCGCATCCAGACCAAGGACGATGGTTTTCAGGAAATCCTCTGGATAGGCAAAAAGCACATGTCGGGCGCACGGCTATACGCCATGCCCGAATTGCGCCCGATCCGCGTGCGCGCAGGCGCGCTTTGCGAGGGTGAGCCCGAAGAGGATCTTCTGGTATCGCCGCAGCATCGCCTTTTGGTGCGGGGCAAGACGGCCGAGCTGTTGTTCAACACACCAGAGGTGCTTGTCGCGGCCGAGGATCTGGTCAACGACCACTCGATCCTGGTCGACTACGAGGCGCGCGATGTCACCTATTTCCACCTGATGACCGAAAGGCATCAGGTTGTCTGGGCCAACGGTGTTGAAACCGAAAGCTTTCATCCCGCCAATACCGTGCTTCAGTCGCTTGAGGCCGCTCAGCGTGAAAACCTGTTTTCCCTAAGGCCCGAGCTTTCGAAGGATCCGCACGCCTACGGCGACTATGCGCGGCGCAATCTGTCCCGGTCCGAAGCTGCGCTTTTGCAGCATCGTCACTAGGGCGGACGAACAAGCATCCAAGCAACGGTTGACACGCCTTCAATGCGCTGTATAAGCCCACGATCCTTGGCCAATAGGGCAAGGTGACAATTGGTGTTGGTGGCTCTCGCAAGGGATCGCCTGTCGGCCGCAAGGCAAAGGACAACGCCCTTCATGTCGATTGCATCCCCAAGGCGCTGATTGCGCGCCAAGGATCAGATGCAGACGGCGCACATAAATTGAAGGAGAACAGCCGTGACCAAACGCACGTCTGCCAAGTACAAAATTGACCGCCGGATGGGTGAAAACATCTGGGGTCGTCCGAAATCCCCCGTCAACCGCCGTGAGTACGGCCCCGGCCAGCACGGTCAGCGCCGCAAAGGCAAGCTGAGCGACTTTGGCATCCAGCTGCGCGCCAAGCAAAAGCTTAAGGGTTACTACGGTGATCTGACGGAAAAGCAGTTCCGCCGCATCTATGCAGAGGCAGAGCGTGTTCGTGGTGATACCGGTGAAAACCTTATCGGTCTTCTCGAAAGCCGCCTTGATGCTGTCGTCTACCGTGCCAAGTTCGTCCCGACCGTGTTTGCCGCGCGTCAGTTCGTGAACCACGGCCACGTCAAGGTAAACGGCCAGCGCGTGAACATCCCGTCCTACCGCGTCAAGGAAGGCGACGTGATCGAGGTTCGTGACCGTTCCAAGCAACTGGCAATCGTTATCGAAGCTGCCGGTCTGCCCGAGCGTGATGTGCCCGACTATCTGGACGTCGACCACTCCAAGATGGTTGCCACTTTCACCCGTACGCCCGCCCTGTCGGACGTGCCTTATCCGGTGATGATGGAACCCAACCTCGTCGTGGAATTCTACGCCAAGAACTAATCAGTTCTTACAAAGCATCAGAGGCCGCGCCGGGAGACCGGGGCGGCCTTTTTTTATGCCCATGTTTTTATACCGATGCATTGCTGCTGGCTTTGATCGAACACCACCGCTAGAAGACTTACGAACCAGGAGGTCAACATGTCGACGATCAACCCACAACCGGGGATCATGGGCATAACGCTCTACAAGGGCGGGGAAAGCCGGATTGACGGCGTCGAGGATGTGGTAAAGCTTTCCTCGAACGAAAACCCTTTTGGCCCAAGCGATGCCGCGCTTGAGGCGTTTCGCAAGTCATCGACACAGCTTCACCGTTATCCACCGACAGACCACGCCGATTTGCGCGCGGCAATTGCGGCGGTGCATGGGCTCGACGCCGATCGCATCATCTGCGGTGCGGGATCGGATGAGATCATCACTTTCCTTTGCCAAGCCTACGCCGGGCGCGGGACCGAGGTTCTTTACACCCAGCACGGGTTTTCGATGTACCGCATCTCGGCCCTTGCGGCAGGGGCCAAACCTGTCGTCGCGCCCGAACGCGACCGGGTGATCGATGTCGATGCCATTCTTGAGCATGTGACCAAGAAGACGCGGCTGGTCTTTATCGCCAACCCTGCAAACCCGACATCGACGATGATCGGCGGGAATGAGGTTGCGCGGCTGGCTGACGGGCTTCCTTCCAACACTCTACTGGTGCTGGATGGCGCCTATGCCGAGTTTGTCGATGGCTACGATGGCGGCGCGGCGCTGGTCGATCAGCGCCCGAATGTCTTTATGACGCGCACGTTCTCCAAGATCTACGGGCTTGGCGGTCTGCGGATCGGTTACGGCTATGGCTCGCAAGAGGTGATCGATGTGCTGAACCGGGTGCGCGGGCCTTTCAACCTGTCCAAGACGCAGCTGGTAACGGCCGAGGCGGCGGTGCGCGACACGGCCTATACCGAAAAGTGCCGGGCCGAAAACGCGCGTCTGCGCACTTGGCTTGCCAAGGCCCTGGCCGAGGTCGGCGTACCTTCCGATCCCTCCTGTGCAAACTTCATTCTGGCCCGCTTTGCCGATCAGGCCGAAGCTGAGGCTTGCGAAGAGCATCTGCGCGCTGACGGTATTCTGGTGCGCAAGGTTGCCGGATATGACCTTCCGAACTGTCTTCGGATCACGGTCGGTGACGAAGCTTCGTGCCGGCGTGTGGCCCATTCGGTCAGTGGTTTCAAAGGGTGCCGGACATGAGCGTGATTTACGATCGTGTCGCGCTTATCGGTCTGGGTCTGATCGCGTCTTCCATGCATTGGGCCATCAAACGCGGCGGGCTGGCCGGCGAGGTGACCGGTTACGCCCGAACCGAAGCCACGCGCCAGACCGCGCGGGACATTGGCCTGTGCGACCGGGTCTTTGACACGATGGCAGAGGCTGTCGCGGGCGCCGATCTGGTTGTGCTTTGCGTGCCGGTGGGTGTCATGGGCGAAGTTGCCGCCGAAATCGCGCCGCATCTGAAACCGGGCGCAACGGTCAGCGACGTCGGATCGGTCAAGGCCGAGGTAATAGAGACGGTCGGCCCGCACCTGCCCGAGGGCGTGCATTTCATCCCCGCCCATCCTATCGCGGGAACCGAGCATTCCGGCCCAAGGTCCGGATTTGCCGAGCTTTTCGACAACCGCTGGTGCCTTCTGGTGCCGGCCGAGGGAAGCGATCCAGAGGCGGTGGACCGGATAACCCGGCTTTGGCGCGCCATGGGATCAAACGTCGATCATATGGACGCCGAACACCATGATCTTGTTCTGGCGGTCACTAGTCACGCGCCGCACCTGATTGCTTACACGATGGTCGGCGTTGCCGATGATCTGCGCCGGGTGACCGATAGTGAAGTCATCAAGTACTCGGCGGCGGGCTTTCGCGATTTCACGCGGATCGCCGCCAGTGATCCGACCATGTGGCGCGATGTGTTCCTGTCCAACAAGAACGCCACGCTGGAAATTCTGGGCCGCTTCACCGAAGAGCTTTTTGCGCTGCAACGCGCCATTCGCACCGGCGATGGTGAACATCTGCACGCCTATTTCACCCGCACCCGCGCCATTCGTCGAAGCATTATCGAAGCCGGGCAAGACACCGACGCCCCCGATTTTGGCCGCGGGGCACGCAAGGGATGAGGGTGGCGGGGATCTTTGCCGCGTTCGTCGCCACGATCCTGACGGCGGCGGCAAGTATCGCCGATGCGCCGCAACGTTCCCTTCGGCCAGAGCCGCGGCCGGTTCAGGCCGGTGAGGTGCGCCAGTCCATTGTCCCGGTTCGCTATGACGCAAGGATCAGACCCCGCCCGCGCCCCGATGCTCGCATCTCCCCCAAGGCCCGGCCGGACCGGATGATCATCATTGCATCAGCGGCGGGGGTTACGACCTCTCCCAGACCCGTGGCGCGTCCGCGCCCGGGTGAGCGTGCGGTTCAGCGCAAGGTGCGGCGCGCGCCAGTCATTCAAACGGCGGCGTTGCAAAGAACGCCAACACCGACACAAACCGGCCCCTCGGGCGCGGTCTGCGGCGATCCCGCGATCCGCGGGCGGGTTTTATCCCCCATCGCGGGGCGGCTACGCGGCTGCGGGGTTGAGCGCCCGGTCAAGGTCACTTCGATTGACGGCGTGGCGCTGTCGCAAGCCTCGATCATGAACTGCCAGACGGCCAAGGCCCTGAAGACATGGATCAACAAGGGCATCCGCCCCGCCGTCGGCCGCTTTGGTGGCGGCGTTGAAAAGCTTCAGGTTGCGGCCCATTACTCTTGCCGGACGCGCAACAACAAGAAGGGCGCCAAGATTTCCGAACATGGTAAGGGCAAGGCGATCGACATCTCGGCCATCAAGCTAAAAAGTGGCGAAGCGATCACCGTTCTGAAAGATTGGAAAACCCGCAAGCAGGGCAAGATGCTTAAACGGATGCACCGTTCAGCCTGTGGGCCGTTCGGTACCGTTCTGGGCCCCAATGCCGACAAGTACCACCGCGACCATTTCCATCTGGATACGGCCCGCTATCGCAGCGGACCCTACTGCCGCTGATCAGGGCAGGATCAGGCGCGGTGCGGGCCCCAGCGGGATAACCCCGATACGCGCCATTCCGTCAGACAGGTTGATCGGAAGTTCAATTGTTCCGGGTTCTTGCGCGCGGTCGGCAAGCGGCTGAAGCGCGCGGGCAATGGTTGGGACCTGATCGGCGCGGATGTACCCTGCGTTTGCCGCCAGATCGAGGATCTTGCGCCAGTTTCGCGCCGTGACGGTAACCTGACCTGTGGCGTGGCCAAGCATATCCACGGTCACATCGCCCGTAGCCGAAAGGCTTAGATTGCCCCAGCGCGCGGCCGATGATTTCAGCGTGATCGCGGTGATCTGCGGGGTGCTGCCTTCGATCGCTGCCCTGTTCCAAGGCGCGTCGAACCAAAGGGTGGCATCCGCCGCGATCTGGCTGATGACCGGTGGCAGGCTGGCATCGGGATCAACCTTTGTCCTCAAAGCCTCGGGCAGGATAACCTCGGTCAGTTTAAGGCCAAACTCATGGGCCGTTTCATCCGCTTCGTCCGGGCGGGTTGCCAAAAGCCCCTCGCGCAGCGACAGCGACCAGCCCATGTCAGAGACAACCTTCAGGTCATTGGCGGCGATGTTCGAGCGTTCCAGCTCAAAGCTTGGGTCGGGTTTGAATACTGCGCTTGCCTTAAGCTGGGTGCTTGTAACCTCAAGCGTCTGACCGGCAACCGACACCTGTTGGCGCTCTGGCCAGAAAGCAATGAAATGCGTCGGCTGGTAGGACAGGGCAAGGAACTGAAAGCTTGGGGCGCTCCAGTTCCAGTTTCCGGCAGGATCGCCGAGTTCAAGACCGGTGATCGTGGTGTCAAAGCGATAGGGAAACCCGCCGGTTTCAACCTTTCCCGCCTGCGCGTTCCAGCCGTATTTCGTTTGGTCGGCAAACCACCGCTGGGTGCCGTCCTGCATCGCTTGGGCGCCGATGTACCAATACCCCGACCATACAAGGGCGATCAGGATGGTGATCGTCAGGATCGTGCGCATTTGGGGACCTTCCACTTGGGGACTGGCTGGTGTTTATAGGGCGCAAGGCAGGAGGACCAGTGCATGAGCGACGCGACAAGATGGGTATTTGGGTATGGATCGCTGATCTGGCACCCGGGCTTTGCCTATCGCGACCGAAAGGTTGCAACACTGCGCGGATACCACCGGTCGTTTTGCATGCGCTCGATCCACCATCGCGGAACACAGGACGATCCGGGGCTGGTTCTGGCGCTGGATGAGGCGCAGGACAGTGCATGCCTTGGTCTGGCCTTCGAGGTTGAGCCGGGCGACTGGGATCAGACGCTTGCCTACCTGCGCGAGCGTGAGCTGATATCGTCGGCCTATGTCGAACGGGACCTTACCGTCACCCTTGGTGATGGGCGCGAAGTTTGCGCGCTGGCCTATGTCATCGATGCCGATCACGTCCAGTATTGCGGCGGCCTTCCACTGGATGAGCAGGCCCGGATCATCGCCCGCGCGGTTGGCGGGCGGGGGCCGAATACAGAGTATCTTTTCAACACGACCGAAAATCTGGCAGAATTAGGCATTGACGACCCCGACATGCGTTGGCTTAGCGAACGCGTGCGCGAATTGACTGGTGCTTGACGTGAATTTGACGATTGTTGGTTGGCTTGTCTGGCTTACCGAACTATCTTCCGGCCTAGCGCAAAATGGTCAGGACCAAACCTGATGGACCAACCCGATCGCGAGGCCGAGCCGTTCTTTACCCAACCGGTAACTCAGCTGTTGCTGATGCTGGTGACGCTTGGGCTTGTCACACTTGGCGGCGCGGTGGCCTTTCCGCGGGTGTCGGGGGTCTTTCTTGCAAACCCCTACCTCAACAGCTTTATCTTCTTTGTCTTCGTAATCGGCGTCTTTGCCTGTTTCTGGCAGGTCGGCCAAATCTCGCGTTCGGCCAGTTGGATCAAGTGGTTCGTCAAGCAAGCCGACAACAACGGTGCTGCTGAACAGGCGCCGCGGCTTCTGGCGCCGCTTGCCGCGCTTTTGCGGACACGCGGGGCAAGGATGCAGATCGGATCAGCCTCGGCGCGTTCGATCCTTGATTCGGTTGCAACGCGCATCGACGAAGTTCGCGACATCACGCGCTATATCGTCAACCTTCTGATCTTCCTTGGCCTTCTGGGCACCTTCTATGGTCTGGCGACCACGGTTCCTGCGGTTGTCGAGACGATCAAATCGCTTGCGCCGCAGGGCAACGAGGGCGGGATCGAGGTGTTCGGCCGCCTGATGACGGGGCTAGAGGCACAACTTGGCGGCATGGGCGTTGCCTTTTCATCCTCGCTTTTGGGGCTTGCGGGCTCATTGGTGGTGGGGCTTCTGGAGCTGTTTGCGGGCCACGGGCAGAACCGTTTTTACCGCGAACTCGAAGAATGGATGTCGACCATCACGCGCCTTGGCTTTTCGACCGGCGACAGTGAAGGCTCACCCGACCAAAGCGCCGTGGCGGCGGTTCTGGATCACATGGCCGAACAGATGGAAGCGATGAACACGATGTTCACGCAGTCCGACGTCAGCCGGTCGATGCTGGATGAAAAGCTGGATGTGCTGGCCAATTCGATTGAACGGATGACCAAGACGATGGAGGCGGGCGATGCCACGGCAGAGGCGCTTGTGCGTGTCGCCGACGGGCAGGACCGGCTGATCGATGCCATCGAGCGCCAAGAGAACCTGACAACGGGCGAACATGTAGACGCCGAAAGCCGGATGCGCCTTCGTTCTATCGACGTTCAGCTTTTGCGCATTCTTGAAGAGATGTCCGCGGGACGTCAGGAAAGCATTTCCGATCTGCGCACCGACATTGCCGCGCTGACCAAAACCATTCGCCAATTGGCCGAACCAATATCGTCGGTCAGTCCGCGGAAAGGCTAGGCCATGGCTCTTTCACGCCGCACCGGCCAACGCTTTCAGGCCTCGATCTGGCCGGGGTTCGTCGATGCGATGACGGCGCTTTTGCTGGTCCTGATGTTTGTTCTGACGATCTTTATGATCGTCCAGTTTGCGCTGCGCGAACAGATCACCGGGCAGGAAAGTCAGCTTGACGCCCTGACGGCCGAGGTCAATTCACTGGCGCGTGCACTGGGACTTGAGCAGCAGCGCGCGTTTGAGCTTGAGGGGCAGGTTTCACAGCTCAGCCTCAACCTGAGTGATGCAAAGACACAGGCCGATCAGCAGTCGGCGCTGATTGCGCGGCTGACGACGCTTAGCAATGCCCAAGCCAGCGATCTTGAAAAGAAGAGCGCTCAGATCACCAGTTTCGAGGCGCAGGTTGCATCCCTTATGGCAGAGCGTGACGCGGCGCTGGGCCAGGGCGTCACTCTCAGCGCCAAGGTCAGTGATCTTGAGGCGGCGCAGGCCAAGCTGATCACCGAGCAGGAAGCGTTGCAACTGGCTTTGGCCACGGCCCGCGATGAGATTGACGCAGGCACCGAAGCGGCACGGTTGGCGGCGGCGCGGCGCGAGGCGCTGGATGCGCTGATCGCCGATTTGCGCGCAAGGGTGGCCAGCCGCGATACCTCGCTCGCGGCGGCCCTTGCTCAGCTTGATGAGACGAAATCGCAGGCCGACACGCAGGCCCAGCAACTGGTCGCGCTTCAGGCGCAACTGGCTGCAGCCGACAAGGCGCTTGGCGATGAGAAAGAGAAATCACAGTCCATGGCGTCGCGCCTTTTGGAGCTACAGGCAGCGCTTGATCAGGGATCAAGCCGGCTTAGCCAGCAACAGGATGCCGCCGCCGCCCTGCGCGAGCGCCTTGTGTCGCTACAAGAGACCCTTGCCGATGAGCGAACGGCGCGGGCTGTTGATCAGGCCAACAACCAAGAGCTTCAGGCCCGCCTAAGCGATGCCGAAGCTGCGCGCGTGGCCGGCGATGCCGCCGCCCTTGCGCTGAAAAAGCGGCTGGATGAGATGCAGGCATCGCTTAGCGAAACCGATGCTGAACGTCTTGCGCAGCTGGCCGCGGCCGAGGCGCTGCGCAAACAGCTTGAGGCAAGCAAAGCGTCGATCGACGAAAAAGAGGCGGCGCTTCTGGCCCAGCAGGCAGCGGCGCTTGCGCTGAAACAGCAATTGGATGCTTCGCAGGAAAAGCTTGGCGCCGAAGAAAAGGCGCGTCTGGCCGAGATTGCCGCGGCAAGGGCGCTGCGCGCGCAACTTGCGGATGCCACCGCCAAGCTGACCGATGAAGAGGCCAAGGGCCTTGCCGATGCCGCCGCTGCCGAAGCTTTGCGCAAACGGCTTGAAAACGCGGATACCGAACTGACGGCGATGACGCTGGCGCTGGAAAAACAGCGCAAAGAGGCCGAAGAAACGCTGACGCTATTGGCCGCCGCGCAGGCCGCCAAAAAGGATCTGGATGCGCAACTGGCCGCCGCGCTTTTGTCGTCCAGCGAAAATTCGGCGGCGCTTGAGGCGGCGCAAAAGGCACTTTTGGCGGCGCAGGCGGAAAACAAGTCGCTTGCCGAGGCCTCTCAGGATCGCGGCAAGGTCGTCTCTGACCTGACAGCGGCTCTGGCCGCCAAGCTGGCGGCAGAGCAGGCCCTTGCCCGCACGATGAGCGAAAGTGAAAAGCAGGCCGCGCTTTTGTCGACCGCCAACAAGGCGCTGGCACAAGAAACCGCCAAGTCCGCCGAAAGCGAAAGGCGTGTGGCGCTTTTGAACGAACAGGTCGCGGCGCTGCGCAATCAACTTGGCGTCCTGCAGGCGCTGATCGATGAGGCCGGCGTGCGCGATGCGGCCTCCAAGGTGCAGCTTGAAGCGCTGGGAAGCGAATTGAACGCAGCGCTGGCGCGGGCGGCCGCCGAACAGAAAAAACGCGCCGAGCTTGAAGAGGCAGAGCGCAAAAGGCTGGAGGCTGAGGCCAAGGCGCTGGCCGATGAGGCCAAGACACTTGCGCGCTACCGCTCAGAGTTCTTCGGCAAGGTGCGCGATATCCTTGGCAAGCGTCCGGGCGTCAAGATCGTTGGCGACCGCTTTGTCTTTGCCTCCGAAGTGTTGTTTCAGCCGGGCGATGTTCAGCTTTCCGATGCGGGCAGGGATGAGATATCCAAGATCGCTTCGATCCTTCTGGAAGTGGTCGATCAGATCCCGCCCGAGATTGACTGGGTTCTTCGCGTCGATGGTCACACCGACAACATCCCGCTAAGCGGCACCGGCAAATACGCTGATAACTGGGAACTTAGCCAGGGCCGGGCGCTTTCGGTCGTGCGTTACATGATCGAACATCTGGGCCTGCCGCCCGATCGCCTTTCGGCCAACGGCTTTGGGCAGTACCAGCCGATCAATTCCGAGGACACGCCCGAGGCGCGGGCGCAGAACCGGCGGATAGAGATCAAGTTCACCGAGAAGTAATTGTCACAAGGCTTGTCTTTGTCGACAGCACCGCGTCGCCGCGGATCAGGCTGATCCGGCCGTCATAGCGCCCTTCGGGCCAGCCGCCGGGGGGGCGTTTCTTGCCGCTGGCGCGAAAAAATATCGCCTGTTTGCGCTCAAGCGTCAGCACCTTGCGAAAACGAAAACCGGCTGGCCCGTCGATCGATATCTCGACCCGGTCGCCCTTGCGCCCGCCAAAGAAATTGCCCCAAAGGACTAGCGCAGGGGCATCAGCGCCCAAGGTCGTCTGCGCAATGTCCCGGTCGCGGATGTCGGCAAAGCGGGGCAGGTTTTCGGAAAAGCCTAGCGTCAAAAGCCCGCCCGGCACATAGGCCACGGGATCTGTCCAAAGCTGATGCTGCTCTGCGCCGCAGTTCTGGGCAAATTCGGCGGCGAAGGGATCGACGACTGCTGCGTTCTTGCGCACTGACAGGTGGACATGGGGAAATTCGGTCTGGCCACTTAAGCCGACCATGCCCAGGCTTTCGCCCCTGTGCACGACCTGGCCGCTTTTGACACGGATAGAGCCCTGTTTCATGTGACAGTACTGCGTCTCCCAGCCGCCGGGGTGGCGCAGCACAACGCCATTGCCGCACTCGCGGCCGCGAAAGTCGGGGGCGGCAGGATCGCGGATAGAGATATCGGGAACCCCGTCACGGGTGCCGGTCACCACGCCGGGCGCTGCGGCCAGAACGGAAACGCCGCGGCGCATGGCGGCGAGGTTCAACAGACCGATGTCGGTGCCTTTGTGGGTGTCGTTGGTCAGCGTGCCACAGGTGAAATCGGATGCCTCGGGGCCGGGCGCATGATCGACGTAGTTCTGAATGTAACAGTCCTGGCCAAGGACACAGTCAATCGGAAGGCCCAATGAAAAATCCTCCGCCATGGCGGGCATGGCGAAGGATATGAATAGGGCTGTTGCCCAGGCCTTTGTCACTCTGCCGTAAGCAGCGGTGGCTTGTCGCCGGAAAGCCGCGGCTTTTCTGGGGAAAGGATCGTCAAATCCAACTCTCCGGCCTTGACGCCAACCTTGACCACGCCGCCCTTGGCAAGTTTGCCGAACAAAAGCTCTTCGGCCAGAGGCTTCTTGATGCTCTCCTGAATGACACGGGCCAGTGGCCTTGCGCCCATCTTGTCGTCATATCCGCGATCGGCAAGCCACTCGGCGGCCGGGCGGGTCAGCTCGATGCTGACGTTGCGGTCCATAAGCTGGGCTTCCAGTTGCAGAACGAACTTTTCGACGACCTGCAGGATGACCTCTTTTGGCAGGGTGCCAAAACTGATCACCGCATCCAGACGGTTGCGGAACTCTGGCGTGAAGGTGCGCTCGATCGCGGCGGTGTCTTCACCCTCGCGGCGGTCGCGGCCAAAGCCGATCGCGGCCTTTGCCATGTCAGAGGCGCCCGCGTTGGATGTCATGATCAGCACCACGTTGCGGAAATCGACCTGTCGACCGTTGTGATCGGTCAGCTTGCCGTGGTCCATGACCTGCAAGAGGATGTTAAAGACATCCGGGTGGGCCTTTTCGATCTCGTCCAGCAGCAGAACACAGTGCGGATGCTGGTCGACACCATCGGTCAAAAGCCCGCCCTGATCAAAGCCGACATAGCCCGGAGGCGCGCCGATCAGACGGCTGACGGCGTGTTTCTCCATGTACTCGGACATATCAAAGCGCAGAAGTTCTACACCAAGCGTATCGGCCAGCTGTTTGGCAACCTCGGTCTTTCCGACGCCCGTGGGGCCGGCAAAGAGGTAGTTGCCAATCGGTTTCTCCGGCTCGCGCAGACCTGCACGTGCCAGCTTGATCGATGCCGACAGCGCCTCGATTGCCGTGTCCTGACCAAAGACCACGCGCTTGAGCGATTTTTCTAGGTCCTTGAGAACCTCGGCATCGTCCTTGGACACGCTTTTGGGCGGGATGCGGGCGATCTTTGCGACCACCGCTTCGATTTCCTTCGCTCCGATCGTCTTGCGGCGCTTGGATTCGACGACCAGATGCTGCGCCGCGCCGGCCTCATCGATCACATCGATGGCCTTGTCGGGCAGTTTGCGGTCGTGAATATAGCGCGCCGAAAGTTCCACCGCCGATTTGATCGCATCCGAAGTGTAGCGGATTGCGTGGTGGTCTTCGAAGTAGGGCTTCAGCCCGCGCAGGATCTTGACGGCATCATCGACCGAAGGCTCGTTCACGTCGATCTTCTGGAACCTGCGCGACAGGGCGCGGTCCTTTTCGAAATGCTGGCGGAACTCTTTGTAGGTGGTCGATCCCATGCAGCGAAGTTTGCCACCCTGAAGGGCAGGTTTCAGCAGGTTCGATGCATCCATTGCGCCGCCCGATGTGGCGCCTGCGCCGATGACCGTGTGGATCTCGTCGATGAACAGAACGGCGTCGGGGTGATCTTCAAGCTCTGTCACCACCGCTTTGAGGCGCTCTTCAAAGTCGCCGCGATAGCGCGTGCCAGCCAACAGCGCGCCCATGTCCAGCGAATAGATCGTGGTCTTGGACAGAACTTCGGGCGTTTCGCCATTTACGACCTTGCGGGCAAGGCCCTCGGCGATGGCGGTTTTGCCTACACCGGGGTCGCCCACCAAAAGCGGGTTGTTCTTGCGCCGGCGGCACAGAACCTGAATGCAGCGTTCAACCTCATGGTCGCGGCCGATCAGCGGGTCCACTTCGCCTTTGCGGGCCTTTGCGTTCAGATCGACGCAATATTTGGCCAGCGCGCTTTCCTTGCTTTCGGCGGTTTCTGGTGCTGCCTCTTCCTCGACCTCATGCGCGCCGGTGATCGGGCGTGACTCGCCATAGGACGGGTCCTTGGCGACGCCATGGGCGATGTAGTTGACGGCGTCATAGCGCGTCATTTCCTGTTCTTGCAGGAAGTAGGCGGCGTTGGATTCGCGTTCGGCAAAGATCGCGACAAGAACGTTGGCGCCGGTCACCTCGGTGCGCCCAGAGGACTGGACGTGGATGGCGGCGCGCTGGATCACGCGTTGGAAGGCGGCCGTGGGGACGGCTTCGGATCCTTCGATGTCAGTGACCAGCGTCGAGAGGTCATCATCAATGAAATCCACAAGGGTTTTCTTGAGTTCCTCAAGGTCGACACCGCAGGCCTGCATGACCTTGGCTGCATCCTCTTCGTCAGTGAGTGCTAGAAGGAGATGTTCCAACGTTGCAAGTTCGTGGCGCCGCGCATTGGCCAGTGCCAGCGCAGAGTGAATTGCTTGCTCGAGCGTATTCGAAAATGACGGCACGTTCGGTGCTCCTATATCGGGGTCTGTCTGGGCGGGTGCCGCTTACAGAACCATGGCCTCTAGCTATTAAGGTTCGGTTTTATTCGCCGACCTTCAAGCGTTTTTTGTACAAATCCGGTCACATTTTGTATGTGTTGCCCTTTAACAGGCAATAAATTGGCCGTTCGCGTTACCAGCCGGGTTTGTTTGGGGGTTGCATCAGAACGCATCTTTCAGCCGCCGGATTCCCGTAAAAACCTCGACGTCAGTTGCGCCGACCATATTTATGGCAGATTTCACTTCTGACAACCCCGAACGTAAGAAAGGATTGGTCGCAAGTTCTTCGGCAAGTGTCGAAGGAACGGTCGGCTTGCCCTGCGCCCGCGCCGCCGCGATGCGGTCTGCGCGATCGGCCAGCGCGCTGTTGGCGGGCTCTATCGTCAGGGCGAAGCGGGCGTTGGCGGCAGTATATTCATGGCCCGAACAAACGCGCGTTTCGGGCGGCAGGGCGGCAAGTTTGGACAGGCTGGTCCACATCTGGGCCGGGGTGCCTTCGAAAAGGCGTCCGCATCCCAGCGCCATCAGGCTGTCGGCGGTAAAGACAGCGCCGGCGCCCGGGAAGTGAAAGGCGATATGCCCGACCGTATGGCCGCTGACATCAATCACCGCGCCGGCCTCTTGGCCGACCATAACGGTGTCACCTTCGGCAACGGCGCGGTCCAGAGGCGGCAGGCGATGGGCATCCGCCGCAGCGCCGATAACCTTTGCGCCTGTTTCGGACACAAGACGCGGGACGCCGTCGATGTGATCGTCATGGTGGTGGGTGATCAGGATCTGATCCAAGGTCCATGACCGCTCTTTCAGCGCATTCAGGATGGGCCCTGCTTCGGGCGCATCCACCAGCGCGGTCATGCCGCTGGAAGGTTCATGGCAAAGAAAGGCGTAGTTGTCGGAAAGGCAGGGGACAGTCACAATTTCCATGGGCATGGTGTTTTCATCCGGATTGAGTAAAGTCCCCATCAGGTTGTCCGATCCAAAGGCAGGCTGCAATGCACCTCGACGTGCAGGACCTAAAAAGCTTTTACTACAGGACTGGTCTTGGCCGGGCGGCGCAGCGTGCCATCCGGGACCAGATCATCGAGTTGTGGCCCGATGCTCACGGCCAGACGGTTGCGGGTTACGGGTTTGCGGTGCCGGTGCTGCGTCCTTTCCTCAAAGATGCGCGCCGGGTGATCGCTCTGATGCCCGGCCCCCAAGGGGTGATGTCATGGCCTGCCGGCCAGCCGAATGTCGCCGCGATGTGCGAAGAGGCGATGTGGCCGATCGAGACGGGGCGCATCGACCGGCTGATCCTGCTGCACGGGCTTGAGACAAGTACAAATCCGGCGGCAGTCCTGACCGAAAGCTGGCGGGTTCTGGGCCCCGGAGGCAAGGCGCTTTTCGTGGTGCCGAACCGCGCGGGCCTATGGTCGCGAAGCGATGCCACGCCCTTTGGCTTTGGTCAGCCCTACAGCCTGAAACAGCTTGAGAGCCAGCTCAAGAAACACGGCTTCAGCCCCGAGCGGCATCTGGCGGCGCTTTATCAGCCGCCGACCCAGCGCCGCTTTTGGCTGAGGACGGGTCAGATGTGGGAACGTTTTGGCCGGAAAGTCACCAACCATTATGCGGGCGGGGTGCTTTTGGTAGAGGCGACAAAACTGGTGCGCGCGCGGCCCAAGGGAACACCGATCCTGAAATCGCGCCCCTTGGAGGTGCTGGAAGGGATCACCAAGCCCGAGCCCAAACCGGTATAGCTGTGCCGCAAGGGTGACAAATAGGCGGGGGGAATCGTGTTTTTGACCCTTCGGAGCGAAGAAAAAATGCTCAAACTGACTGCGCATTAGGTCGCATGTCGGCCAACCAATTGAAAACCTTGAAATAAGTGCTTTATCCACAGGTAACCATGGCGGTTGCAGGTCAAATTCCCGTCTGCTACATCCCCGGTGATTTTACCGGTGGCATACTTTGTCATCAGTTCCAAACAACCCCGCCCTGCACTCGACGTTGGGGGAGCGGGGCCAAAATGACATCGGAAGGGTGGACGTGTCCGAACCAGCTTCGATCTCCTCAGGCATCGCAAAGCGCTATGCCACAGCCATTTTTGAACTGGCTAAAGAAGGCAAGGCTCTCAAGTCGCTTGAGGCCGATATTGATACACTGGCAGCAGCGATCGCCGAAAGCAGTGACTTCAACAGTCTGATTCACTCGCCGCTTTACAGCCGCGAGCAGCAAGGCGCAGCCATCGCTGCGATTGCCAAGTCAATGAAGCTTTCAGACACAGTTGCCAGTTCGCTGGGTCTGATGTCGGCAAAGCGCCGCCTTTTCGTTCTGCCGCAGCTTCTGACAGCGCTGCGCGGAATGATTGCCGAAGACCGTGGCGAAGTGACCGCAGATGTGGTTGCCGCCAAGTCCCTGACAAAGGCTCAGCAGGACAAACTTGCCAAGTCGCTTAAGGCGACCGTCGGCAAGGACGTGAAAATCAAGATGGCCGTCGATGAAAAGCTCATCGGTGGCCTCGTTGTTAAAGTGGGTTCGAAAATGATCGATACGTCGATCCGTTCGAAGCTGAATGCACTCCAGAACACCATGAAAGAGGTCGGATAATGGGTATCCAAGCAGCCGAAATCTCTGCGATCCTCAAGGAGCAGATCAAGAACTTTGGCCAAGAGGCTGAAGTTGCCGAAGTGGGCCGTGTGCTCTCTGTTGGGGACGGTATTGCCCGTGTCCACGGTCTGGACAATG
>JASBUI010000035.1 GCA_030148005.1 Paracoccaceae bacterium | reverse complement strand
AGGGAAAGGATCAAGAAACGGACAATGCAACAACGCCGCTTGCAACACCAAAAACAAGCAGCATAATCAATCACACAATCGAGCCAGAGCCTCCAATGCTCAAGCCGCTCTGATGTCCCATATTATATGACGACGGACAGTTGGCGCTTCGGGGGCGAATGCGCAAAGCATTGGCGTAAGTGTCGTCGGTTTGACGATTGGGACGGCGACGACCGTTGTGTCACCGAACATTGACATCGCTGCGGGCAACGCTGTTGTCCGGCCGTACCGGGCGTATAACATCAAGTCGGCTTCCGGCGGGGCGCTGGACATCCCTGCGATGATCTCGCTTGTGCGGGTCGATGCGACGACCGACCTTATCGTCAACAATGGTGCGATGATCACCCAGACCGGCGATCCGAACGCACCGGGAATTTTCAACCTTGGCGCCAGCACCAACATGGTTCTGAATGACCGTTTGTTCCTTGATGCTGGCGGCGCTGTTGCAGTGCCGATCGGAAACTCAACAGTCTTGGTACGCTCTAACAATTCGACCGTCCGCGTTGACGGCGCCACGATCCTGAGCGTTGGCCTGATGCGGCTTTATAACGGCGGCGACGCTGATCTGCGCTCGGAGGTGGATTCAACTTCGTATGGCCTGGCTGGCGCGGCGACATCGCTTTCGCACGCAACATATAACGCCAATCACCAAATTCAGTTGGCTAATGGCGCCTATCTGGAATCGCTGGGCGATATCGAACTGGCGGCGGGCTATGCACGCGCTGGTTTGCAGACGGTCAAAGTCATCGCGGAATCGCGCGCCTTTAACAAAACCGCGATCCCGATCCCAATTCCGCCAGCCGCCGACGCGCTTGCCAATTCGACATCGCGGGTTGATCTGGGTGCCGGCACCAAGGTCAAAGCGGTGCGCGATGTGTCGCTCTATGCCGAAGGCGGCGCGCGCACGATCACCGGATTTGGACGCGGCAAGGACCTTTACCGCGAAGTGCTGGCCGCAATTGGCAGCTTCTTCTCGAACCTTGTAGGCGGAGGCGATCTAAGCCTTGATATTGAAACCGGTACCAGCGTCGATAACCGCGACAGTGGCATTATCGTCAACGGCCTTGTCCGCGCCGGTTCACGCAACAAGCAGGTTCTGGTTCTGAACGAAGCCAACCAGCTGGCCAACACCAGCTATACCGGGCTGGGCTACACCAACGAGATGGCTCAGGACATCACCTATGCGATCGACACGATCTCGGTGAGTGAGGACCTGCAAGCGCGGATCAACGTCCTGCAAGGTTATATGAACAATCCTAACCTGAGCGACGCGAGCCTTGATATCGCTGGCACAAACGGCCCGATCGGCAGTGCTGATCCGGCGCGTCAGGCGTGGATTTCCGAGATGGTTTCGCTGAAGACGCGTCAGGCGGCAAGTGCGGGCCAGACGACACAGCGCGTGTCGGTCGGCCCAATCCTTGCGGTTGAAGGCAATATCGTTATGCGCGCGGACTATGTGCAGGGTTCCAACACCGGCACCTTGCATGCGCCCGGTGATGCGTTGATCCTGATTCACACCCATTCGGGCGCGATGATCCAAACAAGCACCCTGACCATTCCAAATGACGAAGGTGGGCGGATCACGCTTAACGACGTCAAGGTCAACAACACGCCTGAAGTCATGGTTCAGTCGGGCAATCGCGGCACCGCTGCGAATTACGCCTTCAACATGGTCTCTGGGGAAGATGCGGGCGAGCCAAAGATTGAGGTCGTCTCTTACCAGCCGTTCACAGGTTCGACCGGCAATACCAACATCACGGTCAATGGTGATATCACCAACCTTCGTGGTCTGGCCTTTGTGCGCTCGAACGCGGGCGATATTGATATCCGCGCTGACATCTCGGCAAAGACAATCCAGATCGAAGCGGCCGGTAACGTGATCATCGGCTATACGCCGGGCGTTCGAAACGTCGGCGGTACACCCGCCGCGCAAGATGCGAATGGCGTCTTTGGCGGGCAGTACGGTCAGTTCTTCCGCACCCAGCAGGACGTGATGAACGCGTTTGTTAGGGCCGTGGCTGTAGGTGGCCGCATTGAAGCGCCAGTTGCGACGTCTTCCTTCGTTCAGGTGCCAACCGAGGGCCGGATCCGCGCGGGCAAGAACGTCTATATCACCGCCGATACGCTTAACATCAACGGCCTGATCCAGGCCGGAACCGGAACGTTCAACGTCACAATCAACGCCGGAATCGATGCTGAAATTGCGGGCCTCAGCGGCACGACGGGCCGGGTGTTGCTGTTTGATACAGCTTATCCAAAGAACCCGCTTGTCACTGCCTCGCCCAACGTTGCGACAAATACGAACGTCAAGGTGATGTACAACTTCGATACACGTCAGATCGAACTGGACAACATGGTTGTTCAGGGCGGAACCGTTCTGATCACCGGCAAGATTGTTTCGACCGGGGCAGGGCGCATCGAAGCGCTGGACGGTTTTGGACGGGTTAATGTCGTCAGCCATGCCAGCACGCCTGTCGTTATCAACCGGGTTGATCTGGGCGCGGATTCCAGCATCACGCGCGGTCTTGAGGGGCTAGTACGCATCACCGATACCTCGCGTCTGGTATCGGCCGCGCGCGGCTTTCTTGTGACCGAGTTTGTTCGCAATGGCAGTGATCAGTTGGAAGTCTGGAACAACGCGGGCGCTGCGGGCAACCGGATTGAAAGAAAGTATCTGAACGTCGTTAACGGCGCGCCTGATACCGCTGGACCGTTTGTCGAAATCGTCCGCCCAGCAGACCGGGTTTCCGTTTCTGCCGCAGGGTCGCGTACCTCAAGCTATACGACCAAGCAAAACCAGGACTTGATTTTGCTGACCGCAGAAACCTCGACCAAAGTGCTGCATTATCTTCAGAAGCAGTTGATCGTGATCGGCATTACGGGCAGCGACACGACGACCTACGCTGCGACCTCGAATGTCACCAGCGACACCACGGCTGACCTTGGCTCGGCGCCCTATATCGGTGCGTCATTGGGCGGCGCGGATTATGGCTATGCACTGGCTGCCACGCTGAAGTCGCGAACCGACACGAGCACGGGCAAAGTTAAAACCCACGACTCTGTGCGCTGGTACAAGCTTGGTTCGGGCTGGCGCTATTACGAGTGGGATCGCACGATTGTCACCAAGCAGGTCTATGAACATCGCCTGAAGGCGGACTATCCGATTTCGATCTACTTCAATGGCTCGTCGTCCTCTTCGATTGACATTCAGACGAAGGGCAATGTGATCTTTGCCAACACGGTTCTGAACCCGCTTGGGCAGACGAACATCACGTCAACAAACGGCTCGATCCTGACGGCCGGCCACAATGTTCAGCTAAACACAGCAAACACCGTTCTGAGTGCGGTCAATGGTTCGATCCGCGGCCTTAATGGCGCCCTGCGGATGGATCAGACAGCAGCCGGAACGCTGACCATGGCCGCCCGCGACCTGATCGATGTGCGTGAGATGAAGGGCAATATGAACCTGATCCAAGCCGCGACAACCGCGCGTCCGGGATCGGTCAATGCCGCAATGGTCGGTCAGGTTAGCCTTGAAGCCCAAGGCGCCATCATACAAAGCGCGCCCATCGGTTCGGTCGGTATTGTGCGCGGCTCTGACATCAAGCTGTCGGCGCAAGACGGAACCATCGGAAGCAGCGAAGCCAGCCCGCTACAGATCGACACTGACGGCGGAATTTTGACGGCGGCGTCAAAGGGCAGCATGTACCTGCGCGAGATGACCGGCGATCTGGGCGTCAACCACGCAAGGTCTTTTGCCGGCGATGTGACATTGCTTGCTCTGGATGGATCGCTTTTGGATCGCAACAACATCGAACAGCGTGATCTTCGCACGAAAGCGGCTCTTGAAGATCTGTGGACGAACGAACTTGGCCTGAACGGCGCAGGTAAGCAGGCGCGCATCGACCAACAGGTTGCAAACCTTGAGACCGAGCGGACCCAGACCTATCGCGACTATTGGGCCGCACGCGGCAATGCGGCTTCGGCAACATTCACGCTTGATGCCGCTACCGAGGCAAGCCTGCGACGCGGCGTGCTTGGGCCGGATGGCGTGACATATGTCGGCGGATGGACGGACGCGATGGTTACCAACTATGTGACCAAGCAGAACGCGCTTTATTCCAACTGGAACGCCACATCGACCGCATATGATGCAGGCTATCGCTATTCTGTGGCGGTTGGTTCCACCGAGTACACCGATATCACCAATGGTATTGGCTGGTCGTTGGCTGAACTTACCCGTTCGCTGCGCTCGGGCATGGTGCTTCAGACCGGAAGCACGCAGCTTCGCGTCGAAAGCGCAAACGTCGAGGCAGCCGGGAACATCAATCTGAAGGTTCGCGACAACGTGGGAGAGCTTTTGCCCGACTACGTCATCACGGGTGGTGGGCGTCTGACCGACGCTGAAGTTGCGCTGCTATTTGCAGCCGACCGTCAGGACATCACGGTTGATACAGTCCTGAACCAGGTACGGGTGCGCCAGAAAGAAGACTTCAACTTTGGCTTTACCGCCAAGGACACTCTGACGAACGATGCCTTCGGAAAACTGCAGGTCGTTGCAAGTAACCGCGAAATCTTTATGGCGGCCAGAACGCCTGCTTCGATATCGGAGATATCCGGTACAGGTGCTGTGGAACTTCGGATTGACGGAAACCTCACGGATGCGCGCACCGGAAGTCAGGCCATACGTGGCAAGATCATTCTGGTCGAAGCGGGCAACAACGGCACAATCGGCCGGGTCAACAATCCGCTGACCGTGGATGTCCTGACTGGCGGCAACCTGACCGCACGCAGTGGCATCGATGTCTACATAAAGGCGCCGAACTCTGATCTGCCGCTCAATAGCGTCTTTTCGGGCGGGATGGCTTCGCTGACCGCCTCTGGCGCAATCACCGATGTGGTCGGCGCCGATGTGGCGCGGATCGTGGCCAAGTCGGTCATTCTTGATGGCGCCTCAATCGGAACCGCGGGACAGCTTGTTGGCCTGAATGTTACAGACGCGACCAACGGCACGGTTAAACTGAAAACGACCCTGGGCGACGCCTATGTCAAAGGGTTCTCAAAGTTGCGGCTTAGTTCTGCCGATCTGGCGGGCGGTGGCCGCATACTGGTGCCGGATCCCGACGTGCTTGAACTTGTCGGGACGAACACTGTCAAATTCGGGGCGGCCTCGACGCTCTTGATTGAAGTTCCGGCAGGGGTGGTGAATACCAATTCCGCGGGCACTGATTTTGCCGGTGGGCGTCTGAACGTGCTGACCAACAACACATTGGGTTCTTCGACCAAGCGCGTTGTGAGTGATCTGGCGACGCTGGATTTCGCGGCAATCGATCAAGCTTCGACCACAAGCGACACGTCGCTTTGGCTGCAAGATCTGGGCTCTCTCAGACTTGAGCGGGCGCTGATGAACCGCAATCCCGGTTCGGTCACGGATGTGAAAGTCGTAACGGATCTGTCCGTAGGCACGGCGACGTCGGTGTCGACCACACGGTTGAACGCTGGACGTGATATCACGGACGGCCGGATCATTGCGGAATTGGTTGAGATGATCGCAGGGCGGCACATCGGGGGCACCACCCGCATGGATGTGACGGCGGCGAAATTTGAAGCCACAACACTGGCCAACGGTAACGCCAACATCTTGCTGCGTGACCGCGACACAACGATCAACTTTATCACCCTGAACGGGGCTGGAAACCTTGATCTTGAGGGCCGCAATGGTGCGACCACGCTGGCGGCGGGCGCGGGGATGACCACCGGTGGTGGCTATATCAACGGACGCTTTGTCAGGTTCACTGCCAATGGCGATATCGGCTCGGCTGGCGGAAACATACTTTTGACGGTCCTGACCGACTACGATACCGGGGCGAATGTCGATGTGACCTCGGGCACCGGCACGCTTGAACTTGCGGTTACCGGCAAGGCGACCCTTGGTGACAACAACACAGTCGTGACGACCAATGCCACCAACGCGGCGCTTAAGGTCACTGTTGGCAGCGCGCTGAGCGCTGGTGCACAAGCTGCGCCGGTGTTCCAAGCCAATGCGGCAAACGCCTTGACCACGCTCCGTCTTGGCCAGCTTGTGAATGTCGGGCCCGTAGGCCTTCGCATTCAGGTGGCGCGCCTTGACAGCAGCGTCGTAACCGGTGCGACCCACTTGCGCGAAGAAGATGGCGTAACCGTTGAAAGCATCATCAGCCAGAACGGCAATGTTGATCTTTATACCGGCGGCGACACTGTTCTGAAGGTGGCGACATCTGCGGGAGCACTTGGCGGCACGGTCGTTATTGGTTCGGGCGGGGCGCTGATTGGTGACACACCCACTGTGAACGGAACGCTGCTTAAGCTCTTTGCCTTTGGTGGGCGCCTTGGCGGCGTTACCGCTGGCTCGGCGATGGCTGCCGATACAGCGACAGGCGCCGAAGTTTGGCTGCTGGCGCGCGATGGTCTGAACTATGCCGAAACGGCGGGCGATCTTAAGCTGGCGTCAGCTCTTTCGTTGACGGGCGATGCCACCATCGTGGTGAACGCAGGATCATTGACGGCGGGCGTTCTGGGCGCGGCTGGAAATATGGTTCTGACCTCGGAAGGTAGCGCCGTGGTCAACATGATCGGTCGCTCGCAGATCGACATCGCCGATGAAAACGCTCTGGCGCTGGCTGACGATGCACCCACGCGTTATGGCGTTTATCAGGCCGCGGCTCCGGTCAGCCTGACGATGACGGCCTTGGGCGCCGGTTCAAACCTGAAGTTGGGTCTTGGCAATGTCAAAGGCGAGGCGAACCTTTATGCCTCGACGCTTGATGCCTTCCTCTATGACGTCACGCCGACCGATGGCCTGACCCTCAGGCTTAGCGATGCCGCGGGTGGTTTTGCGACAACGGATGTAAACGTCATAGGTGATGGGCCACAGATTGATTTGACCAACCCCTTTGCAGATGTCCGCCCACTTCTGGATGGGCGCCTCTTGGCGCGTACCCGTCCCGAGGACACAGCGCTTAGCACGGCAGAGGGCGTTCTTACGGTTGCCTTTGCCCGGATAGAAGGCGGTCAGGTGACCCATGCGGGCACCCAGATTGACGGGCAGGACATCGTCGTCAACAGCGACGTCTGGTTCCGCCAGCGCAGCTTTGATCTGCTGGTCAACACGGTCTATCGCGAGTTGGACACAAAAGCGGATGCACAGGCACTTGCATGGCTCTTTGATGCGACCAGTACGCTGACGACTGGCAAAGTCTCGTTCAACCTCAAGGACGAGTTGGTACTGACAACACAGTTTGTCTTCCCGCTGAACCGCCGCCTTGGTGGCGTGGATCTAAACGGCGGTCAGGGTTTTGTGTTTGGTGTCGGCGCCGAGACCCAAGTGTTCGTCAATCCATTCCTGCGAAACATCGGTCCGATCGGATCGGTGGAGCCGATCTTCTGGAGCGCCTTTGGCGTCAGCAGCGAAACCATTGATGACGAAGAAGGACCAAAGGTTCGCTTGCCCATGGTTCTGGCAAGCCTTTGATCTGATGCATGATCCAGCCCGGCGGCCTTAAGGGGCCGCTGGGCTTTGTCGCCGCCGCGCGCAGACATTCTTTGCCGGGCCTGAACCTGAATTTCCAAAGTTTCTGTATCTGAACAACCATTGGGGCGAACAGCCGGCTGTAGCGGGTCGAAGGTCATTGCTTTGCTGTCAGATGGGTGGGCCGCGGCCCCAACCGGGGCCAGTACGCCGGATGCGCCGATCACCCCCGCAAATATCTGTGGGCGGCGGGGAGGGCGCTAGGGTTTTGAAGTGGAATGGCATCCCCCGCACAGCGAAATTGGGCTGTGCGGGGGACGCGTTGGCAGATTAGCTTAGGTCAAACCGGTCGGCTTGCATGACCTTTGTCCATGCGGCAACAAAGTCGGCTACGAACTTTTCCTTGTTGTCGTCTTGCGCATAAACCTCAGCGTAGGAACGCAGGATCGAGTTTGATCCGAAAACCAGATCGACGCGGGTTGCTGTCCATTTGACGGCTCCGGTGTCGCGATCCTTGATTTCGTAAAGGTTGTCGCCAGCGGGTGCCCAAGTGTTGGCCATGTCGGTCAGGTTGACGAAGAAGTCGTTCGTCAGCGTGCCTTCACGGTCGGTGAACACACCATGCTTGCTGTTGCCGTGGTTGGTTCCCAGAACGCGCATCCCGCCGATCAGGGCCGTCATCTCATGGGCGGTCAGGCCCATAAGCTGTGTGCGGTCCAAAAGCAGTTCTTCGGCGCTGACGGCATAGTCGTTCTTCAGCCAGTTGCGATAGCCGTCGTGGATCGGCTCTAGCGGCTCAAAGGATTCCGCGTCCGTCATTTCGGCCGTTGCATCGCCGCGGCCCGGAGCGAAGGGCACGGACAGCTGAACGCCCGCGGCGCTGGCGGCTTTTTCGACGCCGACATTGCCGCCAAGCACGATCACATCGGCGATGCTTGCGCCTGTCTCGGCCGCGATTGCTTCAAGCTTGCCAAGGACCTTGGCCAGACGGGCAGGCTCATTGCCTTCCCAGTCCTTTTGCGGGGCAAGGCGGATGCGCGCGCCATTGGCGCCGCCGCGCATGTCCGAAGCGCGATAGGTGCGCGCGCTGTCCCAAGCGGTCGAAACCAGCTCTGAGACGGACAGGCCGGAGGCCGCGATCTTTGCCTTGACGGCCTCTACGTCATAGCCGGTGTTTCCGGCTGGGACCGGATCCTGCCACAGCAAGTCCTCGCCCGGAACTTCGGGGCCGATATAGCGGGCCTTGGGACCCATGTCGCGGTGGGTCAGCTTGAACCACGCACGCGCGAATGTGTCCGAGAAATACGCGGGGTCATCGCGGAAACGCTCACAGATTGCGCGGTAGGCGGGATCGACCTTCATCGCCATGTCGGCGTCGGTCATGATCGGCATACAGCGGATCGACGGGTCTTCGACGTCGACCGGCATATCCTCTTCGGCGATATCCACCGGCTGCCACTGCCACGCGCCAGCGGGGCTTTTCTTTAGCTCCCACTCATGGCCGAACAGCATGTCGAAATAGCCGTTGTCCCACTTGGTGGGGTGGGTCGTCCATGCGCCTTCAATTCCGCTGGTGACCGAATAGCGGCCCTTGCCGGATTTGTTGGGGTTGGACCAGCCCATGCCCTGTTCTTCGATGCCTGCGCTCTCCGGCTCGGGGCCGATCAGGGCGGCATCGCCATTGCCGTGCGTCTTGCCGACGGTGTGACCGCCTGCGGCCAGCGCAGCGGTTTCTTCGTCGTTCATCGCCATCCGGCCAAAGGTTTCACGCACCTGCGCGGCGGTCTTCATCGGATCGGGCTTGCCGTTCACGCCCTCGGGGTTGACGTAGATCAGGCCCATCTGAACGGCAGAAAGGGGGTTTTCCAGTGTATCGGGCTTGTCGACGCTGCCATAGCGGGTGTCGCTTGGTGCAAGCCATTCCTTTTCAGCGCCCCAGTAGGTGTCTTTTTCAGGGTGCCAGATGTCGGCGCGGCCAAAGGCGAAACCAAAAGTTTTCAGGCCCATGGATTCATAGGCGACGTTACCGGCCAGAATGATCAGGTCGGCCCAGCTAACCTTATTTCCGTACTTCTTCTTGATCGGCCACAGAAGGCGGCGGGCCTTATCAAGGTTGGCGTTGTCGGGCCAAGAGTTCAGGGGGGCAAAACGCTGGTTTCCCGTTCCGGCGCCGCCGCGGCCATCGGCCAGACGGTATGAACCTGCTGCGTGCCACGCCATGCGGATCATCAGGCCGCCATAGTGACCCCAGTCGGCGGGCCACCAGCTTTGGCTGTCGGTCATCAGATCATTGAGGTCTTTCTTAAGCGCCGCGACATCCAGCTTTTTGACTTCTTCGCGATAGTCAAAGTCGGGGTCCATCGGATTGGTCTTGGTGTCGTGCTGATGCAGGATGTCAAGGTTCAGGGCGTTGGGCCACCAGTCGGTGTTAGACACGCCAGAGGCGGTGTTCGCCCCGTGCATGACCGGGCATTTGCCCGCCTTGTTCACATCATTTCCGTCCATGATACTCTCCGATCGTAGTTGTAATTCCAAAAGGCCGGGCACGCTGTCCGCGTTGCGATACATGTATGTCCAGGCAGGCAGGTGACAACCCGGCAGGCGCCATCCGCGGCAAAAACTACCACAGCAGAATCATAATTAGAAATTGCATTAACTAATCACTGCGATATGCAGAGCTTATGATTGGTATCTCCATGAAACACCTTCGATACTTCGAAGCCCTTGCGCAGTATCAGCATTTCGGCCGCGCCGCCGAGGCTTGCGCGATCTCGCAACCGGCTTTGTCATTGCAGGTCAAGGAACTAGAGGAAATTCTGGGTGCGGTTCTGGTCGAGCGCGGCTCGCGCCAGATCCGGCTGACGCGTCTTGGAGCAGAGTTCGCCGCACGTGGCCGCGACATCCTGCGATCTGTCGATGAGCTGGGAGAGCTTGCGCGCGCCTCTTCAAGCCCTTTTGCGGGTCGCCTTGGGATCGGGGTCATCCCCACCGTTGCGCCCTATCTGTTACCGGCGGTGATAAGCGATCTGTCGCGGACCTTTCCGGCGCTCGACCTTTACCCACGAGAGGCGGTGACACAAAAGCTTATCGAGGATCTGATCCGGGGCCAGCTCGATGCGGCCATCGTCGCCTTGCCTATCTCAGAGCCTGCCTTGGCCGAGTTGCCGCTGTTTGACGAAGAGTTTGTACTCGTGCGCTCGCTGGCCGATGCAAAGCGCCCGGTTCCAAGCCGCGAGATGCTGCGCGAGATGCGTCTTTTGCTGCTCGAAGAGGGGCACTGTTTTCGCGACCAGGCGATTTCGTTCTGCAGCATCTCGCCGTCCTTGCCGCGCTCGGTCATGGAGGGAAGCTCACTTTCAACTTTGGTGCAGATGGTGGGCGCGGGCATCGGCGTGACGCTGATACCCGAGATGGCGGTTGAGAACGAAACCCACGCTGCCCCAGTTTCGGTCGCCCGGCTGCCAGAGCCGCGCCCGTCGCGGTCGATCGGGATGGTCTGGCGCAAGACAAGCCCATTGGCAGAGCATCTTCAGCAGGTTGCCGCCATTGTCAGGCAAGCAGGGCAGAGCCGGCCCGCGACCGGCCGCCGCCGGGGCAGCAAAAAGGGACAATAGGGCCCCATTCCGGCGCGCCAAAAGTCCGCGATCCGGCCGAAATGTTTCGCAAAATCGCCCCACAAAAGGGGGGCGCGAGTTGCATGAAAAGTTTCGCTCAGAGCCTTAAAAATAAGGGGTATTCAAACGCTCTTGGCTATGTTTCAATTGATAACGGCTGCGTGCGACACGTTGATGTGAGTAGCCAGATCAACGCGAGTTCGGTTAGCGCGGTTATGTCGCAAAAGCGGCTTAATGAGAAACGAACACAAGGGATTTAAAATGTCATATCACGTTAAAACACTTGCCGTCGCCGGAGCTGTTGCCGCTGCATTGGCAACTGTTGGTACCAACCCGGCTGTCGCCTCAAATGACAAAGAGAAATGCTACGGCGTTTCGCTTGCAGGCAAAAACGACTGTAAGGCAGGCGCTGGTACAACCTGTGCCGGATCGTCGAAAGTCGACTATCAGGGCAACGCATTCAAGGCCGTTCCGAAGGGCACTTGCCTGACCATGGAACTGCCGGGCGGACGCAAAGGTTCGCTGACTGAACTGACCCGCGACCTGCCGGCATAACGCTAAAGAACCGGGCGCGTGTTATTTCGCACGCGCCCGGTTTCGCGCCTGCAAGGGGCGCTGAACTTTCCGTCCAGAACTGGCAAACGCTTTGGAGGCCCTGATGTTTGACACGCAAAAGTCAGAGAGCGCAAAGCCCCCCAAAGGGCCGGGCGTTGGCTATAAGCCCCAGCATTTTGCCCAGATAATGGATGATGCCGGTCCTGTGACCTGGCTTGAGATACATGCAGAGAATTACATGGGCGAGGGCGGGCGCCCGCTTGCGCAGCTTGCCCATCTGGCCGAGCGCTTTGCCATGTCATGCCACGGTGTCGGCCTGTCAATCGGCGGCGAAGGGCCGCTGGACAAGGAGCATCTGGCGCGGCTGAAGCACCTTGTGGGCTGGCTGAAGCCCGCACTGTTTTCCGAACATCTGGCGTGGTCGACGCATGAGACGCATTTCCTGAACGACCTCTTGCCGCTGCCTTACACCAGCGCGACGCTGGCGCGGGTTGCCGATCACATCGATCAGTTGCAGGAAACCGTCGGCCGCCAGATGCTGCTTGAGAACCCTTCGACCTATCTGGCCTTTGAAGAAAGCGACATGGCCGAAACCGAGTTTCTGGCAGAGATCACGCGGCGGACGGGCTGTGGTCTGCTATTGGACGTCAACAACGTCTTTGTATCGGCCACAAATCAGCAGACCGATCCGATATCCTATATCGATGCTTTCCCGCTGGAGGCTGTGGGAGAGATACATCTGGGCGGCCATGACGAGGATCACGATGAACATGGCGCGCCGCTTCTGATCGATGCACATGGCTCTGCCGTGGTCGATCCGGTCTGGGCGCTTTACGAATACACCATTGGCCGGGCAGGGGCGCGGCCCACGCTGATCGAATGGGACAATGACGTGCCCGAATGGCCGGTTCTGGCCGCAGAGGCCGAAAGAGCGGCCGCCGCGCTGGAGCGGATCGCTGGATGAGCGATCAGGGCGAGTTCAGCGGCGCAATTCTGGATCCGGGCCGTGCGGCACCTGCGGGGTTGATCGATCCTGCGGGACGCCCGGCGGTCAAGCGCTTTGACGTCTATCGCAACAACGTCGCGCTAAGCCTTACCGAAGCCTTGCAGGCAACCTTTCCGGTCCTTCAACAGCTTGTCGGGGAAGAGTTCTTTACCGCGATGGTCGGCCAGTTCCTGCGCCAGCATCCCCCAAGATCGCCTGTCCTGATGTACTATGGTCAGGACATGCCGGCCTTTCTGGAAGCTTTCGATCCTGTGCAGGGCTTGGGATATCTGCCGGATGTCGCGCGGCTTGAACTGGCGGTTGTCGCCTCATACCACGCGGGCGATGCTGCGGCCATTGACGGGGCGGGTTTGGCTGAAATGGCCCCCGATGCCCTGCTGGGCGCGCGCATTGAGCTGGCCCCGCCTGTGCGGATGATCCGCTCTGCCTGGCCGCTCTATGACATCTGGCGCGCCAATACCGGTGAGCCGGGGCATCCGATTGGTGATCGGGGGCAGGCCGTGCTTGTGACGCGGCCCGAATTTGATCCGAGTGTTCAACTGATGCCACCGGGGGGGCCGACCTTTGTTCAGGCGCTTCTGGATGGAAAGACCTTTGGCAGTGCCCAGCAAGAGGCCGCGCTGAGGGCGCCCGACTTCGATCTAAGCCAAGTACTAAGCCTCTTGTTGGGTGGGGGCGCTATTACGAAGATTGACGAGGACAGAGAATGAATAATCTGATCACTTTTTTCACGACAAGGTTCGAAGCGATGGAAAACGCCCTGTCGGGCTGGTTCCTGCAAGCGTTGGCGCGTCTGGTGTTTGCCGGTGTCTTGTTTGTCTATTTCTGGAAATCGGGGCTTACCAAGCTGGGCGAAGGCTTTATGGGCATTTTCCGGCCAGCGGATGGCGCCTATTTTCAGATCTTTCCCAAAGCGATTGAGGCTGCGGGCTATGACACAAGCCAGTTGGGCTTTTTCCACTGGCTGATCGCCTTTGCGGGAACATGGGCAGAGCTTATCCTGCCGGTTCTGATCGTACTGGGGCTGATGACGCGGCTGGCGGCGCTGGGAATGATCGGCTTTGTCATCGTGCAAAGCTGGGTCGATATCTTTGGTCACATGGTGGGGCCTGATGAAATCGGGGTCTGGTTTGACAACACGTCCTCGGCCCTGATTGTCGATCAGCGCGCATTCTGGATATTGGCGCTTCTGATACTGGTGGTGCGGGGCGGCGGCGCTCTTTCGCTGGACCGGTTGGTTGCGGGTCGCAGCGCCGCTTAAGGGCGGCAACGGCCACAAAAGCAACGCAGAGCCCGAAACGACAGGAACCCGGCAGAAATTGCCGGGTTCATTGCATTGCTGGGGGCCGCTAGCGTCAGCTGTTGGCCGATAGATCCTCGGCAAAGAAAAGCAGCTGATCTATTTCCTCGTCGCCCATCTTCGCGGCAAGGTCCAGAATGCTTTCAAGGCGCGGGTCCGCGCGCCAAGACAGGAATGTCGACACCGCATCGGGATCGTGACACAGCACGATCTGTTGGACGAACATCTGGACAAGTTCCATTTGCTCTGCGCCCAGGTTGCGCGGGAACTTCATGTAAATGCGTTCGGCACTACCTGGGGCGACATCAGGTGGAAGGACTTTCTTGTACATCTGATCGACCTTTTTCATAGGTTCCCCCAAATTCTCGGACTGCGGGAAGACCGCGCAGTCGCGACATGGCGAAGGCTGTTGCAATTAATACTCCTGGGTAAAACATGCCGTCGGCACCCCGGGCGATGATAAGCCCGGCAACCATGGCCAATGATAAAACCGCCAGCGCGCGGTGCGCTGGGCGAACAGACAGCCGATACAAGGCTGCGGCGGCGCCGGCGTACAAAAGCAGGAAGTTCTGCCCCGCCAATGCCAGCAGGTGATCAAGCTTGAACAAGCCGAACCACGCGCCAAAAGTGACGAGCAAAAGCGCCGATACCGTAAAGATGACAGCCCGGTAGGGGGTGCCGTCGTGGACCTTGGTCAAAAGCTGCGGCAGCAGTTGCTCGCGTGCGGCCGAATAGACCATGCGCGAAACCGCCCAGACCGCGGCGGACAGGTTTGCAAAGATCAAAAGGACCGAGATCATCGCAACCGAAACGCCGCCAACAACGCCAAAGTTCTGCTGGAAAAGTGTGCTGAACGGCGCTTCATAGGCCCCTTGCAGATCGGCGTAATGGGCCACGACAGCCAAGGCGCCGTAGAGCAGGACCGCGATGCCAAATGACAGGGCCATGGCGATCGGGAAGTCCCGCCGGGGGTTCTTGAACTCACCGCTAAGGTTGGCGCCGACTTCCCAGCCGGTGAAGGCAAAGAACACCATCATGAAGGTGATGCCAAGGATGCTCAGCGGCGGAAGCGGTGTCGCAACGACCGGAATTTCGCCAATCTGTGGTTGCACGCTGATCAGGCCAATGACGGCGATCAGAACCAGCACCACAACCAGAAACGACGCGATCAACGCGTTCAGGCGCCCGGCCAGTTCTGACGAAATGACGTTGGCCAAAACGGCCGCAACCAACAACAGCGCGGCATAAAGATGAGGTTGTCCCCCAAGCATGGAGGCCGCGTAATATCCGCCCGCCAATGCGATTGCGGGCAGGCCAAATACCACCGCACCCAGAAACAGCAGGGTTGCGGCAACATAGCCAAAAGCGCCGAAAGCCTGCCCCAGAATTGAGGCAAGGCCGCCGGCGCTTGGGAATGATCGGCCGAGAATTGCAAAGACCGCCAGCAGCGGCGCTGCGGCCAGGGCACAGGCGCCCCAGACCAACAACGCCGCGCCATCGGCATTTCGCTCGGCAAGTCCTGGAAGGGTCAACAGACCGGCACCAAGTACAATGTTCAGCATCAGCGCGGTACCGCGCCAAGCTGTCAGGGTCTTTTTAAGCTCATCCATGAAGGGAAAGGTCCGCCTGATGAAATGCGATAAGGTAAGTGGCGCCGCCATCAAGGGCGACAGAGCCATGCATCATGCCCGCCGGAAGTGAGATCACGGTACCGGCCGAACAGACTTTTTCGCCCTGATCCCAGTAAAAGCGCACATGCCCATCCAGAACGACAAGCGTCTCATCGGTGTCATGGCGATGCCATGCATGCTCTTTTCCGGCGACGTCGCGCTGAACCTCGATTGCGCCTTGATCGGGCAGAAGCTGTTCGACGATGGAACGCAGATCGCTTGTGTCTAGCTGCGTTGAAAAGATGCGAAAATCGCTGTCGGTTGCGTCGACGGGCTTGTCGATTTTTGTTTCGGCGTTCATGCTACTTTCCCCTTTCTTACAGGCGGTTGCGCGGTTGTCTGGCCCAGCTTCGCAAAGGGACAGGCCGGCGCCTCGTTGGTGTCGTCGATAAAGTATTGTTCGAACTCGCGGTTGTCCGGATCGCCATAGTTCCCAAGAACGGGTGTCGGGGCGATGGCGTCAAATTCCTCCAGCCGGTCGCGAACCATATCCAGCGAGCGCAGCGCCGCCGGTTCTTTGGTGTCGGTGATGCCCTCAAAGACCCACCGCGGTTGAAATGTGATCATGAAAGAAGTGGATCGGCGGCTTTGGCGCAGGACATGCGCCGGTGTGTTGCAGACGACGAAGATAGGCTCGCCCGCAAAACAGAATTCCCACCGAGCTTCGTCGAGGTTCTCGGGGATGTCTTCAGGGCGCGGCGACTGATCCAGCGCTTCGAGCCCGTCAAGCACATCCCAAAAGCGGGTGCGGTAATCCTCGATGCTTTGAACCGGACCCGGGCGGGCGAATACAACCAGAGATGTCATTCTGCCGAAACTTCGCGCATCCTTGAGGTAATCACGTAAAACAGGTGCAAGTGTCTCGGGTGTCAAAGGGTCGGGAAAGGCAAAACGCAACTGACCCTTCTTGAAGCCGGTAACCCCGAAAATGCAGGGAAACTGGCGTGAACGGCTGGTCAGAGTAGATTCGAATTCCGAGAACACGACACGCTGCCAGGTTGAAGGCTGATACTTTTCAGCTATCTCCGTTTTGTTAACTATTTCATTCATTTTGTCCCCCAGTTAAGGCTAGTCCCGCAACCCTAGCTAGAATCTCGCATAAAACACCTTTCGAAACGTAGAATTTTCTTCGTTTCGTCGAGATTCGAGTCTAAGTTCGGTCTGACAACCCAGAGGTGTAAATGAAGCTGAGCCCTACCGATCGCATGATTCTCGAACTGCTTCGGGAAAACGGCAGAAGATCGATGACCGAAATCGCGGCGCTCGTGGGACTTTCACGTCCCACAGTGGCGCATCATGTTGACAAGCTGGTACGTGAGAACGTCATCAGGCGGTTCACGATCGATATCGAAACCGGAAGCCAGTCGCGGCCAAGCGGCATCCGCGCGATGTTCGATGTCCGCCTTCGCCGCAATGTCTGTGGCATGGTTTTCAGCTCCATCTCGCATTGGAGCGAGCTGGTATCGTGCTGGTCGACCTCGGGTTCGACCGATATGCGCGTGCTTGTCGAGGCGGCGGATCAACAGATCCTTGAAACGCTGCGCGACCGGTTGGCGCGCCACCCCGAAGTGGCGTCTCTTACGACGACAATGGTGCTTAAGACATGGTGCGAGCGTGTCTCGGGCATCCATGAACGCACTCCTGAAGAATATGTAATAACGCGCAAGGGAGTTCCTGCATGTTGAAGACGCGCGAATTTGCCATAGACGAAGCAATGGGCGAGATTCTCAAGTTGCACCGCCGCGCGGCGGGTCTGTCACAGTCCGAGTTGGGACAGGCGGTTGGGATTACCTTTCAGCAAATTCAGAAATACGAATCTGGTCGCAACAGACTGTCGGTCAGCCGGCTTTTCCAACTGGCCAAGGCCTTGGGGATCACGCCTTCGGACCTGATGCTGGATCTTGAGAAGCGTTCGGAAAACGAAGACGGGTCCATGGATACCGCTCAGCGTGAAAGGCTGGAGTTTCTGGCGTCATGGGATGGCGGCAGGTTGGTTTCCGCGATCATGCATCTGGAGAACCCGGCGCTTGTGGCGGCCATTGCCGATCTTGTCGCGGTGGTTGAGGATTCTCGCCGGGCGGCCTGACCGCCAGCTAGAGAAGGTCCTTTGACATCATCATGTGAACGCCCTTGCAGCCGTTCACGGTCTGAGTAATGCGCAGATCGCCCGCGAGGCTGCAAAGGGTATAGGCGTCCTCACGGCTGATGCCTGTTTTCGCCTGAACCAAGGCGATCATGTCGCGCAGTGCCATCTCGACACAGCGCTCAAGGCTTGGGTCCATTCCCATGGTTATGAAATGCCCGGGCGTTTCGGCCTGCGGGTATGTCAGGTTCATGTCCTTGCGGACCACGAACTGAAACGTCCCGGTCAACGCGGTTTCTATCGCGGTGATGCAGACTTCGCCGTCGCCTTGCGCGCCGTGGCCATCGCCGCAGTAAAACAGCGCCCCATCGTTGAAAACCGGAAGGTAAAGCGTGGTGCCCGCCACCAGTTCCTTATTGTCGATGTTGCCGCCATGGGCGCGAGGCTGGATCGATGAAATGCGTCCCCAGTTGGCGGGCGGCGCCACGCCCATGATCCCAAAGAACGGGGCCAGCGGCAGATCAAGCCCCCAAGACAGGCGCGCGACATTGCGCTTGGCGTCCAGCGGAATGGTAATGTTGCGGGCTGTGTCAAAGTCGTATGGAAGCGTCCCGGCCAGCGGGCGGATCACGTTATATCCCCAGTCCTGGCGCAGGGCGACATCCAAGATGCGCACTTCAAGAACGTCGCCGGGATTTGCCCCCTGCACTTCGACGGGGCCGGTCAGGATGTGGCCCGGCAGCATCCGCTCTGCCTTGTCGTGGATCACCGCAAGTTCGGGGGGAATGTGAAAATCACCATCCGGCAGATCCGCAGGCCCGCCCGAGACGGTTTCGATAGTCACGGTCGCGCCGCTGGGCACGCTAAGCTGGGGCGCGCGCGCTGCATCGAAAAAGCCCCATGCACAGGTTTCTTCCGTGGCTTTGAGAGTATGAGACATCTGCGGTGGGTCCTTGTTGGTCGGCGGAAGTGGCCTGCCGGGGTTTTGCGGCAGGGTGTGGCGATTAGTGATCCGGCACAAGAACCTTGTGGCCGGGCACAACCTCTTCATAGACCGAAGGCGCAGGCGCATAACTCAGCGGGTGGACCGGCGAGGGCAGGGGTTTGAACCGAAGATCATCCCGCAGGGTGCGCTTTGCGGGGTCGGCTATGGGAACGGCGGCCATAAGGGCGCGGGTGTATTCATGCCGGGGGTTTTCAAAGATCTGCGCGCGCGATCCGATTTCGACGATCCGGCCCATGTACATCACGCCGACGCGGTGCGAGATGCGTTCAACGACCGCCATGTCGTGGCTGATGAAAAGGAAGGATATTCCCAGATCGGCCTGCAGTTCCATCATCAGGTTAAGGACCTGCGCCTGCACCGATACATCCAGCGCCGAGACGGCCTCATCGGCGATGATCAGCTTGGGGTTGGCGGCCAGAGCGCGGGCGATTGCCACCCGCTGGCGCTGCCCGCCCGAAAGCTCATGCGGGAAGCGGCGCAGATAGCTTTGCGGAAGCTCGACACGGTCGAAAAGTTGCGAGACGCGGGCGGTCAGGTCGTTTCCGCGCGCAAGGCCGAAGTTGCGAAGCGGCTCGGCAACCTGATCTTTCAGTCGCATGTAGGGGTTGAGCGAGGCAAAGGGGTCTTGAAAGACCATCTGCATATCGCGCCGTGCCAGCCGCATCTGTTGCCGCGTCAGGGCAAGGATATCGCGCCCGTCCATATGCACGCTGCCCGATGTCGGCTCGACCAGACGCAGGATGGAGCGCCCGCAACTGGACTTGCCGCAGCCGGACTCTCCGACAAGCGAAAGTGTCTCGCCGCGCGCGAGTTCAAAGCTGACATCTTCGACCGCGTGGACATTGGCGATCCGGCGGCGCAGCAAGCCGCCGCGTACCGCAAAGCGCGTGGTTAGGTTGCGCACTTCCAGCACCGGCGCGGCGTCCGGGCGCGGCGCCTGCACGGGTTGGGCCCGGGCCTCGGCGCCGATGATGCGCATGGGTTCCGGCGCGGGCTTGCCCGTCATTTCGCCAAGGCGCGGCACCGCCGCCAGAAGGGCGCGGGTATAGTCCTTTTGCGGGTTCTCAAAGATCTGGCTAACAGGGCCCTCTTCGACAAGGTTGCCGCGGTACATCACGACAACGCGGTCGGCCATCTGGGCCACCACCGCCATGTCATGGGTGATGAAAAGCACCGCCATTCCGTTTTCGCGCTTTAGCCGATCGATCAGGGCCAGAATTTCGGCCTGAATGGTGACATCAAGGGCCGTCGTCGGCTCATCAGCGATCAAAAGCCGCGGCTCACAGGCCATGGCCATGGCGATCACGACGCGCTGGCGCATTCCGCCCGAAAGCTCATGCGGGTACTGGCGCAGTCTTTGTTCGGGCTGAGGAATGCGCACCTCGCGCAGAAGCTCAAGCGCACGCGCCCGGGCGGCCCGCGCGCCAAGGCCCTTGTGAAGCCGAAGCCCGTCGGTCATCTGCCGCTCGATCGTGAAGATCGGGTTCAGCGATGTCATCGGCTCTTGAAAGATCATGCCGATCTCATTGCCGCGAATATCGCGCATGGCGTCCATATCGGCCTTGGCGACGTCCTGCATCGCCCCGCCGGTGCGGCGAAACTCAAGCTTGCCGCCGGTAATGCGGCCGCCGCCAAACTCGACCAGACGCATCAGCGACAATGAGGTCACGGACTTGCCAGAGCCGGATTCGCCGACAACGCAGACCGTCTCGCCGGGGTTGATGGTCAGGCTTATGTCCTCGACGCCGACAATGGTGCCTTCGCCCGTGTCAAACTCGACCCTGAGGTTGTCGATTGAAACGATGGGTTTGGGATCATCCAGCATCGTCATCCCCCGGCCCGTGCGCGTGGGTCCAGAACATCGCGCAGGACATCGCCGAACATGTTCAGTCCCAGAACCGTCAAGGCAACCGCCGCGCCGGGAACAAGGGCGGTCCATGGGGCAACATCCAGATAGTCGCGCGAGGCTTGTATCATCAGGCCCCAGGATGCGCGGGGCGGCTGAGTTCCAAGGCCAAGAAAGGAAAGCCCTGCCTCGGCCAGGATTGCAAAGGCAAGGCTGATCGTGGCCTGAACGATCACGGGCGGCATGATGTTGGGCAGGATGTGGCGCAGGATAATCAGCGCATCTGTCGTGCCCGCCGCGCGGGCGGCTTCTACGTAAGGCATCTGGGTGACGCGCAAGGCTTCGCCGCGAATGATGCGCGCCAGAAACGGGGTAAAGGCAATGCCGATGGCGATGATGGTGTTCTGCAGGTTCGGGCCCAGAACCGCGCTTATCGTCAGGGCCAGAAGCAGGGCGGGAAAGCTGAGAAGCGTATCGACAAGGCGCATCAGCACGTTGTCGGTAAGCCCGCCGAAATAGCCCGATATGATACCCAGCGGCAGGCCGATGGCAACGCTCATCGCAACGGCGGTCACGGCGATGGTCAGCGAGGTGCGCGCGCCAAGCATCACGCGATAGAACATGTTGCGGCCCAATTGATCAGTGCCAAAGAGATACTCAAGGCTTGGTGGATCAAGGCGCGCGCGCATGTTCATCTTGGTGGCAAACTCTGCCGGGATGATCATTGGCGCGAAGATCGCGATCAATAGAACGGCGCTGACAAGAACGATCCCGATCAGGCCCTTGGCGTTCAGAAATCCCTTCATCGCCGCTATCCCAACCTGATGCGCGGATCGACCAGGACATAGGCCAGATCAACGATCAGATTTGCCAGCATGACAACGGCGGCGATAACAAAAACGCTTGCCTGTATCAGCGGGATGTCCCTGTTCAAAAGCGCCTGATAGGTCAGCCAGCCCATGCCGGTGTAGTTAAAGAGGCTTTCCATCACGATGATGGAGCCGAAAAGGTACCCCACCTGCAACCCTGCCACCGTCATCACCGGGCCGATGGCATTGGCCAGCCCATAGCGCCAGACGACGGTGCGTTCCGGCAGGCCCTTGGCGCGGGCCACGCGGATGAACTCCTGCGCCAGAATGCCGGTCATCGTGGCGCGGGTCATGCGTGTCAGGTGGGCCATAAGGCCCAAACCAAGCGCCAGTGATGGCAGGAACGCGTGTTTGAGGGCGCGAAGGAAGTCTTCGCCGGGATCGACAAAGCCGCTGGAGGGAAGCCATCCCAAAGCACGGGCAAATAGCAGGATCAGCATGATGCCCCAAAAGAAATCCGGCAGGCTTACGCCAAGAAGGGCGGTGGTGCTGCTTGCGGTGTCCTGCCATTTGTCGCGGTGCACCGCTGCCCAGACGCCAAGAGGCACGGCGGCAGTGAGGGCGATGGTCATCGACATCACGACGATCAAAGAGCTTGCCGTCATCTTCTGCAAAAGCAGGGGGCCGATCTCTTCCTTGAAGACAAGGCTTGTGCCCCAGTCGCCCGTCAGCATCCCGCCGATCCACCGCAGGTACTGGGTGACCAGCGGATCGTTCAGGCCAAGGCTTTCGCGCAGGCCGGCAAGGGCTTCGGGGTTGCTTTGCGTGCCCATGATCATCATCGCCACATCGCCCGGCAGGATGTTGGTCACGGCAAAGGTGATGACCGATATCAAAAGCAGGGTTATGGCAAAGGATACCGAGCGGTTGAGCAGGTAGATCATTCAGTAAGTTCCAATGTGCGCAGCGGGGCCCGGCCTTGGGCCCCGCGTGCGATGATCGCGATGATCAGGCCTGAAGCCAGACCTTGTGGAAGTTCAGGTTCGAACCGTTGGGATGAACGATCGTATCAAGACCGCCAACGCCCGGCACAGCCCCGATAGAGCCGTTGCGGAACCACAGGTAAACGTCGTGGGTTTCGTCAAAGACGCGCTTTTGCACCGCCTTGTAGATATCGGCGCGCGCTTGCGGGTCGGTCGTGATGCGGGCCTTTTCGGTCAGATCGTCGATCACTGGATCGCTGATCTTGCGATAGTTGAAGGCGCCGGTGCTGTTCCACAGGCTGTAGTAGAGAAAGTCAGGTTCCCACAGGGTGAAGAAGTTCATCATGGAAATCTGAAAGTCCTTGTCGACCCAGACCTGGCTAAGCCAGTCGGACCAAGTCAGCTGTTCGATGGACATATCGACGCCACCCTCGCGGAACCATTCCAGCATGATCTGGGCGGCTTCGACGTGGTAGGGGTAGTTGGTCGTGACCTTGAAGACGACCTTAAGCTCACCGGGGCCGTATCCGGCCTCTTCCAGCAGGGCGCGAGCGCCGCCAATGTCCTGCGCGCGTTGTTTCAGATCATGATTGTAAGAGGCGGATGTGGGGTAGCTGGGCGATGCGGTAACCTGTCCTTCGCCCCAAAGCGCCCCTTCCAGCAGTTGTTCCTTGTCGATCATCATGTCCAGCGCCTTGCGCACGCGCGGGTCCTTGAACGGCTCAAAGTCGTGGTTGAAGTTCACAAAGTCCCAGTTCAGCGGGAACCATGTGACAACCTGAAAGGCCGGGTCTGATTTTATCTCTGCCATGCGATCGGCGGGGATGTCGTTGATCATGTGCAACTCGCCCGTGCGCAGGCCGGTCAGGCGCACTGTGGGTTCAGTGATCTCGCGCGCGATGACCTTGTCCAGATAGGCCGGGCCTTCCCAATAGTCGTCAAAACGGGCCAGTTCGACCTCATTGCCAAACTCGCGGCGAACGAACTTGAAGGGGCCTGCACCGATGGGGGTGGTGCCCTGAACATCGCCCGATCCTTCGGGCATGATGACGCCTGCGCCGTTTTCGGCAAGGCGGCTGAGGAAGGGGGCGTTGATCTTGTCCAGCGTGACGATAACGGTCATCGGATCGGGCGTGTCGATGGATTTGACGGCGTTAAAGACCTCAAAGTTGACGGCGCCCGTTGCCGGGTCCTTGCAGCGCTCGAATGAGTATTTCACATCCGCAGATGTCATGTCGGAGCCGTCATGGAACTTTACGCCAGAGCGAAGCTTGAAGGTATAGGTCAGCCCGTCGGCCGATTGTTCAAAGCTTTCAGCAAGATTGGGGATGACGTTCAGGTCCTTGTCGACGGTAACGATCGAGCTGTGAACGTTCTGAAGAACCCGGCCGGTCGAGGCGGTTCCGGTCTGGTGCATATCAAGGTTCTGCGTGGTCTCGGAATGGCCCCAGATCAGCGTGCCGCCGGTGACCGGCTGGGCGTTTGCCGCCATGGGTGCGGCCAGGCTGTAGATGATGGTGCCTCCCAGAAGGGCGGATGTGCTTTTAAGAAAATCCCTGCGTTTCATGGTCTGTCTCCAATGTTGGGGCCGCGCGATGAACGGAATGGATCGCGCGTGGCCGGGTGCCGAAATTGATGGTTCGCTTGGCGCGAACTCTGTCTGGTGTCTTTAGCCGCCGGCCAAAGGGGCCGAAGGGCTGTGCACTGGTAAGCTGCCGCCGGAAAAATGGGCGGCCGACACAATAGGTTTTGCGCGGTTCAGGCCGGGAATTCGGGCCGTTTTGAAACCACGTCCAATTTCTTCTCAAGCGCCATCCCAAGGCTTAGGATTGTGCCTTCGTCAAAGAGTTTTCCCCAAAGGGAAATGCCTTGGGGAACGGTAAAGGTGCGCCCCTTCTGATCGGCAGAGCCGGTTGTCAGCTTGCCCGCCCCCAAGGACGCCGCGCCGCGGGTGCCAAGGTTCATAAAGCCAGCGCGCAGGTGTAGGCAGGGGTGTCCGGTAAAGTTGCTGGCGATCAGCATCGGGCCTGTCATGAAAGGCCCGATCATGGCGTCGATATTTTCGAAAGTGTCGTTCAGGGCCTGCATGACCAGATAGCGCAGCCGGTCGAGCTGAATCTGGTCTACGGCCGACAAAAACCGCGCCTTTCGGAACGTATTGGGCCACGCGCCGTCGTCCTGCCACGTCAGCGTGTCGTCGGTATCGTCCAGCGTCAGATGCTCAAAGGCGGCGGCGGCCTCGGCATAGACGGTGTTCATCAACGATCCATAGGGCAGATCGGGCAGGGTGACGGGCACGACCTCCAGCCCCATGTCGCGCACCGCTTTCAGTGCTGCATGGTCGACCTCTGTTGCGCCCTCGCCAAAGGCCTCTGGCAGATAGCCGACCCGAAGTTTGCTGACGTCGCGCCCTGCATCAAAGCCGAAAGGGGCGGCGATGTTGAACCGATCGGCAGGGTCGGCGCCGTTTATTGCCGCCAGAACGATCGCATTATCCTGAACGTTGCGGCAGATCGGCCCGATCTTGTCCAGCGAGTAGCTAAGCGCCATTGCCCCCCGGCGCGAGACCCGCCCAAAGGTCGGGCGCAGGCCGGTGGTGCCGCAGCGCTGGCTGGGCGAGGTGATCGAACCCAACGTTTCGGTCCCGATTGCAAAGGCGCAAAGCCCGCCGGCCGTGGCCGAGGCAGAGCCTGCGCTTGACCCGCTAGAGCCTTCGTTGAGGTTCCATGGGTTTCGGGTGCGTCCGCCATACCAGATGTCATTATATGCAAGTGCACCCAAGGTGGTTTTGCCCAAAAGGACAGCGCCCGCGTTGCGCAGTTTCACCACGATATGCGCATCCGTGTCCGGCAGACGATCCTGATAGGGCTCTGCCCCCCAGCCGGTCGTCACTCCTGCGGTATCCAGAAGGTCCTTGGCGCCGTAGGGGATGCCATGCAGCGGGCCAAGATTGACCCCTCTTGCGGTCAGCGCATCGGCAGCGTCCGCTTGGGAAAGGGCAAGGTCCGCGGTGACGGTGGCAAAGCATTCAAGCTTGTCGTTCAGCCGCTCGATGCGGGTCAGGTAAATCTCTGTCAGGCGGCGGCTGGTCAGCGATCCCTCGCGGATCCAAGTGGCCAAATCGCTGATCGGGGCAAAGGCGATGTCATCATCATCTTCCGGTGAAGAGTTTTTCGTTAAATCATATGTTTGCGCGTCGTTCTTGACTGAAAGCTCAAAGCCCGGAAGGCGCGGATCAAAGCGGCTGGCGGTCGGGACGTCATTGGCCAAAGGCAGGGCGCGGCGATCCTTTGCAAGCTGGATCTGGCCGACAAGATTACCGGCCATCTGGGCGCGCTCACGGGCGCTATAGGCGATGCCAAGCAGACGCTCTGCAGCTTCGATATCGGCCTCTGTGATCCCGGTGTCGTCCATAGTCGTTATTCCTTGGTGACATGCGCAAATTGCCTTGTGACACCACTGGGATCCATCGAATGAGCTTGGGAAAAGTAAAGAGATTCGAAGGAGATGAGCGAGGGTCCAGACGACTGCGGCAGGTAGTGATCAATCTTAGCGCAGTTTTTTTGAATTCTGTTCACCTTTCAAGCGGGTTGTGAATTTCGGGCGGCGTTTTCGCCGATCTGCGGGGCAAAACGCGGGCCCTTTGGATGCGCCTTTTCTGCCTGAAATTGCGGGAACTTTGCCGCCAGCCTTTAGGCTGGACTTTCCGGGCACCCGGATCGGCGGGTCTTTGATCGCCCGACGCAAGTTTTTTCAGCAAAAGGCCGCAGTTCTGTTCAGAGTTGCCAAGATTTTTTCCAAAACAACTGAAATATGCGCGAATCTTGCAAGGGGCTTGACTGAGTTACGCATTGCGCGAAACTGTGGGTGAACATACCGGAAAGATTCTGGACGGCATTCGAGCCCCGCTTCCTGCCCACGAAATGTGGTGTCGGGTGCGGGGTTTTGCTTTTGGGGGACGTGCATGCGGCGGCGCATCGAAATCGGAATTCTCTACTCGCGTCAGGGCAGCTATGCCCTGATGTCCGAGGCCTGCTATACCGGCGCCATGAACGCCATTGCGCAGGTCAACGATGACCCTGCGCTGGACATTGAGCTTGTCCCGGTAGAGCGCGACCCAAAGTGCAGCATCGATCTTTATCAGCCGCTTTGCGCCGAGATACTGCGCGATACTTCGGCCCGGCACGTCGTTGGCTGCATGACATCGTGGAGCCGCAAAGAAGTCATTCCGGGGCTTGAGCGGGCGGGGGGAACCTTGTGGTATGCCACGCCCTATGAGGGGTTCGAGGCATCCGATCACGTGGTCTATACCCATGCCTGCCCGAACCAGCATCTGTTGCCGCTGCTTCACTGGGCCTTCGACAGATACGGGCGCTCTGCCTTTCTGACCGGATCGAACTATATCTGGGGGTGGGAGATGAACCGCGTGGCCCGCGATGTCATCACCGCAGCCAAGGGCGAAGTTCTGGGCGAGCGTTACTTGCCCATCGGCGACACCGCCATCGACCACATGATCGATGAGATCCGGGCAAGCCGCCCGAACTTCATCGTCAATTCGCTGATCGGTTCGTCCTCATACGCCTTTCTGCGCGCCTATGCCGAACTTGGGCGGCAAGACAGCTATTTCCGCGCCGACACCTGCCCGGTTTTGTCGTGCAACCTGACAGAGTGCGAGCTTGAAGAACTGGGAGAAGCCGCAGAGGGGCTGATCTCGGCCGGGCCGTATTTTCGCGGACAGGTAGGCTGGCCCGACCATCCCAAACAGGATTTCGGATCCTCGCTTGAGGCTTCCGCGTTCTTTGCGGTCTACACGCTCGCGGGGCTTTTGTCGCGCAGCCCGCAGGCCGAAACGGCAGGTCTGGCCGATTTGCTTGCCTCCTCAGAGGCGGCCAAGGCGGGCATTGACGCCGAGACCCATCACACGGCGCTTCCGGTTCTGATCGCACAGGTCGAGGGCGGCAAGTTCGACGTGCTTGAAAAATGGCCGGCGCTTGCGGCCGATCCCTACCTCTCGCGCCGAAGCCGCGTTCCATATGCGCGCTGGCCAAACCTGACGGTTGTGAAATGAAAAAGCGGCTGCATATACCAAGTCTTGGCGGCGCAAGGGCGGTGATCCTGCACCGGCCGCATGCGACCGTGCAGGCGCTTGGGCGGCAATTGGCGGCCATCGGGTTGGAATTCAGCGACCAGTGGCCGGATCTAAGCGCCTATACCTTGGGTGCCGACTTTGTCTTTTTTGATGCCGATATGGGCTATGACGCGCAGTTCCCTTGGGATCCGGGCGAGGCGCCGATGCCGATGATCGCCTTGATCGGCTCTGAGGCACCGGGCCGTGTCGAATGGGCGCTTGCCCAAGGCGCCGATACCCAGCTTCACAAGCCGGTCGGCGACAGCGGGGTCTATAGCGCGCTTTTGATTGCGCGCCATGCTTTTGAAGCGCGGCGCAGCCTTGCGGTAGAGATATCGGATCTGCGGGCGCGGCTGGATGAGCGCCAGACGGTTGTTCGCGCCGTGACGCTTTTGGCGACGCGGGGCCAGAGCGAAGCGCAGGCCTATGCGCAGCTGCGGCAACTGGCGATGGCATGGCAGGTGACGATCGAGCAGGCCGCGCAGCGGATCGTCGCGCGCATGGCCGAAGAAAACGACGGGGGGCGTGATGACAAAAGCAGGCGCACCTGAAATTTCCGCAGAAACCCTTCCGCCAAGCGCCCTGTCCCGGCTGGCGCATCGCAAGATGGCGCTGGTGGGCATATCGCTTATCCTGATCGCCTTTCTTGGCGCGGTTTTTGCGCCGTGGCTGACGCCCTATTCACCGAACGATCAGATGTTTGACGGTCTCACCCTTGAGGGCGCGCCAATCGGGCCCAGTGCCACTTTCGTTCTGGGAACAGACCTTTTGGGCCGCGATCTTTTGACCCGCATTCTTTACGGCGCGCGCACCTCTTTGCTTATCGGGGTTGTGGCGAACGGAATTGCGCTTGTCATCGGGACGGTTGTCGGCGTCACGGCGGGATATTTTCGCGGCTGGGTCGGCGGTGTTCTGATGCGGTTCACCGATCTTATGATGGCATTCCCTGCGCTTTTGCTGGCGATCACGCTGGCGGCGATCTTTCAACCCTCGCTCTGGATCGTCGTGATGGTGATTGCCACGGTCAACTGGGTTCAGGCGGCGCGCGTTCTTTATACCGAGACGACATCGCTTGCCGAGCGCGAGTTCATCGCCGCAGAGCGCACGCTTGGCGCCGGAAACCTGCGTATCCTGTTTCGCCATATCCTGCCGCATCTTGTCCCCACGATCATTGTCTGGGGCACGCTTGGAATTTCCACGACGGTCCTTTTGGAGGCAACGCTAAGCTATCTGGGCATTGGTGTGCAGCCGCCGACGCCCAGCTGGGGCAACATCATATTTGAGAACCAGACCTATTTTCAGGCAGCGCCTTGGCTGGTGTTCTTTCCGGGCGCGGCGATCCTGATGCTTGCGCTGGCTTTCAACCTTGTTGGCGATGCGCTGCGCGATGTTCTTGATCCCACGCAAAGAGGAAGCGAGTGATGGCCGGCTATCTATTGCAGCGCCTGTTTCAGTCTGCCCTGATCCTTCTGGGCGTGTCGCTGGTGACCTTTTTTCTGCTCTATGCGCTGCCTGCCGATCCGGTGCGCCAGATCGCGGGGCGTTCGGCCACCGCGCAGACCGTCGAAAACATCCGCCAGCAACTGGGGCTGGATCAGCCCTTTGTGGTTCAATACTGGCGCTATCTGACCGGGCTGGTGCAGGGCGATCTTGGACGTTCGTACCTGCAGAAATCACAAGTTTCCGAACTGATTGCCGCGCGCCTTCCTGCCAGCCTTTTGCTGATGGTCGGGGCGATTGTCTTTGAGCTGGTGCTGGGGCTGACCATGGGCGTCATCGCGGCGCTGAGACGGGGCAGCGCGACGGACCAGACCTTGATGATCGTCTCGTTCATCGGCGTATCAGCGCCGCAGTTCGTGGTCGGTCTTTTGCTTTTGTACGTCTTTGCGGTGCAGCTTGGCTGGTTCCCCATTGGTGGCTATGGGACCTTCAGCCATCTGGTGCTTCCCGCCGCAACGATGGGGATACTTGGTTCTGGCTGGTACTCGCGGATGATGCGATCTTCGATGATCGAGGTTCTGCGACAGGACTATATCAGGACCGCGCGGGCCAAGGGGCTTGCACGTTACCGGGTTATTCTGCGGCATGCGCTGCCGAATGCGATCCTACCGATCATCGCGATGATCGGTATCGATGTCGGTATTTTCATGGGCGGTATCGTTGTTGTCGAAAGCGTATTTGGTTGGCCCGGCATAGGCCAGCTGGCCTGGCAGGCCATTCAGCGCATCGACATCCCCATCATTATGGGCGTCACGCTGGTATCGGCCTGCGCGATCGTTCTGGGTAACCTTCTGGCTGATCTAGTGACCCCTTTTATAGACCCACGCATCCGGCTTCGCTGAGATGCCAAAAGCAATGCTGCAATAGGAGAGATGAGATGAAGAAGTGGCTTATTTCAACTGCGCTTGCGCTGACGGTGGCCTTGCCCATCCAAGCGCAAGATTACCAACCTGATCCCAACGCCAAGGCGGGTGGCGGTATCGTCGTGACCTACAAGGACGACGTTGCAACGCTTGATCCGGCCATCGGCTATGACTGGCAGAACTGGTCGATGATCAAGTCGCTTTTCGACGGGCTGATGGACTATGTCCCCGGCACGACCGAACTGCGCCCCGGCCTTGCGTCATCCTATGAGATTTCGGACGACGGTACGGTCTTCACCTTCCACCTTCGCCCCGGCGTCAAGTTTCACAACGGGCGCGAGATGACGGCCGAGGATGTGAAGTATTCCTTTGACCGTGTGACCAACCCAACCACGCAAAGCCCCGGCGCGGGTTTCTTTGGCTCGATCAAGGGCTATGACGCCATGGCCGATGGATCGGCAAGCGAGCTTTCGGGCGTCAAGGTAATCGACCCGATGACGGTCGAGGTTACGCTTTCGCGTCCTGATGCAACCTTCCTTCATGTCATGGCGCTGAACTTTGCCTCGATCGTCCCCAAAGAGGCGGTGGATGCCGCTGGCGCCGATTTCGGCAAGGTGCCGGTTGGCACAGGCGCCTTCAAGCTGGCCGAATGGACGATTGGTCAGCGATTGGTCTTTGCCAAGAACACCGACTACTGGCGCCCGGGCGTGCCCTATCTGGAACAGGTCACATTCGAGGTCGGGCAAGAGCCGATCGTTGCCCTTCTGCGTTTGCAGAACGGCGAGGTTGATGTGCCCGGTGACGGTATTCCGCCCGCGAAATTCCGCGAGGTTATGGGCGATCCGGCGCAAGCGGCGCGCGTTGTCGTGGGCGGCCAGCTTCAGACCGGCTATGTGACGATGAACGTCCAGATGCCGCCCTTTGACAAGCTGGAGGTTCGCCGCGCGGTGAACATGGCGATCAACAAGGACCGCATCGTGCAGATCATCAACGGTCGCGCGGTTCCTGCCAATCAGCCGTTGCCGCCGTCGATGCCAGGCTACACCAAGACCTACAAAGGTTATGCCTATGATCCCGCAGCGGCCAAGGCGCTGTTGGCAGAGGCCGGTCTAGGCGATGGGTTCGATACAGAACTTTACGTGATGAACACCGACCCCAACCCGCGCATTGCGCAGGCAATCCAGCAGGATCTGGCCGGTATCGGCATCAAGGCCTCTATCAAGTCACTGGCGCAGGCGAATGTTATCGCCGCGGGCGGTGAGCCTGATCAGGCGCCGATGATCTGGTCCGGGGGGATGGCATGGATCGCCGACTTCCCCGATCCGTCCAACTTTTACGGCCCCATTCTGGGCTGTGCGGGCGCGGTGCCGGGCGGCTGGAACTGGTCGTGGTATTGCAATGAAGATCTGGACGCCAAGGCAACCGAGGCTGACAGCATCACCGATCCTTCCATGGTCGGCGAGCGGATGCAGAAATGGTCCGACGTCTACATGGCTGTGATGAACGACGCCCCTTGGGTGCCGATCTTTAATGAGCAGCGCTACACGATGAAGTCGACACGCATGGGCGGGGCAGATGCGCTTTTCGTCGATCCGGTGTCGATCCCTGTCAACTATGACTATGTGTATGTGACCGATGTGCAATAGCGCCAATTACACCATTCATGGTGCACAGCATCACTTCGGCTGGGACAACTCGTTTGTCCCGGTCGAAAGGGTAGAGCCAGGCTCGACAATCCTGGCCCATTGCCTGGACAGCTCTGCCGGTCAGCTTTTGCCGGACAGCACGGTTCAGGACGTCGCGACGCTGGACTTTGGCAAGATCAACCCGGTTTCGGGGCCGATCTATGTCGAGGGGGCAGAGCCGGGCGATGCGCTTAAGATCAGCATAGACAGCTTTAAACCGTCCGGCTTTGGCTGGACGGCGAATATCCCCGGTTTCGGGCTTTTGGCCGATCAGTTCACCGATCCGGCCCTGACCATATGGAAGTATGATCCCGACAGCCTTGCGCCGGCGCTTTTCCAAAGCGAAGGCCGGGTTCCGCTAAAGCCCTTTGCCGGCACGATCGGAAACGCGCTGGCCGAGCCGGGGCTTCATTCCATCGTGCCGCCCCGGCGCGTTGGCGGAAACCTTGATATCCGCGATCTGGCGGCGGGCACGACGCTTTACCTTCCCGTAGAAGTTGCTGGCGCGCTGTTTTCAATCGGCGACACGCATGCGGCCCAAGGCGACGGCGAGGTGTGCGGCACGGCGATCGAAAGCCCGATGGATGTCGTGGTGACGCTGGATCTGGTGAAAGGTGCCAACCTGAAGATGCCGCGATTTACAACGCCGGGGCCGGTGACGCGGCATCTGGACGCCAAGGGCTATGAGGCGACAACCGGCATCGGGCCTGACCTGATGGCGGCGGCGCGTGATGCGGTGTCGGGCATGATCGATCTACTTTGCGCGCAGCGTGGCATGTCGGCGGTGGACGCTTACATGCTTGTGTCTGCCTGCGGTGATCTGCGGATATCCGAGATCGTGGATATGCCCAACTGGGTCGTTTCATTCTACTTTCCGCGCTGTGTCTTCGAATGAAACTTGCCGAGAAAGAAATTTCCGGGGCCGCGCTGGCCCCGGAGCGCAAAGAGGTCCTGTCGGTGCAGGACCTGACGGTCAGCGTGCGCAGCGCCAATGGCCTGACGCCGCTGGTCAGCAACCTGTCGTTCAGCATCTCCAAGGGTGAAACGCTGGCAATCGCCGGTGAAAGCGGATCGGGAAAGTCGATCACCTCGCTTGCAATCATGGGGCTGTTGCCGCCGCCTGCCGTGCGGGTAACCGGCGGGAAGATCAATCTGGGCGAGGTCGAGCTGACAAAGCTGCCCGAGGCCGAGATGCAGCGGTATCGCGGCGACCGGATTGCGATGATCTTTCAAGAACCCATGACTTCGCTGAACCCGATCATGACAATCGGTCAGCAACTGACCGAAGCGCTTGAAGCGCATGAGGATCTACCCCGCAAAGAGGTGCAGGCGCGCGTTCTTGAAGCGCTGCGGGCGGTGCGCATATCCGAGCCTGAGCGCCGCTTGCGCCAGTATCCGCATGAGTTGTCTGGCGGGATGCGCCAGCGGGTCATGATTGCCATGGCCATCGCGCTGAAACCGGATGTCCTGATCGCGGATGAGCCGACAACCGCGCTTGACGTCACCGTTCAGCGCGAGGTTCTGAACCTTCTGCGCGATCTTCAGGCAGAGCTGGGAACAGCGATTATTCTGATCACCCACGATATGGGCGTGGTTGCCGAGATGGCCGACCGTGTCATCGTCATGCAATCGGGCCGTATGGTCGAAGAGGGGTCGGTCGATGGCATATTCCGCGCGCCGGGCCGCCGCTATACGCAGGATCTTTTGGCTGCGGTTCCCCGCATGGGCAAGGGCGGGCATAAGCGCCAATCCAAGCCTGCCGAAGATTTCGTGGCCTGCATCGACGATCTGAGCGTTCGCTTTGACATTCGCAGCGGGCTTTTTGGCCGCGTCAGCCACCATGTTCACGCCGTGCATCATGTAAGCTTTGACATCGCGGCGGGTGAGACTTTCGCGATTGTCGGTGAAAGCGGCTGCGGCAAGTCGACCGTGGCAAAAACCATGGTTGGTCTGGTCCCCTTTCAAGGGGACATCGACATCGCCGGCTGCGCACTTGGGCGCGAGGGGCGCGATGCGCCAAAGTCGCTGCGCCGCGATGTGCAGATGATCTTTCAGGACCCGATGGCCTCTCTTGATCCGCGCATGAAAGTTGGTGACCTTGTGGCAGAGCCGCTGGTCATTCACGGCATCGGTTCGGCGCAGGAGCGGGCAGAGCGGGTGCGCTATCTGTTCAATCGCGTCGGGCTTTCAGATGACCAGATCGATCGCTACCCACATGAGTTTTCCGGCGGTCAGCGCCAGCGGATCTGTATTGCCCGAAGCCTTGCGTTGCAGCCCAAGCTGATCATCGCCGATGAAAGCGTCTCGGCCCTTGATGTGACGGTTCAGGCGCGGGTCCTCGATCTTTTGCAGGCGCTGAAGGAAGAGTTTGGCATCGCCTTTCTTTTCATAAGCCACGACATGGCGGTGGTTGAAAACATCGCCGACCGGGTTGCGGTGATGTACCTTGGCCAGATCGTCGAGACGGGAAGCCGCGCGCAGGTCTTTGGCGCGCCGCAGCACCCCTATACCCGGCGCCTGATTGAGGCCGTTCCGGTCCCTGATCCGTCTTTCAAACGCCCGGTCGAAGTGCGCCCGTCAGGTGAGGTTCCAAGCCCGATGCGGGCGGTGGGCGATGCGCCCAAAGCCGTCAAGTTGCGCGAAGTGTCCGCCGGTCATTTGGTCGCTCAATAGACGACAAGAATTAGATGAAGCCGTAGTGCCATCGACAAGGAAGGCATCGTTCGCGACATCCTGCAGGGCACGGCAGAGGTGTCATCGACGCCGCTGTCTCCGATCTATGGCGAAGTCTATAACTCGGATGTGCGCAAGTACCCCTATGATCCGGCCAAGGCCAAGGCGATGCTTGCCGAAGCGGGTTATCCCGATGGTTTCGGCAATTGCGAGTTCATGGTTCCCGAAAGCGGATCGGGCATGCAGTCGCCGGTGGAAATGGGAACCTACATTCAGGCCAACCTTGCCGCTGTCGGGATCAACTGCCAGATCAAGACGATGGAGTGGGGCGCCTATCTTGAGGCTTACCGCAACAGCCCGCAGATGGCCGAGATGTCGTGGAACGCGCCGACGGGCGATCCTGACTATGTGCTGAACCGGCTGTTCAACACCGCCGCCCATCCGCCCGCGTGGAATGCTGGCTGGTATTCGAACGCCGAAGTCGATGAGCTTTTGAACAAGGCGCAACTGATCAGCGACGAAGCGGTGCGCCGGGATCTCTATCTTAAAGCGCAGGCGCTGATCGCCGAGGATGCGCCATGGCTTTTCGTCAACCACGGCTCGCAGATCGTTGTGCATAGCGCAAAGCTTAAGGGTTTCCTGCTTTCGCCGAACTTTGACTTCATGGTCGAAAACGCGACACTGGAAGAATGATAGGCTAGCGGCACTTTGAGCCTGAGAAATTGGGGGGCGGCAAATCTGCTGCCCCTCAAGTTGCCGCCAAACCGAGTATAGAGGCACCCGATGCGAAAGTATCTTTTTCGCCGATTGGCACAGACGATCCCGGTTCTGTTCGGGATATCGATCCTCGTTTTTGCAATGCTGCACCTTGCGCCGGGTGATCCGGCAGACATGCTTTTGGGCAGTGAGGCAACGGCGGAATCTGTCGAAAAGCTTCGCCATGACATGGGGCTGGATCGCCCGCTTGCGGTGCAATACGTCTCTTGGGCGGGGCGTATGCTTCAGGGTGACATGGGCCGCTCTACGGTGTTGAACCGGCAGGTGCTTCCCGAGATCATCAAGCGCTTTAAAGCGACGCTTATTCTGACTGCGGGGGCCTTGACCTTTGCGGTCGTCTTTGGGGTAGGCATCGGCATTCTTGCCGCGACCTATCAGCATTCAGTCTTTGATTCCGTGGCCATGCTGATCGCGCTTGCGGGCGTCAGCATGCCGATTTTCTTTACCGGAATTGCCGCAATCCTGATCTTTGCGATGGATTTGCGATGGCTTCCGTCTTCGGGGATGTACCCGGCTGCGGGTGGCGATATTTTTGACCTTTTGCGCCATCTTGTGCTGCCGGCGGTAACCTTGGGCGCGGTATCGGCGGCGATCCTTGCACGGATGACGCGATCGGCCATGCTTGAGGTGATCCGTCAGGACTATGTGCGCACCGCGCGCGCCAAGGGCGTGGGCGAGCGGCGGGTCATCTGGGTGCATGCGCTGCGCAATGCCTCGATCACGGTGGTGACCGTGCTGGGCATGCAGTTTGGCTATCTTCTGGGCGGCTCTGTGATCACCGAGACGGTTTTCTCATGGCCGGGCGTCGGCCAGATGATGGTGCGCGCAATTCAGGCGCGCGATTATCCGATGGTTCAGGGGGCGGTCTTGCTGGTTGCGACCAGCTTTGTCTTTGTGAACCTTGCCGTTGATATGCTGTATGCGTGGCTGGACCCGCGCATCCGCTATTCCTGATTGGACAAGGTTATGAGCGGACAAACATCGCAAATCGCAGCGGAAGGTAAGGCGCCGGAGGCCGAGAAGGGGCCAGCGCGCCAGTCGCTGTTGTCGCGCCTTGCGCAGAACCGGCTGTCCCTTGTCGGGGCGTTCCTTGTGGCCGTTTCGATCTTCATGGCCATCAGCGCGCCGTTTCTGCCATTGGCCGATCCCAACGCGGTGAACACGTCCGACCGTCTTGCCGATATCGGCGCGCCCGGCCACCTTCTGGGCGCAGATGAGCTTGGCCGCGATATCCTCAGCCGTCTGTTCTGGGGCGCGCGGATCACACTTGCCGTGGCTCTGGCGGCGACCGCCATCGCCATGACGGTCGGGACGATCATGGGGCTGGTCAGCGGTTACTTCCTTGGCTGGGCCGATACGGTGATCTCACGCGTGGTCGATGTGCTTATGGCTTTCCCTTACTTTCTGCTGGCGCTTAGCGTCATTGCCATCCTTGGCCCGGGGCTTTTGAACGGAATGCTTGCCGTGGCGCTGGTCAATGTGCCGTTCTTTGCGCGGATCGTCCGGGGCACCACGCTAAGCTTGCGCGAATCTGATTTCGTTCTGGCCGCGCGCGGGATGGGGGCAGGGCACACGCGCATCCTGTTCCGCCATATCCTGATGAACAGCGTCTCGACGCTGATCGTGGCGACGACACTGAACATCGGCTGGATGATCACGGCGGCGGCGGCGCTGTCCTTTCTGGGGCTTGGCGTTCAGCCGCCCACCTCTGACTGGGGCACGATGTTGGCCAGTGGCCGCCAGTACCTGTCCGCCGCTCCGCATACGTCGCTTTTGCCGGGCCTTGCGATCTTTTTTACCGTGCTTGGGTTCAACCTGCTGGGCGATGGGCTTCGCGATGCGCTTGATCCGCGAATGAGAGAGGTGTGAGCATGACCGTTCACAGCCCCAAAGCCAAAGCCGCCGATATGGACGACAAGACCGATGCGCCGCTCTTGCAGGTGCGAAACCTAAGGACAGAATTTGACACCCATGCAGGCGTCCTGCACGCGGTCGACGATGTCTCATTCTCGGTCGATCCCGGTCAGGTTCTGGGCGTTGTCGGCGAAAGCGGATCGGGCAAATCGGTGACGGCCCTGTCCATCATGGGGCTGATCGCGCGCCCGGGCCGCGTGGCTGCGGGCAGTATTGAGCTTGCAGGGCACGGCGATCTGACGACCAAGACCGCCGCCGAGATGCGCAAGATCCGGGGCGATGTCATCTCGATGATCTTTCAAGAGCCTATGACATCGCTCAACCCGGTGTTCCGCATCGGCTGGCAGATCGCCGAGGCGCTGCAACTGCACCGCGACATGGGCCGCAAGGAAGCCATGGAACAGGCGACCGACCTTTTGGCGCGGGTCGGTATCGCATCGCCCGAGAAAAGGGTGCGCGAATTTCCCCATCAGCTTTCGGGCGGCATGCGCCAGCGGGCGATGATCGCCATGGCGATGGCCTGCGCCCCGCAACTACTTTTGGCGGATGAGCCGACGACGGCGTTAGATGTCACGGTGCAGGCGCAAATCCTTGATCTGATGGTCCAGATGCAGCACGCCGAAGGCGCGGCGGTCATCCTGATCACCCATGATATGGGCGTCATCGCCGAGATGGCCCAGAAAGTGGCCGTTATGTACGCGGGCGTCGTCGTCGAAGAGGCAAGTGTGGGCGAGATCTTTGACACGCCCCTGCACCCATACACCCAAGGTTTGCTGGCCTCTATTCCGCGCGGAAACAGCCGCGGTCAGGAACTTCAGGCGATACCGGGGCTGGTGCCGAACCTTTTGCATCTGCCAACGGGCTGTCGCTTTCGCGAACGTTGCCCGGCGGCCCATGGGCCCTGCGCCAAGGCAGAGCCGCCGCTGAAGGCGATGCCGCATGGGCATAAGGTGCGGTGCTGGCTGCACAACACAGAGGTGCCAGAATGAGCAGACTTCAGGTGGTTCCGCCCAAGCCGATTTTGCAACTGAGCGATCTGAAGAGGTACTTCAACGTATCAGACAGCCTGATCGGCGGCGCCTCTGGTTCCTTGCGGGCTGTGGATGGCGTGACGCTGGATATCAAGCGCGGTGAAACGCTTGGCCTTGTGGGAGAGTCCGGCTGTGGCAAGTCAACCCTTGGGCGCGTGATTGCGCGGCTGATGCCGGCCACCGGCGGCGAGGTGGAGTTTGAGGGCCGCGACATTCTTGGCCTTGATCGCAAGGGTTTGCTGGCGCTTCGGCGGGATATCCAAAGCGTGTTTCAGGACCCGTGTGCATCGCTCAACCCGCGCATGACCGCCTTTTCCATTATCGAAGAGCCGCTGGTCATTCACCGGCAGGGAAGCCGCGAGGAACGGCGCGCGCGTGTCAATGAGCTGTTTGAGCTTGTGGGCCTCAGGCCCGAATACTCCGACCGCTACCCGCATGAATTCTCGGGCGGTCAGCGCCAGCGGATCGGGATCGCGCGCGCTTTGGCCCTGAACCCCAAGCTTCTTATTCTGGATGAGCCAGTATCGGCGCTGGATGTGTCTATTCAGGCGCAGATCATCAACCTTCTTGAAGATCTGCAAAAGCGGCTGGGCCTGACCTATCTGTTCATCAGCCACGACCTAAGCGTTGTGCGCCACATCGCGGACCGGGTTGCGGTGATGTACCTTGGCCAGATTGTCGAGCTTGCGGATAACGAAGATTTCTATGCCCGGCCCATGCATCCCTACAGCATGGCGCTTTTGTCCGCATTGCCCGTGCCCGATCCCCACGTCGCCCGCAACCGGATTATCCTGAAGGGCGATCTGCCAAGTCCCGCGAACCTGCCCAAAGGGTGCCGGTTTCAAAGCCGCTGCCAGCATGTCAGTGAAAAATGCCGGCAGGCGCCAGAGCCGCCGCTAGAAGAGGTGGCGCCGGGCCATAAGGTGCGATGCTGGAATCTGGCGGACATCCATCGCAAGCAATGACGGGCGCGCCGCGTCTTAAAGGGCGGCCTCTTTTCTGATCGCCGCTGCCACCCCGTGATCCAGCAGACCTTTCAGACAGTCCAGAACCGCGCTTTGAAAATCCGGGCTTTGCGAAAGGGCGGCGGGGAAGGCGCCGCCTATCTTCATCAGGCCGCTGACAAGCGCCTTGGGATTGCCCTGCGATGCTGCGGCGATCGCAGCGATCCTGCCGCTTTGCGGATCACGCAGATCATAGGGCGCGCCGTCATCTGTGGCCCCTGTGCAATAACGCATCCAGAGGGCGACCGCGAAGGCAAAGGGGCGGATGTCCTGCCCGGCTTGCAGGGCATGGGCGGCTGGCGATGCAAGCCGCTGGGCAATCTTTTGCGTCCCGTCCATTGCGATCTGGTAGGTTTCATGCGCGATGGCGGGGTTGGAAAAGCGGGCGATCAGCTGCGCGGCGTAGTCGCCAAGGTCAATCCCGTCCAGCGGCTTCAGCGTTGCCGCCGCTGCCCGCAGGTGGCGGGCGACAAGGCGCGACAGGGCCGGATCGGCCATCACGTCGCGCACGTATTTGTGCCCGCTCAAGAAGCCGCCATAGGCCAGCATCGAATGCGCGCCGTTCAGCATCCGCAGTTTCATGTCCTCATAGGGCTCGACATCGCTGACGAATACGGCGCCGCCTGCTTCCCACTGGGGCCGGCCGGTTGGGAAGTTATCTTCGATCACCCATTGAAAGAAGGGTTCGGTTTCAACGGCCGCTTCATCCTGTAGCCCCGTCAGCTGAAGCGCGTCGCGGCGCGTCTGGTCAGTGCTGGCGGGGGTTATGCGGTCAACCATCGTTGAGGGAAAGGCAACAGAGCGGGCGATGTAATCGGCAAGATCCGGATCGACGCGCCGGGCAAACCCAAGCACGCCCGCGCGCAAAAGCTTGCCATTCTGCGGAAGGTTGTCGCAGCAAAGGATTGTCGGCGGGGCATGGCCGGCCTTTCGGCGAAGCGCCAGCCCCTGAACCAGATAGCCCAGAACGCCCGCGGGTTCCTCTGGGTGGGCAAGATCGGCCGCAACAGAGGCGTGCGCGGGATCGATATCCAAAGCGCCGCGGTCGATGCCATAGGCCTTTTCCGTGACCGTCAGCGACACGATCCGAATTGCCGGATCGGCGAGTGCCTGCAAAAGCCTGTCCCGATGGTCGGTTGCCGCGATCGCATGGCTGATGCTGGCGATGACCTTGACCGCGGCGCCCTCTTTTGAGCGTTCTAGCAGCGTGTAAAGCCCGCCTTGCGCGTTAAGCGCGTCGATGTCGCCCCGGCTTCGCAGGTTCGCGGCCACGATGCGCCAGTTGCCGCCGCCGCGCGCAAGGGCCGCGTTGGTGCAGGCGGCCAGATGGGCGCGAAAGAAAGCGCCACAGCCAATGTGCAAAATGCCGGCTGCGTGGTTTTGCGGGTCATAGCCCGGCCCGATGCCCCGGCGGGAAAGCTCTGGCAGGTGACCGGGGGCCAAAGCCGCGCTCATGTCTCGGCCATGCGCTGATGCTCAAGCGCCCGGATGATGCCGCGCAACTCGGCAAGGCCCTTCAGCCGCCCGATCGCGGGATAGCCCGGCTGCGTGTTGCGCGTCAGATCATCCAGAATGTTCTGGCCGTGGTCGGGGCGGAAGGGGATCGAATGATCCTGGCGCCCTTGGCGCCGGCGCGCTTCTTCTTCGCTTAGCACCGCCGCCACCAAGGCGACCATGTCGGTGTCACCCTCCAAATGCTCGGCCTCGTAGAAAGAGGTTGGGACGGTTGGACCCATGCGGGCTGTGTTTCGCAAGTGCAAGAAATGCACGCGCGCGCCAAAGGTCGTCATCATGTCGACCAGATCGTTGTCGGCCCGCACCCCCAGAGAGCCCGAACATAGCGTGATGCCGTTTGCGGGGCTGGCCACGGCGTTCAGGACCGCGGCATGATCGGATTTGGTGGACATGATCCGCGGCAGTCCCAAAAGAGGAAAGGGCGGATCGTCAGGGTGACAGCAAAGGCGCAGGCCCAGCGTTTCTGCATGGGGGATCACCTCTTGCAGGAAGTCGGTGAAGTGCTGGCGCAGGCGGGGGGCGTCTATTCCCTTGTAGCGTTCAAGCTGGCCGCGCACGTCATCAAGGGTAAAGTTGGTTGCCGCGCCCGGAAGGCCCGCGACGATGTTGCGGGTTAGCTGCGATTTTCGCTGATCACTCATCTTGGCGAAACGCGCGCGGGCCTCAGTTATGACGGGGGCGGGAAAGTCATCGGCCGCTCCGGGGCGCGCCAGGATGCACAGATCAAACACCGCAAAGTCGATCAGATCAAAGCGCATCGCGGTTGCGCCGTTAGCCAGTGGCCAGGCAAGATCGGTGCGCGTCCAGTCAAGAACCGGCATGAAGTTGTAGCAGATCACCGACAGACCGGCGCCCGCAAGGTTGGTCAGGCTGATCTTGTAGTTCTCAAGATGAAGGCGCCAGTCGCCGCTTTGGCGCTTGATATCTTCAGTGACGGGCAGGCTTTCGACCACTTCCCAGTTCAAACCCGATGGCCGGCCATTGGGAAAGGTCGCGATCTCGCGCTTGCGCGTTTCAATTGCCGCCGCTGTCCATATCTCGCCGGGCGCTATCTGATGCAGCGCGCTGACGACACCCTGCACGCCGGCTTGCGCCATCGCATCGGTGCTGACGATATCGCCGGGTCCGAACCAGCGCCAAGTCTGCCGCATCCCATTCTCCCTGTCCTGCAGGCCAGCCGCCTTAGGGGGATGAGACGACAATTTCCAGCGGCCCGCAACAGAAGTTGCACAGAGCCGAATCGTGAAAGCCGCACCTTGGAGAGGCTCAAGAGCGGCCCGGAGTGCTCTGCTTGCTGCAATTTTGGGCGCGCAAGTTGCGAATGCCCAGAATTAAGTCACTTGGGCGCGGGCGATGCCCGGCTCGCTGCGGCATAATGAGCGGTCCCATTGCTTGTATGTGCGGCGCGCCCAAAGCTGCAAACCGTGTCCTGCAGGATCAAAGCAGATGTCTGCAAAGGCTGTGGGGCAAAATGGACAGTTGTGCGGCAGCGAACCGAGTGAAGCCAATCCGCCGCCGCACGGGGTGCAACATATGCTGCCGGGTCAGACTACGTCGTCCCTGCCCAAATTGGCAATCACATTGCCGGGGGCGCGCCACAAGCGGGCAGAAGAATCAGGAGCGACGAATGACGAACAGAAGAAGCTTTCTTAAGATGACTGCAGCTTGCGGGGCCGCCTTGGCAGTACCCGGAATGGTTCAGGCAGCAGCCCATACAGGTCCCATCAAGGTTGGTATCCTGCATTCGCTGTCGGGAACGATGGCGATCTCAGAGACGACGCTGAAAGACGTCATGCTGATGCTCATCGAAGAGCAGAACAAGAAAGGCGGTCTTTTGGGTCGCCCGCTTGAACCGGTGGTTGTCGATCCGGCATCCGATTGGCCGCTTTTTGCCGAAAAGACACGGCAACTTATTGAACAGGATCAGGTTTCTGCCGTTTTTGGTTGCTGGACCAGCGTTAGCCGCAAGTCGGTTCTGCCGGTGTTCAAAGAGCTTAACAACATCCTTTTCTACCCTGTGCAGTACGAGGGTGAGGAAAGCGAAAGAAACGTCTTTTATACCGGCGCTGCGCCCAATCAGCAGGCCATTCCGGCGGTTGACTATCTGATGAACGAGGAAGGCGTTGAGCGCTGGGTTCTGGCCGGAACCGACTATGTCTATCCGCGCACGACCAACAAGATCCTCGAAGCTTATCTTCAGGCCAAGGGCGTCGCGCCCGAAGACATCATGATCAACTATACGCCCTTTGGGCATTCGGACTGGCAGACGATCGTTTCGGACGTCAAATCCTTCGGCTCGGCGGGCAAGAAGACGGCTGTTGTATCGACGATCAACGGCGATGCGAACGTTCCCTTCTACAAGGAACTGGCAAACCAGGGCATCAAGGCCGAAGACATCCCCGTTGTTGCGTTCTCGGTCGGTGAAGAGGAACTGGCCGGTCTTGATACAGAGCCGCTTGTCGGCCATCTGGCCGCCTGGAACTACTTCATGTCCGGTGACACGCCGGAAAATGAGGCCTTTATCGAGGCATGGCACAGCTTCATCGGGGATGAAAACCGCGTCACGAATGACCCGATGGAAGCGCATTACATCGGATTCAACATGTGGGTGAAAGCCGTTGAAAAGGCTGGAACAACTGATCCGGATGCTGTGATCGACGCGCTTGTCGGTGTGTCGGTTCCGAACCTGTCGGGCGGCTATTCGGCGATGATGCCGAACCACCACATCACCAAGCCGGTTCTGGTGGGTGAAATTCAGGCGGATGGTCAGTTCGAAACGGTTTGGGAAACACCGGGTCTGGTGCCCGGGGACGCGTGGTCGGACTATCTGGCCGACAGTGCCAAGCTGATCTCGGACTGGCGCCCTCCGATGTCCTGCGGAAACTTCAACGTCGCGGCTGGCACCTGCGGCGCAAGCTGATCTGAGCGGGTCACAAGCGATGGCGAAGGGGGCGGATGCCTCCTTCGCCGGGTTGGCGCGGGGCAGACAGGTTTCAAGGGACGGCAAGCTATATGCAGAAAAATCAACAGGCTAAAGAGCGGTCCCGGCAAGGTTCGGCTGTGATAGCCCGCGCAATTCCACTGGCCTGGCTGGCGACAGTGTTTTTGTTCGCGGCGGCGATGTTGCTCGCGCTAGCGCCGGCATGGTCGCAAGCCGGAAAGTTTGAGGATCTGGTCAATGCCTTGCCCGAAGGTTCCTATTCGGACCGCGCGGGCGTCGTGGGCGCGATTGCTGCCACTGGCGATGCGCGCGCGCTTGGGGTTCTGCAAAGCCTGACCGAAGGCCAGCTTTTCAAGCAAAAGGCAGGCGGGCGGATCGTGGCGCTTTCCGCCTCGGGCGATCCGGCCCGGATGATCGATGCGATCACGGGCGAGGATCTGGGGCCCTATAGCAAGAGTGCGGTCAAGAAAATCAAAGTGAACAATGGCTTGCGGCGGGAAATTCGCACCGCGATTGGGGTCTTGTCGCTGACAAGCGCAGATCCGCAAGCCCGGTTAAAGGCGGCTGAGGCGGCCTTTGCAAGCGGTGATCCGGCCCAGTTAGAGGCTTTGGACACCGCGATGTCAGCCGAGTCTGACAGGGAAGTCGCCACGGCACTGGCCGAAGCCCGGGCCGTGGCGATACTGAACACTGATGCGCCGGTGTCGGATAAGCTCAAGGCGATTGAGGTTCTGGCGATGCGGGGTGATCGGGATGCGCAGGGTATCCTGATGCCACTTCGCGATGACGCTGATCTTTCTGGCCCGGTACGCGAGGCGCTTGAAGAGATCGAACAGCGCCAGATGCTTTGGGGGCTTGCCCAGAACGTGTGGTACGGGCTGTCGCTGGGGTCGGTCCTCTTGTTGGCGGCTATCGGGCTTGCGATTACCTTTGGCGTGATGGGCGTGATCAACATGGCGCATGGCGAACTTGTGATGCTGGGCGCCTACACGACCTTCGCCGTGCAAGAGGCAATCCGAACCGCCGCGCCCGCGCTTTTTGACTGGTCGCTTCTGATTGCCGCCCCGCTTGCCTTTGTCGTGGCCGGCGGCGTGGGCATCGCGATAGAGCGCGGCGTCGTCCGGCACCTATACGGCCGCCCGCTTGAGACGCTTCTGGCGACATGGGGCATCAGCCTGATGTTGCAGCAAGCGGTCCGGTCCATCTTTGGCCCCAACAACAGAGAGGTCGGAAACCCGGGCTGGATGTCGGGGGCGTTTGAAATTGGGGCAATGACAGTCACATGGAACCGGCTTTGGATCCTTGTCTTTGCCCTTTTGGTCTTTGCCGGCCTTTTGACGCTGCTGAAACGGACGGCCATGGGTTTGCAGATGCGGGCAGTGACGCAAAACCGCCCCATGGCGGCAGAGATGGGGATCAACACCGGGCGCGTTGATGCGCTGACCTTTGGCCTTGGGGCGGGGATTGGCGGTTTGGCGGGCGTCGCGCTAAGCCAGATCGACAACGTCTCGCCCAACCTTGGGCAAAGCTATATCGTGGACAGCTTCATGGTCGTGGTTTTCGGCGGTGCGGGAAACCTTTGGGGGGCGCTGGCCGGGGCCTTTACGCTTGGGGTTGCCAACAAGTTCCTTGAACCCTTTGCCGGGGCCGTTCTGGCAAAGATACTGGTTCTGGTCTTCATCATCCTGTTCATTCAGAAACGCCCCCGGGGCCTTTTCGCGCTGCGTGGCCGCGCGGTGGAGGCTTAGGATGTTGCGCCGTCTGATCGACACCCGAATGGGGCTTTTCCTTGCGGTTCTCTTTGTCGTGACCGTGGCCGTTCCGGTCGGTAACCTTGTCATGGCAGGCCAGCCGGTTCCGTCCTATGTCGTGGCTCTTCTGGGCAAGTACATGACCTATGCGCTTCTGGCCGTGGCGCTGGATCTGGTCTGGGGCTATTGCGGCATTCTAAGCCTTGGGCATGGCGCCTTTTTTGCGCTGGGCGGCTATGCGATGGGCATGCACCTGATGCGCGAGATCGGCACACGGGGCGTTTACGGCGATCCGGTGCTGCCCGACTTCATGGTCTTTCTGAACTGGGAGGAACTGCCGTGGTTCTGGCTGGGCTTCGACAGCTTCTGGTTTGCGATGGCGATGGTGATGCTGGTGCCGGGGGCCTTGGCCTTTGTCTTTGGCTGGTTTGCCTTCCGAAGCCGGGTGACGGGTGTTTACCTGTCGATCATCACGCAGGCGATGACCTATGCGCTGATGCTGGCCTTTTTCCGCAATGAGATGGGGTTTGGCGGAAACAACGGGCTGACCGATTTCAAGGATATTCTGGGGTACGACCTTCAGGCGGACCAGACGCGCGCGGGGCTGTTCGTGGCAGCGGCAATTGCGCTGGCGGCGGGGCTTTTGGTGGCGCGCTACATCACGACGTCAAAGCTGGGCAAAGTCCTTGTGGCGGTGCGCGACGCCGAAAGCCGGACGCGGTTTCTTGGGTATCGCGTAGAGGGGTTCAAGCTGTTCGTTTTCGTGGTCTCGGCGATGATGGCCGGGATTGCGGGGGCGATCTATACGCCGCTTGTGGGCATCATTAACCCCGGAGAGTTCAGCCCGGCCAATTCGATCGAGATCGTGATCTGGGTGGCGCTTGGCGGGCGCGGCACGCTGGTGGGGGCGGCAATCGGTGCGATCATAGTTGCCCTGTCGCGCACCCTTTTGACCAGCTGGTTCCCAGAGCTTTGGCTTTTTGTACTGGGGGGCATGTTCATTCTGGTGACGCTGGTTCTGCCACATGGCGTTCTGGGCGCGGTCGAACAGGGCCTGCGCAAGTTCCGGCGCCGCCGCCCGTTGGTGGAGAACTAGGCATGACTTCCCAGCTTTATCTCAGCGGTGTCTCCAAAAGCTTTGACGGCTTCAAGGCGATCAACAACCTGTCGCTGGTGATCGACAAAGGAGAGTTGCGGGCCGTCATCGGGCCCAACGGCGCCGGCAAGACAACGATGATGGATATCATCACCGGCAAGACCAAACCCGACGGGGGAGAGGTTTTCTGGAACGAAAAGGTGGATCTGACGCGTCTGGATGAGGCCGATACCGCGCGCCTTGGCGTAGGGCGCAAGTTTCAGAAACCAACGGTTATCGAAACGCTAAGCGTGGCCGACAACATTGAACTTGCGCTTAAAGCCGACCGCGGCGTTCTTGCCAATCTTCTGGCACGCAAGACCCCCGCGCAAAGCGCCGAGATTGACCGCCTTCTTGAATTGGTCAGGCTGACCGATGAACGGGCGCGGCCCGCGGCGGACCTGTCGCACGGGCAAAAGCAGTGGCTTGAGATCGGGATGCTGCTGGCGCAAGACCCTGAACTTTTGCTGGTGGATGAACCGGCGGCGGGCATGACCGATGCTGAAACGATGCGCACGGCCGATCTTTTGCGCGATATCGCGGGGGAACGATCGGTCATTGTGGTCGAGCATGACATGCATTTCGTGCAGGCGCTGAACTGTAAGGTGACAGTGCTTCATCAGGGGCATGTTCTGGCCGAAGGATCGCTTGCCCATGTGTCGGCCGATCCGCAGGTCGTTGAAGTTTATTTGGGGCGCTGACGGATGTTGCAGGTTGAAGATGTCGATCTTTTCTACGGCGCATCGCAGGCCTTGCGCTCTGTCTCGCTTGGTGCGCAGCCGGGGCGGGTGACGGCGGTCATGGGCCGCAACGGGGTGGGAAAGACGTCACTGATGCGCGCGTTGACGGGGCGCCAGCCCATTGGCGGCGGGCGTATCCTTTGGGAGGGCAAGGACATATCCCGCATGCCCCCCGCCGCCCGCGCGCGCGCCGGTTTCGGCTCTGTCCCGCAGGGGCGCGAGATTTTTCCGCTTTTGACCGTTGAAGAGAACCTGAAAACCGGTTTTGCCTGCCTTGCACGCGACCGGCGACAAATTCCCGATGTGGTGTTCGAGTTGTTTCCGGTTCTAGGGGACATGCTTGGGCGCAGGGGCGGGGATTTGTCCGGCGGCCAGCAGCAGCAGCTTGCCATTGGCCGCGCGCTGGTCACCCGGCCAAGGCTTTTGCTTTTGGATGAGCCGACAGAGGGTATTCAGCCCTCGATCATCAAGGATATCGGCCGTGCCATCGCCTATCTGCGCGATCAGGGGGATGTGGCGATTGTGCTGGTTGAACAGTTCTTTGAATTTGCCCGCGATCTGGCCGATGACTATGCGGTCATGGACCGGGGTGAGGTTGTTCTGGCCGGGCAGGGCGATGACATGGTCGAAGATGACATCCGC
>JASBUI010000034.1 GCA_030148005.1 Paracoccaceae bacterium | reverse complement strand
GAAAGGATCAAGAAACGGACAATGCAACAACGCCGCTTGCAACACCAAAAACAAGCAGCATAATCAATCACACAATCGAGCCAGAGCCTCCAATGCTCAAGCCGCTCTGATGTCCCATATTATATGACGACGGACAGTGTCGGGTGCCTGCAACACGACCAACGAGATTGATGTCATCGAGATCGAGGTGCAAAGCCGCACGTCGCGCGATGTCGAGACGATCCTTGCGCGTGAGACGGGCGCCAACACCGGTATCTTCCGGTCCGTTCCCTTGCCGCTGATCGAAATGCGCAGCCCGGTTTCCGGCGACGGCGTGATGTCCGCGTCCAAGGGCGATGTGCTGGATGCACTTTCGCGCTGCGACGGAAAGAGAATGACCTCGCAGATAGAGATCAACCCGGGCAGCTTTGTTTTCAACTCGGTCACCAATGCCCCGGTTTCGGGCGCCGAGGTGCAGGTTCTGGATGCATCGGGCGCGATGGTCGCCTCTGCCACAACGGATGCGCAGGGCTACTTTACCTTGGGCGAGCTGCCAGCGGGCACTTACCGCTACGAAGTTCTTCCGCCTGCTGCGTTTTCCTTTCCTTCGGTACGGCTCGACTTTCCCGGATATGGCCGCAACTCAGCCGGGCAGGAAGCCTATGGCGCGTCCTTCACACATGCGGGCGGCCACGTAAGCTTTACCGATATTCCGGTTGATCCCTACTATGGTGTTCCGCTGGTTCTGGAAAAGAGCGCGGACAAGGACCGGATCAGCATTGGCGAGTTCGTCACCTACACGCTGCGGGCCCAGAACAACATGAACCAGGCGCTGGTCTATTCGCAGATGACCGACCGGCTTCCGCATGGGGCGACGATGGTTCCGGGTTCGGTGCAACTGGACGGAGAGCCTTGGGCGGATCCGGCAGGTGACGGATCGGGCGACTATGTCTTTGACCTTGGCCTTATCCACCCGCTTCAGACACGCGTTCTGACTTATGTCGTGCGCTTTACCCCGCTGGCAAAGGAAGGGCGGCTGTATAACAGCGCGGTTCTTTCGGGCTCGCAGGCGGGCACCGGTCAGGCGCGCGTATCCAACACGGCGCGCACCTATGTGCGCATGGACAACTCTGGCGGCGTCTTTGCACGGCAGGGAACCATCCTTGGCACGGTGTTTCTGGATTGCGATGAAAACGGTCGTCAGGACCCCGGCGTTGATCCCGGCATTCCCGGCGTGACCATCATCACGCAGGAAGGCCTGTCGGTCGTGACCGATATCAACGGCAAATACTCATTGTTCGGGATGCGCCCTGTTTCGCATGTTCTGGCGGTTCAGGCATCGACCCTTCCCAAGGACACGGCCGCGCGCGTCACACAGGTGTCGGACATGCTTCAGGCCGGATCGCGTATGGTTTCGCTTAAGCGCGGCGGGCTGATGGCCGAGAACTTTGCCATCGGCGGATGTTCGGTTGCCACGCGCCATGCCGTTGGGCACCGCGTTTCGACGTTCCTTGAAAGAAACCCCGGCGGGGCACCGATTGCTGCCGATCTGCCGATGGATCCGGCCGTTGCCGGTCCGCGCTCTGCCCGTAGCGAGGCTGGCCTTGCAACGACAACCCAGATCGCGCGCGCATCGCTGGACGGCGGCGCAGAGCAGTCCGGTGATCTGGCCGCGAAGGCGCAGAAGGCCGCCGAAGCCAAGGCGACGCTGGAATCCATTGTTCGCACGCTGACGCCTGAACCGGCGTTCCTGAATGTTCAGGACAACGCACGCGCCGCGCGCAAGTCCTTGTCGGTTCGGGTGAAGGGACCTGCCGATCTGAAGCTGCGGCTTGAACTGAACGGCACTGAAATAGGCGAAAGCCAGATCGGTGAGAAAACGGTTTGGGCTGGCGGCAATGTGCAGGCGCTGGAGTTTGTTGCCCTTCGTCTGGTGGCGGGTGAGAACCGGCTGGCGCTGATCGGTATCGGCCCCTTCGGAAACGAACGTGCCCGCAAGGAAGTTACGGTGATCGCCGCCGGTGATCCCGAGAAGATCGAAATCATCGCGCCCAAATCGGCCCGCGCCACACCCGGAACGCCTGTTCCCGTGATCGTGCGCTTTCTGGATGGTCAGGGCCGCCCGGTTCAGGCTTCGGGCAATGTGACCCTGCATGCGGGAAACTCACGCTGGGACGTTCGGGACAACCGAAGCGACCAGCCGGGCGTTCAGGCCTATATCGACAACGGCGAAGCGACCTTTGGCTTGTTGCCTTCACAGGTTGCCGGACCGGACACGATCACAGTGCAAAGCGGCTATGGCCGGGCCGAGGCAAAGATCCTGTTCACGCCCGATCTGGACCAGCGGATCATGGTTGGCATCATCGAGGGATCGGTGGCGCTTAAGGGCGGGGCCGAGTTGATCGACCATCAGGACCTGAGCGCGTTCGAAGACACAACGACGGGTCTTCGGGGTGAGCTTTACCTCAAGGGCCGTATCCGCGGCGATGCGCTTTTGACGCTGCGCTACAGCAGCGACCGCGACACCGACGACCGCATGTTCCGCGATATCCGCGGCGATGAATACTATCCGGTCTACGGCGACAACTCTGAGCGTGGTTTTGACGCGCAGTCTTCGTCGAACCTTTTTGTGAAGATTGAAAAGGGCGCCTCTTACGTGCTTTACGGCGATATCGCGATCGAGCCAGAGGCGCGTGCCTTCAAGCTTGGCGGCTTTCGCAGCGTGACCACCGGGGCCAAGGCCCATTGGCAGGGCGACAAGACCAGCGTGACGGTCTTTGCCGCGCGCACCAACCAGCGCCAGCATGTGATCGAGTTTGCAGGGCTGGGCATCTCAGGCCCCTATGATGTGGATCTGACACATTTCCGGGCCGGAACCGACCGCGTTTCGATCCTTGTGCGCGATGAGGACAGCGGTGAGATCCTGTCCGAGAAATCGCTGCGCCGGTCGACCGACTACATCCTGGATTACTTCCGCAACACGATCATCTTTGATGCGCCCGTCGCGCAGGCCGACAGCGAGGGGAACCCGGTGTCTGTCCGTATCGCCTATGAGACCGAGAACGAAGAAGGTGAGAAGTTCTGGCTTTACGGCGGTGAGGTCAACTATCAGCTGACCGACAAGACAAGCGTCGGCGTTCGGGCGATCCATTCGGATGGTGCGGCCGGGTCCGAAGATCGCAGAAGGATCTATGCCGCGCAGATCGAGACACAGCTGGACGAGTACACAGTTCTGCAGGCCGAAGTTGCGACAACGACGGATGGTAACGGCGTTGCCGGAACGGCCGCGCGAGTGTCCATCGAAGGCAAGAACGATGTTGCCCGCTACAAGCTTGAGGCAAGCCATACCGACGCCACCTTTGCGCCGCCGGGATCGTCCTATCGGCCCGGCACCGACCGGATCGCCTTTGAGGTCAGCGGCAAGTTCAACGAAAATGCCGGCCTTTCGGCCAGTGCCAGCTATGTTGCCAACAGCATTGCAGGAACCAAGGTCGTGACCGGTGACATCACCTTTAACCGCCGCGTGAACGACCACTTCTCGACCAAGACCGGCCTGCGGTTTTCGCATGACCTTGTTGCGACAAGCAATCAGACCAAGCTGGGTCTGGTCACAGGCGCCACTATCCGGTCCAAGCGTTTTGAGGGGCTGACCTTCAAGAGCGAGATCGAGACACCGCTTTACGGTGTTGGCGCAGGGCGGATCGAACTTGGCGCCGAGTATGAGCTTGGCGAAGGTCACAGGCTTACGGCCTCTACCCAGTTCACGTTCGAAAACGGCTCTACCCGTCCCAAGGTCGGTCTGACCAAGATTGGCTATGAGTATTACATGACCGAATGGCTGACCGGGCGGACCGAGATTACCACAAGCGGTGGTGGTCTGTCGGATACCCGCATGGTTCAGGGCGTTGCCGCAAACTGGGATCTGACCAAGAACCTGCGGGTTTCGATGAACGGTGAGCACACGCTGAACCTTGGCAACTCGGGAGAAGAGGTGACAAGCATTGCGCTGGGCGCCAAGTGGGGTTCAGACGATGGCCGCTGGGTGGCCGATGCCGATCTTGATGCGACGTTCAAGAAAGACGGACGCAGCTTTTACGCCAACCTCGGCGTGGCCGGCAAAGTCAGTGACAGCATCACGCTTTTGGGACGCTCGCGCTATGCGGTGGACCAGACCTATGGCGGGATGGACAGACGCCGCCACCGTTTGCGCGTTGGCGCGGCCTACCGCCCCTTGGATGATCCGCGTTTCAAGTCGCTGATCTGGTATGAGCGCCGTCTGGATCGCGCCACGCAGTCGACGAAAGAAGACCTGTGGTCGATCGCCGGTACATGGTCGCCAAGCGAGAGGCTGCGGATCAACGGCAAGTATGCCGGGCACCGCCGGGTTTTCGATGCCGATGTTTCGTCAAGCGATGGAACCTTCTCGGGCGTGACACAGCTTTTGCAGGCCGGCGTTACCTTTGACGCCATTCCAAAACGGCTTGAGCTTGGGCTGAACGCCTACCGGATGTGGGACAGCTCTGGCTTTGCGACCAACGCGCTGGGCGCAGAGGTTGGCTATGTCTTTGACGAGGGTGTCATGGTGTCGGTTGGCTATAACAAGGCGATTGATCAGGCGCCGCATTTTGGATCGCTCTACCAAGACGGGCTTTATATCCGGGTGCGCATCAAGCTGGATGAACCGCTTTGGGACACGCTGGACAAGTTCCTTGGGGACTAATGAGCAAAGGCGCGCGGCCTAATTGCCCATAAGGGCCGCGTCGAAAGGATAGCGCGTGAGGTTCTCAAAGCCGGTTTCGGTGATCAGTACCTGATCCTCAAGCTTGATGGAAAAGTCGCCGCCAACCGCGCCGACAGATGCTTCGACGCAAAGGACCATGCCCGGTTCAATCGGGTAGTCGAAGGCGCCCGGAACGGCCTGATCGGGGTAGGCAATCAATGGCCATTCATCGCACAGGCCGACGCCGTGCATCATGCAGCCGTATTTCTGGTCCTGAAACTTGTCATCAAGCCGGTGAGAGGCGGCGATGATTTCGGGGATGGTTATGCCCGGTTTCAGCAGGTTCATGTTGTGCATGATATGATCATGCGCATGCTGCATGGCATAGACCATATCCGGCCGGGGGGCGTCATCCCCGATCCACCAAGACCGTGAGATATCAACGCAAATTCCGTATGCGCCGATCAGGTCCGTGTCGAATGAGATAATCTCATTGGGGCGGGTGATGCGCGGGCCGCATTCCTGAAACCATGGGTTCGTGCGCGGACCCGATGACAAGAGACGGGTTTCGATCCATTCGCCGCCGCGCCGGATGTTCTGGGCGTGCAGGACCGCCCAGATGTCGTCTTCGGATGTCTGGCCAAGGGGCGTCATTTCGCGTGCGAAATCCTCCATCTCTTTGACGGCGGTTTCGCAGGCGTGCGAGGCACAGCGCATGGCAAGAATCTCATCCGGCCCTTTGACGCTGCGCGCTTTTTCGGTGACCTCTTCACCTTCCATGATTTCAAAGCCCTGCGCCTCAAGCGCGCGCAGCCCGTGAAGCATGACCTTATCAACCGCAAGGCGGCGGTTGTTCGCGCCGTGCTCGGCAATCAGATCGCGGACCTGCCTGGCGAAACTGCCAGCGGCCACGTCCACCTTGTCGCCCCGGTCGAAATAGAACAGATCGGCGCCAGAGCGGACCTCGCGCACGAGGGGATTGAAAGACGAAAGGAAGGGCGCGTTCTTGTAGTCCCAGATCACCATGTGGCCATCGGCGCACAAAAGGACGGCGCGAAAGGGGTTGTGGGCATTCCAGAGCTGCATGTTGGTGCTGTCGGTGGCGTAGCGAATGTTGAGCGGATCGAACATCAACAGACCGCCATAGTCGCGCGCGGCAATGTGCCGGGTCAGTCTTTGCCATCTGTAGCGGCGCATTTGCGGCAGGTTGGGAAGCGTCAGCCCGGCGGCGCGCCATTCATCAAAGGCCAGTTGCGTCGGGCCGATCTCTATCCGGTCGGGATCATCGGGGGTGCCATCACCCAAAAGGCCCGCACGGGCGGGATCGATCTTGCGCTGGGAACTGTAAGGTGCATCCATTGTCACTGGCCTGCGAGGTTGCCTTTGGATCAGAATGTGCATTGCGCAAAGCACGATCCTGTCTGATTGCGACCTTTGCAGGTATCGTTTCCGCCAGCGCGGAATGTGCGACGACAAGGAATGCGATGACAGGTGAAATACTGCAAAGCCAGCTAAAGGTGGCGCCTTGGACGGATGCGGCCCTGCGGCGCCTGCCGGGGGTTCAGCCGCTGCGCGAGGACGAATGGCTTTTGGTCGATGACGCCTATGCGGCGCAGATGAAGCTGCGCGAGGCGTTGATCGAGGGGCAAAGGGGCAAGGTTCTGGCCCTTTCGGAAGAGGCGCGGCCAGCTGCGGATGAGCTTTTGTCGGATGTGCTGACCGCGGCCGGCGGGCTTTCAGGCTATCGGCGGCAGGGCATGGATATCCTGCGTCCGGACGGCAAGAGCGTCCGGATCGATCAAGGTGATCCTCTGGCCACGATCGGGCGCATTTGTCAGGCCGATTTCTGTATTCTTCAAAAGCCGCCGGGCGAGGAAGAGCATGTGCTGACCGGCGCGATCCTGTGCTTTCCCGCAAGCTGGACCTTGGCCGAGAAGTTCATGCGCCCGCTTAGCGCAATTCATGCGCCCGTGAAGCCCTACACGGCGCAGATGGGCCAGCGCGTGCAGCGGATGTTCGACGCGGTTCGCGCGGGCCGGGGGCTTTGGCGGGCCAATGCGTTGATCTACGACGATCCTTCGCTTTTTCAGCCGCGCGCGCAGGGCGAGGCGCGCCGCGATCCCGGCGCAGAGGCGCCCTTCATCCGCTCTGAGCGTCAATGCATCACGCGGCTTGGGCGAAGCGGGGCGGTGATCTTTTCCATCCATACGACGGTGGTGGCGCGCGGCTGTTTGAGCGCAGAACAGGCCCGCGCGCTTAAAGAGCATCCGATCGTGCATGCGGGGTCTTAGCGGGCTGATCGAACCGGGCGCCGTAAAGCCAGTCGTTTCGGGCGAGAAGGGCGCGGGGCGCGATCTTGCCCGCAAGCCACATCGGCCCGTATGTGGCCAGTTGCGAAATGGCACCGCGGCGGTGGAAAAGACGGGCGTTGGCCGCTGAAACCGATTGAACCTTCGAAGTGCGGTCGATGCGGGCGCTGAAATAGGCGCGGCATGCGGCGGCGATGTCGCCGCCTTCGCGTTCCAGCTCGCGCGCCAGCACATAGCCGTCTTCGATGGCCTGAACGGCGCCTTGCGCCATCATCGGCAGCATCGGGTGCGCCGCATCGCCCAAAAGAACGGTTGTTCCATCCGACCAGCGCGGCAGGGGCGCGCGATCAAAAAGTGCCCATCGGTAAAGGCGCGGGGCGCGGGTGATGATCTGGGTGAACATCTCGCTCCAGCCGCCGAAATCGGCCAGTGCCTGTTGCCGGTCGCCTTCGATGCTCCAGCCCTCGGCGTCGCTGGCGGGTACCTCTACGACACCCACGAAGTTCACCAGATCGCCGCCCCGAATGCGGGTTGTGACCGCATGTTTGCCCGGCCCGGTCCAGATACAGCCCGAAAGGGGCGGGGCAAGGGGGCCAAGTTCACTGGCGGGCAGAACGGCGCGCCATGCGGCGTTGCCGGTGTAGCGGGGCGCGTCCGGGCCGGTCATGGCCGCGCGGATGGTGGAGTGAAGCCCATCGGCGCCCACCAGTAGATCGCACTCATGGGCTGAGCCATCGGCCATGATCGCGACCGATTTTGCGCCTTGGGTCTCATACCCCTCAACCCGCGCGTTTACCTGCACCTTGGCCTGGCCGGTTTCGGCAAGAGTACGGTGCAGGCCGTCCAGAAGGTCGGCGCGGTGGATCTGAAAATAGGGCGCGCCCCAGCGGCGCCTTGCCGCCTTTTTCATCGGGATGGAAAACACCTTTCTTCCGGTTGCGCCGATGCGCATTTCGATGGCCGGAGGTTCAAATAGGCGGTCTTTAAGGTGTGGCATGACGCCAATGCCTTGCAGGATGCGCGCGCCATTGGGGCTTATCTGAACGCCTGCGCCGATCTCTTCGATGCGGGGCGCCTGTTCAAGGACTTCAACCTGCCAGCCGCTTTGGGCAAGGCAGATGGCGGCGGTGGTTCCGCCGATGCCGCCGCCTGCGATGATTGCCTTCATTTGGGTCCCCGAACTTTCACCGGTGGCAAGGTGGTTGATCGGCGGGTTTTTGTCCATGGCGGCGGCGCCCTTGCCTTTCGCATCGCTGCGCGCAACAAGGCGCTGGGCCGTGTTTCTGCGGCGATTGCCAAAACCCGCCGTTGTGATCATCCTTCGGCAAGCGCCCGCAAGGGCACCAAAGACCGGAGCTTTCATGGACGCCAAAGACGCCCAGCAGGCAGCACAATCAAAGGCAGAAGCGCCGCGCGGAATTTCCCTGACTGCAAACCAGCGCAAGTGGATATGGATCGGTCTTGGCGTCTTGCTGGCGCTGCGGGTCCTGATGATCTTTTGGCTGCCCTTCACAGACACGACAGAGGCGCGATACGCCGAGATTGCCCGCAAGATGGTTGAGACCGGCGACTGGATCACGCCGCAATACGACTATGGTATTCCCTTCTGGGCAAAGCCGCCGCTTCATACATGGCTTTCGGCGCTGGGGATGGTGGTCTTTGGGGTCGGTCCCTTTGGCGCGCGGATTTTCATTCTGGGCACGGCGCTTGGCGTGCTGGCGCTGCTTTACGGTTGGGCGCGGCGCGAGGCCGGTCGCGACATGGCGCTTTTGGCCGTGGCGGTTACCGCATCGGGCCTTTTGTTCTTTATCGCCTCTGCCTTCGTGATGACCGACATGACGATGGTCCTTGGGACCACGGCGGCGATGGTCGGTTTCCATCGCGGCGTAAGCGGGGAGGGTTCTGCGCGCCGCTGGGGGCTTTTGTTCTTTGCCGGTCTTGGAATTGGCCTTTTGGCCAAGGGGCCGGTGGCGGTCGTTCTGACGGGGCTTCCGATCGGGCTTTGGATCCTGATCGGGAACCGTTGGCGGCTTTTGGCGCGACTGCCGTGGCTTACAGGGCTGGCGCTGACCTTGGCGATCGCGGCGCCGTGGTATGTTGCGGCAGAGCTGAAGACGCCGGGGTTCTTGCGGTATTTCATCATTGGCGAGCACTATGAGCGCTTTGTCGTCTCGGGCTGGCAGGGCGATCTTTATGGCGCGGGCCATGCGCGGCCCAAAGGTACGATCTGGCTTTTCTGGCTGGGAACGTTTCTGCCGTGGACGCTTTTTCTTGGGGTGGTTTTGACCCGCATGGGGCGCGTGATCGGCGCGTTTCGTTCCGATGAGGCGGGATGGTACAGCTATCTTACTCTCTGGGTTCTCGCGCCGCTTTTGCTGTTCACACCAGCGGCTAACATTCTGGCGGCCTATACGCTGCCGGGGTTGCCGGCGGCGGCCTTGCTTTTACTGTCGCTTTGGGGCGCTGTTTTTGGCGGGGCAGGGGGGCGCACGCGTGTCCTTTTTGCCTCGGCCATGGCGGGGATGATGGCGCTTTACCTTGCCGTGACCGTACTGGCCTATACCGCGCCTGACGTGCTGAACCTTCGCAGTGATCAGCGTCTGGTGGCGGCGGTCGAAGAGCGGGCGCGCGATGCCCAGCTAAGCGTCTGGCCGGAACGCAGCTATTCGGCAGAGTTTTATACCAAGGGCCAAAGCCGGGCGATCACCGGCGATCCGGCGCTGGCTGATCTGGCCGCGAACGGTCGGCGTGATGCGGTGGCGGTTCCGAACGCGCTTGCCGATATCGCGGCAGAGCTTTTGGGCCCGACGTTTGATCGGGTAGGCAAGTTTGGCCACAATAGTCTATTCATTGAACAGCAGGCGGGTGGAGACCAGGAATGAAACCCAAGACCACGGCCAAGACCACAGCCAAGACCACAGCCAAGACGAGGGCGAAAACCGGGGCGAAAACCGGGGCCAAGCCGGTAAAGGTTGCGATTGCAGCGGTGCCCGAGCTTTCCTTTGTGATCCCCGCGTTCAACGAAGAGGGCAACATCGGCGAGACGATCCGAAGGGTTACAAACGAAGCCGCGCGCCTTGTTCCCAGCCATGAGATTCTGATCATCGATGATGGCAGCCGGGACCGGACGTTCGAAGAGGCACGGGCGGCCTGTGAAAGCGCGCCCGTAAGGGTGATCCGCCTGTCGCGCAACTTTGGCAAGGAACAGGCGATCATGGCAGGGCTGGAGCGGGCGAATGGCTCTGCCATCGTCATTCTGGACGCTGATCTGCAAGAGCCGCTTTCGCATCTTGAAACGATGCTTGAGCATCGCCGCGACGGGTATGAAATGATCTATGCGGTTCGGGCCCACCGGGCGGATGAGCCGGTTCTAAAGCGTATCCTGACGCGGTGGTTCTACAAGATGCTGAGCATCGGGGCCGAGGTTGTCATCCCGCCGGATGCGCGCGACTTCCGCCTGATGGATCGCAGCGTCGTTGATGCGCTGGTCGCATTGCCCGAGCGCAACCGGTTCATGAAGGGTTTGTACGGCTGGGTCGGTTTCCGGTCCAAGGCGATACCGATCGAGCTTGAGCAAAGGCAGGCGGGCACCTCGAAGTTTGGATTTCGCGGGCTTTTGCGGCTTGGCATCACAGGCCTTACATCCTTTACCGACTGGCCCTTGCGGGTCTGGACGGGACTGGGAATGGGGATCGCTGCGCTATCCATCCTTTACGGCATCTGGATCCTCATAAAGACGCTGATATTCGGCATCGACGTTCCGGGTTGGTCGACGCTTGCGGTTGCTGTCTTTCTGCTGGGCGGTGTTCAGCTGATCTCTATCGGTGTGCTGGGAGAGTACCTTGCGCGGGTCTTTACAGAGGTCAAAGGCCGGCCCGGATTTATCGTCGCCGAAGAGGTAAGCGAGGCGGCAGCGCCCGAATGATACTGACCCAGGCAATTCGCTTTGGCCTGATCGGCATACTGGCGACGCTTGTCCATATGGCGGTCGGTTCGGGCCTGATCCACCTTGGGGTTACGGCCCTGATTGCGAATGTGGGCGCCTTTTGCGTGGCTTTCGTCGTCAGTTTCAGCGGCCACTACCGATATTCCTTTGCCGGGCATTCGGCCAGCGTTACGGGCGCGCTGAAGCGGTTCATGGTCGTGGCTTTGCTGGGGTTTCTTCTGAACGAGGCGATCCTAGCGGTTCTGACGCTGGGCGATCTTGCGCGACCGACACCGGCCTTGCTGATCTCCACCTCATTTGCGGCCGCCTCGACCTTTGTCCTTAGCCGGGTTTGGGCGTTTCGTTCAGATTAAGGTGGGCGCCGCCGCTGTTGTCAGGTTGCGGGTGAGAACCCTGCAATGAGCTGGCGCAGGCCAAAGGCCGCACCGGCAAAGATTGCGGCAAAGGTCACAGGTGCGCTGAAGGCCAGAAGCGAGAAGGCCGACAGGCCCTGTCCGATGCTGCAGCCGATTGCCAGCACCGCGCCCACACCCATAAGGCATGCGCCGCCGATCTGGCGCTGTAGCTCGCGCGGGTCTTCGCATGCTTCCCAGCGGAAGTGGCCCTTGATCAGGCTGCCGATAAAGGCACCGACAAGGACGCCGACAACAGAGCCGACACCAAAGCTTAGCGAGTTGCCCGAGGCCGTCATCGCGTAAAGCATCGTCTCGCCAATTGGGGCAGAGAAGGTGTGAGACACGACGCGCACCGGCTCAAAGCTATTGGAGGCGACCCAATGCGTTCCGGCCCAGCCCGATATGATCGCAATGCCCACCATCGCGGCCCAGAAAAGGCTTTTGCGGTGCATCAGCAGGGCGCCGCGATAGAAGGACAGGCCAAGGATGGCAGCACCGATCAAAAGACCGATCGCCACGGAAGAAATGCCGGTTGCCCGTTCAAGAGCATGGGCTATGCCGGGGATATGTTCGGGGTTGGGGTCAACCGGGAAGGCCCAGACGCGGATATAAGCCAAGGGACCCGAGATGGTGATATAGGCGGCAAGGCCCATCACGAGAACGATGACGAATGATCGCATATCGCCGCCGCCCAGACGGGCCAGCGCGCCAAATCCGCAGTTTCCGGACAGGGCCATTCCATAGCCGAAAAGCAAACCGCCCAGGATGCTGGCAAGCGGGCTCCAGACCAGACCAAGGTAGATGGTCGAGCCTGCGTCCAGATACCCAAGACCCATCAAGGCAAAGCTGCCGATGATCGCGGTTCCGATCGCAACGCCCCACATGCGCAGACGCGTGTCGCTGTTGCCGTAAAGGGCGTCTTCGATCGCGCCGAGGGTGCAAAAACGTCCAAGACGTGCGGCAAGCCCCAGAAGGACGCCGCCGAAAAGGCCGATGCAGGCCACTAAAGTCATATCGCTAATCGCGGTAAACATCGTCCGTTTCCTCCCGTGGTTGCGGACTTAGTTCGATAATGGAGCCGGTCAATCGTCTTTGCAGAACATATCGTAGACGAGTTCCATTATTTGCCGGGGGCGGTCGTCGGTCAAGCTATAGTAGATGGCCTTGCCATCACGCCTGGGTGTAACCAACCCCTCAAGTCGCAAACGGGAGAGTTGTTGAGAAACGGCGGCCTGCCGGGCGGACAAAAGCTCTTCCAGCTCGGTCACCGACTTTTCGCCGGTTGCCAGGTGGCACAGGATCATCAAGCGACCTTCGTGGCTAATTGCCTTGAGAAAATTTGATGCACGCGTCGCGTTGAGCATCAACTTTTCCATGTCATCAGCGCATATATTCTGGTCAAACACGGGAAGCCCCATCAGATTTTGTCCTGGCTTGTTCACCCTTGCCGGCGACTTTCTTAGTTATGTCCGTCGTCATATAATATGGGACATCAGAGCGGCTTGAGCATTGGAGGCTCTGGCTCGATTGTGTGATTGATTATGCTGCTTGTTTTTGGTGTTGCAAGCGGCGTTGTTGCATTGTCCGTTTCTTGATCCTTTCCCT